>CAJAIA010000021.1 GCA_903939735.1 uncultured Ignavibacteria bacterium
CATTGGGCGCACAGCGCCCGCGTGATCGACGAACACACCGTTGGCAGTTTGATACACAAACGCATCGCCCCATCCAATCACACCAGCAAGCACACCTTCGACATCGCGTCGTGTCCATGATGCAACGGGCATTGTTGCCGAGCCACGAATCACTTCGCATGTTGTGGCACCAGAGCTGCGATCGAGCAAGATCACAGAATCGCCGCACTGCTTGATCGTAAGTGCGCGTGTGTTCCGTGCCTGCGCCATAGGGATCGATCCGCGCTTATCACCGAACCTGTCGTACACATCAACCACCATCACGTCGTCTGGTCCGGTGGCCGAGAAGAGCACATAATCCCATGCACCGCACAGCAGACGTCCCTCGGGTTGAAACTGCACACTATCGATCCATTGCAGCGATCCTTCCGCAGAACGGAAGAGCCACCACGACGTATCGCTCGCCGTAGCACGCTGTGCGGCTACCGTCACGCGCTCCCGTGTTGCCGCCACGATCGTTGCAGGTTCGCAGCGATAGAGCATTGGCAATGGCTGCCAGAGGTCAAGGGACTTAGGATCCTGTCGATACACACTTGATTGGTCGACAAGCCACAGCGATCCCTCTGCAGGAACAATCTGAAACCCGCTCGAGAATCCGGTCGTGATCGGCAGACGCTGCGGTGATTGTGCAAACGCATGCATCGATCCAAGCATGAGCACGATGATCAGCAGATGTCGCATAGTGGATGTCCCAGAAAAGAAAAGGGGCCTTCCAATATCGGAAAGCCCCTTGAATGATCACATGATTGCGTTACTGCTTACGCGACAGTTGTACGCGTTGTCTTGCGTGCTGGACGCTTTGGCATCTCAGGCTCTGGCTCGACTGTTGGGATGATTGCTTCCGGACCAAAAATGTTGCCGACGTCCGACGCGACAAGCATTTCTTGGTAGGCGCGCAAACCAGTACCCGCAGGGATGAGCTGACCAAGAATGATGTTTTCCTTGAGACCAAGAAGACGATCAACCTTTGCAGCAGCTGATGCATCAGCAAGCACACGCGTTGTCTCTTGGAACGACGCAGCTGAGAGCCACGATTCCGTTGTGAGCGACGCCTGTGTGATACCGAGGAGCAACGGCTCACCAATCGCAGGTTCGGCATTGCGACTCTTGATCGCAGCCTTTTCCTTCTTCTTGAGTTCGACGTTAATCTCGCGGACAATCTTCTTGTCGACGATCTGACCAAGCTTCAGCTTTGAATCGCCCTTATCTGTCACGACGACACAGTTGCGAAGACGCTCGTTTTCGTCGAGGAAGCGCAGACGATCGACCTGATCGCCTTCGATGAATTGCGCATCACCAGAGTCCATGACACGAATCTTCTGAAGCATCTGACGAACAATCACTTCGATGTGCTTGTCGTTGATCTTCACACCCTGCATGCGGTACACTTCTTGGATTTCATTCACGAGGTACGCTTGTACTTCTGTGAGACCCTTGATGTGAAGAATGTCGTGCGGATTGATTGCGCCTTCAGTGAGACGATCACCAGCGCGTACGAGGTCGCCCTCTTGCACCAGAACGTGACGTCCGATCGGCACACTGTACTCACGACGAAGCTCGCCGTCGAGCGACGTTGTTGAGATCACGCGTGAACCGCGCTTTGGCTTGTCAATTGCGATGATACCGTCGATCTCTGTAACCGCTGCTGGGGCTTGTGGTGCACGTGCTTCGAAGAGTTCCGTAACACGTGGCAGACCGCCCGTAATGTCGCGGAGACGTCCCAGATCGCGTGGCATCTTTACAAGCTTTGCACCGATACCCACAACTTCACCGTCGTCCACGACGATCTGTGCACGCGACGGGATGATGTACGACTGAATCGATACGCCATCTTCATCAACGATTTCGATCGCAGGGCTCTTTGTACGGTCACGTGAGTCGATCACGATCTTCGTTGTGTGACCTGTCTGCTCGTCAATTGCTTCCTTGAAGGTCAAGTTCGAAACGAGGTCGCGGTAGCGAACACGTCCGGCCTTTTCCGTGATGATCACGGAGTTGTAAGGATCCCAGTCGTAGAGCATGTCGCCCTTCTTCACTGGCTGACCATCAACGACCTTGAGTTCAGCACCGTACACGACATCGTACTTCGTGACAACGCGATTCGATCCTGGCTCGACGATGTTGATGACGCCAGCGCGAGAGACAACAACGTTGATGTCTTCTGCATCGCCAGGATACGTTACAACACGAATACCGTCGAACTGCACATTACCATCGAACTTGGCCATCACGGCGCTCTGCGACATCGACAACGACGCCGTACCACCCGTGTGGAACGTACGGAGTGTCAGCTGCGTACCAGGCTCACCGATCGACTGCGATGCAATTGTGCCCACGGCTTCACCAGTGTCAACCATCTGGCCTGTAGCCATGTTACGACCGTAGCAACGGGCGCACACACCACGGCGTGATTCACACGTGAGAACCGAGCGGATCAATACTGCTTCGATTGGGCTGCGTTCGATATTCTCTGCAATCTCTTCATCAATGATGGTACCCTTAGCGCAGTACATCTCATTGGTGAGAGGATCGATGACGTCAACAAGTGACGTACGACCAAGAATGCGCTCCTTGAGTGGCTCCTTGACGTCTTCCCCATCCTTCAGTGCCTTCATTTCGACACCACGGATCGTTCCGCAATCATCATCGGAGATCACCACGTCCTGCGCAACGTCGTGGAGACGACGTGTCAGGTAACCAGCATCAGCCGTCTTGAGAGCTGTATCGGCAAGACCCTTACGAGCACCGTGCGTGGAGATGAAGTACTCAAGAATTGTCAGACCTTCTTTGAAGTTCGAGATGATCGGGTTTTCGATCAACTCGGCTGACGATGCGGCAGCAGTCTTCTGTGGCTTCGCCATCAGACCACGCATACCGGCAAGCTGACGGATCTGTTCTTTCGAACCCCGGGCTTGCGAGTCAAGCATCATGAAGAAGGTATTGAAACCGTCCTTGTTCGCTGCGAGCTCGTTGTAGAGCTTGTCAGCAACCTTGTTTGTGGCTGTTGACCACGTATCGATGATCTTGTTGTAGCGCTCGCCTTCGGTGATCACACCAGAGTGGTAGTAATCTTCGATCTTGTCGACTTCTTTTTGCGCCTTGTCGATGATCACTGTCTTCTCATCTGGCACAACAACGTCGGCGATAGAAACCGAGAGACCACCGCGCGTAGCTGTCTGGAAGCCGGCTTCCTTGAGCTTGTCGAGGAACTCCACTGTCTTTGCGAGACCTGCCTTGCGGAAACAATCTGCAATCACCTGACGCAGACGCTTCTTGCCAAGCATTTCGTTCATGAAGCCCATCTCAACAGGCACGATCAAGTTGAAGATCACGCGACCAGCTGTTGTATCGACATACTGTCCGTTGAGACGCACCTTGATCTTGGCATGCATATCTACGCGGCCAGTGTTGTAGGCGATCACGACTTCTTCCGTGCTGGAGAAGTACTTGCCATCACCCTTCAGACCACTGCGTGCCTTCGTGAGATAGTACACACCCAAAACCATGTCCTGCGACGGAACAGCAATAGGCTCGCCGTTCTGCGTGTGCATGATGTTGTGCGCCGAAAGGATCAGGAGGAGTGCTTCAAGCTGTGCTTCGTGGCTCAGTGGCACGTGAACGGCCATCTGGTCACCGTCGAAGTCAGCATTGAACGCCGTTGTTACCAATGGGTGCAGCTGGATAGCCTTACCTTCGATGAGCTTCGGCTGGAACGCTTGGATACCCAGACGGTGGAGTGTCGGAGCACGGTTGAGAAGCACCGGATGCCCGTCAATCACCGTGTCGAGAATATCCCACACCTCTGTTGTCTTCTTTTCGACCTGCTTCTTTGCGCTCTTCACTGTCTTGCAGTGACCGCGCTCGATCAGCTTGCGAATGATAAGGGGCTTGAACAGCTCAACAGCCATGTCCTTTGGAAGACCGCATTCGTAGAGCTTGAGTTCCGGACCCACAACGATAACCGAACGGCCAGAGTAATCGACGCGCTTACCGAGAAGGTTCTGACGGAAGCGGCCTGTCTTACCCTTGAGCGTATCTGCAAGCGACTTCAGAGCGCGCTGCGATTCGCTGCGAACAGCACGACGTGAGTTGTCGAACAATGCGTCGACAGCTTCCTGCAACATGCGCTTCTCGTTGCGCAAGATCACTTCCGGCGCCTTGATATCGATCAGGCGCTTGAGGCGATTGTTGCGAATGATCACGCGACGGTACAAGTCGTTCAAGTCGGATGTCGCGAAACGACCACCCTCGAGTGGCACCAGCGGACGAAGGTCCGGTGGGATCACTGGGATGATGTCGAGCACCATCCACTCGGGACGGTTCGGCTCCTTGGTCTCGTTTGTGCGGAATGCATCAAGGATGCGCAGACGCTTCAGGACATCAGCCTTCTTCGCTTGCGACATGTCTTCCTTGGCCACTTCGCGCAGCTTGTAGTACTCTTCGTCAGCATCAACACGACGCAGGAGTTCCTTCACAGCTTCACCACCGATGAGGGCGATGAACTTGCGAGGATCGTCGTCGTCCATGTTGCGCTCTTCAGGACGCAGGTTGGCAAGCACCTCAAGGTACTGCTCTTCTGTAAGCAAGTCCTTCGGCTGCAGACCTGTCGAACCTGGTTGAACAACCACGTACGATTCGTAGTACACGATGCGTTCGACATCCTTTGTAGGCATGCCAATCACACCGGAGATCTTGCTCGGAAGCGAACGAAGGAACCAAATGTGCACAACTGGCACGGCAAGCATGATGTGACCCATGCGCTCGCGGCGAACGCTCTTTTGCGTTACTTCCACGCCGCAACGGTCGCATACGATGCCCTTGTAGCGAATGCGCTTGTACTTACCACAGGCGCATTCCCAGTCGCGAATTGGTCCGAAGATCTTTTCGCAGAACAAGCCGTCCTTTTCAGGACGGAACGAACGGTAGTTGATCGTCTCAGGCTTGGTGACCTCACCATGAGAGCGATTGAGAATGTCATCCGGCGAGGCAATGCGGATCGTAATCTGCGAATAGCCACGCTTTGGGATGTTATGGAACTGCATCGTAACTCCGACGGTAAATTCCTAGTTCAGTTGGACACGGACATCATGCTCGTTAGTCGAGCTTGACATCCAGACACAGACCCTGAAGCTCACGAACGAGCACGTTGAACGACTCCGGAATACCCGGATTTGGCAGGTTCTCACCCTTAACGAGCGACTCGTACATCTTTGCACGACCCTGCACATCGTCAGACTTCAACGTGAGCATTTCTTGAAGCGTGTGCGCCGCGCCATAGGCCTCGAGCGCCCACACTTCCATTTCCCCGAGACGCTGACCACCGAATTGGGCCTTACCGCCAAGAGGTTGTTGTGTAATGAGCGAGTATGGTCCGATCGAACGTGCGTGAATCTTGTCTTCCACAAGGTGGCTCAGCTTCATCATGTAGATGATACCGATCGTCACTTCGTTCTGGAAGGCTTCACCAGTGCGACCATCGTACAACACCGTCTTACCTGTGCGAGGCAGACCAGCTTGTTCGAGGTAGTCACCAACCTGATTCCACGACGCACCATCGAAGATCGGTGTTGCGAAGTGCACGCCAAGCTTGCGAGCAGCCCAACCAAGAGCTGTTTCGTAAAGCTGACCAAGATTCATACGTGAAGGCACGCCCAGCGGGTTGAGTACGATGTCAACCGGAGCGCCATCAGGCAAGAACGGCATGTCTTCGATCGGAACGATCTTCGACACGATACCCTTGTTACCGTGACGTCCAGCCATCTTATCACCCACTTGCAGCTTGCGCTTCTTGGCAACATAGACCTTCGCCATCTGCAGGATACCTGGCTGAAGTTCATCACCGGCAGCAATCTTGTTGCGCTCGATGCGACCATCAGTCATGATCTCGTTGCGGCGTGCTTCGTAGTTGCTCAGGAGCGTGCGAACAAGCTTCATCGTCTTCTTCTCAGCTACCCAGTCGTGTTCAACGGATACTGATGATGGGATGAATGCGCCTGCTTCAAACTTTGTGAGCATTTCCTTCGCAGACAGCTTCGTGCCGCTGCGGAAGACTGTTGTGTCGTTTGTTGACTTCACGCCAAGCGATGTTTCGCCTTCGAGAAGCTGTCCAAGACGCTCGATGCAGTCGAGATCCAACGCGCGCAGAGCTTGTTGCTCACGCTTCGTGATCAGATCTTGACGCTTCTTCTCTTCAAGGCGGAACTCGCTGTCGGATGTGAGAACACGACGCGCAAAGAGCTTCGTGTTGATCACTGTTCCCTTGAGTCCAGGAGGTGCCTTGAGGGACACATCCTTCACATCGCCGGCCTTGTCGCCGAAGATGGCACGGAGGAGCTTTTCTTCCGGTGTTGGATCTGTTTCGCCCTTCGGCGTGATCTTACCGATAAGGATGTCGCCTTCGCGAATCTTCGCGCCAACGCGAACGATACCGCGATCGTCGAGATCCTTTGTAGCCTCTTCCGAGACGTTCGGGATTTCACGAGTGAATTCTTCTTCGCCGCGCTTTGTATCGCGCACTTGAAGCGTGTACTCTTCGATGTGGATCGATGTAAAGACGTCTTCAGCAACCATGCGCTCGCTGATGACAATAGCATCTTCGAAGTTGTATCCACGCCATGGCATGAAGGCAACCATCACGTTACGGCCGAGCGCGAGCTCGCCCATATCGGTTGACGCACCATCGATCAGTGGCTGCCCCTTCTTCACACGCTGTCCAGCGTGCACGATTGGGTGCTGATTGATGCATGTGTCTTGGTTCGTGCGGTAGAACTTCTGAAGGTTGTACGTCATCGTACGATCGTTGTGGAACGACACAAGCTTCTCGTCGCCGGTACGCTTGTCGTCGTACTTCACACGCACGTAGTCTGCGCATACGTATTCAACCACACCGTCATCCTCAGCCAGCACGAGTGCACGGGAATCACGCGCAACGCGCGCTTCCATGCCCGTACCAACAACAGGCGCTTCTGGACGAAGCAATGGAACGCCTTGGCGTTGCATGTTCGAACCCATGAGCGCACGGTTCGCATCATCGTGCTCAAGGAATGGAATCAACGCAGCAGCGGCTGACGTAATCTGGTCGGTCGACACTTCCATGTAGTGCACTTCTGTTGGGTGCACAACCTTGTAGTCGCCGCTCAAACGCGCCTTGACTGTTTCGCCGATGATCTTACCCTTCTTATCGACAGCTGTCGATGCAGGGATAATGATCATTCCTTCTTCCTTATCGGCTGGAAGGAACTCTGTTTCTTCTGTTACAACACCGTTGACAACCTTGCGGTATGGTGTTTCGATGAAGCCGAACTTGTTCACGCGTGCATGGATAGCAAGCGATGAGATCAGACCGATGTTCGGACCTTCAGGCGTTTCGATCGGACAAAGACGACCGTAGTGTGTGTAGTGAACGTCACGAACCTCGAAGCCAGCGCGTTCACGCGTCAGACCACCAGGTCCGAGTGCCGATGTACGGCGCTTGTGCGTGATTTCCGACAGTGGATTCGTTTGATCCATGAACTGCGACAGCTGATTTGTTCCGAAGAACTGATTGATCACGCTCGTAATTGTACGTGCGTTTACCAATTCGCTCGGTGTGATGTTCTCGCTGTCACGAACGCTCAAGCGCTCCTTAATCGTACGCGCCATGCGTGTAAGGCCAAGGTTGAACGTTGCTTCAAGCTGCTCGCCGACTGTACGCACGCGACGGTTCGACAAGTGGTCGATATCGTCAACAGGGACCTTCGCATCGCGAACGTCGATGAGGTACTTCACGATCGATACGATGTCATCCACCGTCAGCGTTGTGACGTCGAGTGGCACCGTCATGTTGAGCTTCTCGTTGATACGATAACGTCCAACAACACCGAGATCGTAGCGCTTCGGATTGAAGAACAACTTCTCGAGCAAGCCCCATGCTGTGTCGAGATCCGGCGGATCACTTGAACGCAGCTGGCGATAGATCGTCTCAAGAGCATCTTCGCGTGTACGCGATGTGTCCTTGGCGAGTGTCTTTGCGATGATCGGCTCGTCGTTGGTGCTCTCGTACTTGTAGATACGGATCGAGTCTACTTCAGCTGTCTTCAGACGCTTGAGCAGATCTTCGTCAACGATGAGGTCGCGCTGTGCGACGATTTCGCCCGTCGCCATATCCACCGCATCTGCAGCGATACGACGTCCGAGGTACTCGTCTGTAAGGTGCACGAGCGGGATGTCGTACGTCAAGTCGAAGAGGTTCAACAAATCTTCGTCGCTGCTATAGCCAAGCGCGCGCAGAAGCGTTGTTACCGGGAACTTCTTCTTCCGATCGATGTACGCATACATCACATCGTGGATGTCCGTTGTGAACTCCACCCATGATCCCTTGAATGGGATGATACGAGCAGAGAAGATCTTCGTGCCGTTCGGGTGCACTGCTTCATCGAAGAAGCAGCCAGGCGAACGGTGAAGCTGCGCAACAACAACGCGTTCAGCACCGTTGATGATGAACGTGCCGCGTGGCGTCATTGCTGGGATTTGTCCGAGGTAGACCTCTTGGTCGATTGCCTCGATGTAATCCTCCGAACTTGGGTCGGCCTTTGATGAAAGACGAAGCTTCGCTTTCAGCGTCTTGGCGTACGTGAGTTCGCGTTCGCGACATTCTTCCTCGGAATACTTCGGCTTTTCGACGATGTACTCGAGGAAACTCAGTTCGTAGACGCCCGAATTGTCTTCAATCGGGAAGTTGCTTTCGAATGCGCGCTGCAATCCGATAAAGCGGCGTTCCAAACCTGGAACGTCTTCCTGATGGAAGTCGTGAAACGAATCGATCTGAATGCCAAGGAGGTCTGGGTACGTGTCTTCCGTCTCGATCTGTCCGAACGAGATACGCTCGCGGAGACGAGGAAGCGGAAGCTGGTACAGCGACGTGTCCAGGGTTGATCCATTCATGGAGGGAGCTCCCGAATGCTTGAGAAAAGTAGAACCTGTCGGTCGGCGATTGCCGTAAACAACACGATTGACCAAGGTCAATCACCGTTCGACAGGCCCTTGTGAGGGTAGATGTCTTAAGACAACAACGCCCGAGACGGCACAGAAGGCCATCTCGGGGCTGTTAAACTGTCTTGCTGATTACTTGAGTGTAACCTTCGCGCCTGCTTCTTCGAGCTTCTTCTTGAGCGCTTCGGCATCTGCCTTTGGAGCAGCTTCCTTAACGAGCTTTGGTGCGCCTTCAACGAGATCCTTAGCTTCCTTGAGGCCAAGACCTGTGATTTCGCGAACGACCTTGATGACGTTCAGCTTCTGTGCACCACCGTCTGTGAGTTCAACGTCGAACTCTGTCTTTTCTTCAGCTGCTGCACCAGCTGCTGCACCAGGTGCTGCGGCCATCATCATTGGAGCTGCTGCTGTTACACCGAACTTGTCTTCGAGCGCCTTCTTGAGGTCAGCTGCTTCGACGAGTGTAAGGTTACCAATCTTTTCTACGAGTTCTTCTACGATTGCCGACATGTGATTCTCCACGGAAAAATGTTCAATGAATTGTGAGAAGGCGCTTATGCAGCCTTCTTCTTGGCGACCTCTTCAACGAGCGAAGCAACATCGCGCATGACGGCATTGATGCTACCCACGATACCCGAGATTGGGGCGTGGATGCTGCCGATCATACCAGCGATCATGTCTTCACGTGTTGGGAGCTCGGAAACCTGCTTGAGTTGCGATGCTTCGAACACCATGCCTTCGACAAACGCCAGCTTGAGCTTTGGCTTTTCGCCCTTCTCAAAAAACTGACGGATGATCTTAGCAGGTGCTACCGGATCGGAACCACCGAAGATGACTGCTGTTTGACCTGCCAGCTTTGATTCCTCGAATTCGTAGCCACCGACTTCTGCAAGTGCGCGAAGGATGAGGGTGTTCTTTGCCACCTTCATCGTTACGCCCTTTTGACGGAGTTCGTTGCGAAACGCTTGATCCGTTGCAACCGTCATGCCGGTGAAATCCACGAAGTAGAGGCTCGAAGCGCCCTGGAGGTGTTCTACCAGGTCAGCAACAACGGCCGTCTTTTGCTCTTTCGTGATCATAAATCCTGTTGATTAATGGTTCGTGGTCGATTCAACATATCCGAAGACATGTTAGAAGCTTGAATCACCCACGGTGCGTAATAGTCGTGTGAATTATTGGTCTGCGCCCATTGAGTGTTCGTCGACACGAACGCTCGGACCCATTGTTGAGCTGAACGAGATGCTCTTGACGTAACGACCCTTCGACGAAGCTGGCTTAGCACGAAGTACTGTACCAACGAACATCGCGACGTTCTCCGACAACTTTGCAGCGTCGAATGAGCACTTGCCCACCGATGCATGAATGTTGCCAGCCTTGTCAACGCGGAACTCGATCTTACCAGCCTTGACTTCTGCAACGGCCTTGGCAACGTCAAACGTTACCGTGCCGCTCTTTGGATTCGGCATCAAACCGCGAGGTCCGAGAACGCGACCAAGCTTACCGACTTCACCCATCACGTCTGGAGTAGCGATGATGATGTCGATGTCTGCCCAGCCACCTTGCAACTTCTCAATGTAGTCTGCAAAGCCTGCGTGATCCGCACCTGCATCGAGTGCTTCCTTGTCCTTTGGCGACTTTGCAATCACCAGAACACGAACACTGCGACCTGTACCGTGCGGGAGTGCAACCGTACCACGAACAAGCTGATCAGCCTTGCGCGGATCAACACCGAGGTTCATTGCAACTTCGAACGACTCGTCGAACTTGGCTGTGGCGTTTGTCTTAACGAGCTCGACAGCCTTCTTGAATTCATAGGTCAGCGCGCGATCAAACGACGCGGCTGCCTTCTTGTAACGCTTCCCTTGTGCCATGGAAGTAGTCCTTGTGTGTTGTGCGAGCGGCCGTTCAGTGCGAACAGCCTCCAACAGTTGAAAGATGAAGTTCTAGGTAATAGAGCGTGGCGGCCTTAGCCATCCACAGTGATGCCCATCGAGCGCGCCGTACCAGCGATCATGCTGATTGCAGCGTCCTCAGACGAACAGTTGAGATCCTGCATCTTGATCTTGGCGATCTCAGCAAGTTGCGCGCGCGTTACCTTGCCCACCTTGTCACGCTGTGGAACGGCCGAACCGCTCTCGAGGCCTGTTGCCTTGAGAAGAAGAACTGCGGCAGGTGGCGACTTGATTTCGAATGTGAAGCTCTTGTCACTGAAGAATGTGACGAGCACTGGCAGGATCATGCCCGGCTGCTTAGCCGACTTAGCATTGAACTGCTTAACGAATTCCATACCTGCGAGGCCGCGCTGTCCGAATGCCGGACCGACGGGAGGCGCCATCGTTGCTTCACCTGCTTTGAGCTGAAGCTTGAATGTGCCCATGACCTTCTTTGCCATGTAAAAAGTCCTTTCGTGGTCTGCGGCGGGTGTTCACCCACCTCCCACTCTTGATGGATTAATGATTTTCCAGTTCTACTTGACCAAAGTCAAGTTCAATCGGCGTCTTGCGACCAAGAATGCCGACCTCGACTTTGAGTTTCTGCTTTTCGACGTTGACTTCCTTGACCGTACCGTTGAAGTTGGCAAACGGACCGTCGATCACCTTCACAGGATCGCCTTCACGGAACGATGTCTCCACCGTCGTGATGTCCTTGCGCTCCTCAACACGTCCGAGAATGCGATCAACCTCGTCACGCTGCAGCGCCTGTGGCTCTGTCTTTGTTCCAACAAAGCTCACAATTGACGGCAGCGAGAGAATCACATCCTTCACACGACGATCGAGCACACACTCTACGAGGATGTACCCTGGGAGGAAGTTCTTCACCTTCGTGCGGCGCTTTCCGTTGCGCACCTCATACACCGTTTCCATCGGGATCACGATGCTTCGAACACGGCTCTCCAGCCCGAGACGTTGCATCTCGAGTTCGATGGATGCCTTCACCTTGGCCTCGTGGCCAGTGAAGGTTCGAAGGGCGTACCACTTCGGATCGATTGTTTGTGTCGGCGCTCCGTCAAGCATTGCTGTGTCCTATTCTCAGAAGATCAGGCTCATGACTTGCGTCATGCCTTGGTCGATCACGAACACGATGCCGGCGATGACCAAACATGTGACCACGACCACAATCGTGCTCTCTTGCAATTGCTCACGTGTCGGCCAGGAGACTTTCTTCATCTCCTTGCTTACGTCCGTGAAAAAACCGCGGATTGTTTCAACCATGATGCATCTCCGATGCGTGAAAAGTGCACGGGCGGCAGGATTCGAACCCGCGGCCTGCGGTTTTGGAGACCGCTGCTCTACCAGCTGAGCTACACCCGTAAACACGTCGATTGTCAAAAGTCGTCGTCATCTTCGTCGTCGTCAAGGCTGAGCTGATGACCGGGATTGAACCGGTGACCTCCACCTTACCAAGGTGGTGCTCTACCAACTGAGCTACATCAGCACGTCATCGTCCGGAGACACCAAAGCCCATCAGCAAACGGCATACGCCGTCCGCGTCAGGGTCTGACGTCGCGAGCGGGAGACGGGACTCGAACCCGCGACCAACAGCTTGGAAGGCTGTGACTCTACCAACTGAGTTACTCCCGCGAGACCAGCCGAAACTGACCGCTCGTGTGGGCAGAAGAGGATTCGAACCTCTGAAGGCGATGCCAGCAGATTTACAGTCTGCCCTCGTTGGCCACTTGAGTATCTGCCCGTAGACCAGAGCCGACAAAGTTAGCAGGTCGGCGGGGTCATTTCCAAATCAGGCCATCATTGCCATGAATTGGTCGAAGAGGTAATCGGAGTCGTGCGGACCAGGGCTGGCCTCTGGGTGGTATTGCACGGCGAAGGCGGGTACGTCCGTGAGAGCAATCCCGGCACAGGTGTCGTCGTTAAGATTAACGTGCGTCATCTGGGCATTTGCAGGCAGCGTTGCAGGGTCGACAGCAAATCCGTGATTCTGCGATGTAATCTCGATGCTGCCGGTCTGGAGGTTCTTGACGGGGTGATTGGCGCCGCGGTGACCGAATTTGAGCTTGTAGGTGGATGCTCCAACGGCCAGCGACAGAATCTGATGTCCGAGACAGATGCCAAACAGGGGGCGAACACCGAGGAGATCCTTGACGGTCTGAATGCCTATGGTAACGGCCGCAGGGTCGCCTGGACCGTTGCTGAGGAAAACGCCATCAGGGTTGAGCGCGAGGATGTCGGCGGCGGAAGTCGTTGCAGGCACTACAGTTACGTCGCACCCATGGTGGGCAAGGCGACGTAGAATGTTGCGCTTGACGCCGTAGTCGATGGCAACCACGCGTTTGCGAGCCCCCTGACCGCGGGTTTCCGGACGATAATCCCATTGATTCTGCTCTTCAGCTTGCCATGCGTAAGGGGCTTGCGTTGTGACGAGCGGCGTGAGGTCGAGTCCGTTCATCGATGGAATTGCCCGCGCGCGCTCGACGAGTTCACCGTGGTCGAGTCCTTCTCCGTGCGCGATCACGCAGCGCATTGCCCCCTGCGTGCGTAGGATGCGCACGATCATGCGGGTGTCGACGCCTTCGATACCAGCGGTGCCGTTTTGTTCGAGATAGCTCTGTAGCGAGGCGTGGGAGCGGAAGTTGGAGACGATCGGTGAGAGTTCGTGCACGACCAAGCCGGAAGCCTGGATGCGGTCTGATTCTGCATCGTCTGGATTTACGCCGTAATTACCGATGTGCGGGTAGGTAAACGTTACCACCTGGCCCGTGTACGAGGGGTCGGTGAGCACTTCCTGATAGCCCGTCATGGCCGTGTTAAACACGAGCTCGCCGGTACATTCGGCCCCGATAGCACCAATGGCATCCCCCTCGATTGTCGTTCCATTTTCGAGAGCGAGTACCGCTGTCATGCGTGCCATGGGGTTCCTGAGATTACGGGTGCGAAATACGTGTGCGAAAATACCGCTCTCCTGCTATTTTCCACGCAGGAGAACTGCCTTCAACATTACATCAGCATTACAGCACCACGATTTTGATGGACTCAACGAGCCCGGGAAATCGTTTTCGCTGAACGCAAAGGTCCTGATTCTCAACCAGTCGTACGAGCCTATCAGCATCTGCACTACAAAGAAAGCGCTCCTGCTCCTCTTGCTGATGAAGGCCGACATCGTCGAAGAACGTAGCAACGCTTCGATCCGCTCCGTCCGCGGACGCTATCCATTCCCATCAGTGATTCGCCTCTCGGCCTACCTGCGAGTACCGTTCAAGAAGATCGAACTCTCACGCAAAAACATCCTGCGTCGCGATGGTATGCGATGCAACTATTGCGGCACAACGCATTCCCCTCTCACAGTCGACCACATCATCCCCCGCTCTCGTGGTGGTAACGACACATGGGAGAATCTTACTACGGCGTGCGTGAAGTGCAACAACAGAAAAGGTAATCGCACACCAGACGAAGCGAACATGCGCTTGCAGACTCCGCCCAAGAAGCCGCACCACGTGCTCTTCCTGAAGCACTACCTAGGCAAGGTCGACGAAGCCTGGCGTCCGTATTTGTTTATGGATTGATCAGCGGATGACAAGAAACGTTGCTGATGCGATGCCGTATTCTCCGATGACGGTGACGACGTAAACGCCGGTGTGCAGCCAGTCGGTCTGCCACGAATCGATTTGTAGAACCTCACCGCTTGAGAAGGACGGGATATCATCACGCATAAGCCGCAGCGTTCCTCGGATATCATACACGCGAAGCTGCCGAATGGCTCCAAGACCCATGCCCCATTCAACACGAATGATATCGGTGCTCGGGTTCGGCGATACAGATACGCTCATCGCACCGCGCTCAGCCGGTTCGAGAGTTCCGATGCTCGCCATACTTGCCGTCTCACATGTCGCACCTGTGGCCCGGAGCCGGAGTGCTACCATTGCAGCAGGGCCCAGGCCCTGCACAATGCGAGTACTGTCTTCGCCTGCGAACTCCACGGTGAATGGCGCTGATGTCGAGCCGGCACTTAGTGCTCCGCGAATCTTCCACATTGTCATGTCTGCCGAGCGCAGAGGTTCGGAAAACGCTAGTCCGGATGCAAGCGGCAGTTGTACAATTACACTGTCGTGCACCGGATGCTTCACCATCAGCACGCCCTGCACCGGTGTGATAGCATCACGACTGTTTACAACGTCGAGGCGCATGTCCACAACGTCGTCACGCTCGTGCACTGTGGAAACGCGTGTTGTCAGCGAGCCACTGCCTACGCGCAGTGCAACTACATGGGTATCTGCTCTCATTGGCGTCGCCATAGGATCATGAAAAGCGACAACGAGATTGCGCTGCGATGCAATTCCTGCCTGCACAGGCAGGCGCAGCAAAGGCACCTCTACCGTTGATCGTGCAGGGACGGAAATCGATCCCGCTAGTCCTCGCAATGCCTGCTGTCCGCTGATGTCAGAGAGCAGATTCCACCGCAGGGTTACATCGCGGTTCTCAAGGTTGGTGACTGTTGCCACGGCTGTTACCGTGTCGCCCACACAGGGCTCGAGCGGGTATGCGTGGAGATCGATGGTCGTGTGCGCCGCGGTGAGCTCGACATCATCGAAGCAGATTCCCGTGAGCGCTCCCTGACCATACTGCGGATCCGCTTCGAAGCAGTTCGTCGAGGAAATGTCCACCTCGTACCACCCATCCCTGGGCACCGAAAACGGACTGGTCCAGAGCGGCACCCACGAGTTGACCACCGGCAGCACCAGGACTGTATCAAGCACTGTGCCCCCGCGCGCACTGCAGTCGCGCACTTCGCACAGTGCGCTGTCGGCTATCCGCACCAGGAGTCCCGCGTTTCTCGTGTACTGGTGCGGCGAGTGCACGTACGACCAGAGGGCGACGCGGCTCGGCACAGCTGCCGTGAGATACACTCTCTGTTTGATGCCCTCATGGTAGTCGATCTTTCCTCCTGTTTTGCCGGAGGTGATCGTACCCACATAGCTTCTGTTGCCTGGGTCGAACTCGAAGCCGCGCGGATAGGGAAATCTGTCGATCATGAGAGGCGTGATCCGACCCGGGGATTCCCGATCAGACTCTCGATCGAGTGTATCTGCCGCTTCGACTCTAGCGAGATCCGCAGACCCGGCGGCACACCTCCAGTTGGCTACGTTGGTCGGTAGTCCGCATTCAAACGAGTCAACGAATATCTGCCCGCTTCGCGAAGCAACCTCAAACCCGCCATTACAGATGGTGTTCGGCGGGCAGGGCAGATCTGCGATATCATACCGCAACCGATCGCCAAGCTGCACAACGCAGGTCACCGCCGAGGTGCGCCCTGCGCTGTCGCGCACAGTGATCCTCATCGTCACCCGCGCGCCCGCTACGGCAGAACTCGAGACAACCACACTACTGTCATCGATGGCGATACTATGCTGCGACCTGCCCTCGATCACATCGGCACAGACCACAACAAGGGGTCCTGACGTATCAAAACTCAGCGCACGTATCGGCAACCGATACCGTCCGGTGCCGTCCGCGTTTGCGCGCACGTCACGCATACTCGCAACAGCGCCTCTCGTGAGCGGACTTCGGATATCAAGGCGCACATTCCTCCTTGATCCAAACATTCCGTAGCCCTGCATTACCTGATACCCCAACGCACGCAGTGCCAGCACATCGAGGCGGTAAAGTTGCCTCTTGGTTTCTCCAAAGCCAATCGACGTCGACATCAGGCTAATCTCCGACGAGCTGCTATGCAGGTGACTTAGGTCAACGGCACAACGTGTGCGCTCATCATCAGCCACAAGCTCAAACCACTGGCCTGCAGCTGCACTATCGACCAACTGTACTCGCGACGCGCCCGTGGTAAGTGACCGGAGATCAACTTCTAAGCCGCCGCATGTAGGCGCCAGAAACGGCTCCTGCTGGCGCACCTGCAGCAGACCATCCCAGCGGCTGGCATACGGAACTCGATGCCGGGTTCCTACGTCACGGCACTCGAGTCCGGCAATCGACGCAACACCGAGCACGTGCACCAGTTCGTGCAGAACCACCGAATACAGATCGATAGCGTTTGATGGGCAGCCATCGAGTTCTGCGCCAAAGGGCTTGGCCGTGTTCACTACAATGTAGCCGTGCGGTGCATCTCTCGCCAACAGGCGCTCGCTGGGCAGGAGGCGCCGGCGCAGTATCTGCAATGGTGCGACATCGACCATGGCATCCCGCTCGTATTCGGATGCAACGAACACTGGCTCAGCCCAACCGGCAGCTTCTTCATCAACGAGGCGTCGCCCCTCGATGTCGATCCGGCACAACACCGTATCAGGCATACTCTCGTTGAACCTGTAAAGGCCAAAGGTCGATGTCATATCAACAAAGACCTCTTCGAGCACCTCGCGTCTGCGTTCACCGAGCGTAATCGTTCCCCATGGCTCGGTGCTCGAGAAGAACCCGTCGGTATCACGGATGCGCAGCCGGAATGCTCCGGCCGTTACAAGGTATTCCCGCGCGAACTGTACAGATGCCTCCGCCTTTGCACTCTTCAGTGAACCTATCGGACGCACACAGCCAGCACCACCTATGTGCTGCTCGCCAGCGACGCTTGTGGTAGCACATAACAACAGCAGCAATGCCGAGATCACACCGGCAACGCGTGCCGGTGTGATGCTCATGCATTGGTGTGAAATCGTGCTTACATCATTCACGTGAACAGGCATTACAGTTTTACAATCAACAGGAGGTCTTCCTGTTCTTCACCATCAAGTACAAGATTGAGATAGTACGTGCCGGAACTCAACCCCGGAAATGCCAGCGTCTCAGTGTGCGTACCAGCGGACCTCGGTCCAATGTACTGTTCCGCTGCCGGCTGGAAGCCCCCGTCGAATAGACGGAACGCAACATTGTGCGCGTCTTCGATGTTGAACTCGACACTCACACTTCCGTTAAACGGATTGGGCGAAATGCCGATAATCCTAGATGCTGTGCACTTAATCTCGATCGACTGTGATACTCTACAGCCATTCGCATCGACAATCTCCGCGGTGTATATCCCTGGTGCGGGGCCTTCACATACGAGATCGGCGCAGTTACTCGGCGACAACCACGTGATGGCGTACGGTGGCGTGCCACCTTCGATGACGATCGTAGCTCTTCCGCGGCAATCATTCTGTGCATTCCGAAAGTTCTTCGACATGAACGAAAACTCAAGTGGCTGCACGGCAGCGATCACCACGGTCTGTTGCCAGGAACACCCATCCTCGTCGGTAACCGTCACCGTGTAGGTACCAGGCGCGAGATTATCAGCAACCGCACTGTTGCTGACCGAAGGGCTCCATGTGTAGGTGAGCTCTCCCTTTCCACTTGGGTTGACAACCTCGATTCGGCCGGTGTTCGGTCCTGCGCAGCCCGACTGCCGAACCGCCACAGAGGCACTCACCGCGTTGCGCTGCCGTATAACAAACGGAATCGTCTTTGAACATCCCGTGGCAACATCCGTGACGGTGACCGAATATGAACCGGGAGGCATCGAATTCCATGCACTGGCATTGCCGCTAGGTCCGCCCGGACTCCACGTGATGGTGTAGTTGGTGGTTCCTGTGATGCTGGAGATCGACGCGCTGCCGCTGCCGGTGCCGCTGCACGGTGTGTCCTCTTTCACAAGCGTGAAATCCACCGGTCCACCCTGCCCGGCAATCGTAAACTCACTGTACACCACGCAGCCACGGCTATCGACAACCTTGACACGGTAGCGACTGTTGACTAACCCGGTGGAGTTTGCGCCCTGCTGTGTGCCTTTCCCAAGAAGTTCTGCGTCACGCCAGATCCCCTGCGCCTCATCCCACCACTCAAGAACAAAGCTATTGCCGCCATTACCACCGTCTGGTGTTGTCACAGCAGTGCCACTGCCAAGGCAGTTGCCGTTCTGTACTTGGGTTGTTGCGGAGAGGTACTTGTCAGGCCCCAGTACGACGACAGTTACGGTGCCGATGAGGCCCCATAATCGAGACCCATCATTCAGCAGCATGTTCGACCGATACATCGAGAAAGAGTATGTACCAGCACAAAGACCGGTCAAGTCATGATGTATGGTGTTCGGTCCTCCCATCAGGATCGGAACCTCATACAGCACGTTGCTGAAGCTGCCTGCAGAAAACCGATAGATTCCGCCTACTTGGCAGCCACTGATCGTCAGCCTTACCTCACCATCACAGTCGCACCATGCTTCCTTCACTACCGTGGCACTTGCCGTAACGTTCTGCGCGTGAGCCAACACGTTGATTCCAACCGACATGACACTACAGAGGAACACTAGTCGGGTGAGCCCCCCCGCCCCGCCATTCCTAAAGCCTCGCCGCAATGCATGCATGAACACACGAATTCCGTAGATCATAACCACTCCGAAAAAAATAAAACACAACGCGAACGAAACATGCCGCTCGCCTTTATCATGACATCGTTATCAACACCCCTACCGTTTACCGAACATACACCAATTCACACGGCAACACAATACGTCACTACTACGTAACCCCGCCTCGGAAGCCGCACCACGTGCTGTTCTTGAAGCACTACCTCGGCAAGGTCGACGAGACCTGGCGTCCGTATTTGTTTATGGATTGATCAGCGGATGACAACCGCTGTGCGTGTTGCAATTGAGGCGTCGCGTAGATGCGCACGCACGATGTAGACCCCTGACGCGAGATCTTCAATGCTGACCGATAACACGTCAGGCATAACTGTGATGCGTTCGCGAACGACGGAACCGTTTATGTCAAGCACGTCAATCGCAACAACCTGCTCACTCGCACCGATGTGAAGCTGTCCATCCGTTGATGGTTGTGGCGCAATGCGGAGCGACGCACCAACAATGGCGTCGTTTACGCTCGTCGTTGCACGCGAGAATTCGAGTCGATACCACGGTGTCTGCGCAACGTTTGGCTGCACACTGAACGTGAAGCGTCCGCCGCTGCGTGGCTCAACAATGGTAGCTGCGCCTTGTGCAACACCCGATGTATTGAGCGGTTGAACTTTGAGTGTGTCGAATAATGGCGCAGTGATACTCATGCGCATTCCGACACCTTCCATCAAGAGTGGTGCTTTGCCCCACGTGGTGAACGTGCCATTCCCGTTGGACTCGTCGAATACGGTGCCGGTGTTCAATGCGCGCGTGCTGACAACAAGCAGGCTACGTGGCGAGGTGGTGATGGGCTCACTGGTCAAGGATGCAACACCAACAACGGGAGGGCTTCCGGCGGTGGTTTGCTCGATGATCATCGACGGCAATGTCGCGATCCGTCCGACGCCCCCTCCACCAACCATTACAACACGCGGCGACACGATGCGGAACGTTGCGTTTGCTGCATTCCAATACACTTGCTCATTCTCTGCATCAAGCGCCGATACGTCAACTTGATCACTGAGCGCTGAGATGTCTCGCTGTGGAAGTACCGACTCGGTAGTTGCGAACGGAAGGTTCATTGCCGTGCGACGGAACAACGGAATACGTCCGTCAGTGCCGATCGACAGTGAAAATGCATTCGTGACATGCAACGATGGTTGATCGATCACTTCACGCGTGTTGTCGATGAGGAGTTCCTTCACTGTTGGCGCTACAGCGCCTGTACGAATAAGCGCACTCGCGATGGGAAGCAGCGCGAGAATCTGCGGCTTGTCGTAGATGTGCCAGTATGAGTTTGAATCGATTTTGTCTGATCCAGCAACCGCATAGTCTGACCATGACGAGAAGAAGACGCCATCCCAATCTTGCACACCAGCATACGCTGGGAACAGCATTGCAAGGTCGGTTGCATACGGACGTGGGTGCGCGATTGAGGTATGGTGCATCACGAAGGCCTTGCCCTTCGGACGCACCTGGGCCGCTGCGTAGACTGTACCGCCGTAGGCTTCATTGAGCATGGACGCCGGAGTGTTCCGCCAATCACTCGCACCAAAGACGTCGTACTGAGGGGCTGCTGTGAGATCCCAGTAGCTCACCATGTTCCTTGACGGACACAACAACACGTTCGAACGCAGCGAGTCGCGCACGAACGAATGAACGCGCGCATAAAATGTCGTAAGCTGCTCATGGTTAAACCGCGAGTTGTCGCGCATGCGCACTGGCGACACGCTTGCGTCACTGACGAGCGAACGTCGGATGTTGCCGGAGGCAAGACTCTCCCCTAGCGCGAGCCCCGGCATCGCGACTTCACGCATTTGGACATCGTCGACAAAGACATCGCCGCTATCAGCACCCATGAAAATCGAGAAGTTTGCGGTTGTCTCGTCAGATGCACGCGAGGCAAATGTGAACGTGTACTTCTTCCACTCCGACGTAAGCGTAAATGTTTCGTTGAGACCGAACCAATCGTATGGGAACGTCCCATTGTAGACATACACTTGCGCCGTCCGTGAACCACGCTGCTTCGTCGTCTTCGCATAGAACGCCACGCTGTACCGGCCCATGCGGCGGAGCTGTGTAACGCGCTGATACAACTGTATGCCATAGGAAATGCGTCCCTCGTCGAGCGTACCAATGCGCACACGTGCCGACGAAGTGCCTTCGACCTTGTCTGCATCGCTGAGTTGCAGGATTGCCTGCGCACCCTGATTCGTGTTTACAGACAGCTGCCATGCAGAGCTAAATGGGTCCTCAAAGCCAGGATTTCGGAGCACGTTTTCTGTTGATGGCGGCACAACTCTCCAGGCAGCCTCGAGAGCAGCGTCGCTTGCGTAGCCCTTTGTTCGCAGCCATCCATGCCAGAGCGAATCCACAAGTGCATAGTGCTGTGAGCCAGTATGTATTGCGTTGGTTCCATTCGGTCGCACGATGTCACCGGAATACAACCAGTATGCCATCAGCGACGCATCTTCTGCAGCTACGATGTAGGCCAGCGCTGGGTCGTCCTTGTAGGCTAGTCCCGTATGTGGATTCACGTGCGAGAGCAACAGACGCATGATGCCGCGATGTTGCTGCTGCACTACGGGATCAAAGATCAGCGGCATGCGTGATCCCCACCCAAGTGAATCAGGTTGGCGCACGCCATCACCGCTGCGAGGTTGCCAAGCGCTATGGAACGTGAACACGTAGTAAACGCCATGCTGACGTAACTGATGCAAGAACCAATCGAGCTTCTTCATCTGCGAAGCAGAGAGTCCGTTACCAAGTGTCGTTGGTCCATCAGCAAGGATCGATCCGCCTGCCCACCATGTAATATCGAACGTTGAGAGATTCACGCACGAGATACCGAGAGCTTGGAACCTTGCGGCCATCGCAATCGCTTGCGCACTATCAGGCCACAACGCACTCCACTGAAGATTCGTCCCGGCAATGCGCAGACGCGATCCATCAGCAAACCCGAGATGTCCGTCAGGCGTGAGCACAACACGACCGCGTGCACCAGCTACTTCGCGCGGCGTGGCGATGAGGCCTGTATCGAGCTTGGTGCGATCCGTGATGGCAAATGAGTACGGCTGCTGAAGCACTTGCGCTGTCGCAACGGTTCCGAACGCTATCATGCACAGGACGACGAGGTAGGCATTCTTCATGGTCTATCGTTGGATTTGGACGATGGTGTGGGTGACGGCGCGGTTCACCGTGAGCGATACAACGTATGCGCCTGCTGGGATAGCACGCACATCAAGCGTGGCCTCTGATGAGAACACGTTGAGCTCGGCTCCCAGCAATGTGCGTCCGCGCAGATCTGACAGCGTGACTGATGCATTGGCTCCAACCTCAGTGCGTGCGCGAACAGTGAGCACATCGCTCGCAGGGTTTGGCGATACACGGATAAAGGCAGATTGTGCTGACGACGAATCTTGGATTGACGTTGGTGTCTTGAAGATCTGCGGCGCGTTGGCCGACATATCGCGCAACAGCAACTGCTGCGCGAGGGTTGGCGTTGTGCCGAACCATTGGAGCAACACGCTCGCATAGATGTTGCGGTAGTCGTACTCCATCAGCAGATCGCCACGGTCGTCGAGATTCGTCAGATTCGGATTAGCTCCATACACACCACCGTTGACGTTTGCACCGAAGACGAACAACGGTGCAGCAGTGCCGTGATCTGTACCAACGCTGCCGTTCTCAGCGACTCGACGTCCGAACTCGCTGAACGTCATGCCAGCAATACGCTTGTCGTGACCCTGTTGCTTCATGTCTGTCATGAACGACGACACAGCATCACCAAGCTCTGCAAGGAGCGATGCGTGTGCGCCACGCGTGCTGTCATCAGATGCTGTTTGATTGGCGTGTGTATCGAAGTTGTTGTTCGCCCACGAGATTAGATACACACGCGATTGCAATCCACCGCGAATCAGCTGCGACACAACACGGAGCTTAGCGCCGATGTCAGTCGATGGATACGAGCCCGACGGCGCACCTGCTTTGTCGTTGGCCTGCTTCACAACAGCAGCATAGACATCTGCGCTACGCGCCACGCTACGCATGAACGAGATCTCACGACCTACCGGTGTATCCGACTGTGCGCTACTTGGCACTTCATCATTGCCGCCGCCTCCATTGACGAGTCGATAAAACTCATCGGGATCGCGGAAGGTAATCCCCATGGGACCTGCTGTGCCGAGCATGCCAAGCGATACCGATGTGCCGATCTGGATTGCAAGTGGGTGCGCTGGAAGTTCCGTTGGATACTGTGGCGCAACAGATTGCAAGTAGCGTCCGATCCACCCTGTCGCTCCGAACACATCCGCATCTGTCGCTGTCAACCAGATGTCGGTGCCGCGGAAGTGCGAGCGATCCGGATTCGGATATGTCACGCCTTGAATCACCGCCAAGTTTCCGGCATCAAACGCGTCGCGGAACCCGCGCAGCGCCGGATGCCATCCTAGCGAGTCGTTGATGCGAAGGGCTTTTGATTTTGAAATCGCAATCGTTGGCCGACGTTGATAGTAAAGAGGATCGGTGTACGGAATCACCGTATTGAGACCATCATTACCACCCTGCATCTGAATGAGGATGAGCACACGATCCTGCTCCTCCAGCAACTGATGCAGAATCGGATCACCGCCAGCGAGTGCACGTACAGTGAACGAATTGATCACTGCAGGCAGTGCGGCAACGCGAAGGAAAGAACGACGTTTCATGGCGCTTCGCTCACATCAGTTGATATTCGGGCATACGAACAATTGCTTGCATCAAGAACTTGATGCGCTGAACAGCAGATGGTGCATTCACATCCCACTCATACACTTGTGCACCGGCGAGCATGATCTCAAGCAAGACATCGCGCTGCTGCTGCGTTGTAGGCACAGGCAGCATGAGCGCAGCGATCTGCTCGACAACCTTAACAGCGTCCTGCGGATTCGGCAGCGACCGAACAACCGCTACAACGTCAGGCGTGAGTGCCTTGCCTGCTGTGTCAGCAAGCCGCGTAGCGACGCCCGACTGTTTGCCGTCGATGAAGCTCTCGGCAAATCGCTGACGCAGCGGAAACGTCGATGTCGTGATCCATGCATGATGCCCCTGCCAACCTTGCACTGTCGGCGGATAGAACGGCTCTTGTGATAGCCGCGTCATCGACGCAACGATGTAGGCACGGTCGAGCGTCGTAGCGCCACACATACTAGCGAGGCCAATCACGAGATCAGCCGGACTCTTGATGAGCGATCCGCGAATGGTTGCATCGAAGAAGCCCTTCGACGCGAGTAGCACGGCGAGAACGCGTGAGAGATCGTAGTTGTTGGTGCGCACAAGTACCGCAACCGCCTCGATGTCTTCTGGCGATGGATAGTACGTGACAAATGTTCGCAGCAGCTTCGCTGCTACCCAGCGTGCACAGGCGGGATGTTCGAAGGTGATGCGCACAACGTCCGACCATTCCCATGGTCCGGTCTGACCCAGAATGGTCTTGTCGCCGAGATCTGCGAGCCCCTTGGTATATGTGCCCTTCAATCCGCTGATGCGCCAACCCGTGAAGGCGCGCGATGCCTCGACAATATCCTGTTCCGTGTAATTACCGACACCGAGCGTAAAGAGTTCGAACCACTCGCGCGCAAAATTCTCGTTCGGATTGCCCTTGATACTCTGATCGCCATTGAGGTACCGAAGCATCGCTGGGTCGGCAATAATACCCGTTGCTAGCGCCCGGAAATCGTACGCGTTGGCTCGGAGCATGCGACTTTGTCCAACCATCCACTGCGCATAGTAGGCCGTGATATAGTCTGTGGTGAACGTGTTGTGCCAGAGCATCACCATACGCTCGCGAAGTGACGCGCGGCGCATAGCTGCATCTGCCCACCACTGCTGGAGCTCCGGCCACAGCTTAGCAGCCATGCCGAAGTCGGTAATCTCTGGTGGGTCGTTTGCCCATGCTGGCTCGCCAGGGGCTGGCTCAGCTACGAGCAGCTCCGCAACAACGGTCGATGCCGTCTGGCCAACCCGACGCGTGATCGCGTCCCACGTGGGATTGAGTGTCGTACGCCGCAGAAGATGCGCAGCATCCTCAAACGTCAGTGGTGAAAGGTGTGGCGATAGATCAATCATGCGCGCCTCGCTGACTTGTGATGCCTGAACATACGTACTTTTGTCACTTGTCATTACTCTTACTACGGAGCTGAATTCATGGCATCACCTGCCACGTCTCGCACCACGTCCGGCATGAAGGATCAGTGGAAGAATATTCTCGCCTACGGCGGCATCTTTCTCGCCGTTGTGGTGTTCTTCGCTGACGCGCTCTTCGGCGGCAAGAACTTCATGAGCGGGGGCGACAACCTTGCCTTCTACTCGTTCATTCCGTACCTCGAGGAAGCCAAGAACGCTGGAGAGTTCCCTCTCTGGATGCCTTACATTTTCTCGGGCATGCCATCGCTTGCGTCCTTCCTGGCCGCTGGTGAACGCACCTGGGATATGCTGGGCGGACTGTTGTTTTCGATCCCGCGCTCGCTCGGCGAAGCAACGGGGAACGACACGTGGCGACTGGCAATGTGGTACACGATTTACGGTTGGGGCGTCTACACGCTGATGCGTGTCAAGGGGCATACACGTTTGATCGGTGTGTTCTCATCGCTTGCTGCGATCTTCAGCACGTTTGTGATCGTATGGATCATGATCGGTCACAGCACAAAGCCTGTGTCGATGGCAACGCTTCCGTGGATTCTCCTCGCGCTTGAACGTCTCCGCGAGCGCTTTACACTCGCGAACCTCTTCCTGCTCATCCTACCGCTTGTGGTGCTCGTTACTGCAACGCACCCTCAGATGATGTTCTACATCGGATGCGCAACAGCCCTCTACATGGTCACCGAGCTGGTTGCTCGTGCGATATCGAAGCAAGGCTGGCTGGATGTGGTAAAGGCAGGGGGCGGACTCGCCCTCGCTGGGGTGATTGCACTAGGCACGCATGCCGACATGTTCCTTGCTACACGTGACTACACACCGGAATCAACACGCGGTTCAGCGCCGCTGGTGCAATCACAAACACAGCAGGTTGATCAGACTGGCGGCAACGACTACGAGTACGCAACGAACTGGTCGTTCTCACCGGAAGAAACCCTCACATTCCTGATCCCGAACTACTACGGATTCGGCAATCTCGGCGTAACACCGCCGGGATCGAAGAAGGAACAGCGCGACAACCTGTACTGGGGTCAGATGCCGTTTACAGATGCTGCGAACTACATGGGCATCGGCGTTCTCTTGCTGGCTATCATCGGTGCATGGAGCTATCGTCGCGATCCGTTTGTGATCTTCCTGATCGTACTGGGCGTGTTTTCGTTGCTGCTGTCCTTTGGAAAGAACGCACCACTCCTGTACGACATCTTTTACAACGGCGTACCGGCGTTCAATAAATTCCGCGCGCCATCGATGGCGTTGTGCCTTCTCCAGTTTGCCGCGCCTGTTCTCGCAGGATACGGCCTTGCTTCCATCTTCACATGGAACAGCGCTGCGTCGGCCGACAACAAACGTCGCGTAAAGGTGCTCGGCATTGCAAGCGCTGCGGCACTTGCATTCGTCCTGTTCATGTCAGTCGGCGAAACATCCTACACGTCGAAGGTCTCGAATGCGCTCGACGAAAAGGTCGACGCGCAAACGCTCTCGAATCCTCAGTACGTGAGCTACCGTACCGAACGTGCAAAGCTCACCTACGCAGAGATGAGCAGCGATGCTCGCACAAGCGCCCTGGTACTTGCAGCATTCGCACTCCTGACGATCCTAGTCGTCCGTGGAACCGTCAAGCCAAACGTCGCCATGGCGGTATTCCTGTTGCTCCTCATCGTCGACCTCTGGCGCGTCGACAAGCGTCCGTATGAGCCACAGAAGGGATCGCCGGAAAAGAACGTGTTCGAGTCACGTGCCGATCTCGTGGGCTTTATCACGACGAATACCAAGGGGGCTCGCATTGCCGACCTCACACGTCTGCCAACACCGAACTGGTGGGCGTATCACTTCGTTGAACACGTGCATGGATACTCTTCGGCAAAGCTGCGCATCTATCAAGACATGCTTGATGTGGCCGGACCAGGTCCTGGTCGCGAACCAATGCCCGGCAACTCAATGGTCTACAACCCATTCCTGTGGGATATGCTGAACGTAAAGTTCATCATTGCCGATCAACCTCTGTATCAGAACGTTGCTCCGGTATTCCAATCGGCTGACGGACGTACGCTTGTGTACGAGAACCGCTCAATGCTTCCGCGCGCATGGTTCGTCGATACGCTGCGCGTGGAATCCAACTCGCGTGCAATCCTAGACCACATGCGCGACGGCGACTTCAATGCGCGCACAACAGCGTATGTGGGAGCGCCGCTATCAGTGCAGCCGGGCGTCGACTCAACGGCAACGGTTCGCGTTGAACCTCGCACAAGCAATCAAGCAATGAAGATCGCCACGACGTCAGCGACATCACGTCTGCTCGTTGCAAGCGAAGTGTACTACGACGAATGGCATGCCTATGTCGACGGCGCAGAAGCACCAATGGTGAAGGTCAACAATCTCCTCCGCGGTGTTGTTGTCCCAGCCGGTTCGCACACGATTGAATTCCGTTACCAAAGCCCATCGTTTGATCAAGGTCGCACGATCAGCATCGCATCGAATCTGGCTGCGGCACTGATTGGCCTGGCCGGTCTTGGCATGTGGCTCAAGCGTCGCAAGGAGAACACAACAGCATGACCGATCGCGCAACATTGATCGAACGCATCCAACACGCGACCGATGCAGGCACTCCGGTGGATTTCACCGACGAAGAGCTCGCATCGATGTCAGCCGAGGACGAAGCGGCAATCATCGAGCAGTTTGGCTCGACTACCTTGATGCGACTACCGTCGCATGAGCGCGCGTTTCACGATTGGCTTCGCGAGGCCGACCCAACAGTGTGGAGTGATCTCTGGTCGGAAGCACCCGATTCGCTCTACGGTGTATCGTTGGCATTTCTTCCGGAGTTCCGCGGTACAGGTACGGAAGGCTCGTTCCCTATCTGCGACTTGCAGACGGTCGACAACTACTTCTTCACGCCCGACATGCTGCTGGAACGCGAGTCCACAGATTTCGTCGAGGCCGTGCGGACGCGCTTCCTTGCCGGAGGATCTCTTTCCCCTGAACAGGCGCTTACCGTCGAAATCTCAACAGGTCCGATGGATGTCTGGCACTTTGCCTACCGACGCGGCGTCGATCTTGCGCGCGCAAAGAAGGCTGTTGCGTCGTTGGTCGAAGATCGCATTGTGGTGCACGTACCAAAGGTTGAACATCTCTCGACGTTTTTCTCGATAGAAGAGTAAGTATGATCGTTGCGAAGTTCGGTGGAACGTCCGTACGCGACGCAAACGCGATGCTGTCGGTAGCAGAGATCCTTCGCGGTCGTATTGCTGCGCATGGCTCTGTGGTTGGCGTTGCCTCTGCAACATCGGGCACCACCAACACGCTGCTAGCTCTTGCAAGCATGCGCAACGCCGAGATCGAACAAGGTCTGCGATCACGTCATCACGCAATTCTCACGGATGCTGTATCAGACATCTGCGAGGCACACGCTAGCATCGACGCGCTATGTGACGAGCTCACAGCGTATCTCGATGCGCTGTCCATCCTGGGCGAATGCACCGACGAATCGCGCGATACGGTTGTCTCGTTCGGTGAACGTCTGAGCACAACGATCCTCCACGCTATCTGCGTCCACCAAGGGATCGCGGCAGAGCTCGTTGATGCACGACAGCTCATTCGCACCGACGCATCGTATGGCAATGCAGCTGTCGACATGCAAGCAACGCGCGATCAATGCGCTGCGTTGCGCACTGGTCCAGCGGCACTAACCATTACACAGGGATTCATCGGAGCGACATCTGATCATCGCACAACAACGCTTGGGCGTGGTGGGTCGGACTACACAGCAGCCCTTCTCGGATGGGCATGCGACGCCTCGGTGATTGAGATTTGGACAGATGTGAGTGGTATCTACACATGCGATCCACGTGTGATTCCTGATGCGGTGCCAATTGCATCGCTCGGCTTCCAGCATGTACGCGAGCTCGCGCTGTACGGCGCAAAAGTGATTCACCCGGAGACGATCATTCCTGCGGTCTCTGCGTCCATTCCTGTACGCATCCTCAACACTTTTGCCCCACACGAGCCGGGAACAACAATCATCGATAGCGCTGCGCAAGGCGACTCGCACATTGCGGCTTTATCCTTGCTTCGCGAATGCCATCACGTACGCGCGTCGACAGACGTACTTGCACACATGCGAGCAGCGGATGGACTCCGTGATGCAGTTGCGGTGTGCGCCGATGCGATTGATACCGGATTCCTCGTCGTTCGTTGCACAACAGCAGAACACGAGCAAGCACTTGCAGCCCTCTGCGAAGCACATCACATCCAACCAGTGCCGTGCGGCGTACTTGCGGTGTGTAGCACAGGTGCGTGGGACGCGACACTGGTTGCTGCCGTGATGCATGCGTTGCGAGATTGCCACGTGCTAGCAACGTCAGTGGGTTCAACGCAAACGACTCTGCTAACCGTCATTGGCGAACACGACGCTGTAACGGCAGCACAGCAGATTCATGCCGAGATTATTCGTCGTCGCTAAAGCTAGACGTGCGAAGGAACTCGCGCACCGGCTCAATCTGCCGCACAAAGAGTAGAAAACACACAGCAGCAATAAGAACACGCATCGATGTTGCGTCCGGCACTGCAATGCGCGTTGTCGCCGTCATGGCATTATCAGGTGTACTCCACGCCAACACGGCCGTGCCGATACAGGCAACAACCGTTGCGATGTGGATGTTGCGACGAATAACGTAGTATCCCGTGAGGTAGGCAACACCCCAAATGACGATAAACACTGGATTCAGGACGGCGAATACGCCCAACGCAGTTGCCAGCCCGCGGCCACCCTTACCACCAAGAGCGACATTCCAATTGTGTCCGATCACGACACACGTCGCAGCTGTTGCGGCCGCAATGAACTGATCAGGATGATGCCACGTAACAGCAGCAACGATTGCTGCACCCTTTACTGCATCGATAACCGCGATGAGAATTGCGAGTGGCTTGTTTCCCGTGAGCTCATAGAAGTTGCGCGCACCAACATTACCCGAGCCTTCCGTTCGAATATCCGAACCGTTGCGCAGCTTCATTACGATCCACGCTGTCGGGATACATCCAACGACGTATGCAACCACGCCAATAGCCAATAGTCCAACAATCATGATCGCACCCGGAGAAGACGCATTTGAACAAACGATACCACAAGCAGGATGACGAAGATCAGATATGCAATGGCACTCGCATAGCCCATTGAGTCGGACTGTTCGAACGCTTGATGATAGACTTCGTAGACGAGCGTTGTGGTAGATCCGAGCGGACCACCCTTCGTCATCACATAGACTTCAACAAAGATCTGGAAGGACTTAATGCTGTTGATCACCACAACGAAGAGCATTGTTGAGCGAAGCATCGGAAGCGTGATGCGCCAGAACTGTTGCCAAGGCCGCGCACCTGCAAGCTCTGCCGCCTCATAGAGGTCCTTCGGAATCGCCTCCATCCCGGCCAAAAAGAGCACCATGTAGTATCCTGCCGAGATCCATACATCCATGGCCATTATGGCCGCAAGCGCAGTATGCTGATCAAGCAACCAACCATTCGCCGGATACGAAACCCCCATCATCCCGCAGATAACGTTGACGTAGCCATCGCGTGCATAGAGGTTTGTGAACACCAGAGCGATCACCACAAGGGATGTAACAGATGGCAAGAAGAATGACGCACGAAACACACTCGCAAGCTTCGGGTGCTGAGTCCGCACAGCGCTTGCCAGGAGTAGCGCCAGCGCGGTTGTCACCGGGACTGTTCCCACGGTGAACACTGCAGTATTCCAGAGCGCACGCCAGAACGTATCATCGGCGAACGCCCTCTTGTAGTTGTCGAAACCAACAAGCGTGATCTCATTTGTTAGTGTGCGGTACTCGGAGAAACTGAGTACGAGTGCGTAGACCAACGGATACACCCAGAACACACCAAGCGTAACAACCCAGGGTGCAAGCAGCGTCCAGTGATGCAGATCGCGCTTCTTCACGCACGCTCCTCAGCTACGAACGAACGCAAGGTTGTGTACAAGAGCTCGAGCGGCAGACCAACGATGGTGTAGTAACAACCATGCACACTCGAAACGAACACAGCGCCAAAGTCGTCCTGGATGCCGTACGCGCCAGCTTTATCTAGTGGCGATCCTGTTGCAACATACGCTGCGATTTCATCGTCGGATAGTTCGCGGAACGTCACATCGGTCGATCGTGAGGTGCACACGGAACGCGGCGAAGCGCTTCGCGTTGCGAGTGCAAGTCCGGTGTACACGGTATGTGTGCGTCCGCTCAGCATCCGCAGCATACGGCATGCATCGTCAGCGTCGACTGGTTTGTTCAGAACCTTGCCGTCGAGCACCACGGTTGTGTCCGACCCAATCACGATTGCATCATGCGCAATCATAGATGTTCCACGTTGTGCCTTAAGCAGAGCGAGGTGCTCAACATAGGTCGACGGAGCACCATCGGTCGGGACGGCATCTTCATCAACATCTGGAACAACGGTTGAGAACTCGAAGCCCACGTGCTTCAGCAATGCTGAGCGACGTGGTGATTGCGAAGCAAGCACCAATGGGTATGGCAAATTGAGCAGGGTATTCAGACGGATGGGATTCACAGTCCCAAAACTACGACAACCTCATACACTTACTTAGCTGCCAATGCAGCTTCAATCGCAGCTGTGAGTTGTGATGACAATGGCTCGACGTTGCTCTTGTAGCGGGAGATAACTGCGCCGTTCTTGCCAATCAAGAACTTCTCAAAGTTCCAGCCGACTTCACCCGTGAGTTGCGCGTTGCCACCGCCACTTGTGAGCCACGCATACAGCGGTGACTTCTCAGAACCCTTCACAACCATCTTGCCGAACATTGGGAAGGTCACGTTGTACTTCGTCGAGCAGAATGCGGCGATCTCGTCGTTTGTGCCTGGCTCTTGCGCTCCGAAGTCATTCGCAGGAATGCCGAGAATGACGAGTCCTTGCTTGTTGTAGCGTTGGTACAACTCCTCGAGTGTAGCATACTGCTTTGTGTATCCGCAGAACGATGCCACATTGACAACAAGGACTACCTTCCCGGAGTATTCCGAGAGGTTGCGCTGCTTACCGTCAATTGTTTCGATCGTGAAGTCATGAAGTGTAGACATTGGAATTACCATGAGACATGTGAGGAGAATGCTTGCAACGAAGTTCATTGTCGTTCTTTCTATAATGGTTGCTTGATAACAACGAATGCCATTGGAGGATTCCCCATCTGATTGATGAAGTTGTATTCGAGCACGCTTGCCTGTCGCTGTGGAATCGATTGGAGCACCTCTCGGAGCGCCTCATACTCACACTGTCCATGATCATGCTTGTAACATACAACAACCAGCATACCGTCGGGACGTAGGATCGTGAGTGCTTGTTCGACACCGGCGATAGTCGTCTCTGATGTGGTCATAATCGCCTTGTCGCCGCCGGGGAGGTAGCCGAGATTGAACACGACTGCAGCGACATGGCCGACATCGGCGGGATCAACGTGATCTAGCATCGCATGATGTCCGGCATGCACCAACCGCACGCGTGCTGCAAGATTCGACGTTGCGATTGCGGTTGCCTGCAACGCTGGCTCTTGAATGTCGAAGGCATAGACCGTTCCCGTGGGACCAACGCAGTCGGCAAGGAACACCGTATCACGACCATTCCCCGCCGTTGCATCAATCACAACATCGCCCGGCGTGATTGCGCGCTGCAGGAGCGTGTGAACGGTGTAGAGGATTGAGCTTGAAGTCATGGCTTCCACCAACGTGCGATGTCTATCTCGGGATCTAGCGGTGCTGCATTGACGAGATGCTGGACAATCTGATGCGCCGCCCAAGGGCCCTGCAGTGCACCCTTTGTACCCAAGCCCGTACAGACTGCATGTGTTGGATGCAGCGGATGACGTCCTACAAGCGGACGTTTGAATTTCGTTGACGGACGGAGTGCGGCGCGGTGACCGAGAACGGTGATAGTCCCTGCAACGAGCTTTGACGCCTCTTCCAACAATTGCAGACGTGCTGCATGCGTTGGCGAGGGATCGCGATCATCCCAATCATGCGTTGCACCGATACGGAACAATGAGTCGCCACATGGGAGAATCCACGTACCATTCGTACGAATGTAGTCGCAGTAATCACCATCAATGCGCACATCCAGGATCTCACCCTTTGATGGCTCGATGGGTAACCAGGACCAGTTTGGATCTTCAAGCACGGCTGTGCCGGTACACGTGATGACCACATCGGCATCTTGCGCAGGCGCATCGATGAATGCATCTGCATATCTCGCGCGCATTGCTGCAAGGAGAGCAGTCATATGCACAGTTGCTACGCCGGCATGTCGAAAGCCACCGTGTTGCATTTCTATCCCGCTATGCGTTCCCGGAGCCAGTGCTTCAACCGCTAGATGATCAAGTTCGCCGCGATCGCGGCGTTGCTCGAACCACGTGCGCATCATCTCCGTGCGAAACACACGCACAAGCGACCAGTCCTTCCATAACGGCACACCAAGATCACGTGCGAGTTCGCCATATGTAGCCTGTGCGTGCGCCGTGAGTTCCTC
>CAJAIA010000022.1 GCA_903939735.1 uncultured Ignavibacteria bacterium
CGTATCAGACCTCCTATGCGCCAGCGACGGGTGTGTACGTGGTAGAACTGCAAATAGACAATGGGATTGTACGACAGACGATTGTTGTCACGGAGGAATAGTTCAACGAAGGACAGGCGTTGCCTGTCTATCTTCGTGGCATGACATCACTCGTTTCGGAAACGAAGATCTTCATCGCCACATGCTCGAAGCCACCTATCGGCAGCCCCTGGAAGCGTGTCGTTGTTACGGCAGCTCGCGCTGCCGACGGGTGGGATGTGCATGTAGAACGGTTCACGCGTACGCAGAGTTTTACCGATCCGGTCGACGCGTACGGCAACGATGCTGAAAAGGTTCTCGAGCTGGAACTCTCGCACGGCTGGGGACAGGTGCACATCCAGACGCCGGAGTCAGATTCCGTCATCCTTCAACGGCTCAAATCTGGCAACCGCACGTCAACCATACTTCGGAAGCCCCCTTCCCGCAAGGAATGGGAACAGTTTACTATTGGCCATCGGACCAAGGCAACACTTCTCACGACTGACGCAGATGCGCATCTTCTCCAGGTCCTCGACCTGGCAAGCGCCGACGGAATGATCTTGGCCGCAATGGCCGACAAGTTTCGTCAGGTAAACCACTTGTGTGCGCAATGGATGCCGCAGTTACGAACGCTTGCTGCATCGCTCAAGGGGCGTCCAATGTCGATTGTTGATGCGGGATGTGGCAAGGCCTACATGTCGCTGGCACTGGTGTATCTGCTTCGCCGCGAGGGTATCGCTGCTAAGCTCCACGGTATCGACACAAATCCTCATGTCATTGAGCACTGTCGGAATGCCGCATCAGAGCTCGGCATGGATAACACAACATTTACATGCGGCACCATTGGCTCACTCGCTGAACCAGTCTCATGCGACGTTGTGATTGCCCTGCACGCATGTGATACCGCGACTGATGACGCGCTTGCGTTGGCACTTCGCATGCAGGCGGCTGTGATGATCATCGCCCCCTGCTGCCACCACTACGTGCAACAACAACTGCGCTCGCCGAGCGTACCCGACGAAGCACGTGCCCTTCTTGATGATGGTATCACACGTGAACGCCTTGGCGACTTGCTCACGGACACGGTGCGCCGTGATGTGTTGCGTTCGTTTGGCTATGATGCACACCTCGAGGAGTTCATTGCCCTCGAGCATACCCAGAAGAATGTTCTCTTGCGCGCGGTCCGGGTAAACATGCCAGAACGCGACCAGCACCGTTGGGCTGATCGCGTTCGACACACATGCAAGGCGTGGGGAATACAGCCCCGCATCTGTGAACTGGTATCGTTACCCACCGGGTCGACCACATAGGGTCGACCCTACGTATTTTTGTGGCCTATGAAATTCCTCCTCCTCGCCCTCGCTGCTCTTCAATTCACGGCGGCTGTTGCACAACGTGCAGACCGGTACCGTATCGATGTAGATATCGCGAACGTGATCAACGATCGTGTGCGCATCTCTGTCTGGCCACCGCGTGTGACCACGGATACAGCTACGGTTGTGTTCCCGGTGACGGTGCCTGGTACATATGAATCGCACAACTGGTGGAAGATCGTCAGGAACTTCACAGCGCTCGACTCGAATCGGCGTCCGCTGCCGGTGCGTCGCTCGGTGGACTCACAGTTCGTGATTGAACGTGCGTCTGCTCTGCGATTCTTCTCCTACGAGCTGGAGGATACGTTTGACGATACCGTGAGCAACATCAGCGTGTTTGCTCCGGCAGGTACGAGCTTTGAGGCAGACAGCATTTTCGTGCTGAATCATGGTGGCATCATCGGCTATATCGATGGATTGCAGAAGGTGCCATTCCAAATCAACGTGCGACACCCGAAGCACCTTTTGGGTGGGTCAGCACTGAACATCGCGCGTGTATCGGACACACTCGATACGTACCTGGCTAGCTCGTACGACCATCTCGTTGACTCACCGGTGCTCTACTCCCTACCCGATACTGCGTCGTTTGTGGTAGAGGGTGTTCGCGTGCGTGTACAGTGTGCGCACTCGGGCACAGATACGGTAGCACCTACGTATGCAAAGGAGCTTGCGAAGTACACGAAGACGATTGCCAAGTTCTTGCCTTCGATGCCGGTGTCGGACTATGCCTTCTTGTTCTACCTCTGGCGTGGCAATCGTGAGGTGATGCGCGATCCTTCAGCAATGGGTGCGCTGGAACACAGTCAGAGTTCGTTCTACTTCTTGGGCTTCAGCAAGCGTCCGATCGGACTCGGCGATATAGCGATTCACGAGTTCCTCCACATCCTTGTGCCCCTCAATCTTCACAGTGAAGAAATCGATGCGTTCGATTTCCGCAATCCAAAGATGTCGCAGCACTTGTGGCTCTATGAGGGAACCACCGAGTACTTCGCAACGGTTGCTCCAGTGCACGACTCAAGCACAAAGGAAGAGCGCTTCCGTCGTGAAATGGAAAGCAATCTGCGCTCGCAACAGCGCCTTCCGAAGAATTTTTCCTTTACCGAGTTTTCTCGCAATGTGCTGAGCGAAGAGGGTCAGCAACTGTACCCAATGGTCTACACCTACGGTGCTGTCAACGCCTTTTTCCTCGATGTTGTGATCCGCAATGCTACAGCCGGCGAGATGGGTCTTCGTGATGTGATCTACCGCCTCATGCAGGATCACGGTCCTAGCCGTCCGTTCCAGGATGACTCACTCTTTACCCTCATCGAGCGAGTAACGAATGCAACTGTTCGCTCGTATCTCGACCGTCACATCAAAGGCACAGAGCCATTGCCATCAGAAGACGTGCTCCGCATGATTGGATGGAAGTACGTTCCAGAAAAGCAAACAACTGTTGCGGGATTCGGACTCAAGCCAAACTTTACTCAGCAGGGTAAGGAAATGGTGGTCGTGCTGCGTCCTGATGATGAGAACAACCCGATGGGCGCTAAACCTGGAGACGTCCTTGTCTCGATGGAGGGCACACCTCTCGAAGAGCTCTTCAACTCTGAAGCTGGACCGACCATTATGAACAAGCTTCGTACGCCAAAGATCGGTGATGCACTCACCGTAACGGTACGTCGTAATGGACAGGTTCTGGAACTCAAAGGAACAGCCGCGATGGTGAAGAACGTTGAACGTCACTTCATTGAGGTCGACCCTGCTGCAACACCGGCACAGATAGCCCTCCGCAACGCTGTCTTCTACAAGTAACCTCGCGTTATCGCGAGCACCAGTCGTCGAGACGCTGCGCAAGCTCGTCCGACGGGTATTGCGAGGTACGATACATCCCTGCAACAGTGCGCTGCCGCATCGCTTCGAAGAGTGATACAGCGCACGCAACTGAAATGTTCAGCGATTGGATCATCCCAACCTGAGGGATGAGGAAGTTCCCGTCGGCTGCAGTGCGGGCTTCCTCTGAGACGCCATCGTGTTCGTTACCGAATACAAGTGCGACAGGCTCGGTAAGGTCGAGTTCGTGTAACGATACGGCGTCGCTCGACATGTGGGTCGTGTAGATGCGGAAGCCGCGCGAGCGCAAGTTGCCGAAGCATTCGTCCACAGTTTGATGCAGGTGTACGTCCACCCACTTGCGAGCGCTGGCCGACGACTTTCCGCCAAGCTCGGGGAACGTCGTCCGTCCGTAATAAATGCCATGTACTTCAGCGACGCCAACGGCATCGCACGTACGAATTGCCGCACTCACGTTGTGAGGATCGTGTACGTTCTCGAACACCACCGTAAGCGATGGCTGACGATGACGCAGCGCCATCTCGAGTCGTGCGCGACGCTCGGGGGTAATTGACTCAGGACTGGGCACTGGAAGCCTTACTTATCGGCTTCACCCATCACAGGGTCGATGCTACCAATAATTGCAACCACGTCCGATACCATCGCACCCTCGGCCATGAACTTCAAGGCCTGCAGGTTTGACGATGACGGAGAACGGATCTTCAACTTCCATGGATGGCCCGTGCCATCACTAACGATGAAGAAGCCCAGCTCACCCTTTGGCGATTCAATAGCGGTATAGGTCTCGCCCTTCGGTGGCATTGTGCCGAAATTGATCAACATGAAGTCGTTGATCAGCTCTTCCATCTTCGTGTAGATCTCTTGCTTACGCGACACCACGAGCTGCGGCTGGTCCTCTGCAAGCACCGGTGTGCGTGGCATCTGCTCGAGCTTGTCGAGCACCTGATGGCAGATCTTCATTGATTCCCAGATCTCGGCATTGCGCACCATGTACCGCGAATAGCAATCGCCATCATTACGTGTGATGACATCAAACTCTACTTGGTCGTAGAACATGTATGGTTCATCACGGCGAAGGTCGCGAGGAATGCCAGATCCACGAAGCGTGGAACCAGTCAATCCAAGGTCAATTGCCTTGTCTGCAGGGATAAACCCAACACCAGCCATACGATCGACAAAGATGCGATTGCGATTGACCAGACGCTCGACTTCTGACATACGCTCTGGGAGCTGATTGAGCCACGCACGGACGTCACGCATGACGTCATCAGGAATGTCATTCGCAACGCCACCGATGCGAGCAAAGCTTGTCGTGAATCGCGCTCCGCAGATGCGCTCGAACAGATCGTACTGCTTTTCACGCTCAGTAAATGTCCAGAGGAACACCGTCATGGCACCAACGTCCATCGACGTTGCGCCCATAGCGAGAAGGTGCGACGAGATACGAGCGAGCTCGCTCACCAGCATGCGAATCCATGTGGCGCGCTCAGGAACGTGAATCCCTGCTGCCTTTTCGATCGCAAGGCATATACCAACATTGTTCGACATCGGTGAGATGTAGTCCAAACGATCGGTGTGCGGAATGAACTCGTGGTACGTACTGCTCTCAGCGATCTTCTCGAATCCGCGGTGCAGGTAGCCCAGTTCGGGAATGCACTTTACCACTGTTTCGCCATCGAGGCGGAGCAGCACGCGCAACACGCCGTGTGTTGCTGGGTGCTGTGGACCCATGTTGAGAACCATGTCGTTCTCAAGCGGATCTTCAAACATTGCAACCGTGTCCTTGTCCTGCACTTCGCGCAAGATCTTGCTCTGACGGAGCTTCTCAACGCGTTCAATCGTCGCCGTGTTCGTTACCGGTACACTCATGATGGTATGGTCGTGTGCTGATGAGTAGAAAGCTTTACAACGTTTGGTACGCGGTTGTGCGTTCCCAAGGGTGGGAATTTACGGAATTCCGATGGCTTTCGTGTGTCAGAGGAGCAATGCTCGTAAACTCTGTAGCGTCGCGGTGATTGATCGCGACCAGAATGGTGTGGGCGAGGTGGGACTTGAACCCACACGTCCTTGCGAACACGGGCTTCTGAGACCCGCCTGTCTGCCAATTTCAGCACTCGCCCAAGCTGCAGAGGAGAGGGAGGGATTCGAACCCTCGAAAGGATTGCTCCTTTAACGGTTTTCGAGACCGCCCGATTCAACCACTCTCGCACCTCTCCACATCGCAGTCTTTTGTGGGGCTGCAAAGATACAACTCACGACGTAATGTCGTGCATAAGATTCAAATATGAGACGTACCGCTCCTCATCAATGGCTCTATCTTCGACAGCTTGCTTGACGGCGCAATTGGGTTCGTGGGTGTGCGAACACGGCGTAAAACGGCATTGTGGCGTAAACTCTGCAAACTCCTCGAAGTAGAACGGGAGTTCTTCTTTACCGAGTTCGAAAATTCCGAACTCGCGGATTCCGGGAGAGTCGACAACCATGCCACCCTCGGGTATCGGGATGACCATCGATGAGGTGGTTGTGTGTTTGCCCTTGAGGTACTTTGTCGAGATTTCACCGACACGCTGGCGTGCATCGGTAAGTCTGTTAATCAACGAGGACTTCCCTACCCCGGATGGACCCGTGAGCAGGGTCGATGTGTCGGCAAGTGCACTGCGAAGCTCATCGAGGCCTTCGCTCGATTCAGCGCTAACCATGATTACCGGTACGTGGAGTAAGTCCCAATACGTCCGCAGGTCATCCAGGATGTCCTCTCTATCCTCGTCCTGGAGGAGGTCGCATTTGTTGATCACAATGAACGGACGGAGATCTCCTTTGTCAGCTGCAATCAGGTATCGGTCCATTAACCGTTTGTTGTACCCTGGCAACACAGCCGCCATTACGATACCGAGCTGCTCGACGTTCGCTACGAGCACTTGCTCACGCTGGGCAACCCCGGCGGCCTTGCGTGAAAGCACCGTTGTTCGCTCGTCCACTTTCACGATCGTGGCCGCAAGATCCCCGTGTTCGGTGGTTTCAGCATCAGGCTCAATCCAGACGTGATCGCCGACGGTCACCAGCGTGGTGCCTTCGGCCGCATCCACCACACCAGACACCGATGCTACCCAGTAATCATCACCACTGTTGACCAACCACTTGGGTCCAAGGGGCGAAATCACGACCCCCTGAAGAGCGCGCTCGGAGACCACTGCGCCCGATTTCACGCGCGTACGCGTTCGATCAAGCCGTTTTGCTCGTTCGCGTGTACGTCCTCGATAGTCCTGCGCGTCGTCGTCATCCGCTGCAGACTCCGTCGTTATTGGTCGTTGTGCCACAGAACCGTTAAAAAGTGTGGAGAAAAGTTGACACGTCGGCTGCCTAGGTCGTATCTTACCGGCAGTTAAAATTCAAATTACTAGGAAGACGTTGAACTATCGGTGGATCAGCCGGGAATGTAATGATGAGCATGCCGTCCAAGACATAGTAACTACGCTAGGAATCCCCGCTCCAATAGCACGCGTGCTGGTGGGACGTGGGATTGACACGATCGATTCTGTTCGACGGTTCTTTGAACCATCCCTCGATTATCTCCATGCCCCCTGGGAAATGGATGGTATGGAGGCAGCAGTTGATCGTATCGAGCGTGCCATTGCCAGCCAAGAGCTGGTGTGGATCCACGGCGATTACGACGTGGACGGTACATCGAGCGCAGCAATGATGCTTCACTTCCTCCGAAGCATCGGCGCCAATGCGAGCTATCACATCCCAAGTCGCCTTGAGGAAGGCTTTGGCTTTACGCCTCTGTCTGTTGAGCGTGCACGCTCGGCAGGGGCTACGGTCATTGTAACGGTTGATGTCGGCGTCACAGCCTCGAAGGCCGTCGATGCTGCGAATCTTTTGGGCATTGATGTGATCGTATGTGATCACCATCAATCGGCAGAAGAAATACCCGCCGCCCTTGCGATTCTCGACCCAATCAAGCCTGGCTGCAACTACCCTTTTAAGGGGCTGGCAGCCTGCGGCGTCGCGTTTAAGCTGATCCAGGCTCTGGCAGAACGCCATGGCCATCCGGAACTCGCCTTTGCCTACCTGGATTTCGTTGCCATTGCGTCAGCTGCCGATATCGCTCCCCTGACCGACGAGAACCGAATTCTCAGTCATTTCGGCCTCGAACTCCTCAATGCCTACCCACGACCTGGCTTCAAGGGCCTGGTTGATTGTGCCGGTCTCCACTTGGGCCAGTTGACAAATGCCAGCGTGATCTTTGGCCTAGCTCCCCGCATTAATGCTGCCGGCCGCCTTGGGGACCCACGGCGTGCGGTGGAAATGATGATTCAGACGGATGAACTCAAGGCGTTCAATATCGCGCAACAACTCGAGCACGATAATCGCCTGCGTCGAACAATCGACGAACAGACGTTCGAAGAGGCCGCGCGAGCCGCAGAAGCTCAACTTGCGTCGAAGAGCGGTCGCTCGCTGGTGCTCCATGCCGACCACTGGCATGCGGGCGTGATCGGAATCGTAGCCTCACGTCTCGTTGAACGCTACCACGTGCCGTCCATCATGTTGACGACGATCGACGGTATCGCCAAGGGCTCAGCTCGGTCGGTTAAAGACTTCGATATCCACGGCGCTCTGAAACAATGCGAAGATCTCCTACTGGAGTTTGGTGGACACAAGCACGCGGCTGGTCTCTCGCTCAAGGTCGAAGCGATTCCCGAACTGCAACGCCGGATCGATGAGATTGCAGCGGAATCTCTCACAGATGAGATGCTGAAACCAGAAATCATCATTGATGCAGAACTTCAACTCAATGAACTAACGCCAGACTTCTTCAATGCGTTAGCCAAGTTTGCGCCGTATGGTTACAAGAACCATCGCCCTGTGTTCCACACGTCGAACGTCTCGACGGCGGGCGGCGTGAAGATCGTCGGAAACAACCATCTGAAGTTCCGAGCGCTACAACGCGGGTTCGCAATGGATGCAATTGGGTTCAATCTGGGCCATCGAATGAACGATTGCGGTCACGGTCGACCGTTTTCAGTGGTCTATACGCTTGAAGAGAACTTCTTCAATGGCACATCAACGCCACAACTGCGTATCAAAGACCTTCGACCAGACTAAGAGATTCCCAGACGCTCATGCGCTCAACGATCGTCCTAAAGGGCACTATTACCGACGTTAGCGAATCGTCGCAACAGGTTGAAATAACAGATGAGTACGGCGTTATCCACACTCAGGATATCTGTCCGAAGCTCCCGGACGGACTATGGTTATCCACATGTGCATATCTGCGTGGATACGGTGTTCACGTCATTGAGGTTGATGGTGGAGCGGTTGTAACGGTAGTTCAGCCGGACGTGCTCGTTGATGTGTCTGAGGCTGCCGCGGCCGTGGGAACGAGTCATGCCGGACACCTTGTGCGACGTCTGCGTGCGCCGGGGATGCAGTCTGCTACAGTGCAGGGGCTGTTGATCAACGGGGTTTTCGACCTATTGGTGCAGGACCCCACATTGAGCGATGACGAGTGTGTCCGCATAGCTGCTTCTACGCGCCCCCTATCAATGGCATTGCTGGCGCGCTCGGGGGAAGCCGACTCTGTAGGAGCGAGCATTCGGGCATGCCTCCCTGCTCTACGAGCGATGCTTCTGAAGTGGCAGGGCGAACGACTTGAGCTTGAGCCGTTTTATATGTCCCCACTGTGGGGCCTTCAGGGTCGTGCCGACATTCTACGTGTCCTCGACGATCGCATCGATGTTGTGGAGATGAAGGCAGGAAAACCACCGTCGCAATCATCGGTCGTTCGACCCGATCATGCAGCGCAAGTTGCCGGATATGCCGCAATCATGGGGTCGATCATGCCGACAACGGCAATTTCGACGTCGGTGTGGTATGTCAGAGCGGAGCAAGACCCGATTCGGGACGTCGATGCCAGAGCTGCGATAGGCTCGTTGATTGCCGCACGTAATGCTCTTCTTATCAGTGATACTGCCCTCCAACAACGCAGCGCAGCGCCGCTTCAATGGCTTAGCAAAGCGCAAACTGGGGGCTCATCGTACGAGTATCAGGCGACGGATGAACTTCGACACGCGCTCCGTAGGTGTGAGGATACTGAGCTGCTTGCGCTACGAGCATGGATGTCGATGGCAGCACAGATGCACGCGTCGATGCGGCTTGGCGGGAGCGGACAGCGCTCCTTGGCTGATGTGTGGTCTGTTCCACGCGAGGATAAGCAACGGTCAACAGTTGTATTGATGGATCTCACCGTCGATCATGATGCCTCGCAATTCAATACGCTGCACATCGTGTTTCGCACAGCAGAGCAGCGACGTGATTCGTCTCTTCGTGTGGGCGACCAAGTGATTGTGTATCCACAACCACGTGATGACGCATCGCCATGCGATTCGGCGATGTATAAGGGCGTCATACGGGAGATCTCACCGCTGCATATCTGCGTTGCACTACGGAACAAGTTTGTTCATCGCGACGTCTTTGCGAGCGACCCATGGGTAGTCGAACAAGACGTGATGGATAGCTCTGCGCGATCGCTCTATGCCGGACTGCGTGCGTTGGTTGATGCCGAGCCGCGAAGGCGCGCTGTGCTTCTCGGACGCGTCTCACCGGCACATGACAAGCCTCATGCGCTCGCCTTCGCCGATTGCACAACCGAGCAACAAGACGTGATTGCACGGGCTCTCGCTGCACGCGAGCTCTTCCTCATTCAGGGTCCACCCGGCACGGGTAAGACCTCAACGATTATTCGTCGCATTGTTCAGCAGCTTGTTGCAGCAGATGGCGAACGTGTTCTTGCTCTGGCATATACCAATCGTGCTGCCAACGAGTTATGTGCCGTGCTTGACCGAAATGCAATCCCCTATGTGCGGCACGGAAGCGTTGAAGGAGCTGAAGGGGCGCACGCGCTCCCGCTCCTAGCCCGCACGTCGAGTCCGACGGAACTTGGCGACCTCGTTGCCAACGCTCGCTGTGTTGTTGCGACCGTACAGTCGATGTATTCAGGATCTGAGATCTGGGAGTTTGGCGACTTCACCACCGTGATCGTCGATGAAGCATCACAGATTATTGAACCGTCGCTCCTTGGCATCGCTGCGCGTGTGCCACGGGCAATCCTTGTTGGCGACCAATGCCAGCTGCCACCCGTTCTTACGCTTCCGCCTGGTAGCACAGCAACGGCCCATCCTGCCTTGCAGGCGCTCGGACTCGCGTCACTGGATCGATCTGCCTTTGAGCGATTGGTCGAACGTGCGGAGGAGCGCGGCGACACCGCCTCATTTGCAATGCTCACGCAACAAGGCCGCATGCATGCAGAAATCATGGATGTGGTATCGGAGCCAGTATACGATGGCAGACTCGAGACGCTTCTACCATGGCAGCGTGCATCCACGCCGACGCCATGGGCTGAATTGATCCCAGCACGCGCAGTGTTTGTTCCCATTGTTGCCGAGGATCAAGCAGGCGCTGAGGCAGCGTACATCGTGCGAATCGTCTGTGCGTTGGCTGCATTGGCTGCAACGGATGGAAGAACACTTGATCTCGGTATCATCACGCCGTTTCGTGTACAGAATAACCGGATCCGCGATCTGCTTCCAGCAGAGCTTCGCGAGTCCATCACGGTTGATACGGTAGAGCGGTTTCAAGGGAGTGAACGCGACATCATTGTGTATGGCACCACCGTTGCCAACGCGCAGGAACTGGAGTCCATTGAGTCGCCATTCGACATTCATGGACGTCGCATTGATCGTAAGCTAAATGTGGCCGTGACTCGCGCGCGACAACAACTCGTTGTTGTCGGCAATGACAACGTTGTACTCGCATCAGCAGCGTATCGTAACGTCCTCGCACGTTTGGAACGCGTCGTAGATTTGCGTCATGGCAGGACACAGTAAATGGGCAAACATCAAACGACGCAAGGCCGTCGTTGATGTCCGACGTGGAAAGTTGTTCACGAAGTGCTCAAAGGAAATCATCGTTGCTTCGCGCTTGGGTGGTGGCGATCCCGACAGCAATGCGCGCCTTCGAATGGCCATTGAAAATGCTCGTGGTGTTTCGATGCCGGTGGAGAACATACGCAGAGCAATTCAACGTGGCACAGGCGAGATTGAAGGCGTCGTCTATGAGGACGTCACCTACGAAGGATACGGTCCGCTCGGTGTGGCAATGATCGTTGTGTGCACCACTGACCATCGCAACAGAACAACACAGGAACTTCGCGCGACATTTTCGAAGTACGGCGGCAATCTTGGTGAAACCAATTCTGTGTCATGGGGCTTCACACGCCGCGGTCAGATCCGCGTGGAAGCGACGGCAACAGAGGAAGAGTTCCTCGAGCACGGACTCAATGCCGGCGTCGACGATGTGCATGTTATCGACGATGGGGCCGTGATGTTCTGTAGCGTCGAATCACTTGGTACATCGGCCAATGCGCTAACGGCACGCGGACTCACGGTGCGCGAGCAGCACATTGTTTACGAACCACAAACCTTGGTAGATTGCTCGTCCGACGCACAGCAGACCATCATGCTTCACAAGATGCTGGATGTGTTGGATGACAACGACGACGTGCAGAACGTTTTCCATAACGCCGACCTTCCCGACGAGGACGAGTAAGTGCGAATTCTCGGTATCGACCCTGGTTCTGTTGTCTGTGGATACGGTGTTATCGACGTATCGGGGAAGAAGATGTCGCTCGTTGAATACGGCGTCGTCGCTGTCAAGCGCCGCACGTCGTCCTTCCCTGCTCGTCTTCGTGAGATTCACCTCCGCCTCGAAGCTGTTATCGAGCGTACGCAGCCAGACGCATGTTCAATGGAGAAGGTCTTCTATGCCAAGAACGTCCTGTCCATTGTCCAGCTCGCCCATGCACGTGGCGTGGCTATGCTTGCCTGCGCACAGGCAGGGCATGATCCAATCGAGTATACTCCCATGCAGGTAAAGCGCAGCGTCACCGGCCGCGGTGCTGCCACCAAGGATCAAGTCCAACACATGGTGCGGGCAATTCTCAAGATCGAAGAGACGCCGGAGTTCTTTGATGCCACCGATGCCCTTGCCGTCGCCATCTGTCATGCAGTCAACGGCGGGCCGCCCCCTGCCATGGCACGCGGTGGAGCGGTCTCCAAGCGTCAGGCGTGGAAGGACTTTGTGGAGAAACACCCGCAAAAGGTGAAGTCCTAACCCCCATCCGTTCGGCGGAAACGGCGTATTTTTGCGGTTTCTCATATCATCATCGAACGGAAGAACTCATGGCCCTCAACGTCGCCATCAATGGATTTGGTCGCATCGGACGTCTGGTGTTTCGTGCAATGAAGCAGCGCGGACTCGACATCAATGTTGTTGGTATTAATGATCTGACTGATGCTGCCACGCTGGCCCATTTGCTCAAGTATGACTCGGCGCATGGCAAGTTTCAAGGCACCGTGGAAGTCGATGGCTCAACAATCATTGTGAACGGTGATCGCATTCAGATTTCAGCTGAGAAGAGCATCGAGAATCTGCCATGGAGCAACCTTGATGTAGTGATTGAATCAACCGGTGTGTTCACATCGAAGGAAGCACTCACGAAGCACCTCAAGCACTCGAAGAAGGTGATCCTTACTGCGCCAGCAAAGGATACACTCGACGGTACGATTGTTCTTGGTGTGAACGACGATGAGCTGCGTGCCGACATGAACGTGGTATCGAATGCTTCGTGCACAACCAACTGTCTCGCTCCCATGGTCAAGGTCCTGAACGACACGTTCGGTCTGGTCAATGGGTACATGACAACCGTGCATGCGTACACAAACGACCAGAACATTCTTGACCTTCCTCACAAGGATCTTCGTCGCGCACGTGCCGCAGCAGTGAACATCATTCCAACAACAACGGGTGCTGCAAAGGCCGTAAGCGAAGTGATTCCTGCGATGAAGGGCAAGCTCGACGGACTCGCCTTCCGCGTACCGACGCCCGATGGGTCTGTTACAGACTTCACGGCTGTGCTTGCGAAGCCTGCAACGAAAGATGAAATCAATGCGGCGTTTCGCGCAGCGGCAGAAGGACCACTCAAGGGTATTCTCGAGTATTGCACAGATCCGGTTGTCTCCTCGGATATCGTTGGCAATCCGCACTCGTGCATCTTCGATGCGCTGAGCACGATGTCTATGGGAACAACCGTTAAGGTTGTTGGCTGGTACGACAACGAATGGGGCTACTCAAACCGTATCGTTGACCTTCTCCTGCGAGTCTCAGCGTGATTCAACGTATCGATGCTGTCGATGTAGCCGGCAAGCGCGTCCTCACGCGCGTCGACTTCAACGTCCCGCAAGACAGCACGGGTGCTATAACGGACGATACACGGATTCGTGAATCGCTCCCCACGATCGAGAGCATTGTTGGTCGTGGCGGCATTGCGATTCTGATGTCGCATCTTGGTCGTCCAAAGGGTGCGCGTGTCGAGAAGTATTCGCTGCGCCCAATCGCTGAACACCTTCAGACGCTTCTTCCTGATCGTCGTGTCATCGTTGCGTCAGACTGCATCGGTGATGCAGTGGAAGATCTGTGTTCCATTGCAGGCGCTGGCGACATCGTTCTGCTCGAGAACCTTCGCTTCCACGCCGAAGAAGAAGCAAATGATTCTGCCTTCAGTGCAGCACTTGCGCGTCTAGGCGATGTGTATTGCAATGACGCCTTTGGTACGGCACATCGAGCGCATGCAAGTACCGCAGGTGTAGCAGAGCATGTACCGACGGTTTGTGCCGGCTTGTTGCTTGACAAAGAACTTACCTACCTCGGCTCTGCGCTTGCTGATCCACGACGTCCACTTGTGAGCGTTATGGGCGGCTCGAAGATCTCTGGTAAGATTGACGTCATCACTGCATTAATGGACTCGTGTGATACGATCCTCATTGGCGGTGGTATGATGTTCACCTTTCTTGCAGCACAAGGCCATGCAGTTGGGTCGTCCCTCGTTGAACACGAGAAGCTTGATGTTGCTCGCGAGATTCTTAGCCTCGCATCTCAACGGAATATCAATCTTGTGCTGCCGACCGATACGGTAATCGCCGACGCCTTCGCTGCCGATGCAGCGACGCAGGTCGTGGACGTCCACAGCATTCCCGATGGATGGATGGGTCTGGACATCGGACCCGAAACAGCTGAACGATATGCGGGAACCATCCGCACTGCAGGTACGGTTGTCTGGAACGGTCCGATGGGTGTCTTCGAATTCCCAGCCTTTGCTGCTGGTACACGTGCGATTGCCGAAGCTATGGCAGCTGCTACAGTATCAGGAACAGTAACAATCGTCGGCGGTGGAGACTCCGCCGCTGCAATCACGCAATTCGGCATGTCATCACACGTCACCCACGTTTCAACCGGCGGCGGTGCATCGCTCGAGTTTCTCGAGGGTAAGGCGCTTCCGGGCGTTGTCGCACTCGATCGGTAACACATGAACACTGCCTTCCCGCCTTTCATCAGGTTCCTCCTTATCGCAAACGTCGTCGTGTTTGTGGTGGAGAATCTCTTTCTTGCCGGACTCACCTATGGTGGGACACGTCTCGATGTATTGATGATGCAGTGGTTCGCACTCATGCCCATCGACAGTGGCTTTCTCCCCTGGCAATTGGTTTCGTATCAATTCATGCACGGGAGTATCGGGCACCTCTTCTTCAACATGCTCGCACTTTGGATGTTCGGCATGGAGCTCGAGCATCTCTGGGGTACACGTCGGTTTGCAACGTATTACCTCCTTTCGGGCATAGCAGCCGGAGCAACGCACATTCTGATCAATACCCTCATGGGCGGACCGGGAGCACCAACCGTTGGAGCTTCGGGATCGATCATGGGTGTTCTGCTTGCGTTTGGTCTAACGTTCCCGACGCGTCCCGTAATGATGTTCCCAATCTTCTTCCCGATCCCTGCGCGCATCTTTGTGATGCTCTATGCCGGACTAGATCTCGTGATGGGGATCATGAATACGAATGATGGCGTTGCCCACTTTGCGCACCTTGGTGGTGCACTCGGCGGTTGGCTGTTGCTGCGATTTGGCGCTCCACTCTTCCGTCTTGTCGATGGTCAATCAGGTGCAATGCCAAGGGGCTTGCGCGACGAGGACGCTATCGATGTTGAGTATCGTGATGTTCCGCGGCAACGCGTACAGTACGACTATCAGAACGAAACAGCTACAGCGCCTCCGCCTCCTCCGGCGCCACGCACAGCTACACCGACGCGGTTCGTTGTAGATGGTGAAGCGATCACACAAGAAACAATCGACGAGATTCTCGATAAGATCTCACAAGCTGGGTATCATAGTCTCACAGAACACGAAAAGCGTATTCTGTTCGAAGTCAGTCGCCAAATCTGAACTATGGATCTCGACGTACAGTCACTTCCGCCCTACTGTGATTCACTCACAGAGTACCGTCGCCGTCAGACGTGCACGGTTACGATCGGTGATCTCACGATGGGGTCAGCTGCACCAATTCGCGTGCAGTCAATGACCACGACCAACACGATGGATACGCAAGCGACCATCGAGCAGTCGATTCGCATGATCGAAGCTGGTTGCGAGCTTGTTCGCATCACGGCTCCCAGTATGCGCGAGGCAAAGAACCTTGAGCACATTCGAGCGGGGCTTCGTGAACGTGGCTACACAACGCCGTTGGTAGCCGACATCCACTACACACCCAACGCAGCAGAGATTGCCGCCCGTGTCGTTGAAAAGGTCCGCATCAATCCCGGCAACTACGTTGATAAAAAGCAGTTTGCGGTGATTGAGTATTCCGATGCTGACTACGCACAGGAACTCGAGCGCATACGCGATCGATTTGTTCCGCTTTTGAAGATCTGCAAGGAGCACGGCACGGCGATGCGCATCGGTACCAACCACGGTTCGCTCTCGGATCGCATCATGAGTCGCTATGGCGATAATCCCCATGGCATGGTGGAGTCTGCGTTGGAGTTTTTGCGCATTGCCGATGATGAAGGGTACAACAATATCGTGCTCTCCATGAAATCAAGTAATCCACTCATCATGGTTCAAGCATATCGCCTGCTTGTTGCGCGCTTACACCAGGAAAACATGAAGCCGTATCCACTTCACCTCGGTGTAACCGAAGCCGGAGATGGTGAAGATGGTCGTGTGAAGAGCGCCGTCGGCATTGGAACGCTCCTCGAGGACGGCCTTGGTGATACGATTCGCGTGTCGCTCACAGAAGAACCCGAAGCAGAGATCCCGGTAGCACAAGCGTTAGCGCGGAGGTACTCATGAGAACTCCTTACGCATACGCGCGTCGTGCGTCGCGGACGGTTGCAACCATCGGGCATGATCACGTCCCTCGCGTGATTGCCAATCTTGTAGATCAGACCATCACGCGGATGGAAGATCTTGCAGCGATCGGACACGTCTATGACCCCGTAACTGATAAGTGGGCCATGCGCGACCAAGCAGCTGAGTTCCTGTACATGGGGTCTGCCCCACTCCCCTTCATGGCACCAACCGGCACACGCCAGTTGCTGGATGCTCCAACCTGGGCAACACATAGCGATCAGTTCTACTGCGTTCCAGTGTTTTCGATCGACACGTACCTGCAGGCAACTTCTCGGCACGCCGTGATGAATGTTGTGCGGTGTACCTGCGACCAGCTTACGGCAGACATTGTGCAGCAGTTAGCAACAGATACCACAGTCGTACTCCTGCTTTCGAGCACAGCACCATCGTACTACACGAGCATGCGTGCGACGATTGACGCGTGCACAGACAGTGGACTGCTTGCACCCATCATTCTCGAGCGCGAAGTTCGCGCTTCCTCCATCGATGTGTGCGTGTTGTATGCATCGACAGACCTCGGCGGATTACTGGTTGATGGCCTCGGTGATGGAACGATGCTTGGCGTCGGCACAGCTGATCATGTTGACGTACAACAGTCAATTCGTCTGGCCTTTACAATCCTGCAAGCCGCACGCACACGCATGACGAAGACAGAATACATCAGCTGTCCGTCGTGCGGTCGCACACTATTCGATCTCCAAGAAACAACGGCTCGTATTCGGTCGCATACAGATCACCTCAAGGGCGTTAAGATTGGCATCATGGGATGCATCGTTAACGGACCCGGTGAAATGGCAGACGCCGACTACGGATATGTGGGATCTGGTCCAGACCGCATTACTCTCTATCGCGGACAAGAGATTGTGCAACGAAACATCCCATCTGATGGTGCCGTCGACGCACTCATCGACATCATCAAGTCCGATGACCGTTGGGTTGAGCCTGCGTTGACTGCCTTCTAACGAAAACAGGCTCCATACCGATGGTATGAAGCCTGTTGATTTGCGTCGTTGTGTATCGCGTGAAGCTTACTTCTTCTTGCCAGGTGTTTCTTCTGCTGCAGCTGCCGAAACCTTCGGGCTATGGCATGCAACAACAACTGCATCTGGACGGTCCGTAAACTCAACACCAGGGACATTGAGATCACGGACGTGAATCGCTTGACCACGGCCAAGGTTCGTCACATCTACATCGATATGCTCAGGCATAGTTGTTGGGTCGACCTTCACGTGTGCCTTGTGAATGATGTGCTCAATCGAGCCCCCTTCACGTACACCGATCGCGAGACCAACGATGTGAAGCGGAATCTCAAGAGCGATCTTGTCACCAGCTACGATACCGAGCATGTCGATATGAAGGATCTTGTCCGTTACAGGGTCGAATGTCACATCCTTGAGGATGCAGTGGAGCGCCTTACCACCCACTTCAAGGCTAACTGTCTTTGCTTCGGCAGTGTACACAACTGGGCGCAGCGAAAGTGTTTGCACCGAGAAGTGCACTGGGTCCTGACCCTTTGCGTAAAACACGCCCGGTGTGCGTCCGTCGCGGCGAAGTGCCTTCGCTCCTGTTTGTCCCGGAACACGTGGTTCGGCTGCGAGAATGATCTGGCTCATGATGTGACCTTGCGAGAATGTTTCGTGAACGGAATCAGCTGATTGCCTTGTCGAACAAGGAGCTAATCGACTGATTTTCGTGGGTCCGAATGATTGCTTCTGCAAACAAATCAGCCACACTGAAGACTTCGATCTTTGGATGATCCCCACGGAGCGGGATCGTATCACTTACGTACAGAACTGAAATTGCATCGCTTTGAGCAATGCGCTCCATTGCAGAACCTGAGAACACCGGATGTGTACAGACGCCGACAATCTTCTCGGCTCCCTGACCCTTCAATGCCTCAGCACACTGCACAAACGTGCTTCCCGTGTCGATAAGATCATCGATGATAATGACGTTCTTGCCATTGACATCACCAATGATATTCATCACTTCAGCAACATTGTGCTTGGGACGACGCTTATCAACCACAACCAAATCTGCATCACCCACAAGCTTAGCATATGAGCGAGCCGTCTTCACACCACCAACATCCGGTGCGGCAACGGCGAGATTCGAAAGCTGCAATCGCTTCAGCAACGGCACCGTCACCGAAGAGGCGTACAGGTGGTCGAGCGGAATATCAAAAAAGCCCTGTAGCTGCGGTGTGTGGAGGTCCATCGTGATAACACGATTGGCACCAGCCTCTACCAACAAGTTCGCTACGAGCTTCGCAGTGATCGCAACACGTGGCTGATCTTTTCGATCCTGACGTGCATATCCAAAGTACGGGATTACTGCCGTGATGCGCCGAGCTGAAGCTCGCTTTGCCGCATCAATCAACATCAGGAGTTCGTGAATGTTATCCGAAGGGGCGAACGTGGACTGGACAATGTAAAGATCCACGCCACGGACGTTTTCTTCGTACTTCACCCAGATTTCACCGTCGCTGAAATTGCGGATCGTTACCTTCGCGAGTTCCCGCTTGGTCGCATGTGCGATCCGTTGCGCGATCTCGGGGTTTGATCTGCCGGCGACGATCTTAATCTCTGAATCCACGGTGTTTCCGGCTTGTAATCAGTTTGGCTGGGGCGGCTGGGATCGAACCAACGAATGGCGGAACCAAAAACCGCTGCCTTACCACTTGGCGACGCCCCAAATTCAAGAGCCGCAAATATACGGCTCAGAACTACATCAGCAAAAGACTGTTACACAGATGAGCCCCGTCAACGCGAGGCTCTGTGAAACGTTTCGATCGTACTCGCGATTAACGCGTGTCTTGCGCTACGAACGGAAGAAGAGCAAGATGGCGAGCGTACTTGATAGCACTGCATAGGCGACGCTGCTGCAACGCTGTTACGCCAGTGATACGACGCGGGAGGATCTTACCTTGGTCATTCGTGAAACGTCCAAGAAACTTCGGATCGAGGTAGTCGATCAGACGAGACTTCTTGAGCGGATTTGTACGCTTCTTCGGCTGATTCCGCTTTTGACGGAACGGCGAATTGATCGTGTTCGGGTTTGGTGCTGTTGGCATTGCCACGGTGCGTTCTCCTGTTTACTTTCCTTGTGCCTTCGCATCGCGCACGGCTTGCGTCTTCTCGAGGCGCTTCTTGAAGCGATCCACGCGACCTGCTGTGTCGATAAGCATCTGCTTGCCCGTGTAGAACGGGTGCGACTTTGAATCGATTTCAAGAACCATGCGATCGCCCTTGTAGCACGAACGAGTCTTGAATGTAGAGCCATCGGTCATGACGATGTCGATGGTCTTGTATGCTGGGTGAATTCCCTTCTTCATCCTGATTACCTCGATAGATCCATCTTTTCAATTTGACCAACGTCGTCGACCTTAACGAAGCGCTCGAGGTACTTTACAGTACCCTTTTCCGAGCGGAACGCCTTGATGACTTTCACGCTGATCTTGCTGTCGCCGGCTTTCTTTTTGTTCTTGTCGCCGAATGTTTGCTGCTTTGCCATGACGTCCTCAATGTGCTGAGGTTTGGTAGATCGTGTTGATAAGAACGACAAAGATACGGCAGCTTGCAATACTGTGCAAGTGCTTGTCGATTGGTCACTTGACGGTTGCTAGATTTGTTCCATGGTAGTCTGCAAATTCGGCGGAGCGGTGCTCGCCACCCCTGGGGGGTTCCAGAACATGGCGTCGATCCTTCGGGGTCTTGGCGGCGAGCCCGTGGTAGTGGTTGTATCCGCTCTGGGGCCCACGACGAGGCTGTTGGATCGCGCCATCGAAGCATCGCGCCAGGGCGATACAGAGGGGGCTCGGGCTGCGGTAGCGGAGCTGGTACAGGTGCACACGGTGTGTTTCGATACGCTGGGGCTTAATGGTGCTTCTGAAACCGCCCTCCGCACGCTCCTGGCAGAACAGGTAGATGCATTACAACGCGTACTGCACGGCATTGCTACAACGCGTCAATGCACTGATCGCGTGCGGGACCGGGTGCTAAGCTGGGGCGAACACGTAGCTCGTGAAATCACGGTCCAGTGGTTCCGCTCTATTCTGCTTCCTGCTATTAGCGTACCTGCACGATCAGTGTTGGTTACGTCTGATGTCCACGGAGCGGCGCAACCTCTGCTTGAGGCAACCACGCGCCACGCTATTGAGATCATCGCTCCCCTCCTTACACCATCGGCGATTGTTGTTGTCGAGGGGTTTGTCGGACAGTCCACCTCGGGCGATATCACGACGATGGGACGAGAATCATCGAATCTTACAGCGACAGTGCTCGGTGCTGCTCTTGGGGCACGGATGATCACGATCTACACAGATGTCGAAGGTGTACAGAGCGCAGATCCGCACGTTCTGTCGAACACCGTTGCACGGCCTCACCTATCGTATGGCGAGGCACGTAACGCTGCCGATTCGGGCATGAAGCTGCTGTATCCCACGATGATGGAACCTGCTGAGTCGGCAGGTATTCCGATTTGCATTGCATCTGCGTTTGCGCCCGACGGCAGCGTCACGATCATCGACGCCCATCATACTGACGATACCAAGCCGATGGTGGTACATGTCGATCTTGGCAACGGTTTGAGTCGGTGTTCAACACTCAACGTGGATCCTGCCGTGTGGTTGTCGGCGATACACTCAATGCTTTCGACGTTCCACGATCTCGGTACATTTGACGTCATTACGCATCATGCACTGCGTCGTGCAGACGTGATTGTTGCAACGACACATGCGGTGCACGTCATCGAGCACCTTCATTCCACTCTCTGCCAGTAATCAGACCACAATGAAGCCACAACACGACAAGGTATCGAAGGACGAGTTCACCCCTGGAGAGCGGTATAATGTTGCGCTACGGGACCAACCTCTCTATGAGGCGACGGTCGTGAAATTCCATGGAGGATGCTGGGCAACGGTGCGTGTTGAACGCGCGCTGAGCGACGCTACCGCGTCCCTCTATCCCGTGGGCTCAGAGTTCGACATCAAGGTTGCCGAGTACGACGTCACACGTCCGGTGTGACGTTCGGCTTAATTGCCCGACTCAGCCTGCTTCTTCTTGATCTTCGACATGATCGAGGCCATCATATCTCGCTCGAGGATGCCGTTCGAAACCCAGAAGTGATTAGCAGCGGTGATAAACTCCTCGAAGCCTGACATTTCAGCGCGGAGGATAATCTTCGTTACACCGCCATCTTCTTCTTTGACGTTGATCTTGTACTGCACACGGCAGGTTACCCAAATGCCACCGCGAATGCGAGGCACGTCGGAGTATTTCTGAATGGTCGCCTTTGTGGTGTCTTCGCCTGTGCCCAAGACACAGTAGTCGGAAACATACTGACCCTTATAGAGTCCACCCTCTTCTGCAGGTTCGATCACCTTGATCACCTGTGGCTTCGGACAGCCAAATTCTTCGATGGCCGATTTGAGTGACTCCCACACCGTTCCAAAACGCGCCTGAACGGTCTCCGTAAGCACAACAGGTTGCTGTTCATCCTGCGCAGTCATTTGAGCTGTGCCGAGGATCAGTGCACACATGGCGATGGCGAGATACTTCATAGCGGTTCCGATAGAAACGTTCATGGTGAATGTTATGCAGCCGCAGTGCCGGCAAGGTGAACAGAGACAACCTTTGAAACAGCTGGCTCTTCCATGGTCACGCCGTACAACGTGTCGGCAGATTCCATTGTCTTCTTGTTGTGTGTGATCATCATGAACTGCGTGTTCTCGGCGAACTTGCGGATGATCTTGAGATAGCGATCGATGTTGGCATCATCAAGTGGTGCATCAACTTCGTCAAGAATACAGAACGGACTCGGCTTGACGAGATAGATCGCAAAGAGCAGCGCAATTGCTGTGAGCGTCTTCTCTCCACCCGAGAGCATCTCAATGCTGTGTGGACGTTTGCCACGCGGCTTTGCTGTGATGTCGATTGTGCACTCGAGCGGGTCGCCATCTTCCGATTCGATCATCTGCAAATCAGCTTCATCATCCTCACTGAAGAGCATTTTGAAGAGACCAATGAAGTTCTCTCGAATACTGGTGAAGGTGGTCGTGAACTTCTCACGTGCTGTTTGATTAATCTCAGCAATCGTGGCGTTCAATGTCCGCTCGCTCTCGGTAAGATCTCCCAGCTGCTGCGTGAGGAACTGGAAGCGTTCATTTTCCCGCTCATGCTCTTCCAACGCGAGGAAGTTTACATTCCCCATCGATGTCAACCGACGGCGCACATCTTGCACTTCTGTGCGCAATGCCTCCGGCGACTCTTCTGTTTCCGGTACTGATGGCTCTTGCGGAATTTCAAGATCAAGTTCTTCTGTGGCACGACGAACAAGCGACTCCATGCGCAGTCGAATCTCGTTGTGCTTCAGATCCATCTCATGTGCCTCAAGAACCACGGCATCGACATCTTTACGGCATTGGCGGACGCGTTCTGAGATCGCTTGCAATGCAGATGATGTTTCCTTCACGGTAAGCTCAAGTGCTTCGCGTGCTGACTTTGCATCTGCTAGTTTCGCGACCAAGTGCGCGGCTGCAAGTTCTGCGGTCTCACGCTCAGTCGATAGCGATGTCTGCTGCGCGAGAAGATCGGTGCGCTCGGTCTCGCGCTGAGCTTTACGTTGATCAATGGTGAGGCGCTGATTCGTCAACCGTCCTTCATCGCTCGTCAAGGTCTGGACTTCACCAGCCAGCTGCACAACGCGGAGTTCTGCAGCACGCATCTCATTGGTGCGTTGAAGGAGCAATGCTTCTGCATCATTGAGTGCTTGTGACGCCGACGCCAGTGTTGCCTCCTGTGTCGTGACGGCAGCCACAGCTTCCTCAACACCCACCTCTGCCTTTGTTGCCTCCGCACGGAGACCCTCCAGCTCGGCGCTGATAGCAGCTGCCTCGTCTGTCTTTGTCGTACGCTGTGTTTGTACATCGTCGATGCGTACACGCAGCGCGTCGATGCGCTGCACACGTTCATTGCGAATAAGTGCAACCTTTCGTACATCATCGCCAAGACGACGCAGATCGATTGTTCCCAATTCGGCACGGACGGCGCGCAAGCGCCCATCGATATCCGCACGACGTTGCTCAAGTTCTGCGATGTCGGTACGCAATTGGTCGATCCGCTCACGACGTCCAACGCGGACACCTTCCGTGCGCGACGTAGATCCACCGCGAACAGCACCGGCACGGTGCACGATCTCGCCTGAGAGCGTTACTGCCGATGTTGCCGGCGTCGATGAAACAGCCTTCCATGCGTCGTCGATCGATTCAACAACAACAGTGTGGCCGAGAATTCCACGAACGGCACCACGAAGCTGCTCGTCAGACTGAATCAACTCCGATGCCCAGCCGATGATACCGTTTGCAGACCCAAGCGATGACGGCGCATCAAGTGATGGGATGGCATCGCGGCACAGGAACGTTGCCTTACCGACTGCGTTCTTGGACAGTGCGCTGATCGCTTGTTGTGCTTCTGATCGATCGTTGACAACGAAATAGCGCGCTGCATCTCCGAGTGCTGCCTCAATGGCAATGCGGAGGCGTTCATCCGTGTTGATGACTTCGGCTAGCGTTAGCTTCTCACCCTTCGGCGTCCACTCCGGCGTGGTCAGCAAGAACTTGCTGCTCTCGGCGGTGTCGACAAGACCCGTAAGAAACTCGAGCGATGCCGTGCTGTGACCAAGCTGCGAACGGAGTTCTTCCGCTTCACGCTGAAGGCCCTCTTGTTCTGTCGTCAATGCGCGCTGACGTTCTTCAGCAGTATGCAGCGTTTGTTCGGCGCGAGCGAGTTGCTCGTCAAGGGATGGGAGATCTGTGCGCTCGCGCTCAAGTTGTTCTTCCACCTGACGCAAACGATCCGCCAACTGCGTCTGTTGTGCCTCGATCTCAGAAAGCCGACGTTGCTGTCCGTCTGCCTGAATACGATAGCGATCCACGTGATTCCGACGCTCGCTCAGAAGCTGACGCGATCCTGTAAGGACATCGCGTTGCTGTGCAAGTGCGTCGCGATGCTGCTGCACGTGCTCTTGCGCTTGCTGCACTGACTCACGGAATGTAGCGAGTGCAGCAGTGGCTTGTTCTTGTTCACGCGCACCTACGCGGATACGCTCACGAACAAGATCCAGCTCTTCTGCCGTTGTTGATTGCTGCGATTGTGATTCAACATGCTCACGGTCGAGACGTTCAAGCGCACGTTGGTTCGAAAGAATGCGCTCACCAACAACCGAGAGTTGTTGTTGTGCATCACTGAGTGCCGCACGCACATCATTCTCGCCAGCGTAGGCATCGCGCAACCGTTGTTCGTCGGTCTGCTGCTGCTGTTCAATAGCGACGACTTCACGTTCGGCTGTCGTATGAGCAGCTTCAGCCGCCTCACGACGCTCGCGAATGCCACGAATGTGCTCTTCAAGCTGTGTGAGCGCGACAAACTCCTCTGCATACTCAAACGCAAAAAGCAATCTGTCCAACTCGCGCAGACGTGTCGATAGTTCCTGATGCTGACGCGCCTTTTCTGCCTGACGTGCAAGCGAGTTGACGGTCTTCTGTACTTCACGCACGATGTCCTGTACGCGCGAAATATCACGCTGCGCTGCATCGAGCTTCCGTTGTGCTTCCTTGCGACGAACCTTATACTTCGTCACACCGGCAGCCTCTTCGAAGAGATGGCGGCGTTCGTCAGCCTTGTCGCTGAGGATCGTCTCAATCATCTTCAACTCAATAACGGAATAGGCATCAGAGCCCATTCCTGTATCCATGAACAAGTCGATAATGTCGCGCAAGCGACATTGCGTCTTGTTCAGCAGGTACTGACTTTCACCGTTGCGGAACAATCGGCGCGTGATGACAACCTGCGAGTATTCCGTAGGAAGGATGTGCTTGTTGTTTTCGATTGTCAGCGAGACTTCTGCCATGCCAAGGGGCTTGCGCGTGCGTGATCCGTTGAAGATCACCTGATCCATCGAATCTGCTCGGAGCATCGATGTCTTCTGTTCGCCCAGCACCCAACGAATAGCATCGACCACATTGGTCTTGCCGCATCCGTTTGGTCCAACAATCGCCGTGACGCCGTCGGTAAATTCAAGATCGGTCTTCAGACCGAAGCTCTTGAACCCCACCATCTCAAGTTTCGAGAGATACATCCCGTAGGTATTCCGTGTTATTCGAGTGTCGTAGAACTGTACAAATTGCCACCGGCTGTGAAGACCAGTGGCGTGGAGTTATCCACATTGTTCACAACGACCAGTAGGTCGTGGATTGGTACGCTATTGGTCGCGTCGACGGTTAACGTAAAGCATTGGGAACACAGCTGCTACCGTCGAATAGAGGGTAGTTGCAACACCGTACTTCAGGAAGAACATCAGGAAGTCGATCTGCATTGGCTGGACGTAAAGCAGGTAATACACGAGGTTGTGAATGACTCCGGCTATGGCCACGATCATGAGGTAGCGGTAGTGGCCAATGGTCACCATCGCAAATCCCTCACGCCAGAAATACCCCGCGATAAATCCCGCGAGTGTCTTTGCAAGGGCGTTTGCTCCGAGAACGTCGGCTGAGACGACGTCGAACAGCAGACCACACAGGAACCCTGCAATCATACCCGTGAACTGTCCTTCGACAAGAGCTACCCACACGGTGAACAACAACAAGAGGTCCGGCGTAACGGAACTCACCGAGATGTACCCCAGGAACACGACGTGGATCACAGCAAGGATGAGCGCAACTACCGCGTACAGAATAAATCTGAGCGAAGGCGTTGCCATCAATTGGCTACGTTGTACGTCGAAGTTGAGAGCCATGGGTCTTACGGTGTTGATCGTTGCCGCTGACGTTCATCTGTGCGCCGCTCGAGTTCAGCGCGCTCTGATGATGACCGTGTATCGACAACGAACAACTGTTCAAGAGTTGCAAAGTTGACTGCCGGCTCGACAACGACCCGGCGAAAGAGTGAATTCGACTCGTCACCAACATCAACAACACGACCGATAACGATGTTGGCTGGGTATCGTGCACTATACGACGATGTGAGAATCAAGTCACCCGCCTGTACATCGTAGGCACGCGGCACATCTTTGAGGACAAGGAAGTTCTCACCCTCCCACTGAATGATGCCGTCTACGCGTGTACGCTGATCCTTCGCACTCACACGCGTATCTCGGTTGATGAGCAATTGGAGCACAGCATAGTGCTGTGACGCACCAATCACGATACCAACTAGTCCAGCATCAGTGATACACGACATTCCCTCGCGTACGCCGTCCTCAGTGCCCTTATTGATGGTCGCATAATTGCGAAGCTGTGTGGTGGTCTTCCCTACCACATCTGCAGCAATCAATGTGTAGTCTGTGTACTGAGGAAGCTCCAACATCTTACGCAGCGTGGCGTTCTCCACCATCGACTGGCGTGACCGAGCAGACTCAACCGCTAACTGAAGATTCAGCTCACGAAGAGCTACGTTCTCGCTCTTCAATGCTACCGGATTCGGAATCCATGCAAACAGTGACTGCATCCATCCGATTGATCCAACAATCACAGCACGGAATCCTCCAAGCTGCGAGAGATTACCCACGCTCATCAATGCGAACGACATCACCACAAGCGTACTGAGCGTGATGTAATTCTTGAACCGTACAACGAATTCAATGAGTCGACGCATTAGTAGCGCTTAGACTTGATGAGGACTGATGAGAATGCGTCAAGATCTTCTAGAACACGGCCCGTTCCACGAGCAACAGCTGTGAGCGGGTCGTCGGCAACATGCACGGGAAGCGATGTTTCGCGACGCAGGCGCTCATCAAGTCCCTTGAGCAGCGCACCACCACCTGTGAGAATAATGCCGCGATCAAAGATGTCTGCCGACAATTCAGGTGGCGTCTTTTCGAGCAACGTGAGTACGGCTTCGATGATCGTCGAGATGTTCTCGTTCAGTGCTTCGCGGATCTCTTCGCTTGATACGATGATGCTCTTCGGTGTGCCTGTGACCATGTCACGGCCCTTGACTTCGATCTCAAGCTCTTCTGCAAGTGGCCACGCTGATCCAACATTCACCTTGATGATTTCTGCTGTACGATCACCAATCAAGATGTTGTGCTGACGCTTGAACCAGCTGACGATGGCATTGGTGAGTTCGTCACCAGCGATGCGAATTGACTCGTCGACAACGATACCGGAGAGCGCAATGACAGCGATTTCCGTTGTGCCACCACCGATGTCAACAACCATGTTGCCCATTGGTTCGTGCACGTCAAGTCCAACACCAATTGCTGCCGCCATTGGCTCAGCAATCAGGTGCACTTGCTTCGCACCAGCGTGCTCTGCAGAATCGCGCACGGCTCGCTTTTCTACCTCTGTGATGCCCGATGGCACGCAGATCACCATGCGTCGTGCTTGCGCAATTGATGTCGATGCCTTCTGGATAAATGCTCGAAGCATACCCTCGGCAATCTCAAAGTCCGCAATCACACCATCCTTCAACGGCCGAATGGTCTTGATGTCGCGATGGGTCTTGCCGACCATCTTCTCGGCTTCATGGCCAATGGCAATGATGTTCTTCGTGGTGCGGTCGAACGCAACAATCGAAGGTTCATTGAGAACAATGCCCTTGCCTTTTTGCCAGATCAGGGTGTTTGCGGTACCGAGGTCAATACCAACATCATTCGAAAACAGTCGGAAACGAGGAGTCATAGTCGCGTTTGGGGTAGGAATAGCGAAACAGAGCGAAGTTACGAAGGGACGGTGTGCTTTTTTTACCAAGTTTCGTGGATGAGCATACGCAAGGACATTCGAGACACCCTGGCACTGGCAGCGCCGATCGCAGCTTCACAGGTATCCGACATGCTGACACTGGCCGTGGACCTGATTATGGTCGGAAGCCTCGGTACGCTACCCCTGGCTGCGGTAACATTGGCCGGTACGTCCTCAACCATTATCCTCCTGTTCGGCGTGGGCTTTACGGTTGCCATGACTCCCGAAATCGCTGCTCGTATGGCACGGGGCGACGTATCAGGGGCCGCAGCCGCAGCTCGAACAGGCAGTCAGATGTCGCTTCTCGTGGCGGCGATCCTCGTTGGGATCCTGCTTCTTGTCAGTCCGTGGCTGCACGTGCTGGGGGCTCCGGCAGACGTCACAGAAGTGGCAATCCCCTATTTCCGCTGGTATGTCCTGTCGTTCTTGTTCAGATTGGGTTTTGGGGCAATCAAGCAGACATCTGAAGCGCTCAATAACAGTCGCATGCCGATGATGATAGCCATCGCGGCAAACCTGCTCAATGTGCTCTTCAATTGGATCTTCATCTACGGGAATCTGGCAATGCCTGCGATGGGAGCTGAGGGGGCTGGGTTTGCCACGATGCTCTCTCGTGTGTGTGCTGTTGCGATTGGACTCTGGGTGTGGCAACGTGCCTCGTTGTTTCGTCCTCTTCGCATGCAGGGGAAGCAATCGCTTGCGCGCGACGAGCGCAGGGCCTTGTTGGTATCAGGGGCGAGCATCGGCTTGCAGATCACCCTTGAGGTTGCCGCTTTTGCCATTGGAGGTTTGATGGTGGGATGGCTTGGAGCTGCACCACTTGCAGCGCATCAAGTTGCTCTCAACCTCGCGTCCATCACCTTCATGGGAGCTCTCGGACTTAGTTCTGCTGCAACGGTGCGTGTTGCATCGGCTTCTGGCTCTGGGGACGTCAGGGACGTTCGTAGTGCGGCACATGTGGCAATTGGCATTATGGTAGGCTTCGAACTTGCTACATCGCTCCTATTCGTCATCTTTCGCCACCAACTGCCAATGTTGTACAGTCAGGACCCAGTAGTTCTTGCACTTGCGTCCCAACTGCTCATCTACGCCGCTGCATTCCAGGTGTTTGATGGGTTGCAGGTTGTGGGGATGGGCATTCTTCGCGGACTCAACGACACGCGCGTGCCTGCGATTATGGCGTTTGTTGCGTACATCATGCTCTGCATACCACTGGGCTACGCATTCGCCTTCCCAATGGGGCTTGGCACACACGGTATCTGGATCGGCTACGTGATTGGACTTACCATTGCTAGCATCGCATATCTCTTGCGGTACCGTAGTATAACGAACAAGGGGTCGGCGTAAAACGCCGACCCCTTGTGTTGTAGGGTTCGTATGAACTCGTGGGCTTAGCGAACGACCGAAAGCGTACGTGTGCGCTGACCGTTTGCATCTGTGTATGTGATCACCACAACACCGTTCATCCAAGCTGCTGTCGAGAGACGGAAGTTACCATCTTCAGCGACTGTTGATGCTGCAAGAACGCGGCCGTTGATGTCGTGCACAGTTACTGGTGTAGCTGCCTTGACTGTTGTGAACACGATCTGCTCGTTTGCGGCATCAAACCATACGCGAGCTGTCTTGCCCATTTCATCTTCAACGCTTGTTGTGATAGTACCGTTGAGGTTCACAACGTTGTCAGCACCGTCAGTTGCATCATTGTTGAACGTCACTGTTCCTGATTGTGCACCAAGTGGCGCGCTCTTGAAGCAGATGTTGACGTTGACTGATGCGCCAGCTGCAACCGTGATAGGAGCTGCTGGTGTACCTGTTGCTGGGTAGAAGGCTGGGTTTGTGAATGTCCAACCTGTAACGTTCATATCTACGTTACCAGTGTTCGTGATTGTCACATTTGGAGCACTCGTTGGTGCCGGTGTGCAATCTTCAACATCTGAGCGTACTTCATCGAACGAGAGAGCATCTGTTGTCTGGATGCGCGAGATACCAGGCGTTCCGCTGAGGTTGCAAACTGCGTTACCGCATGCTGTTGTAACCGTGAGAACGTCTGTGTCGTTGCCTGCTGCACGAACAACTGGGTTGTATGCAAATGCAACATTGTGTGATGCACCAACTGCGAGGTTGATCGGACCTGTGCCCGTGCCACCAGCAGTGATTGTGAACACTGTGCCTGTTTGAAGCGCAATGTTTGTGAGTGTCATCGGACCGTCTGTGTTGTTCGTGATTGTGAGCTGACCACCCTTAGCTGGGTCGCCAACCTTAACGAGACCTGCATCGATCGATGTTGCTGAAGCTGTCGGTGTTGCAGCAGAGATCTGCACGCGACGTGTGGTGAGGTTGCCCTTGAAGTCACGAACTTCAACAACGCAATCACCTGGCTTCGATGCGTCAACAAGTACGACGCGCCATGTTGCTTGAGTGACCTTAGGATCCTTCGTGAACGTTGCTGGCGTCAGAGCCTCGAGGCGAACGTTAACTGGCTGCGGGTCAAACGCAAGGCGCACAGATGCAATACCTGTTTCTACCTGGTCGCGCTCTTGTGGAGTCTGACGAGGAGGATCAGGAATGTTACGAGTTTCCGTTGCCGTGAATTCACGCACGCCGCATGGGAGCGACTGCGAAGTCACGACAGGAGGCATGGTGTCGATACCAGGCACAACGGCCTGAACGTTATCGCCACCTGCTGTCATTACCTGCACAGCAAACACGGCGGATGCCGCAAGAAGGCACAGTTTACGCATGACCAAATCCCTAAGTGAGAAAGATTGTAGAAGCCTCAGTAAGTGTCCGCCACCACACAACAAGCGCAAGGATGCGCCGTTTTCAGGTCACAGACAGTGCTATTATACGAACAGATGATGTTTACGCAAAGGCTTGGAAATAAAATCTTTCCACGTAACCATCTCCGAACTGCCTCAACAACCACCACTGTTGCGATAAGTTACATTCTAGAATGGACTTAGGGCCATTTTCACCCCCTATTCGGGTCGTGGGCTCCTGGTGTCGTAGTTTTGCACAATGAAGATTGGCCATGTCGAAGTTGAGCAAGGCATTCTCCTCGCGCCGATGGAGGATGTCACAGATCTGCCGTTTCGCCGCATTTGCAAGCGTTATGGGGCGGACATTGTCTACACGGAGTTCATCTCAAGCGATGGACTGGTGCGGGATGCGAAGCGCTCAATGGAGAAGCTGCGTCTGGCGGAAGAAGAGCGCCCTGTCGCGATCCAGATTTTTGGGGGCGACGAGGATATCATGGTTGAGGCTGCTCGACGCGCCGAAGATTCGGGTCCCGACTTCATCGACATCAACTTTGGGTGCTGGGTGAAGAACGTGGTGGTCCGCAACGCAGGCGCAGCCCTGCTGAAAGATCCCCCACAGATGCAGCGCCTCACGCGCTCAATCGTCGATGCAGTGAAGAAACCCGTAACGGTGAAGACACGGCTTGGGTGGAGCAAAGACAACATCGTCATCCTTGATGTTGCACGAATGATTCAAGACGCAGGAGCTGCCGCGCTCACAGTGCATTGCCGCACGCGTGACATGGGGCACGACGGCGATGCTGATTGGTCCTGGATTCCAAAGATCAAGCAGGTTGTGGACATTCCAGTGATCGTTAATGGTGATATCAAAACGCCTGAAGATGTTCGTCGCGCATTCAATGAGACGGGTGCAGATGCGGTGATGATTGGCCGAGCGGCCATCGGACACCCTTTCCTGTTCGCACATGCGAAACAATACATGGCCACGGGATCCTACACGCCGGTTTCGTCACGCGAGCGCATTCTTACGTGTTTGGAGCATCTCCGCCTCGAGCTGGAGTACAAGCACGAGCGACGAGCGGTGCATGAGTTCCGCAAGCATTATGGTGGCTACCTGAAGGGACTGCGCAACAACTCCCTTTGTCGACAGGACGTCGTACGGTTAGAGACGTACGAGGAGATCGAGGCACGCATGCTTCAGTTTGCCGACGAGCTCGATCTGATCCCCGAAGTGGCATAACCAATGGGTCTGTCACTACACGACCGAGTAGCTGACATGCTCCGAGCGCATGGGGTAACCCAACAGCCATGCGTTGTTGCAGTCAGTGGCGGAGTCGATAGTATGTCCCTCCTCCACTGTTGCACTGCCGTTGCCAGTACACTGCAGATTGATCTACACGTTGTCCATGTGAATTATGGTCTGCGTGCAGCCGAAAGCGATGCCGACGAAGAACTCGTTCGCCAGGTCTGCGCGCATCATGGGCTCCCCTGCCACGTTGCACAGGCTCGTCCGCACGACGATGCGATGATCAGCGAGGTTGGACTCGAGGCAACAGCACGAGCTATTCGATATCGGGAGTTCATCGCATACGCTGAGCAGCATGCGATCGGCGTGGTTCTCACGGGCCATACGCTTGATGACCACAGTGAGACCGTCATGATGCACCTCGCCCGCGGAAGCGGACTCGCAGGAATCGCCGGCATCCCCGCACGACGAGCACTTTCCACGACAGTGGATGTCTGTCGGCCATTTCGTCACCAACAGCGTAGCGACATCCTCTCCTATGCCACAACGCATGGGATTCGCTGGCGTGACGATGCAACCAACGACACAGATGCATTTCAACGCAATCGCGTCCGACACCATGTGATTCCTGCACTGCGTGACGTCTTCGGCGGACAGGTTCTCCATGCCATCGATCGATCCTCGGATCATGTGCGTCAGCTATCACGATACATCGACGATGTGGTCGCAATCGCACTAACCGACATCATTGAACACCATCACACGACGTCCATTGTCGACCTTGCAAAGCTCGCTCGCCACCACGAATCGCTGATCCCTGAAATCCTACGACAGGGCCTCTCCCTCTCGTATGATGATGTCCAGCGTGTTGTACAGCTGCTGGTGGCTGAAGTTGGATCCCGTGCAACGATTCATGGTCGTCGTCGCATCGTACGCGAACGCGGATCGCTCATTCTGTTACCTGAAGAACAAGTGGCCCCCTTGCCAGAACTTGGCATCGATGGCGATGGGCAGTATGTTGCAGGCTCGCACGTCATGCATGTAGCACATGCAGAGACCAATGATGTGGTGCTGCAGGGAGATCAGACCATTGCCTATCTCGATGCTGCCTCGATCAACGGACAACTTGTATGGCGACCGTGGAAGCACGGCGATCGATTTCAACCGCTCGGTATGACAGGACATGTGCTGGTGAGCGACCTTCTCTCAAACGCACGCGTCCCACACCTACAACGGGATGATGTTCGTGTTGTGTGCGATGATGAGGGTATCCTGTGGGTGTGCGGACATCGACAGTCCGAGCGGACACGGGTAACGGCCTCGACCAGAACAGTGTGTGTTCTTCACTACGAATTACTCCCTCCCCCATGAAGAAGCTACCAGAAGACCGCATTCGTGTTCATGACCGCATGTTTCGTCCCTACATCTCACAATCTGAGATCGACGACATGGTAGGACAGATCGCAACACGCATCAACAAGGCGTATGCGGGTGAAGAACTCACCGTGCTCGTCATCCTTAAGGGTGGAATTCTGTTTGCATCAGACCTTGTTCGAAAGATCACCGTGCCGGTGTCGATTGAATTCACCCGAGCGTCAAGCTACGGTGACGGCATGACGCATTCCGGAACAACGCGAATCGATGGCCTCACGGGCGACATTTCTGGTCGAAATGTGATGATCGTCGAAGATATTGTCGACTCCGGAACCACCCTGCGTGAACTTGTGAAGCACATTAGTGGGTTAGCACCAAAGAGCATCACAATCACTGCGCTCCTCAGTAAGCCTGATGTGCACAAAGACTCGATTACGATTGACTATGTCGGACGTGAGATTGCCCCCGATTTCGTTGTTGGCTATGGCATGGACTATGCCGGGTATGGCCGCCAACTTGATGCTATTTGGGTAGTCTGCGACGACGAGACAACATAAAACCTCCAGCCATACGTCATAGCGCCCATGAACGGACCACAACAACGACCACAGCGCCCAAAGCGCGATCCTGAAGAAGAACAAGACATGACGGCTTCGCGTGTTCTTCGCAACATCCTTATTTGGGTGGGCATCCTCGTCTCGCTCGTGATGATCGGCATGTTCATGTCGAATAGTCAAAAGCAGGAGTATCCACTCACCTACTCACAGTACGTCGAGTTCATCTCGCGTGGCATGGTTGAGTCGGCCGTGATTACCAAGACCCAACTCAATGACTTTGAGTTTCATGGTGCACTGCGAGACTCCGCAACTATTGCTGTGAATGGTCGAAGCGTCAACATCAAGCACTTCTCAACAAAGCTTGGCGTCGTCGACTCACAGACAGAAGCACTATGGCGAGCAAACGGTGTATCGTGGTCGTATGAAAGCGGCGACTCTCCATGGTGGGTATCGATCGTGCAATTCCTCCCGTGGGTGCTCCTACTCGTTGCATTTTTCTTCGTTACGCGCCGGATGCAGATGGGTGCCAATGGTGGCAAGAACATCTTCTCATTTGGAAAGAGTCGTGCAAGAATGCAACCTGAAGGGGGCGGACTGGTGTCGTTCCTTGATGTAGCCGGTGCAGACGAGGCGAAGGAAGAACTTCGTGAAATCGTTGAGTTCCTCCGTGATCCAGGCCGCTTCACGCGCCTTGGTGGCAAGATCCCACGTGGTGTCCTCCTTTTGGGTCCTCCAGGTACTGGCAAGACACTCCTGGCGCGAGCTGTTGCCGGTGAGGCAGGTGTTCCATTCTTCACCATCTCCGGTGCGGACTTCGTAGAGATGTTCGTCGGTGTGGGTGCAAGCCGCGTGCGCGACCTCTTTGAGCAAGCCAAAAAGCAAGCGCCTTGTATTGTCTTTATCGATGAAATCGATGCTGTGGGCCGCCATCGCGGCGCTGGACTCGGTGGAGGACACGATGAGCGCGAACAAACGCTCAATCAGCTGCTGGTCGAGATGGATGGCTTCGAACAGAATTCAGGCATCATCATCATTGCAGCAACAAACCGTGCCGACGTCCTGGATCCTGCGTTGCTGCGCCCGGGTCGTTTCGACCGTCAAGTCGTGGTCGACCGTCCGGACTACAATGGCCGACTTGGCATTCTTCGCGTCCACACACGCAAGGTGCCGATTTCTAAGGATGTGAACCTTGAAGTGATTGCCAAGGGTACTCCTGGGATGAGTGGCGCTGACCTGGCGAACCTCGTCAATGAAGCTGCATTGCTCGCTGCACGACGCAATAGCGTCGATGTGACGATGTACGACTTCGAGAACGCCAAGGACAAGGTCCTGATGGGTGTTGAGCGCAAGAGCATGGTCATGAGTGACCGCGAGAAAGAAACAACAGCCTATCACGAGATTGGACATGCTCTCGCAGGCAAGCTTCTTCCGTTCGGCGACGCCGTGCACAAGGTGACGATCATCCCTCGTGGACGTGCACTGGGCGTTACGTCGTACCTCCCGAATGAAGAAATGCACACGATGAGCCGCGACCAGCTGGAAACACGCCTCGTAACATTACTTGCGGGTCGGGCAGCGGAACGCGTGGTGTTCAATCAGCTCAACACCGGGGCCTCGAACGACTTGGAGCGCGCCACGATGATCGCAAAGAAAATGGTGTGCGAGTTTGGTATGAGCGACGTAGTCGGTCCGGTTCGCTATGCGAGCCAGCACGACGAGGTATTCCTCGGACGTGAGATCTCGCAACCTCGCGACCACTCAGAAGAAACTGCTCGTACGATCGATGCGGAAGTTCGTCGGATTATTACCGACTCCGAACAACGCGCAGAGCAACTCATGCGCGACAATCTCGACCTTCTGCATCGTTGCTCAAAGGCGCTTGTGGAGCGAGAAATTCTCGACAGCTCCGAGCTGGATGTCCTGATCCGCGGCGAAGAACTAACCCCGATGATCAAGGATGTTTCCTCACTACGCGAAAAGATTCGTTCTGCGGCTCCCCCAGCGGATACCACACCGTCGAGCGATCCAAATCCCGACGGACTGGCACTGAGCCCGACCTGACGAACGTCATACTTCAGCAACTAACCCTCTGGCGATATTGTGGTATTCACCACACTTCCCAGAGGGTTTTTCTATGTCTAAAGGTTTCTTCTTCGTTCGCACAGCACTGCTGGCTGGCGCTACACTCATGAGCATGCTGATCGCAAGTTGCGATTCCATCATTGACGCCTCATCGATTAATGTACCGATCGAGGTCAACATCAGCGGTGATGCGGTAAATCCATCGATTCCCTCATCCGACGACGCATGTACAGATCTCACGACGCAGTCTGCCTTTAACGACAACGTCGCACGCATCCGCGGTGGTCGCGTGTCGGATCTAACATTGCGCATCACAGATCTGACGAACCCCGTCTTTACGTCGGGCACGTTAAGCACGCAAGTGTTCTCTCGTGTAACACTGACACTTCGCTTTGATCAGCAATACGGCGATGCGCGAGTGTACACGCTGGGCGAATTCACCAATGTCTCCCTAGCCGACCTTATGAGTCAGCCACGTTCTCTCGTTCTGCATAGCGATGCTAACGATGCCATCGGAAAGATGACATCACAACCAAAGTTCTGCGTAACAGTCAGCTATGGATCACTTGCTAGTGGGCCAGCGAGTGCGGACTACATTCGTGCCGCTCTGGCGATGACGTTGACGTTCGAGGCTCGAACACTCTGATCTCAGAACTTCGTGAGCTTCACGAAGATGAATTCTGGAATGGCCCGTACGAGAGCCATGATGAAACGCCACACACCTGGTGTATACAGCACCATGGTTCGGCGTGCCACAGCACGCACAATGTCTGACGCTACGACGCGAGGTGGAACCATCAACGGAAGGGTGATACCTCGCGTCATTGGCGTGTCGACCGGACCCGGTTTTACGGTCAGGACGTACACACCCTTTTGTCGCAAACGGACGTTGAGTCCGGAAAAGAACGTCGTGACCGCTGCCTTCGCTGCTCCGTACGCATAGTTGCTGGCACGACCACGATCACCCGCTACAGAGGAAATGCCAACCAACGTACCTGAGCCTTGTTCCTCAAGAACATCAGCATAGCGGTGCGCAAACGATATCACACTCACAGCGTTAACCATGAAGCTCGCTATCGTGGCATCAACGTCGTGATCGAGTGTATGCTGATCTGGCAACACACCATGGGCAATGATCACGCAGTCGATGGTTCCTAGGAATGTCCGCGACTGCTCCACGATGTTGGCATGGACGTCACGCATCAAGAGATCAGCAACATAGACGGCAACTTCTTCTGCACCGCGTGCACGAAGATCTGCTGCTACAGCCATCACCTTGCTCTCATCACGAGCAACGCAGAATAGTCGAGCTCCTTGCACCGCATAGAGTTTTGCTACTTCTTGTGCGATAGCCGACGTAGCGCCGATGATGACGATACGCGTTGGTGTTTGCGATGCCATGTGTTCTCTACTCCTCTGAAACACGACGCCAGAATGTACTCGACATTCCGGGATCGATCAATGGTCTAAACTGCGCTAACTCGTCGGCATACATCGCGCGGAACATTGCACCATTCACACGCGCATCCTTTGCTGGATAGATACGTCCACCCATTTCATGCACGATCTCATCACAACGATCGAGAGCATCGAACATCCGCTTGCCCCCTATCGGCATGTCGAGTGTGAGCGTGAGACCAGGTCGTGGGAACGACATAATCCCTGGTGATCGAGCGGCGCCAAACATCTTGAGAACTGCCAGGAAGGACGAAATCCCGCCGGCTTGCATCGTCGACAGGATGCGGCGCATCGCATCTTCTCCGCCGTCAAGGGGAACCACGCATTGATACTGCAGCATACCTCGTGATCCGTACAAGATATTCCATCGCTCAACGGCGTCGAGCGGATAGAAGAACGGCTCGAGGTCGATATGCCTGCGATGCATGCGCCCGAACTGCTTACCATACCACACAGTGTTGAACAACGCAATCGTCGGCTTACTCAAGAGCCAGGCTGGCCCTTGAAATGGAATGCGAAGAAGTGGCTCGTTCCATGTTGCTTGGAGTGTGCCATCAGATACCGTCGAAAAGTTGCCACGCAGAACGAGCCCCTTACCAAGCGACGAACCTGAGGCGAGCACATCGATCCAACTCACCGTGTAATCCCAGTCATGATCCGACGCCATCGTCAGTTCGATCACCTCGCGAAGTGAGCGCGCCTTAATGCTCTCCTCGTCAATCATGCGCGAGGCAATTGGGAGCAGAGCAACTGTGACCGTTGTGATGATACCTGTAAGACCCATTCCACCGATTGTCGCCGCAAACACGTCTGCATGCTGCGATGGCGTGCATACATACACCGTGCCGTCTGTACGATGCAGTGTGAGTGCGCGCACATGACACCCAAACGTACCGACGCGATGATGGTTCTTCCCGTGGACATCATTCGCCACGGCACCACCAAGCGTAACATACTTTGTGCCCGGAGTTACGGGAACGAACCAACCATGCGGGACAATCACACGCAGCAGATCCTGAATGCTGATCCCTGCCTCAGCTGTCACAACGCCATTCTCGCGATCAAAGTCGAGAATTCGAGCGCATTGCTCCATTGCAACCAGTGTGCCGTCGGAATTCAAGCATACATCACCGTAGGACCGTCCTTTGCCGTAGGCAAGGATCGGTGAAGACAGCGATGGGAGCTCGAGGTCTTGCGTCCATGCAAGATCCACAACCGTCGAAGGCTGTGCATCTGGAAAACGTCCCCACGATTCGTAACGCTTGGCCATCGTTACAACGATGCTGCAATAGTGATCACAACAATCGCCGCTCCTACGACCCACGACGCAGCGTCACGTGCTGCAAAGACGATTGGATCGTCGTGCATTTCGCCACGATGAGCGCGCAGCCAGAGATGGCTTACCCAGAAGACCAAACACGGCGCAATGAGCCACAGATACTCAGGGTGCGTGTAGAGATCGCGTACTTGCTGAGCATCCAGATAGCGTGTGAAGACAAGGATGGCAACAAAGCCCAGAGCTGCGCCGGCAACGAGTACAAAGTCTGCATCGCCAACGTGATACCCACGTCCCGATACCGTACGTCCGTCACGCTCGATCGTGTCAAGCAGTTCGGTGTAGCGTTTCAGAAATGCGAGACTCATGAACAGAAAGAGTGAGAAACCCAGCAACCAGGTGGAGACTGGAACATCAGCTGCAGCACCGCCGGCAGCTATACGCAAGGAGTACAATCCTGCCAATGCGATCACATCAATCAGCACAAGACGCTTAATCACGAACGAATATGCGGTGGTCACAACTGCATAGAATGCAAGCCAACCAGCAAATGCAGGGGGCATCAGTGTAATCGTGATCGTAATGGCGCATGCGAGAAGCAAGCCGGCAAGCGCGACCGCTACAGGCACTGAGAGATGTCCTGCTGCAAGGGGCCGGTGGCGCTTGCGAGGATGCATCCGGTCGTGCTCAACGTCGGCGATGTCGTTGATGATATACACCGTCGACGCCGTACAGCTAAAGGCCAGAAACCCAAAGAGCACGGAGATCAGTGCTTGGGTGTCGTGCAACTCGTGAGCCAACGCGATCGGCACTACCAACAGAACGTTCTTAACCCACTGATAGACGCGGAGTTGCTTGCCAAGGACGGCGAGCATCGATGGTGCTGACTGTTCGGAACTCATGGGTGTCCAGGTACGGTAAAACGTCGACCTTGCATGGAGTGCTACGAAGATACCACCCCCATAAACGACGAACGCCATGATGGGAAAACCATCACGGCGTTGGTACGGTGGGCGATCGACGGGGCTTGAACCCGCGACAACCAGAGTCACAATCTGGGGCTCTACCAACTGAGCTACGACCGCCGTAGGAGACAAATATACGGAATTGACGCGGTTCTGTTTTTCTGTATATTCGAATCACGACATACGACACCGACTCGCAAAGAGTCGTCTCGCGCAAACAGCCGAGATATCTGTCACATACGTACGATTCGAATCTACGATCGTGGAACACGCCTCAGCCTTGCGCGTCCACACCTCCACACAACTCGTCATAGTGAATGGCAAAGAAAGCAGCTTCTCCCGAGGGAGAACCACGCGCTCCACGCGCACGTAAGGCAACTAAAAAAGTTGCCGAAGAATCAGCATCAACAGGAGAACAGAACGTAGGTGCCAGTGCCGAGCCTGCGCCGCGAAAGCGCCGTAGTGCGAAGTCTGTAGAAGCACCTGCCCCAGAGCCACAAGCGCCTGCAGCCCCCGAGCGCGGTGAACGCAGTGAGCGTCAAGACCGTGGCGAACGCGGTGAGCGTCAGGATCGCGGTGAACGCGGTGAGCGTCAGGATCGCGGTGAACGCGGTGAGCGTCAGGATCGCGGTGAACGCGGTGAGCGTCAGGATCGTGGCGAACGCGGTGAGCGTCAGGATCGTGGCGAACGCGGTGAGCGTCAAGATCGCGGTGAACGCGGTGAACGTCAAGATCGCGGTGAACGCGGTGAACGTCATGACCGTGGTGAGCGCGGGGCACGTCATGATCGCGGCGAACGCGGTGAGCGTCATGACCGTGGTGAACAGCGCGGAGAACGTCAAGATCGTGGTGAACAGCGCGGTGAACGTCAAGACCGTGGTGAACAGCGCGGAGAGCGTGATTTCCGTGACCAGGGCGACCGAGATCGATTTGGCCGTCGTGGGCGTGGCCGTCGTGGTCGCGACCGCGGTCAGGAGCGATTCGGACAGCGCGACCGCTCGTACGATATGGAGATTGAACGCGAGGAACGCGAGTTTCTTCTCTCTGGTCCGGTCATCGATATCAATGAGCTCAATGCGAAGAAGCTTGCCGAGCTCATGGAGATGGCACAGAATCTTGGCATCGACGACTTCGCCGACCTCAAGCGTCAAGACCTGATCAATCGCATCGTTGAAGCGGAAAACGAACGTATGATGCGCGAGTCGCATCGTGAAGGCATCTCCCTGACAACAGGTGTGATTGAGCTTCTTCCTGACGGTTACGGTTTCATGCGATCAGCAAACTTCAACTATCTCCCGTCGCCTGATGACGTCTATGTTTCGCCATCACAGGTCAAGCGCTACGGCTTGCGTACCGGTGATACGATCAAGGGCTATATCCGCGCACCGAAACAAGGTGAACGCTTCTACGCGCTGATCAAGGTTGACTCGATCAACTACATCACCTTCACAGAGAACAAACCACGTCCGCTGTTCGAGAATCTCACACCGTACTATCCAAAGGAACGGTTGACGTTGGAAACAACGCAACAAGAATTCTCGACGCGTATCATCGATTTGATCTCGCCGATTGGTAAGGGGCAGCGTGGATTGATCGTGTCGCCTCCGAAGGCTGGAAAGACGGTGCTCTTGCAGAAGCTTGCGAACGCGATAGCGCGCAATCACCCCGAATCGAAGCTCATCGTGTTGCTCATCGACGAACGTCCTGAAGAAGTGACGGACATGATGCGTAACGTAAATGCCGAGGTTATTGCGTCGACATTTGACGAACCACCTGAGCGTCACGTTGCTGTATCGGAAATGGTAATCGAGAAGGCCAAGCGTCTGGTAGAGGCCAAGCAGGACGTGATCATTCTTCTCGACTCGATCACACGTCTGGCTCGTGCACACAACACGGTTCAACCGGGATCAGGCAAGCTACTCTCTGGCGGTGTCGACGCGAATGCAATGCAACGTCCGAAGCGTTTCTTCGGAGCTGCACGTAATGTTGAAGAGGGTGGTTCGCTTACCATCATCGCAACTGCGCTTGTCGAAACGAATTCACGCATGGATGAAGTGATCTTCGAAGAGTTCAAGGGCACGGGCAACATGGAACTGGTGCTCGAGCGGAAGATTGCCGATCGTCGCATCTTCCCTGCCATTGATGTGAATCGCTCCGGCACGCGTCGCGAAGAACTTCTTCTCTCACCTGAGACGCTCGCAAAGGTCTGGGTGCTACGCAAGGTACTGGGCGACGACCCACCCCTCGAAGCAATGGAGACATTGCTCGAGCGTATGCGCGCTACGAAGTCCAACGAAGAGTTCATTAAAACGCTCAACAGCTAACGCATGTCTACCGCAACAACATCAAACGGATACACACGGCAAGCGATGAATTTTTCGCTCGCCGTTGGCGTCCTGATGCTTGTTGCGAAGTGGGTTGCTTTTCTGTTAACGGGCTCGTCCGTGATCTTCTCGGATGCAGCGGAAAGCGTTGTGCACATCATCGCAGTGTGGTTTGCATGGTTTGCCCTCGGCGTGGTTGATCGACCGCCTGATGAGGAGCACCCATACGGACACGATAAGATCAGCTTTATGTCTGCCGGAATCGAGGGTGGACTGATCTGCATCGCTGCGATTGTCATCATTGTAAGCGCGGTAAACAAGCTTGTCGTTGGCGTAGAGCTCCAGCAGCTTGACATCGGTATGTCCATCACAGCCGGCGCCGCTCTGGTGAATCTCGTTTTGGGACTCTATCTGATCCGTATCGGTAAGCGCCATACGTCACTCGTGGTCGAGGCAAACGGACGTCATGTGATGACAGACGTATGGACGAGTGCCGGCGCCGTGGCGGGGCTCTTCATAGCCCAGTGGAGCGGTTACCTGTGGCTCGATCCCGTGATTGCAATCATCTTTGGTGCGAACATCATCCGTGAGGGTGGTAAGCTTGTCACTCTCTCCGTACGCGGACTCATGGATCATGCCGATCCCGTTCTCCGTGCTCGCACGCAGAAGATCATCGACGCATTCTGCGCAACGCACGGACTCGAAGCTCATCGGCTCCGCTTACGTGCTTCTGGTAATAATGTCCACGTCGACTACCACCTCATGTTCCCCGATGATATGCGGATGCAGGATGCACATACACTCGCGACCTTACTCGAGGACGCGATCCGTGCAGAGCTTGGTATGCTGACGGAGGTGTTCACGCATCTTGAAAGTCACACACAGCCAGACGGTCACGTGTAACGTATCGCGAGTTGACTATGCATAAACGCACGGCGTTCTTGATTGCGCTTGCAGTCGTCACCTGCCTCGGTTCAATCAATGGACACGCGGAGATCTGGCGAGTTGGGCCAACACAGAAGTACACGGTTCCAAGTGCTGTTGCCTCATTGGTGCAGGACGGCGACGAAGTATGGATTGACCCCGCTGAGTACGTCGGCGATGTCGCCATATGGCGCGCACATCAATTGAAGCTCTACCGCACTCCGTCGGCCGAACAAGGTTCGTTCGCAATCCTACGTGCCGATGGGAACGCTGCGGAATCGAAGGCAATCTGGGTGATAAAGGGTAACGACTGTATCGTGTTTGGGATTGACTTCCGTGACTGCCGCGTGCCTGATCGTAATGGGGCTGGCATCCGCGCGGAAGGAACGAATCTTACGGTAACACGTTGCGCATTTCGCAAGAATCAGGATGGCATCCTCGCAGGCAATAATCTCAACAGCACCATCTTGGTTGAGTACTCGGAGTTTGAACAGAGTGGTGCTGGTGATGGCCTCTCACATGCGATCTACATCAACCACATCAAGGCGTTCATCTTTCGCTTCAACTACTCACATGCGACCGAGGTCGGACACGAGTGTAAGTCACGAGCACACTTCAACTATATCGCCTACAATAGACTCTCGAACGAAGATGGTCGCGGATCACGCAATCTCGATCTCCCGAATGGTGGAACCAGTGTCGTGATTGGCAACATCTTCCACAAGGGTGCGAATGCTGAGAACGGCAACGTCATAGGCTACGGACTTGAGGGACTGAGCGATACTGTGGACAATTCACTCTACATCTCGCACAACACAGTTGTATCGTCACGTTCCCTATCGACGTTTCTGCGCATGGATTCCAGCACTACGCGCCTGCAGTCAGTGAACAACGTCTTCGTTGGGAACATCACCGCGATGATTGGCTCTGCGGCTGTTGTTGATACTGTCAACAACCTAGCATTTCGATCAGTAGACGATGTTGGATTTCTGAACCCAAGCGTCTACGATTACCGCATCACCGCATCGAGTCCGTTGCGTGGCAGGGCGGTTGATGCAGGCATGGCCACATCTACGGTTCCGAACTATCAGGACCTACCACTCACACCATCCCTCATCTATGTGCACCCATGCGAGGATCGCATCCGGATCTCGCAGCGAGACGTCGGTGCGTATGAGTATGATCAGCTCACTTCCGTGTACTCCGTCGAACGTGTCGCATGGACGCTAACACCAAGTCCGGCGAGCGATGTACTTGTTATCAGTCACGGTGACGACCACGATCTGCAGCCTACCGTGATTCACGATATGCGTGGCATCGAGGTGGTACGCACAACCGAGCGACGAATCGACGTTTCACGGCTGCCAGCGGGCGTGTACAGTGCTCTGCGGGGAACAGTCGTTCAACCGTTGATCATTCAACGCTAACGCACCTTGCACGCGCTGCGCCATCAGGCGATATGCTTCAGTGCTTCACGGATCGTGAGAGCTGAGAGTTCACCTCGGTGTGATTCCACGAATGCACGAACGCGATCAGGTGCCGTATAGGCGTACTGTCGAAGTGCCCAACCGGCTGCCTTGCGCACAAAGAACTCTGTACTCGACGCGCGATGTAGGATGCATGAGAACAGGAGGTTCTCGTCTGTTTCAGCCCGATACTTGAGCTGAAGCAGTATGGCTGATCGCTGTAGCCAGAAATTCTCGTCTCGTATCCACGACGACGCAGTTGCGTGAACCAGATCGGGTGTTGTCCTAAGGATGGCACCTACAATTGATGGTGCGAGCACATCTACGGTGTCCCACCAGCTCTTTGTGATGATCAGCCTATCAAGACGAGGCACGTCGTTGCTGGTGAGTCCTGCAAGAACGCGCTTCGACGTAAGAAGGTCGCATGCCGCGTACTGACATTCCCGCTCGTCCATGCGCCACAATGCTTCGGCACAGGCGAGCGGTGACGTAGGAAGTCCAATGTCTGTAATGATACTGCGAACGATCTGACGACGTTCTGGCGTAGCAATACCGAGGAACGGAAACTGGTTCCGCATGTATGCAGCAGCTCCACGCGCACGTTCAGCATTGGCGCACGCGTGAAACCGACCTCGTACCTCAGAACACCATTGTGTTGTCGTACAGGACACCCTTAGGCGCGCTTGCGCATCGCATCATTGATACGGTTGAGTGCTTCATTGATATTCTCAATGCTGTTAGCATACGAGAAACGAATGAAGTTCTCACCGTGTGCGCCAAACGCAGTGCCACTCAAGCATGCAACTCCTGCTTCGTACAGCAGGAAGTCGGCTGCTTCTTGCGACGTCATACCTGTTTCACTGATGTTTGGAAACACATAGAACGCTCCGTGTGGCTTGTGGCAGCGGAAGCCAGGAATCTGGTTGAGTCCGTCTACGATTGCATCGCGACGACGCTCAAACTCCTTGAGGAACACGTCGACATGCGGCAGTGTGCGATCGTGCAATGCTTCAATACCCGCGATCTGCGAGAACGAGCTTGTGCAGCTTGTGCAGTTCGTCTGGAGCTTCGCGACAACCTTCGCCATCTCCTTCGGGAACAGACCATATCCAAGACGCCAGCCGGTCATCGCGAAGGTCTTTGAGAAGCCATCGAGAATGATCGTGCGCTCCTGCATGCCATCGAACTCAGTGATCGATGTATGCTTGAAGTCACCGTACGTCACCTGGGAGTAAATCTCATCGCTCAGCACAATCAGGTTATGCTTGATGGCGAGTTCTGCAATCTGCTCAAGGTCTTCCCGCGTGAGGATACCACCAGTTGGATTCTGTGGCGTATTGATGATCACCATGCGCGTCTTCGGAGTGATGCGCGCCTCGAGATCCGCTACGTCAAACCGGAATTCCTTTTCTTCACGCAACGGCAGTGGCACTGGCGTCGCACCGAGGAAGTTGATCACCGACTCATAGATCGGGAACCCGGGATTTGGGTAGATCACCTCATCGCCCGGATCGATCATTGCCATCATGCCGTAGAACATGATCGGCTTCGCACCCGGTGTAATCACCACATGATCGGCATCCCACATGTTGTAACCACGCGTCTTGTTCACGTACTCAGCTACGGCTTGACGTGCCTCAGGCAAACCAGCTGCAGGACCGTAGTGCGTGAAGCCGTTATCGAGCGCATTCTTTGCTGCTTCGATGATGTTCGGTGGAGTATCAAAATCCGGCTCACCAATCTCGAGGTGAACAACGCTCTTTCCTTGTGCTTCCAGAGCACGAGCCTTCACAAGAACTTCAAAAGCTGTTTCTGTTCCGAGGCGAGAGATTCGTTCTGCTACGTGCATGGTAGTCGTGTTCCCTAGAGAGTGTTGTGAGTCGAGATTGAGCGCAAAGATACAATGCGCGTGTTATGCTACCTCAGATGGGACGGGGGCTGTGATAGCGATATGACGTACGTCATCGTTGTCGCTATCAGCCGTGATGCGAACATCCCAACGACGCGATGGCATCAACTGTGCAGCCTTTTCTGGCCATTCGATGAGTTTGATTGCGTCGTGCGCAAACACCATGTCATCAAACCCCACTTCGGCGAGTTCTTCTGGCGAGTCAATGCGGTACAAATCGACGTGATAGATCTTTAGCGGATCACCTTCGTGTGTTGTACCGGCATACTGATTGATGATCGTGAAGGTCGGACTTGTTACGAGGTCGTCAACAGAAAAATGCGTGCAAATTCCTTTGACGAATTCTGTCTTCCCGGCACCGAGATCACCCTCGAGAGCAACAACGTCGCCAACACGAAGTCGTGCAGCAAAGTGTTCTCCCATTTGAATTGTCTCTGCTTCGCTGTGCGAACGGAGGTTCACATCCTCCATGGAGTGCATCCATAACTGGAACAGGAATTGGCTAGCCCCCTGTTAACGGGGCTCCAAAGTTACCACGGGGAGGATCATCTCCTCCATAGAAATTCCCCCATGCTGGAAGGAATCGCGGTATTTGGCCAAGTAGTGGTGATAATCGGTCGGATAGACGAAATAATGGTCATCCTTGGCGATCACGACGCTGGTGGCAGAGCCGCCCCCTGCAGGGATTTTATAGGCCTGGGGGTCGCGGATAATCATGGCATCACGAGCTTCAGCCTTGACGTTACGGCCAATCTTGTAGCGGAGGTTTGTGGTGGTTTCGCGGTCGCCGATCACCTTCGATGCCCTCATGCAGCGCACGCTTCCGTGATCGGTAGTAATGACGATCTGGATATCCTTCACCGTGGAGAGTGCACGAAGAATGCCGTAAAACGACGAGTGCAGGAACCATGAGCGCGTAAGAGAGCGATACGCTGCTTCGTCAGGAGCGATCTCTTTAAGAATCGGATAGTCAGAGCGCGAGTGCGCGATCATATCGACAGCGTTGATGACAATCGCTGTGAGATGATGTTTTGCATAGCGCATGATATCGGCTTCAATACGCTTACCGAAGTCGGTATCGATGATCTTGATGTACTGCAAGTCGTTCTTCAGCTGCACGCGTCGACGTTGCAGCAGGAGTGCGAGAAACTCCTTCTCGTGTCGGTTGAGCGTATGCTCATCATGACCGCGCTCATCAATCGTGAACTGCGGGTAGTGCTTGTTGATGTCTGTCGGGAACAGTCCAGCGAAGATGGAGTTCCGCGCGTATGGTGTTGCTGTTGGAAGGATAGAGCAGTAGTAATCGCGTTGAATCGTGAAGAGTGGACGAAGGTATGTCTCCATCATCATCCATTGGTCGAGACGCATACAGTCGACAACGATGAACACCGTTGGTCGACCGCTCTTCAGTTTGGGAATCAGGTGTGTGTCGGCGATATGGGGCGAGAGGAGCGGCGCACCATCTGGTCGTTTGTCGGAGAGCCAGTCGAGATACTCGTGCTCCACAAAGCGTGAAAAGGCCCCATTACACTCGCGCCACTGATCCCGCAGCGATTGCTCGAGTCCGACCGTTGGGTGCTGATCAACATCGAGCGAGCGCTCGGTGAGTTTGAGATACACATCGAGCCAGTCAGCCCAGTCCATGCGATCCATCAAGCGACGTGTGATGTCGGAGTAGCCCTGATGGAAATCCTGTGTGATCTTCTCTTCGGTAATGCGCTGTGTGTCGAGGAACTTCTTGCAGGCGGCAAGGATCTGCGTTGGATTGACGGGCTTTGTGAGGTAGTCATCGATCTTGCGACCGATAGCTTCTTCCATGAGCGACTCTTGCTCGTTCTTTGTGACCATGACGATCGGGATGGAGGGATCGATATCCTTCAGCACCGACAGCGTCTCGAGTCCGGAAATACCAACCATCGTTTCGTCGAGAAACACTAGGTCGTATCGATTCTCTTGGACGAGCTCGATTGCATCCTCACCGTTCGTGGCGGTAGACACATCATAGCCACGTTGTTGCAGCAGAATGATGTGTGGACGCAACAAATCGATTTCGTCGTCGACCCAGAGAATCTTACTCATGACATGTCCTTGTTCGGTGAACGCACTACCGTCAGCATCTTCTGACGCATCAAGGTCGAATTATTGCCATTGTGGTCGTTGCCTTCGCAATCAGCTCTTCTTCCCCATCGTCATTTACGCAGTACACCGATGCTTCGCAGAAGTGCATCGAATTGCCTGCCTTAGCAACGGTGCCCACAGCACGAAGCTTCGCTCCGAGCCCCTTGCGGAAGTACGACACCTTGAGTTCTGCGGTAACAGTGTGCTCGTCGGGTCCGACCAGCGTGAAGCCTGCAAACCCCGCAGCCACGTCTGCAATCGTAGCCGTCACTCCCCCATGCACCAGTCCGATCTGCTGCTGGTGCTCTTTCCCGAGTGTGATCTCGGCCTCCACATAGCCGGGCTCAATCACGGTGAGCACACAACCAATGTGCTTCATGAATTCCTGGCGCTCCAGGTGGTGTATGATCGTCTGACGGAAGTCGGGGTTTTTCACGGTGAAGTTCATGGTGCAAAAGTAGCACGTTGGCATGTCAACTATACTTGACATTGCGCATCGTGTCAAGTATATTTGACAATGGCTGAACCAAAACTGGTAAATCGTGTACGGGCCGAGCGTACCGAGCGTGGCATTACGCAGGCCACGCTGGCAGAGCGCGTTGGTGTGAGCAGACAGAGCATCAACTACATCGAGCAGGGCACCTATGCCCCCTCGGTAGTGCTCGCCTTGCGCATCGCTGCTGAGCTTGGAACACGTGTCGATGAGATCTTCATTCTGGAGAAGGAGTAACACATGCAATCATCACAACCCATGAGTAGCATCCACAATGTGGAATCGATGATCAAGCAGGATGAGATCCTCCGGTATCGCAGCTTTCAGACGGCATACATCGTGCTCATAGCAAGCCTTGCTCTGATGATGGGTGTGGGAGGCATCTACCTCTACTTCGTTCCAGAACTCGAACTCGTTGGTATCACACTCGTCCTGACGGCGATGCTCATTGGAGCTGTCTACATGATTACGCTCAAGGTACGGGGCATCGTTGGAGCTGCCAGTGAAGTGGTTCTCAGCACGCGTGAACAACGCAAGGCTGCGCGCAACGAGATCATGATTCGCGGTGCGTTGTTCGCGGTGTTCATGACCGTGTTCACATGGTTCACAGACGATGAAGCAAGCCCCGTCAAGCTCGCCTTCACAGGCGTCTTCAACTTCGCGTTCTGGTCACTTGGCATGTATGCGTACTACGTCATCCGCGGCAAGCGAAAGTCCGCACGCGACGCATCGGAGGGAGATGCCGTATGATTGCTCGCACGAGTAAAAACAAGCGCACGACACATTCGTCATAGTGCACCGACACACTATTGTGGTGGAATGCTATGAACATGAACAAACTCACCGTCAAGGCCCAAGAGGCAGTGCAACAGGCGCAAGAACTCGCCGGTGAGCACTCCAATCAAGTCCTTGAACCGCTCCACCTGCTTGGAGCTCTTCTTGCCGACCAAGAAGGTGTGGTCGGACCTATCCTCGCCAAGGCTGGCGCGCAGACATCGGTGGTTGCACAGAAGGTAACCGATGCCATTGCTGCATTGCCGAAGGTACAAGGGGCTGGTGGCATGGGCATCTCGTCGGACGGACAGAAAGCTCTGCAGGATGCCTTTACGGAAGCATCGAAGTTGAACGACGAGTATGTGAGTACCGAGCACCTCTTGCTTGGCATTGTTGCATCGAAGTCGAATGCTGGTCAGCTACTACGCGATCAGGGCGTCACGCGTGACGTCGTGCTCAAGGTACTTAAGGACGTCCGCGGTAATCGCCGTGTGACCGGACAGAATGCCGAGGAAACGTATCAGTCGCTTGAGAAGTACGCACGCAACCTCAACGAAGAAGCACGCAAAGGCAAGATCGATCCCGTGATCGGTCGTGAAGAAGAGATTCGTCGTGTCCTCCAAGTATTGGCGCGTCGCACAAAGAACAACCCTGTGCTTATTGGCGAACCAGGTGTTGGCAAGACCGCGATCGTTGAAGGCATTGCCCAGCGCATTGTCTCACAGGATGTGCCCGAGACATTGCAGTCGAAGACGATCTTCTCGCTCGACATGGGCGCATTGATCGCAGGTACCCAGTACCGAGGTCAGTTCGAAGAACGCCTCAAAGCCGTGATCAAGGAAGTTGCCGACTCCAACGGTGAGTTTGTGCTGTTCATCGACGAGTTGCATACGCTCATCGGCGCAGGTGCAACTGGTGGCGCGATGGATGCAGCAAACATCCTCAAGCCAGCGCTTGCGCGTGGTGAGTTGCGCGCCATCGGCGCAACCACGCTCGACGAGTATCGTCAGCACATCGAAAAAGATCCCGCACTTGAGCGTCGCTTCCAGAAGGTGCTCGTGCAAGAGCCAACCGTCGACGATACCATCAGTATTCTGCGCGGACTTAAGGAGCGCTACGAGGTGCACCATGGTGTGCGCATCACCGATGCAGCGATCGTAGCTGCCGCGCAGCTCTCCAACCGCTACATCACAGACCGGTTCCTGCCCGACAAAGCAATTGACCTTGTCGACGAAGCAGCGTCAAAGCTGCGCATCGAAATTGATTCTATGCCCGAGGAGCTCGACTCACTTGAGCGTCGCATACGACAGCTCGAAATCGAGCGGCAGGCGCTGTTGCGGGAGTTGGGGTGAGGGGGCTAGATCTTCTCCGCAATTGTCGTGGCCACCGCACGGCAGCGTTTTCCCATTGCCGCCGACACGATGCGCGCATCTGCGCGAGCGGCATCGACAGTCTGGTAGTATCCGACGACAACGGAGAATGGTAGCGTTTCTGATTCGGAGACAGCCAGACGTGCGCGACGATAACGACGCTTCAGTCGTTTGACCTCTGACTCTGCTACAGCTCGATCCGCAAATGATGCGACGAGGATCGTAAAGCACTGGCGCGTGGTAGTTGTTGGAGCTGTTACTGCCGAAGCACGCTCGAGGTCGCGTTTGAGCTTTGCTATCTCCTCAGCCATTGCAGCCATGCGATTCATCATTACTGTGTCGCTCTTTGTTTGCTGCCGTTGTGCTGTCGTGGTAGAACGTGGTTGCTCTTTCGGTTCTATTGGGCCGGTTTGCACCTGGTCACTGGAATCGGGTTCACGATCGACGTATACAGTATCATACTTGACAACATCAACGTAGATCGTGTCGCGCATTCGACTGTCTGCCGCAGGTGGTTGCTGTGATTCATCGGGCTCGGCGCGACTTGGCCGCTCCTTATACACGGTGTCAATCAGGTACACTGTATCACGGGAAGCCGGATTCTTATCGTTGTTCTGCTCGAATTGAGCCCGGTTGCCGAGCACCATATCGAGGGCGACAAGGACTTGTGCAAGATCTGGGTCGAGCATGTAGCCCGGAGTTGAAAGCAGTGTCCTGAGCCGTTTGCGTGCGGCGTCAAGGTTCCCCTGCTTCATGCTTGCGAGGACATGTGCAACCGCTGCGCTCTGTCCCTTCCGGTTATCAATACCCATCGAATCGGCCAGACGCCCGAACTGATCCGGTGTCCATGTCGATCGGCCTTGATATGGATCAACCTGCGAATTCTCTTCTTCGATCTCATACTCATCATAATCTGGTGTCGCAACGTCACTCGAGTCTGCTTGATGCCGGACAGATACAACGCGAGTGCTGGATGATGGACCAACTCTCGCATTGAGCGTTGAAAGTACCAGAATTACCGAGGAGACGAAGAGAGCAGCCGATAATTCAGCTTTGGTGTGTTTAGTTCTCATTTATCTTTCAACTCCACAGCGCGATTGTAAAATCGTGCCTCTGGGAAACGGTTAGTATATCGCGGACGTTCTTCGCCGTAGCCGATCACATTTTCGTCATCTACAGGTCTTTCCTGTTGTGTGATGAAGACCGCGACAATTCCTGCATACTTTTCTGAGAGGTACTGATTGTGATCGTAGTTACCTACGATGTCTGTGTGACCAGTCACAGTCAGATTACGAAACGCAGTAGCCTTTGGTAGCGCATACTCTGTGATGAATCGCATGTTCGACTCAGTAAGCTCAAGTGACTGCGCATCAAACGAGTGTACACGGTAAACATTAGGTGCGAGGGATTGAACTGTGCCTTCATCCTCATCAACTCTCAGGTTCAGGGACATTGTATCACATGGACATGTTCGCTCATCACGCTGAACATCGACCACGCTTACTGATATTTGTCCAGGAGGTTCGGCGGCAAGTGCAGCTGCGTCACGCTCGACATTCCATGTTACGTACTGTGATGAAGGATCTATTCGCAGCTGACGGACTACTTTATCACCAACACGAATCACCAGGCGCCGTTCACGTTGCGACGATACAGGTGTTATACCTGTGAGGAAGCGGACAATTGGCGAGCTCGACGTTGCTCGCATCCACGTCGTTGTAAGAGGACGTTCAAAGGCTCGACGCTGTTCTTCTGGCCCAATCACAGATAGCTCACAACGTCGATTCTCGGCAGCACCCAGAGAGTCTTCAGGATTGGAACGGAAAGCCGGCCAGCCAGCTGGCTTTAGTTCGATTCGTTCAGGATCAATCGACCATGTCTCTACTAGATATGCCTTAATGCTCTCTGCTCGACGCAGTCCAAGTGCTTGGTCGCACTCAGAGTCCTCATCGCGATGTCCTGATATCACCAAGGTCAGATCACTTAGTGCTGTCATTCGCGATCCGACGATGTTTAGGATATGATAGTAGTCAGTAAGACCAGTTCGTACGGGGAATACTTCGGTAAATCCCTTCGTTTGCTCAGCGGGTAACCGACGATACCGCTTGTTGATATCTGCTGAGTTCTTGTCGAAAAATATATATGGTAACAGACGCTGATGAACGACTTCCTCATCCACGGTTAGCGCTATGGGTGCATTCGTTATCCGATCTTTGTAGTCTGCATGAAGGCGTCTGCGCTGATCGATAGCAATTGTCTCAGTGATATCGTCGGTTGAGTACAACGACGACATCGGGATGCGAAGACGTCGAGTGATTTTTCGTCCATCACCTAAAACAACGTCGATGCTGACTGGTAGTGTATCCTGAATCTTGCCATTCTTGTAAAAGTCTTTATCGCTGAACACGACATTAACTTCTTCTCTAAGATCACTCACGTTTGCATTGACGGTTCTACCTGTGAGCTGGTTCTTGATTGTAACACTCGATGGCACAACTCCATTCGAGCAAGAATCGCGAACATCTACAACAACATTGACGGCACCAATTTCCTTTGGTACTGCCGCTGCATAGAGATCAAAGTTGCCACGTGCACCAGGCAGATCTTGTCGTCTCGACGAGAAGTACAGAACATCTCCTGACACAGGCATCGAGAGAAACTGATCATCTTTGGAAGAGTTGATCGGCTCAGGCACAAGCTGAGGCTTCGTCCATGACTCTTGACTCATTGTTGCATTTGGATCGAGATTAGCGATCCGTTGCGTGTGATAGAAATCCATCCCACCTATAGACGGTGAATGTCCGTCAGACGAGAAGAACAACGTCTTGCCATCCGGAGCGATGTATGGGGAAGCCTCCCGCTTCGTAGTGTTCACAATCGAACCGGCATTTTGTGCAGGCATCCAGTCCTTTCGTTCTGAATCCCAATCGCTGTACCAAATGTCCAAGTCTTCGTCATCATTTCGATCACCTATAAACCTTGGTCGATTCGATGAGAAGTACAGGCGCGACCCATCTGGTGCGATGTAGGGCTGCGAATCCCAGTACTTACTGTTGACGGCAGATCCTAACGGACGAGGATTAACAATTCGGTCTCCTACGAGTTGAGCCACCCAAATATCGCAGGAGCCTTTTCCATCCGCATTATCGCAGACAGTGTAATACATGAACTGTCTATCGGCAGAAATCGAGGCAACACCTTCATCTGTGGCAGTGTTTACCTCTGTCAAGGGCACTGGATCTGAAAACACCCCTGTAGAGTCAGACAACTTCTTGACTAACCAAAAATCATGCGTTGGTGTGCCCTCCTTTACATGCAGAATACTACCATCACGCTCTGAAACAAAGAACAGCGTCTTACCATCGGCGCTGACCGTGGGAGCATAGTCCACTCCGGTATGATTGATACCCTGCAGATTCGTGATCTTGATCTTCTTGGGATCGCCGTAAATCTTGCGTGCAGTTTCATTATCGTCACCTGCAGTTCCAACATGTGTAGCAAAAACACAGAACAGTGCCGTAAGTATGTTCGTCGTAACGAATACACGATTGCTAGAAGATGTCATGATCCGCTCTCATTGTAGTTGTTAGCATAGATACGTAGGCATTAGCCAGCACGTCGACAAGACAGGTGGCTATACCACCACGTCTTGTCGATTATCGTGCCAATCACTTGAGCTTGCAGAGTGATTATAGTAGTATTTACTTCCCCTACCTCTGCACCACTACGCGCTGCATGGCTACAACGGTGCCTTCGGCATTCTTCATCAGGAGGTGATACACACCGCTTGGTACATCTTCGACACTCATCCGAGTGCGCTGTCCATGCACCTGTTGCATAACACGGCCAGTTACATCGACAAGTGTGTACGACGTTGCATCCGTTGCATCGACTGATGAGATGTCAATCATGTCGGACGTTGGGTTTGGTCGTGCAGACATCGTAGGCTCTGTTGGCACATCGCCGGCAATGCCCCCTGTCGTTGCATTGTTGATTGCTACGTCAACGCAGACTGTATCAGTGCACGTGCTATCGCTCACGATACAGCACACAGATCCTGTCTTATCATACCCCCAGATCACATCGCAGTAGTGCTTCGTTGTCTCGCCGAGCAAATACCCACCTGTAGCAATCCACTGATACGATAGTTCCGGCTTGTTTCGCAACGCATAGGTTACAACCTGGTGTGTTTCAGTGGTGCGGTATCCGAGGATGGAGTCAGAGGGTTGGGATACAGAGCAGGACAGGCATTCATCGATTGTGACTTCTATCAGACCAGAGTTGTCAGCGACTACGATGTCTCGGAATAGGACATAGAGTGGACGTCCATCACCAACTACATCATAGTGATACGTGTGCGAATCGCAGTCAATTTCATTCTCAATTGGCTTCAGTTTCATATCGTCAGACAAAGCCGACTCAAGGCTAAATCCTAAGCGGACACCCGCGCTTGGATTTCTAATCGTACAGGGTTGAAAGTACTCATACTCGCAATCTGCTTGGCTAAATCCACCATTTGGAGTCCACACGCCCTTACCGGTGATACGATATCGCACTCCTTTTTGTAACGCAGGACTCGTCCACGTAACCTCGTTCCTAGTGTCGTATTGAATAGATGATACTCGACGGAATTCGCTACACTCAGGCTCCGAGGGTTTTTCAAACAAACGTGTTACTTCCTGATCTGTCAGGGCTCTATCCCAGATTCCAACATCATCAATCTTACCCATGAAGTGTCGCCACGGCTGCCCAAGATAGTTGTCCGCTCCGATCAACAGCGGGTTCAGAGTAGCGCACAACTTGCCTGTTGTTGTGTTAACTGCTGCCAAACGACCGTTGATGTAGAGCTTCTGCCCAGATTCGCCATGCACAAATGCAAAATGATTCCAGCCTCCAATCAATGACTGTTCGTCACCTGCAATGATTGCTGTCTCTGGCATGTAGTTACGAATCGTCGCCCCGATGAGCTGCGTCTGTCCCTTAATGTTAGACAACTGTACTGCATATGTAGCACTGTTACTATCGCATTGAATGTTCCAATACCATTTTGACACAAGAGACTTTGCACCCGCGAGATAGTCAGTTGCAATTGTTGATGTCTTGAACCAACCACAAATAGTAATGTACTCCGGGTTCAGTGATGCGCTATTGGGAATTGTTATGTTATCGTCAATACCATCGAAATAGTATGCTCCATTGACTTTCCCATTTCTATCGGTTGTAGAAACAGCTCCGTTACTACTACCATGGTTCCCTTTCCCGCTCGCATCGTTAGTGTTACCATCCAGAGCCCACCATCCAACCAGTCCACCTTGAGGCACATAACTCGGTACTTGTGCTTGCAGACAACAATTGCATGTAGTGATAAGAAGTATGAGCGTGAACAGAGCTGTTTTCATTGTACCCTCCAGTTACCTGTTGTGTTGTTGATTATGGGTGCAATGCTAATCCGCATGTCCTTCTTTCGAACTACTGAGATATTGGGTAGGGCACAATACCTCTTTTTTACCTACTCTCTCATTACCTGATGTGCTTGATATTGAGGTGCATGAGACATCTCTTTTTCTACCTGTCCATATGCTGTTCTGGTATAGCACTAATTGTTGGGTGCTCCGATCAGCATCTCCGTCAGAGTCTTATTCAGCTACACGAACGGTTGGCTTTATCACAGTACCGTGACACGACAGTATGGTCCTCTATAGCAAATCTGCGTGGCGCCGTCATTGATGCTAACAGTGGTGACATTGACTCACTTTACAACAGCATCATAGACAGCATCTCAATGCGGGTATTTGCCTATGGTGTTTCACCGTTCATACATCGTCCTTTTCTTGTCAACAATACTGAGCGTATAGATCTACAAATCGCTCACAGACTCAGATATTGGGGTAGCTACAATGCCGCTCGTACAATGTATGTTCGCGCACTTCGTAATGACGGCCTCTCTAAGGCTGACGCACATGCGAATGTTGCAATGGAGTACGAGAGAATTGATCTGCTCGATGCTGCTCGGCATCACGCATTGATCGCTGATTCGTTGTTTGAGCGAGATAGTAAATCACAGGGGCGTATCTGGACACAGCGTCTGCTGTACAGCATCAATTCTAAGTTGGGACGTAGAAAGGATGCGGTTGACAATCTTCGTATGTATCGACGCTATCACATCGAGTCTCGACAGGTTAGAGACTGGAGGATGGTGGATACGATTACCGATATCAACCTGACACATTCAATTCTGCAGTTTGGAAGGAAACACGATGATCTTGTTCGCGCATACGGTCAGGATACAGCGCGCTACTTGCAACTATATCGCGAGGTCACCTCACAATATCCGGACTCCTGGAAGAACTCGTGGTTCGATCGTGAGAAGCGTGCTCTAGCGATACCCATACCAGTGATACGCTCATTCCCTTCCACTGGTGGCGTGTTGCTTTGGACTGACTCAATCAACACACAGTCAACCGTTGAGCTGCAGCATAGGACCAGATTTGGTGATTACGTGAGAAGAGGTAATCGATGGGTATTGGCAGACTCATCGTATTCTCGTCATACACGAGATTTAAGGTCATGCGGTCTTCCCCAACGCGATACGATACATGGCGTCGTACGACCAATCACTAATGTGATCCCCGTTGGCGATGACTCACTCATGATTCTCAACAGCACTAGAGGCACGCTACTTACTCCGCTACGGACGATAGACTTTGCTCTACCATACTACTTGCGATACCAGAGCACGTCAATCGATGTATCGAAGGTATCAGATAGACACTACCTATTCAACGATTCTCATGGTGTGTCGCTGGTTCTATTTCCTGAGATGAAGCTACTCTCTCGGGTTCTTTTTGATACGTGTGGCGCCCGATCCACGTACATCAATGGGCAGTGGAGTGTTGGCATCACAGTACTTAGATCCGATCTCTACCTTGTGAAAGAAGGATTTTCCTCACGTATGTGGGCGCTTCTATACGATTCGACGCGAATGACGCTCAAGCCACTGGATATCGATATCGCTACAACTGATAGTTTTATGACATCGTCTGATGGCCGCTTTGTTAATTTCAATCTTGAATCGCTGGGCATCCGATTCTGGAGATTTAATGGCGGCAATACAGTGTATCTCTCTGAATTCACAACGTCTTTGCTGATCAAGAATGTGAGGCAGGAGGCCGATGCTGCTCCTACGCGCATTCACGCACCTGCTGGCTTTGTTGCTATGAGACATTTAGACAACATTGATATCGTCGACTTAAAGCTAAACCGTACTTACCCACAGCATGCCGTGCCTGTTCCTGATGCAGTAAACAGCATGACTGACGTTGGTATCTATCGACGCTCGGATGGAGAACTTCGAGGATACTACCATAATGGCAAAGTGCTCACTACTTTTGCGTTATCCCAGATGTCACTTCCATTTCAAGTGGACGTTTATGTTACCAAGGACAATGAATCTCCAATCAATCTCCATCATTGTAGCTCGCTTGACGCTGGTGCTGTTTATCGTCTATATACGACTACGAATCTGTTGACCTGTGAGAGTCCGATGCGAGCCGTTATCGACAACGATACATTGAATGAACGGTCGATACTAAATCAGTTGCATCTATGGTGCATTGAATGCAGACCCACATTTGAAACTGATACATTAAATGTTGTGAGTCCACAAGACAGCGAGATGATCAGCATTGGAATCAGTAAGCCAATAATCGTCCATCCATTGACACTACCAATCACGCTATCATTTGTTGGGATCCTCGTCATCACGGCTGCTATTGAGAACTTGCGTCGAAGAAAGCATAAGCGCTTTCTTGCGATTGAAAATGCCAAATCCCAGCAGCTCGAGCTGATTCGAGAAGACATGCATGATATGATCGGCAGTCGACTGGTGCGTATCGCATCGCTTGCACGACAGACAAAGCCTGAGGATGCGGATGCTGCGCTTGCACGCATTCACGACATGACAGTTGTTACCGTGCGATCACTGCGCAACCTACTATCGCTCATGTCGGAGACGATCATGACCGATGCGGAGTTCTTCGGCGCTCTCCGCGAGTACGTCGTTGAATCGTGCACCGATGCCGCGCTCTCTCCCACGGTCACTATCAACACAATTGACGACGACCGAACGACACTGGATGGAGGGGCTCGTCATGAGCTGATGATGATTGTCTCTGAAATGCTCGCTAACACACTGCGGCACGCTCAGGCGCGTACCGTATCGTTCACCATGCATTCGGATGCTGAAGGCACAACGCTCAATTGGCAAGATGATGGAGTTGGCATTGCACCATCCTCACAACGCGGCAACGGGCTCAACAACATTCAGCGTCGTGCAGCGCGACTCGACGCAACTGTAAATCTCATATCTCACCCAGGTGGTGGAACGCAATACACAGTCACCATCCCTATCCAGGCTTCATAACACTACCATGACACGTATCCTTATCGTCGAGGACGATCCTATAATGTCGGATGAGATGGCGCAGATTCTCTCCTCACGACAAGACCTTGAAATCATCGGAGTCACTGAGTCCGGACGTCAAGCTATCGCACTGATTCGCGAACACCGCCCGGATCTTATCCTCCTCGACATCGTTCTACCCGACATTACGGGACTATCCGTGCTGCGGGAATGTCGACGACGTGGACTGTCTACGGAGTTTCTGGTTGTCTCATCCTTTGAAGACTATGCCAAGGTCTTCGAAGCCATTATCTCAGGTGCGAACGGTTACATCACAAAAGATCGACTCCATGTCGAACTGCTACCCAGCATAAACGACCTGCTTGCAGGAGGCTCACCAATGTCCAGCGCTGTTGCACGAAAGGCGCTCGAGTCATTCCGCAAGAAGGTGCAGCCCAAGGCCGACCTCAGCGATCTCTCACCACGCGAAGAAGACATCATGCGTGCGTTCGCTCTCGGCAAGTCGTACAAAGAGATCAGCGAAGAACTCTTCATCGCTCCAGAGACTGTCAAGACGCACATTCGCAACGTATACAAGAAGCTCCAAGTAAATAGCCGGACTGATTTGCGCAAGCTGTTGTAGGCGCGTCACGGTGCACATGCGAACGCACACGATAGTGCATGAAGCGCAATTGCATTTACATCATGTCTAACAGATATCGAACAGTGTTCTATACGGGCGTCACATCATATCTTACGCGCCGACGCCAAGAACACCGCGAATCCGACGCTACAACATTCTGCGGACGCTACAACGTCCGGGACGTTATCTACGTCGAATGGTTTGATGACATACGCGACGCCATCGCTCGCGAGAAGCAGATCAAGGCATACTCCCGTGCTAAGAAACTTCGGTTGATTGCTACCGATAATCCGACCATGCGTTCACTCGAACCACCATGGTTTGGGTGAAGGGATCCCTCCCCCTCATTTCATTCGGGGTCTGGGATGACGCTGGGTCCCTCGCTACGCTCGGGCCTGCCCTGAGTGAAACGAAGGAGCCTGCCCTGAGTGAAACGAAGGAGCCTGCCCTGAGTGAAACGAAGGAGCCTGCCCTGAGTGAAACGAAGGGATGACGCTGGGTCCCTCGCTACGCTCGGGATGACGCGCCGCAGGTATAGGTTGAAATAGAAAAGGATCGTGGCGTGCTCGAAGCACGCCACGATCCTTGGTTGATTCTAAACGTGGTGCGTGCGTCATCCCGAACCACGCAAGCGCAGCGCAGCGTGGGAGGGAGCTCATCTTTTGCATGCGGTCCCTCGCTACGCTCGGGCCTTCCCCCCTTCAATTCCCTACCCTTACTTCAGCGTGTAGCTCTTCAGCATCTCGATTGCCCCATTCATCTTCTTGCCGAAGATGATTTGCGATGGGGTTTCAATGCGTACTGTAACACCGAGCGACGGCGCGAACCAGTAGTAGTGGAAGGTGCTGTAGTCTGATACGACAGTACCGTTTTGCGTGACAACGCGTGATACTGTGATCTTGACCTTGAATGTGCGAATCTGCGTACCAGAGACAGTTACCTGTTCTTCCGACACGCGTTCGCTGGTGATGCGTCGTGTGGTTTCGACAACAATGCCATTGATCGTCGCGCGATCGGTGTTGAAGACGTTGCTCGACACGCCGCTCGTGATCGGCATGCGGATCCAAACCTGATCGAACCACGCATCCCAGCTACTACCACGAATGATAACGTCGTTGTACATGTCGACGGAGTAGAAGGATGAATCAGAATTGCTGCCCTTTACAACCCATACGTCACGTTCATCGTCAAACACTATTCCTGATGCAACCACAGCATCTACGTGCGTCGTATCCGAACCGGCTACGACAGCCCCGTTCGTATCTGTATCGTACGATTCAAACGTATATGTTGATCCAACACGTGGCATCGATGTAGTGATCGTATTGTCAGGCGTCGTCGACGTTGTGCACGAAGCGGCAACGATTGCAAGTGACAATAACAGAGCTGCGAATTTCATGTTCATTCTTTCGAAATGTGATGTCGAATGCGGTATGCGTGTGGAGCTAACAAATGACAAGGTCGCGACGTGATGACGGCGCGACCTTTACAAATTCAATCGTACGTGAACGCGTTGTGAATCAGCGCCACTGGCGGAGAAACTCGAGACGCTCTTGGAGTTGCGCAACTGGGACGAGGAGCTTTTCCTTGCCGAAGATGCCTTCTTCTTGTGAGCCGAAGACGAGTTCGTAATCCTTGCTCATCACGATTGCTTCTTCCGGACAGACCTCTTCGCAGAAGCCGCAGTAGATGCAGCGGAGCATGTTGATTTCAAACTTCTCAGGATAGCGTTCTTTTTCCTTCTCCGTCTCTGCAGCACGTACTTCAATCGCCAGTGCTGGACATACGCGTGAGCATAGTCCGCATGCCACACAACGTTCGCCTTCATCTTCCTGCACGAGCACGGGACGTCCACGGTACGAACCTTCAGGGATCCAGCGTTCTTCAGGATACTGGCGTGTGAACTTCGGCTTGAACATCTGCTTGAGAGTCAGGCCGAGCCCCTTTGCAATCTCAGGGAGGTAGATGCGCTCCCAAAAGGTCAGTCGTTGAGCTTCTGTATTCGACGTGATGTTTGCCATAGCTGTCTTGTACCGTTCTCGAATTCAGCGAGTGCTTAGTTGAAGAAATACACGCCAAGGCCGGTGAGAATCACGTTGGCGAGTGCCAACGGGAGGAGGATCTTCCAACCAAGATTCATCAACTGGTCATAGCGGAACCGTGGAAGTGACCAACGGATCCAAATGAAGACGAACACGAGCGCAAATGCCTTCGAGAGGAACGCTACGTGACCGATGATGACCATTGGAATCGATGTTGCCGGGAATCCAAGGATAGCTGCATCATCCAAGAATGGAATCGCATCCCATCCGCCGAGATACAGCGCAGCCATAATGCAGCTTGACGCGAGAATGTTTGCGTACTCGGCAAGGTAGAGCAGACCGAACTTCATACCTGAATACTCTGTGTGGTATCCACCAACGAGTTCCGGCTCTGCTTCTGGAAGGTCAAACGGAGCACGGTTCGTTTCAGCGAGCGCCGTGATGAGGAACAGAATGAATCCAAATGGCTGGAGGAAGATGAGCCACATGTTCTCACTCTGCCACGTGATGAAGTCTACCAAGTTCAACGTGCCGGCAATCAGGACAACACCAACAATTGCCAAACCCATCGAAAGCTCGTACGAAATCATCTGCGCTGACGAGCGCAAACCACCCATGAGGGAGTACTTATTGTTCGAGCTCCAACCAGCAAGCGCAACGCCGTAGACACCAACCGACGTCATCGCGAGCACGGCAAGAACGCCGATGTTCATGTTTGGCGTCATCGTCAGCGTATAGAGCGTGCCTCCAATATCCACCGGTGGCGTGAATGGAATCACGGCAAACACCGTGACCGACACACCAATAGCGATGATCGGAGCAAGCAAGTGGAACTTGTAATCAGCTGCAGCAGGAACAACATCCTCCTTGAGATACAGCTTGATCACGTCGGCAAATGATTGGAACAAGCCCCATGGTCCAACGCGGTTAGGACCAATACGGTTCTGAATCCACGCTGCCACTTTGCGTTCTGCCAACACCATGTAGGCCGCAGCAACGAGCATGAGGTTGACAAGAATGCCAGCCTGAACGAGTACGATGATGAGATCGGTAGTTGACATGGTCGTTACTGTGGTTTCATGACATGTGATTCATACACGACACCAACGGGATCCGGTGTTGATGCCTTCCCAAGCACGAGTCCATGATATGCATCAAGGAGTTCGTATGACATTCCGTTGAACTGCTGAACGTGCGAAGCGATATCTGCGAAGACATCAGAGCTTGACGTATAGGTCCATGTTGCACCGAGCTGCTTCGCAATGCTGCGGAGCACACTCCATGCTGGACGACAGTTACGCTGCTCACCGTTCGACCAACGATCGTTCGGAGCACCGAATTTATCCCAACGGCTCATCTTCATGCCCATCGAACGAAGGTTCTCCTTCGTAACAACTGCAGGCTCGAAGCGCTGCACGCGGTGCAGCATGTTGGTGAACGTTCCTTCCGACTCTGCCCATGTTGACATCGGCAGGAGGATGTTTGCCTGCTTGGCCGTGACGGTGTCGTGTGAGCCAAGGACGATAAGCGTATCAACACCCGCTGACGCGTCGGCAAGTGATGGATGCGCGCTGAGATCTTCAGCCATCACGATCAAGGCCTTGATTTCGCCACGCTTGATACGATCTGCGACAGCGTCGATGCCGTGTCCGTCGCCACGTGGCGCGATGCCAACAGTGTGGGCGCCAATGGCATTCGGACTCTTGTCATTCACACGGAGGACGTCGTCGCCGAACGTGTGATCATTGTGCTTGATGTAGTCAACGTTACCTGTCTTGAGTACGTCGTGTGCCAGGCGCGAGAGAACGTAGTTGTCTTCGTTCGACGCATGCGCTGATCCGATCACTGCGATCTGTGATCCCTTGAGATTGCGCAACGCTGCGGCAGCTGCCTCGATTGCCTCATCCCATGTTGTGCTCGCCAACTGTCCGTTCGTGCGGACCATCGGGCCATCCAAGCGTGCTTCATTGACGCGTGCAGGAGTCGACAGGCGACCTGTGTCACACATCCAGAACGTATTCACATGCATGTTCGTGCGTGGTTCTGTGCGCAGCACTTCGTTGTTCATTACACCGATCTTGATGTTACAACCACGAGCGCAGCCCGGGCAGATCGAGTCGGTAAATGACATTTCCCATACACGGGCTTTGAAACGGAAGTCCATGCTCGTCAGGGCACCTACCGGGCAGATGTCAATGACGTTCATCGAGTACTCGCTGTCGAACGTTGTATCAGGGAACGTGCGAATTGTAACCTTATCACCTCGCTGCACGAATGACAGCACCGGCTGCTTGGCTACTTCATCAGCAAAACGGATACAGCGGGAGCAGGAAATGCAGCGCTCTCCGTCGAACATGACGTTCGGACCGAGCTCGACACGCTTTTCCTTCTGTGTTTTTTCTTCGTTGAATCGGCTCTTGCCCTTGGAGTGCATGAACGCGTATTCCTGGAGCTTGCACTGACCCGCTTCGTCACAAATCGGACAGTCCAGCGGGTGGTTGATGAGCAAGAACTCCATCACGGCATTCTGCGCACCTTCGGTCTTCTCGCTTGACGTGTCGACGATCATGCCATCCGATACCGGCGTGGCACACGCGATCTGCATCTTCGGGAACCAGTTGACCACTGGAGCTCCGTCGTCGCTGAACATCAGCGAGCCATCGGTGTCCTTCTTGTGAGTGCCGACATTCACAAGGCACATGCGGCAGTTCCCCGCTACAGTGAGTGCAGGGTGCCAACAAAAGTGCGGGATCGTAATCCCGTTGTCGAGTGCGGCCTCAATAATGGTCTTGCCTGGGGCTGCCTCGATGATGCGACCATCAATGATGATTTGGGGCATTGCTGTCCTTCTTGTTTCCTATCGATCGCGTACGTCCTGAATCGAGCAAACATACGAGAATTCAACGTCTTCCCAGCGTGGTCGTGTGTTACCTATCTTCGAAGAATTGTTTCTCATGCAAGGATGGTTCCATGCGTCGGTTTCTGGCTGTGTTGACTCTGTGCGTGCTTGCAAGCGTATCGGCATGGTCCCAATCGGGTCGAACGTTTCTTCCCGCCTCCCTGAGCTACCTAGCGCCGGTCGGATTGTTGGCCGATAGCTTGGGTGCATCACCAGGCATTGGGTTCGCATTAGGATATGAGGTCCAGCTAGATCGCCATCACTGGCGCGCTGGTGTCCGCGGTACGTGGATGCAGTCTGCGCTGGGTAAGGGGCTCGGAGGCGACTTCGCCGATTACATGACGACGTATTATCAGCTTCTGGCAACCATCCGTTACAGCGTGTTCAAGCATGGCTGGACGCCGTATGCGCAAGCCGAGGGTGGCCTGGGGTTCCTGGCGCTGAACAAGCTGGTCAACAATATGCCTATCCGACTTGACGAGGTCTCGGCCGTGCGGGGTTCCTTTGGGGCATCACTGGGCGTGCTGATCCCAATCTCCGACGTGATGGATGTGGACGTGAGCGGACGTTACAGTTATGCAGCCATCGATGATGGCTATGCGCTTCTGGGCATCCATGCTGGCGTGAGTTACGCCCTTCGCTAACGGGTCAGTCGGCCGTTGGCTTCTGCTCGGGACTGCTTGACCTGTCGAGCAGAGAAATCGACGACTGTACGCCGCTTCGTGACGCATGCGCATGAATTTCTGGTTCGAGTTCAGCCTCGGCAATGCGCCAGATGTTCTGACACGGAAACCGGTTCTCGTACATCGCACGACCGATCACGACGCTGTCGACATTCCGCGGCACACGCTGCTCAAGCTCCCAGAGATGTGCAGGCGAAGCAATGCCCCCTGCCATAGTGATGCGGAGCTTTGCAACGTCGGCAATGCGAAGAATGGTGTCGATGTCCTCGCCGCTGAGATTCCCCTCCCAGTCGACCTCGGTGTAGATGATGCGCTGCGCACCTAGTGATGCGACATGTCGAATGTACACGTCGTCGGCGATGCGCTGTCCGTCCCCAACATCGATTGCACCGTTGTGTCCGCGTACGCTAAAGATGACGCGACTCGGACCAAAACTCCGAATCAGCGCAGCTGTCTCCTCGGGAGCATTCCACGCTTCAACATTGATGGCTACACGATATACGCCTGCTTCGAGTAAGGCACGATACTCGTCGATCGACTGCTGTCGGGAGATGAATTGGATCGGAACATCCACCGCACGCTGCATCTCGATTACCGACTCTGTGTTGCGAGGATCATGTACGCCACGCAGCGAATCAATGTCGGTCACGTGAATGCACTTGGCATTTTCGCGACGCCATAGTTGTGCCAACTCTACGGGATGCGCACTGATCTCTGAGTACAACTGCTCAGTCCCCTCCACACCACGAATACATCGCAAGGCATGGCCTTGGGTGAGATCGATCGCGGGAATGATCAGCAATTGCATGGAGATGATTAGCTGGTGAATTGAAGCGCTAATCGAATCAACCGATCAGCAGAGTCCTGCGCTTCTGGATGCGATGCGAGCGCGGCCTTAACGGATTTCTCTGCAGCCGCGCGGGTGAACCCAAGTGCTTGCAGTGCCGAGATGGCATCTTCAACATGCTGCGCAGTACCACCTGTTGCGAGCAGCTGCGCTCCCGGCACGATGTGCAGGAACTTGTCACGTAACTCAATCACCAGACGCTCAGCAGTTTTCTTCCCGATTCCTGGCAGACGCTGCAAGGCGATCACGTTGCTGCCGATGATAGCGGCTTGGAGTTCGGCAATCGATGTAGCCGAGAGCATACCGAGCGCGATACGTCCGCCGATTCCCTGGATGGATGTAAGCAGACGGAAAGCATCGCGTTCTGCGGTGGTTGCGAAGCCGAACAAACTCATGGCATCCTCCCGGACAACCATGATCGTGAACAATGTCACGTTTTGTCCGACTGCAGGAACGACATCTGCTGTCGACAACGGCACACTCACCGCATAGCCTACGCCATTGCAGTCAATGACGACGTCCATTCCTTGTGCGTGGGCAACGCGCCCTGTGAGTTGTGCAATCATCGTGCGCAAATATCGGGAGGTTCCGATGAACAAGGTATCCGTCGGACGTGAAGCCGAGCAAATAGCTGCCGATTATCTGCGTGAGCACGGCTATGATATTCTCGATCAGAACTACACCTTTAAGCACATGGGAGAGCTTGATATCGTTGCTGAGCGCGACCGTACGCTCGTCTTCGTCGAAGTGCGCTTTCGCCGTGCACGCGGGTATGGAAGCCCGGAGGAGTCCCTCACAGCGCGGAAGCTTCGCACAATCCGACGGGTTGCCGAGGCCTGGATCGCGCATCACCGACGCCATGGATGTCCCGTGCGATTCGACATGATAGCCGTCGAGCAAATCCATGGCGCGACAGAAATCCGCCATCATCGAAACGCATTCTAACGGTGCTGGGGTAATCTCGTCAGGGCGTATCTTCGTCACTTATGTGGCAATACCTTCTCAAACGTGTGGTGCTCTTCCTCCCCACACTGTTCATCATCACGCTGATCTCCTTCGGTGTGAGCCGCCTCGCTCCCGGCGATCCCGCAGCTGCAAAGGTCGGACAGGGATCCGAGGGTGGCATGCGCGGCAATAGCACGCTCAACGATAAGAGCGCACAGCTTCTCCGCGAGCAATGGCATCTGGATAAGCCGATCTGGCAACAATATGTGATCTGGACAGGGGGCTTGCTCTGCTTTGATATGTCAAAGGTCTTCACCAATGGCACAACACAGTGGTCAGCTGCTGCCTGGACTGGACGTCCGGACTTCGGGCGATCATTCCAGGATAATCGTCCGGTATACGACAAGATGGTTGAGCGCGTTCCGGTTACGCTCACGATGAATCTGATTGCAATCATTATCGCCTACCTGATCGCTGTCCCTCTGGGCGTTTACAGTGCAACGCATCCCGGTACGCTGGCAGATCGTCTCTCAACGTTTGTGCTCTTCGCGTTGTACTCCCTTCCGGTGTTCTGGATTGGTACACTGGCACTGACCTTCTTCGCGAATCCGGAGTTCGTGTCAATCTTCCCATCAAGTGGTTTGCGGTCGCCAAGCTTTTCGACCAACTGGCCATTCTGGAAGAAGTGGCTCGACTACGGTTGGCACCTTGCACTACCGATGATTGTGTACGTGTACGCCGACTTTGCATTTATCTCGCGCCAGATGCGCTCATCGATGCTCGAGGTGATTCGTCAAGACTATGTGCGAACGGCACGTGCAAAGGGGCTTTCTGAGCGCTCTGTGATCTATCGTCATGCATTGCGTAACGCCTTGATACCATTGATCACACTCGTTGCAGCACTGATCCCAAACCTCATCGGAGGTTCGGTGATTATTGAATCGATCTTCTCGATTCCAGGCATGGGCGAGCTCTCCTTTAAGGGGCTTGTTGCTCGTGATTATCCGATGATCATGGCCGTGTTTACCGTATCAGCGATTCTTACGCTTGTGGGTATGCTCGTGGCTGACATCCTGTATAGCATTGCCGACCCTCGTATCTCGTATGGACGAAAGGCATCCTGATGAGTACGACACCAACATCACCCGTCGTGAATGTGAACGAAGGCGAGAGCTACAGCGCGTTTGTCCGCCGTCAGTTTCGCAAGAGTGCATTCGGTATGATCAGCGTGTGGGTCGTCGGCGTGATAGCCGTGGTCGCACTCTTGGCCGACGTCCTTGCGAATGATAAGCCGCTCGTGTGTTCGTTGCGGGGCAACGTCAGCTTCCCTGCCGTCCAAGAGGTCGGTGTGGCTCTCGGTGTGAGTCAATGGAGTGGTGAGTTTGCCACAGCCGATTGGAGAGCATTGCCGTATGATTGGGCAGTCTTCCCGCCGATTCCCTATGCACCTGGCAGCACAGATAAGCGCCTGGTAACCCTCGCCGAGCGAGCACCCTCGGGTGCGCATTGGCTTGGCACAGATCACCTCGGACGTGATGTGCTTGCTGGCCTCGTGCATGGCTCGCGCTACGCACTGAGCATTGGCTTTGTCGCAATGTCGATCGCGCTTGCCATCGGAATCGTACTTGGCGCTCTTGCCGGATACTTCGGTGGGGGCATCGACATGCTGATATCCCGATTGATTGAAGTCGTCATCACGTTCCCACGCTTCTTCCTGATCATCACGATTGTAGCGCTTGTGGAATCTGGCACGCTGTGGTTGATCATGGCGTTGATTGGTCTAACAGGGTGGACATCAATCGCTCGATTCATGCGTGGCGAGGTTCTGCGTGTGCGCAATCTCGATTATGTGAGTGCGGCAACGGCCCTCGGATACTCAACGCCACGCATCATCTTCCGTCACGTAATGCCAAATGCGATCGCACCGGTGTTGATTTATGCAGCGTTCGGTATCGTGAGTGCAATCTTGTTCGAGAGCGCGTTGTCGTTCTTGGGCTTCGGTGTACCACCAACAGTAGTTACCTGGGGTAGCGTGTTACATCACGCGCGCTCAAGCACGTATTCGTGGTGGCTTGCAATCTTCCCGGGCGCGATGATCTTCGTCACCGTGAGTGCGTTCAACCTCATCGGCGATGCACTGCGCGATGCGACAGACCCACGACTGCGCTCATAACACGCGTTCGTTACGGGGCTAGACGTTCGGTAATCCATCCACCGTCGCTTTGACGGTAGCGAATGCGATCATGCATCCGCGATGGACGTCCCTGCCAGAACTCAATGCGCAGCGGTGATAGCCGGTAGCCTCCCCATGTTGGCGGTAGCGGGATCTCTCCGTCAGCAAACTGTTGCTGCATCGCAGCATAGGACTGCTCAAGATCTTCGCGTGAGGCAACGACTGTGCTCTGATGTGATGCCCACGCACCAAGCTGACTTTCACGCGGACGTGAATGGAAGTATGCTTCTGATTCGTCGCGAGATACGCGCTCGACGGTACCAGAAATGCGCACTTGGCGCTCGAGTTCAGGCCAGAAGAATAAGATTGCTGCAACTGGATTCTGCTCCAAGCACTGTCCTTTTTCACTGGCGTAATTCGTGTACCACACGAAGCCAGTTTCGTCGACACCCTTGAGGAGCAATGTGCGTGCCGATGGAACGCCCTGTGTATCCGCCGTGGCGAGCGTCATGGCAGTTGGCTCTGGGAGCTGCGCTGCGAGTGCTTCATCGAACCACGCACGGAACTGATCAAACGGGTTTGCCGCGACTGATTCTTCGGTGAGTTCCTCACGCTTGTATTCCTTGCGGAGCGATGCGATGTCGTGCTGCATAGACGATTACCGACCAGTAACGATGAATGGAAGGTGAATGTCCGATCGACCGTCAGCGGTTGTGAGGACGTATGTGCCGGGCACGAACTGTGATGTATTCACGTGCGATACTCCCAATGGGAGGTCGAGCGTTGCAACCACTTCTCCCGTTACGGAGACGACACGCACGTTCACAGCTCCATCAAAGGACGACATCACACGGAGTGGCTGCCCCTGTGTAACGGGGTGAGGACCAAGTACGCGCATCTGTGCGGCATCGCTCTCACGACCATCAACGGATACAACCGACGATTGCTTTTCGCAGAGGATGTCGTTCTCCGGATCGAGCACTATCTCACGTGGAACCCAACCAAGATCGATATCAATCGTCTGTGTTCGCTGTGTCATCACGATCACGGTATCACGTGTTGTGCCCGGACCGAGAATGCGAACACGCAACGGCGTGTGAAACACATCAGGAACGTTTGCTGCCGACTGTGTTTGAGAGATCGTCGCACGGTATGCGAACGGTGCGCCCCCTGGAAGCGGACGGAGCGCTGCATCGAAGATCGGGTGACCGGCCTTCACGAGCCATTGATTGAAGAAGTCCGACCATGCAACAGGCGGATTCGGGATCTCGTTCTTCAGGAACTCCAAGAACTCAAATGTCTGCGCTGAACGCTTGGCGTAGTTGGCAATGTATGAGCGCAGCGCTGGGAAGAATGCATCGTCTCCTACCATACGTCGCATCATATGATAGACCCACGACGACTTGTAGTACGTTGTGTTAACGTTGAAGATGATGCCGATCGGTATGTCGTAAATCGGTGGCTCAAGGAGTCCGACCAACATGTATTGTCCGCGCTTTGCCCACAGAACATTCATGTAGCCAGAGTTACCTCCATAGTGCTCTGCCCAGAGAGCTTCGCCCCACGCTGCGCCTCCTTCATTGAGCCAGATGTCGGCCCAGGTTGCACATGTAACTTCATCACCAATCCACTGGTGCGCTACTTCGTGCGCGTATCCAAGTTCTTGATCACCTACCAACCACCGACGATTGACCGTTGTCATTGACTGGTGTTCCATTCCGCCAAACGGCACCGGGCTTACCGCAACGTGTCCATACGTTGCGTAGGGATAGCGTCCGAAATACTTCTCAAATGCAGTGAACATCTCAGGCACGTTTTCAACGGCCCGACGAGCGTTGTACCGTGTGCCCTGATCATCTACATCGAAATGATAGTTGCGAATAGGCATCGTTGTGCCGTCGTCGCGCTTGTACTCCTGCATGTATAACACATACGGGGCTGCGTTGACGGCAAACAGATAGGTGGACATCACTTGATCATGATGCCACGATTGAATCGATGCTGAATCACCGTCAACGAGACTATCGGTTGGAACACCGTTCGAGACTGCTGTGAAACCACTAGGCACACGAACATGTGCCGTGAAGTACGCCTTATCGTCTGGTTGATCGTTGCACGGGAACCAACGTCGAGCATCCTCCGGCTGAGAGAATGTAAACCCACTAGCATACGGAACATTGATGGCCAGCGCGTCCTCTGGAGCGAACAGGTAGAGAGCGCGATCATCACTCGTGTTGGCATAGTAGATCGTTAGCTCAACGTCCTGTCCGCGACGCAAGCGAGATGGAAGATCCATCGTTAACGAGCGCACATTCTTGCGGAAGACAATCTTGGCACCGTTCACAGTAACCGAATCGATGATCAACGTCGTTGCGTCAAACACAACAGACGAGAGGCTATCGACACGTGCACGTACAACCGTCTTGACGATACCGGTCGCTTTTCGGTCACCTCGTTGTGCTCGACGTGTCTTGAGGGCGCGATACCAGTCGAGCGTGACGTCGTATGACTGCACGTCGATGGTGGTGTCGATGACTTTCGTTGGGAACGCCTCGGTCATCATCTGATGGCCATGGAGAGGCTGCAGCGCGGCTTCAAGCTTTTCATCGGTTACAAGCCACTCGAGAAAACTCGGTTTGTTTTCCTGCGCGACCATCACCGTACATGCAGTGAAGGCCGTGATAACCAGTGCGATCGTTCGTAGTAGTTGCGTCATGATGATCGTCCAAGAAAAGCGTGGTGTTGCTGAAAACGGCACCTATGCGCCGTGCGGACCCGTCCGTGGAAGTGATGAACGATCACGCACGTAGTGATCCATCCACCAACGCATGTCGGCATTCGATTCGTTCCGTCGACCAGCCAACACATGGTCTGCATTATCGTACATGATCAACTTGTAGGGATGTTCATGCCGTTGCAGTTCGAGTGCGAGGTGCAGGGAATGATCAGCATCAACGCGACGATCCCCAGTACCATGCATCACAAGCAATGGCGTGGTGCGACACAGCGTATCGGCCCAGAGTACGGCACTTCGACGTTCGGCCTCCTGTTGCACGACTGCATCTGGGGCCAAATGTTTCATCATTGTTTTACGGATATAGGCTGAGCTCTCAACGGCACTAATTCGCGTTGGTGCACCGAACGTAACGGCTGCACGAAAACGATCTGTCCGGGCAAGCATCATCAGCGCCATCATGCCACCGCGACTACCACCGATAAGACCGATGCGATCGGTATCGACGTAGCCCAACCCATCGAGTAACGGGAGAAGATTGAGTGCGTCATCGACATCTCCCGCACCCCACTCTTCGACGTCGCCTTCCGAGCCCCCTACCCCACGATAATTCGACGCAATTGCGACATACCCCCATGAGGCGTACATGCCGATCAGGGGCATAGCGGTCTCGGGTGTGAGTGCGCCGCGCGGTCCGCTTCCACCGCGGTTAAAGACGATAGCAGGGTATGTCGAAGGGCCAGCCGCTGGCAGCGCTAAGAAGCCATGAATTTGTCGACCCTGACTCATGTACCGTATCGCGTACAAGGTAACGGCTTCGAATCGCGCGAGATCCTCACCGCTCAGAGCGCGGCGCGCCATGGAGAGCGCGCTTGCGGGAATCGCAAGTGGTTCAGCAGCAAGGAGCGTACCATCGATCATACACACTTAGCGCTTGGTGCGCTCACGATACTTCTTTGCAAGGCGGTTGTGTCGGTTATTGAGTTCAAGCTCACGACCGTCAATGAACGCATGCAAAACATTGTTTGCCTTACTGTCCATCGCATCACCCGTGCTCACAAACAATGTTGCGCTCTTACCAACCTCGAGTGAGCCGTACGTGGCACCAACACCAAAGATCTGTGCAGGCCAGAGTGTAAGACCGCGCAGAGCATCAAGTTCAGACAGACCAAACGCACGTGCTGTACCGGCGTGGAATGGGAGATTCCGTTGCTGCCATGCACCAACATCAGAGAACGCGAATGGGATGCCGGCCTTGGCCAGGATTGCAGGAAGTGTAAACGCCGCATCGTAACCATCCTCATCGCGACGAGGCAAGGCATGTACACGCGGAATGATGATGCCAACACCGGCACGCTGGAGTTGTTCCAACATCAGCGGTGCATCTGTTGCTCCGTTCAAAATCACGCGAACATTCATCGATGCAGCAAAGTCAAGTACGCTTTCAATCTGACGTCTGGTTGCACATTCGACGATAACGGGGACCGTGTCTTCAAACACGCATCGCATTGCCTCGAATCGGATATCGCGGAGTGACGTATCAATTCCTGCACGAGCCTTCTCCGAGTATCCACGCGCTGCCGTGAACAGATCATAGATCTGACGGATGTTCTGGTCGATGTCCTTACGCTGCTCATCAGCGCTCTTCCGCATCCACCATGCAGTCGTGACTTCCATTGCCGGCCAGTTCAGGAGCAATCCAGAAACACGCTTTACGGCGAGGTCTTCACGAGTCCAGCCATCGAGGCGCATCAACGAGCTTTGTCCCGACACGAGTCCACCCTGCGGCGTAACGTTCGCCAGGAGCACGCCATTGGAGCGCACTGTTGGAATGATCTCACTATCTGGATTGTAGGCAGTCTCTGCGCGAGCATTCGGATTGAGCGTTCCAACTTCACCAAAGTCTCGCGTTGCGCGAACAGCATCGATCTCGGTGAGACCCAATGTTGTTGCTGGCGCAAAGAAGCCTGGATACACTCGTGCTCCCTTGCAATCAATCACGCGTGCACCTGACGGAATCTGCACTGCTGTGCCAACGCCTATGATGACGCCTTTGTCAAACACGACGGTGCCGTTGTTCACAGGAGCACCTGTTGCCGTGTAGACCGTTGCGTTTGTGAGTGCGATCGGTTGGCGCTGCGGCGCCCCCGGAATTTCTTCTCCTGCGCGGAGGACGCTAGTTGCCGCAAGAACGGCGAGCGTAACGAGAGTCAGAATACGTTGCATAGACGCAAATCTACTCCAAAAAAAAGGGAACCCCCAGACGTCACCACTCATCTAGGGGCTCGGAGTCCCGGGCACTAAAGCGCCACAGAGACGTCACAAATCTATCACAGAAGCGCAATAATGTGCGCAGAATTGTCAGTCATATTTTGTCAGTTCTGAAAAACTCAGCATCTTTGTGACCCATTCGGGGTGTAGCGTAGCCCGGTTAGCGCGTCTGCTTTGGGAGCAGAAGGTCGCAGGTTCGAATCCTGCCACCCCGACACAAGAAGAGCCCTCGTCTGCACAGTGCAGACGAGGGCTCTTTCGTTATTCGGTCGGGTGTTACAGCGCAGCGAGCTTCTTTAGGTCCACCGAGGCTGCAATTGAGCGCGTGAGTTCCAGCGAAGATTGCTTGGTAGCGGTTACCTCAAGCATAAACCGGCCTCCGAGAGCGTAGATCACGGTAGTACTCTTGGTCGACTTCTTAAGGCTCTCAAAGCCATTAATCAGGGGATCATCCGTTTGGAACGTCTTCGAAATCTCGGAGTCGTTTTCCACGGCGATTGGCAATGAAAACACCGATGTTGCCGATTCCCATCCACTTGCCGAGGCATTATAGTCGACCAGCGTGATCGTCACCGTAGCACCAGTCGTTGCGGTATAGGTTGCTGTCGCCCGCGACAGGGATACCCCTGGAGTGTTGACCTGCTCAACTGATGGTACACCCGAGGTGAACCCCGAGATACTAGCTGGCAGGAACTGCTTCAGTGTGTTTGCGGGCATTGCAACGGTATCGCCCTTCGCACGACGCGCTTCACGTCGCTCGGTGACGATCTTCATTGCCTTGGCGAGATCAGAGTCTTCTTCCGGCAAACCAAACAAGTCTTCAGAAGCTTGTGCGTCTTGCACGGGTAGCTCAGCAGGTGCATCCCCTTGTCCGGCACAACCTGCGACCAGCATGCCCACAACGAGCGCTGCAATAATGAAACGGAACTGCATCTCGGTTCTCATTCGATTTGTTGAAGAATGGCGGTAACTTTCACGGATCGCGAGGCGTTAATACCCAACCCCTCACAACTCACTAAACTACGAGTAATTCATGCTTCACATGAACCCTTTCCGCCTCCTAGGCCAGCGCCTTGTGTCCCTTACGGGCATACTCTGCCTCGCGCTGGTTCTCGGCGTCGCGCCTGTTCTCGCGGATGATGGAGGGGCGCACACAGTGCGATTCTTTACACCGGTTCTTACAGAGCATTCCGAGATACCAGCGGCACTTGGCCGGCACACCGAACCAACAATCGTAGTTCGATATCTGGGATACCGATGCACGCATTGTGTCGAACACCTGCTGTACATCAACACACACGCGGCAAAGCTTCGCGAACGTGGCATTCGCGTGATCGCCACAAGTCCGGATAACGTTGCGCAATGGCAGGAAATGGCAAAGCGGTTCGATCTTGACACCGCTCTGATGTCGTATATCAGCGATCCAGAGAACACTCTGGCTGCAGCGCTTGGCGCTCTGCCCCGCTCCAACGACACTGTGTACGATGCCCACGCTGTGTTGGTCCTTCGGGATGGACGCGTTGCGCTGAGTGTGGTCTCCGATCAGCCGTACATGGATGTAGAACGACTTGTCGGACACGCGATTCCTCCGGCGGCGATGGTTCCTGAAGACGCCCATAGCATTGATCAATATTTGACATCGCCTATTGCCATCACAACAATTGCCACAGCTAATGACGGCATCGCATCCCCGATCGATCTCGATTTTTCACGCAGCCCGCTCCATGGAAACGATCTCTGGGTTGTCACGGCAGAGCCAAAGGGGCATGCCATATCGATCATTCACGATGCTGGAACACCACAGCAGGTGATCCGCAAGAAGAAGGATTCGCGCGCATATCACTTTATGTGGCGCACCATGGGTATTGCCATGGGTACGAATGGCGCATTCGCAACGGCACAGAATGGTGAGCCTGGAAACAACGACCTTAACTACATGTTCATGGGTCCAACGCTCTGGTCGGCAGACACCGCGGTGTTTGCTTCACGGTATCAAGAAGACGACACGAAGTTGGCCTCGCACCTCGACATGCTGCATCAAAGCCCGTGGGGTCTCGGTATCGCGCACGACACCGCAAACGTCTACTGGGTGCTGGATGCGAAATACAAAGACATCTGTCGATATGACTTTCGTGATCCACATGAAGTTGGTGGTACGGACCACCGTGATGGCATCATTCGTCGGTACAGCGACGTGACCATCACACCAGCCGAACGCGGACGTCCGTCGCACATCGATCTCGATCCGTCAACTGGCTTCCTCTACTATATCGATCCAGGTAAGGGATCTGTTCACGTCCTTGATACGCGAACAGGCCGGGTTGACCAGCCATTGACGCCTCCCAAAGAGAGCTCGGAAAATCTTGCGGAGTTTGTCAGTATGACGAACGCCGTTACACGAATGGTGGTCAAGCCCGGTGTCATTTCCGAACCCGTTGGAATTGACGTGTATGGCAATCGCCTTCTCGTTGGAGATCGTGCAACTGGCAAGATCCATGTGTTTGCTCTCAGCGACACGTCGGCGACACTCAAGGGAGCCATCACTACTGGTGCTACCGCCCTGCACGGGATCACGGTTGGTCCAGACGGACGAATCTGGTTCGTTGACAACGCCCTCGGTACAGTGCGTCGCCTCGACGTGAGTTCTGCTTTGATGATTTCCACGCCGGAACGCGTTCGCACAATTAACCGCCGCGACACACTCAGCGTCACCGTCACAAATGGCATTTGGGTGCGCGACAATCTCCGCCTTCGGTATCGGTTCACCCGTCTGGCCGATGGTACGCAGACCACGTGGTCGTTCGTGCCGATTGTGCCCGGCATTCTTGCAGGCGAAGCACGGAACGTTCAGATTCCGATTGCGATCAACGACAGCCTTAGTCTGTGGAAATGTGATGTGTCGATCGTCAACGCTGATGGTACCATTGAGCGGTCGACGTCGATCACACTTGTACCGCGCAACATTCGCAAAGCAATCGTCAACGACGAGCTCAATGGCACATTCGACATTGAAGGTGCTGTTCGTCAGACCGAGCGACGCAACTACGTGGCGTTCACGTCTGACGTCTTCACAATTGTTGCCAACAACCTACCAGTGCTAAAGACAGTCCTCTGGAACGCGGGTAGCGTTGGAGAACTTGGAGAAGTTGACGACGCCGTTGTGCGTTCGCTCCTGACACGACAAATCGAAGTGTTTTTGATCGGCGACGATCCCCTTTTGCTCCGCACCGATCTGCCAGGCTCTACTGCATTTTTCCGCTCATTTGGTAGCTCTCTGCGAGGCGCTGACGCGGTTGAGAACGACAACGGACAACGCGTGCTTCGCGGTGTACTCGCCGATCCCGTGACGGCAGGTATGTCGCAGATCGATGTCCAACTCCCGCGTCTCGATCACCATCGCGGTGGCAAGTACGTTCCTAACGTCAAGTTTCTCATCGTCGCACCAGCCCGCGGCATGATAACCCGTGCCGATACCGTTGTGTGTGCCGTTCGCAACGAAACCTCTACCTACCGCTCTATCATTCTTGGCGTGAATGCATCTCGCTTCCTCGATGGACAGCAGCGCACGCAGATCCTAGATAAGGGGCTGGCATGGCTCGAAGAGTTTGCCAATGCCGACACCATCGATAATCCGACAAGCGTTGCAAACGATGCTCCCGCTGTCGAGCAACATCTCCGACTGCACGTGGGCGCAAACCCAGTTATCACAGGCACCACATGGTATGTGACGTCAGCGTCGGATGTGACGATCGACGTGATGTTGTACACTGCAGCAGGACAGCGTGTTCAGACGCTGTTCGAAGGTCCAGCACATCAGGCTCGCGGAAGCATGAACGTCGAGCATCTCCCGGCCGGAGCGTATTTTCTTGTCACACGATCAGACGATCATGTTGATCACTGCACGATCATCGTACGGTAACACACGTGTCCCTAAACCGAGTCACTCAACGCAGAGCAGCGACGGACGATACCCCCTACATCTTTGGCAGCGATGTCGAGGCTGATCTCGCGTTTCTGATAGCCGAGGGGAAGAAGCATCTCCAACGATTCAACGTCGACCTCGTTTCGCGGGCATTTCGTTTCTGTGTTCAGGCCCATAAACTCGATGTACGCGTAAGCGGTGAACCCTACTATACGCATCCTGCGAACGTTGCGCTGATCGTCATACGCGAAATTCCACTTGATGACGTAAGCGTCGTTGCGGCACTGCTTCATGACGTTGTCGAGGATACGACGTTCTCTCTCAAGGATCTGCGTGCGGAATTCGGTGCAGAGGTCGCAGACATTGTCGATGGTGCAACTAAGATCTCAGACGTCTTTAAGAGTCGCGAGATCACACAGGCAGAAACGTATCGCAAGCTTCTTCTATCGCTCGTCAACGACGTCCGCGTCATCTTGGTCAAGTTCGCTGACCGCCTGCACAACATGCGAACCATTGATTCGCTCTCACGCGAACGCCAGGAACGCATGGCACGGGAGACCATGGAGATCTATGCCCCATTTGCCCACAGGTTCGGACTCGGCAACATCAAGTGGGAACTTGAAGATCTCTCGTTTAAAGTGCTTCATCGGGATGCGTACGACGACATCAAACGCCAACTCAATACGACACGGGAAGAACGCGAGCAGTTCATCGAACGGTTTAGTAAGCCAATAGCGGAGAAGCTCGCCGAGCATAACGTGGTCTATGAGATCAATGGTCGTCCAAAACATCTCTACTCGATCTACAAGAAGATGATCTCGCAAGGCAAGGCGATCGATGAGTTATTCGATCTCTTTGCGGTACGCATCATCCTCGACACCGAAGAGAACAACGATTGTTTCCTTGCCTACGGCATCGTCAGTGAGATCTATCGTCCAGTACCTGAGCGGTTCAAGAACTACATCAGCGTTCCCAAGAAAAACGGATACCAGTCACTCCACACCACGGTGATCAGCAACGACGGCAAGCGCGTGGAAATTCAGATTCGCACGCGGGCGATGCACGACTTTGCTGAGCGCGGGGTTGCAGCTCATTTCCGCTACAAGGCATCAACGGGCGGCACGGCCTCCTGGGTTGATTCGACCGACTTGGAGGAATGGGCTAACTGGGTGCGTGATGTGTTCGAGAACGCAGGTGAAGAGGCTGCTCAAGAGCTACTCGAGAGCTTTAAGCTCAATCTCTATCAAGATGAGATCTATGTGTTCACCCCGAAGGGTGATCTGCGAATTCTTCCCAAGGGTGCTACGCCAATCGACTTTGCGTTCGACATTCACTCGCAGGTCGGGGCACGGTGTATCGGTGCAAAGGTCAACGGGAAGATTGTTCCGCTCGACCACACGCTCAACACCGGCGATCAGATCGTTATCCTCACCTCAAAGAACCAGACGCCCCATCGAGACTGGGAACGCATTGCTGTAACGCACAAAGCAAAGGCCGATATCCGGCGCATTCTCAACGATGAACGTCGCGTCCTTATCCAAGAAGGTCGCGAGGCGTGGGAGAAGCGTGCCAAGAAGCTCGATCTGCATTTGAATGATGATACGCTCGAGAAGCTAGTGATTGGGCTGAAGTATGACAGCCGAACAGACTTCTTTGCAGCACTTGGGACGGGCGTACTCAGTCCGGAAGCCGCGGGAGATTTGATCCTCGAAGCGCTTCATCCAGCCACTCCTGCAGACCAACAACAGCATCAGGCGCGCACCGGTGCATCCTTTAGCGACTCGGTCCGTGATCGATCAAAGGGCATCCACATCGTCGGCGACACCAGTCCGGGCTCGAGGGTCATGTTCTCCTATGCTCGCTGTTGCAACCCTGTCCCTGGCGATGCGATCGTTGGCATCGTCACCATTGGCAGTGGCATCAAGGTGCACCGTGCTGGTTGTCGTAATGTGACCGATTTGCAAGAGAAGTTGCAGCCCCGATTAGTGGAACTGGCGTGGCCATCATCGCAGGACGGACAGTTTCTCGCGGCGGTTAAGATCACAGGCGATGATCGTCCAGGCATGCTGAATGACATCACAAGCGCTGTCATTGGGGTGCAGAAAACAAACATCCGTGGTGTCAACATTGACGCGTATGATGCCAACTTCGAGGGCATCCTCACCGTGTACGTCGCCGATACTGACCATCTCCAGAAGATTTTTGATAAGCTCAAGAAGATCAAGGGTGTACGAACTGTTGATCGGTTTGAGGGCTGACCCCCTCGCTACGCCCTTCCAATTCGTATATTTGGCAGCATTCATTTCACTCCCACTTCACGGATCACCTGCAGTGAGTTTACAGTCGCTTCTGTTTGCCGTGTTTGCAATCGGGGCCATTGCTTCGGCAATTGCAACGATTACACGCAAGAACCCAGTGGCCTCTGCCATGACACTCGTGGCGCACTTTTTCATGCTTACGGGTCTGTACCTGACGCTTGATGCGCAATTTGTTGCCGCTGTTCAGGTCCTGGTATACGCCGGAGCAATCATGGTGTTGGTGGTCTTCGTGATCATGTTGTTGAACGTTGGACGCGAATCGCAGGCTACTGGCGGGCGGCCCATACGCACAACGCTTGGCACCCTGTTGGCCGTCCTCCTCGTTGGCATGATCAGCGTTACACTTGCTGCACGCCCAACGGGTCTGAACCAGCTTGCAGCCAACGCAACAACGATTGGAACAACCGAAGCTATCGGCCAATCACTCTTCACGACATACCTCTTCCCCTTCGAGGCTGTGTCGCTCCTGCTGCTTGCCGCATTGATCGGAGCAGTGATTCTTGCTAAGCGCCACGTTCAGGAAGGATAAGCAACCATGCTCCCAACATCGATTCCTCTCGACTACTACCTCATCCTCTCGGCGCTCCTCTTCGTAACGGGTGTCATTGGTGTTGTCACACGTCGTAACGCGATTGTCATCTTCATGTCGCTCGAGCTCATGCTGAACGCCGTGAACCTTTCGCTTGTTGCGTTCTCGTCGTTCCTCGGTGATACCGCGGGCCAGATGTTTGTGTTTTTCATTATGGCAGTTGCAGCGGCAGAAGCTGCCGTTGGTCTGGCCATCGTGCTCTCGCTCTTCCGTAACAAACAAACTGTCTACGTTGACGAAGTCAACATCATGAAGTGGTGATCCTATGAAGCTCTTCCTTGCCCTCGCTTCGGTACTTGTGCTGGCAACAGCCTGCACGACCACAGAGCCTACTGATCCGGTGGCCGAGCAACTGACCATGCAACAGCTAACGATGTCACCAGGATATTCGTGGTTCATGGCAGAAATGGATTCGTATCTGCCGAAGCAAACGGTACTTGATGATATCTCAACGAGCATGACGCAGAACACGAATCGTCGCGTCTGCATCTTCGTCAAGCCATCATGTTCGTGCCGTGGTACGCAGCGACTCTTCCCGCAAATCGTCAAAGCGCTTGTAGCGGCGAAGGTTGACATGAACCGTGTTGAAATCTGGTCGATGCGCGGAACAACCGATAAGCACCCATACCAGTCAATCATCACGATCGGCGAACTTCCTGCCATCTATGTTATCGAGAATAACGCTGTGCGATCGATGGTGAGTGACAAGCAGTATGCCGACTCGAATGCTGCGGAACTCATTGCCAACGCTGTTCGCAACTAAGCATACGTCTGCAACGGAATCGAAAACACCAAGCCCCGTAATCTGCAGAGGTTGCGGGGCTTCTTCGTTTCACACCAACATTTTTTGAATATCTTTGTGGCCCGTGAGCAAGCGTGGCGGAACTGGCAGACGCACTGGACTCAAAATCCAGCGGGCTCAAACCCGTGCGGGTTCGACTCCCGCCGCTTGTACACACTCATGAAAAAAGCCCCTGATACAGTGTATCAGGGGCTTTTTCGTTTAACCGGGTGGGCAGTGAGGGATTTGAACCCCCGACCCTCTGCTTGTAAGGCAGATGCTCTGAACCAACTGAGCTAACTGCCCGGATGCTGATCGACAGCGTACAAACATACGAGAATTCTTGAAATCTCGAACACCTTCATGCTACGGCCTCGACTCGACGCACACTCTGGACTTTCAGACGAATCGCACGTTCGATGCCAGCACGAAGTGTCATCGCCGACATTGAGCAGGTTTTACACGCACCGAGGAAGCGCACTTCAAGTACGCCCGTAGACTCTTCAAAGCGAACAATCTCTACGTCACCGTTGTCTACGGCAAGGTAGGGGCGCACATCGACGAGTGCTTGTTCGATTTCGTGCCGAAGTTCGTCGGTCATAGCGAGATGTCTGGTGTGACCGACGCACTGTTGTTGTGAATCCGGACCTGACGTACAACATGTTCTGCTAGCGAACGGAACGCATCACCCAAGGATCCCGACTCAGGATCGAGGACAAACGGGAAGCCCTCATCTGCACCCTTACGCACACGAACATCAATCGGGAGCTCTCCGAGAAACGGCACGTCGAACTCTTGTGCAACCGACCGTCCGCCCCCTTCACCGAAGATGTGATATCGCTTCTCCGGCATATCCGGCGGAACGAAGTAGCTCATGTTTTCGATCACACCAAGGCAGTCGACATTCACCTTGTTGAACATTTGGATTGAGCGACGTACGTCGGCCAGTGCGATCTCTTGTGGTGTGGTCACAACGATAGCTCCCGTGAGAGGAATGCGCTGTGTAAGCGTTAGCTGAATGTCCCCCGTTCCCGGCGGTAAGTCGAAAATGAGGAAGTCCAAGTCGCCCCATACAATTTGCTCGACCAGCATCGTGAAGTAACCAGCGAGCATCGGACCCCGCAGGATCGCAGCCTGATCGCGCTGCATCACAAAACCAATGGATGCGACCTTAACACCGTATGCTTCGTTCGGATAGCCAGTGACCTTCCCATCGGCCGATTTCTCGGCTCGCATGGATTGGTCAGACAACCCGTACATCGTCGGTTGGGATGGACCGTAGATGTCGGCATCGAGCAAACCAACGGATGCTCCTCGCTGGGCAAGTGCCGCTGCAAGGTTTGCCGCTACCGTCGACTTACCCACGCCTCCCTTTCCTGACGAGACCGCAATCAGATTCTTGACGCCGGCCAAGGCTGGTGTCCGTTGCAGCTGCATCCCCCGCTCGCGCACAAGCACGTCGACCGAAGCGTTTGGGAAGTGTGCCGCTATCGTTGCCTTGCAGTCGTGGTCGAGGCGCCGGGCAATCCAGTGAAGGGGCTGAACAGCCTCAAGGAAGACCCGAACTCGGTCGCCAGCGACCTCCACTCCGTGGATAGCGCCGAGGGCCCCAAGAGTAATGTTGAGGTCCGGATCGATGATCGGCTCGAGAAGCTGCTGAATCTGCTCTGAAGTCATGGTAGGTAACATTCCTGATGGTGACAACTCAAACCACAAAAATACCCCTAACTGCGTATCTTTAAGCTTTCACGTTTCATTCTTGGAGTACACAATGAAGCATGCTCTCCTCGTTGCGACGTTTGCTGCCTCGGCAGTAATCAGTGTCGCGCAGAAGCCTGCCACGACTTCGGTCAATCCAGCTGGTAGCGTCCCAATGACGCTGACTCCGGCAGACATCATGCCACAAGGGTCTGTAAAGGCCGAAGAAGCGACGCAAGGCGTCATCTTCAAGCGCATTTTCACAACAGACGTCCGTTCACAGTTCCATTACTGGCCATTCGGAACGATCTCGAACGACATCTTTAAGTACGATGCGAAGTCGGGTACGCTCAACCTCGCACGTAACAAGGCTACGTTTAACCTCCAGAACCAGATTGCTGGTGTCGAGCTCGGCGTCGTTCGCTCGGCTGATAATGGAGCATCTTGGAACTTCGATGTCGTAGTTAACTCAACGGACATCTTCTTCGGTATGCCTGTTCTTGGCTGGGTTAATCCAGACGATCTCTCGGATCCAGCTCAGTATCCAGTGATGATCTACGGTATCCGCTACCCGATGCCGAACCTGAATTACGGCGGTACAAGCATGTGGAACCGTACGTCGGCCGGTGCCTATGAACTCCCGCTGAACGATCAGACAGCTCCAGGCGCTGGTTATGAGTTCCAATTCGGCGATGTTCATGGCGATAACACAAGCGGCGCTGTGCACCTTGCTGGTACGCTCAATCCAGATGATGGTGTCCAGTACGGCGCCTATGGATACTTCAACTTCAACCTTGTTGTTGAAGACTTCGGCCAAGTCCCAACCATCCCAGCTGCATGGGGCCTCGACAAGTGGCGTCCAAGCACGGTCGTGAACTCATCGTTCAACGCACCTATGGCACTTGGTGGTGACAAGGACGGTACACTTTACGCAGTCTTCAACAACTTCCCTGCTGAAGCACAAGATCTTCGTTCGGTTGAAGTATCGATGTCAACAGATCAAGGCAAGACATGGTCGAACCCAGTCGCAATGCCAACGAACCTGCTTGATCAGTACGCTCAGGCAACTGGTGGCGACATCGCATTCCAGCCAAGCGTCACTGACTTCAACACACCATACGATGGTGGTTCGCTGATCGTGACAGGATCAGAGCAGTTTTCCTACTTCCTCCGCCTTGCAACTGGTCAGAAGAACGTTGCAGATCCGTCGCAAATCGACACAGTTCTCTCGTTCAACATCGCAGAAGCGAAGTACGATAAGGGAACATGGTCGCTCACAAAGGTTGCTGAGCTCAATGCGTACGGTCACTACATGGTCAGCGTGCAGGACTCGATCTCGCAAGCAATCGGCGCAGCGGCAATCCAGCTCACTGGTAACGGTCGCGGTCATGAACTGCAATCTGCTGTTACGGCAGACGGCAAGAACATTGTTGTGAAGTGGGTAGATATCAACCCGAGCCGTGTTAAGGAATTCAGCGGTGTCCGCGTATTCGATGGCCCAACGAATGGTCTTTACTCAGAAGTTGAACCACTCACACAGATCTTCGACACAGACATCTTCGTTACGTCACGCGCTACAAGCAGCAACAGCTGGGCAGCGGTCAAGAACGTCACGGACGATGACGACATGGCGTTCCGCACATACATGCCAGACGTGGTCAAGAGCGTCGATGATATTGCACTCCTCCGCATGCTCGGCACAGGTCTTGGCACAGTAACAAGCCTTCTTCCAAAGCCAGTTGCGCAGCTGATTTACAACAGCCAATCAAGCATCGACTTTGGCACAACGGCAGTGGTTGGTGTCGAAGAAGAGCAGAACTACGCATTCGCAATGAGCTCGATCTCGCCAAATCCAGTCTCTGGTTCGGCACAAGTCAGCTTCACACTCGATAACGCATCGACAGTAGCTATCGAAGTGTACAACATGCTTGGCGCAAATGTTGGAACAGTTGCTCCTCAGCAGCTTCCAGCCGGCGCGCACGGTATGAACGTAGATGCGTCAACACTTCCAGCAGGCACATATAACGTGGCACTGGTTGTCAATGGCACACGCATGATGAAGCCGTTTGTCATCGTGCGCTAAGCACGCTTGACAGATCACGAAATCGTTATCTTGGGGCGGTGGACGAAATGTCCACCGCCCCTTCTTCGTTTTACCCAGGGTTTATGCTGATGATACTCCGTCTTTGCTTCTTCATCGCACTACTTGGACATGCCAGCTGGCTTACTGCTCAGGAGTGGCAAATGGCACTCCCTCAGCGCGCGACGTATTCAATCGCGGTCAATCCGAAGAATCCATCATCGCTGCTCGCCGGCAACATGGCTCGCACGATCTTCTCCTCGCTCGACGGTGGTCAGACATGGCAGGAGCTATTTGTAGGTGATCCAGGAGGTGTTTCGTTAATCACAACGGTGATGTTTCACCCCGTCGACACGACGATCATGTATGCGGGTGGCCTCGGATTTACCGGACTTGATCGGTCAACAAATAGTGGTGAGACATGGAAGAACGTCTTCGCAGATCCCGTTGGACGCCGGTGTGAGATCCCGAGTGCAAGCGCACTTGCAGTGAACCCTTCCAATCCAGATGTGATGTACCTGTTGCGAAGTAACCCGGGCATCGTCTATCAAAGCAACGATCGCGGCGAAACGTGGGATTCACTTAGCGCAATTCCTGGCTTGAGTGCAACGGATAAGATGTTTGCTATCGCCGTAGATCCAAAGGATCCCTCGGTAATGCTCGCAACCGGCGTACGGGCCATAATGTTCCGATCAACAAACGCAGGGCAATCGTGGACGGCAGTTGATTCACTCCGCACGTGGCCTGATGCAGAGGGTGTACACATCCGCTTTAGCCCGACGAAACCTGGTCGAGTCTATGCTGCGGTACGGTTCAATCAAGTTTTCTTGACACCGAATGGTGGACTTCACGTTAGCGACGACAATGGCATCACGTGGGCACCAATGAAGTTCACCGACACTGCTGTTAACGCTCTCGAGATCTACCCTACCAAGAGCGGCGATGAGATCTTTGTTGGTGGTGCATCGACATCAATAAGCCTTCCAGCGCTCAAGGGTGATTCGATTGTCTACCGCTCACCCGACGGAGGCACAACCTGGCAGGACCTCAGCACAGTCGAGTGGGTTCCCAATGAATTAGACGTCCTCTCGGCTAACGTATGGGGATTTGCACGCACAGAGATCGACGGAAGGCCGGAAATCTTGATGGCTACCGAATGCGGCGTGTATCGCTCAACGGCAGTGACATCCGTGAACGAACCAACCGTACAGCAGTCAGGAGCACTGTCCATCGACTTACATGGAGACGCACTCCGTGTCATGCTCGCAGACCCCTCTGTCGGTGCAACTATTGTGATTGCCGACATGCTTGGTCGTGTTGTTACGCAGCTTCAGTGTGAGGCCAGCAGTGAGCAGCGGATAGCGTTCCCCGCTGTACCACGTGGCACATACGTTGCATCGGTTGTGTCTGGCACACAGCGTGCCGCGATCGTGATTCAACGGTAATCCCCTCTCTGGAGTATCCTCGCATGCGATTTCATCACCACCTGTGTGTTCTTGCCGTCTTTCTTGCTCTTGGCATGAGCACAGTCCATGCGCAGCAGTGGAAACTGCTCAATCCAGTTCTATCGCATACGATCGTGGTCAATCCGCAGAATCCGCGCAGTCTCACAGTTGGGAATTGGGCGAATCAGATCTATCGGTCATGGGATGCAGGCTGGTCTTGGTATCGTTTCGAGATTGGCAGCACAGACGTTTTGAACTTTATCACGTCACTCGCAATCTCACATGCTGATACGAACGTCATGCTGGCAGGGGGCTTCTCCTTCGATGGCATTAGGCGTTCAACTGATGGTGGAGCTACGTGGAACCGCGCGCTCAATGACACAACTGGAAATGGGCGCATGTGGTTTGTCTCCGAGGCCATCCTTGAATCGCATGATACTCCCGGTACATTCTACGCGGCTCGCGGCACAACCAATAACGGAATCTGGCGGAGTACGAACAACGGCGCAACATGGGATAGCATTAGCGTTATCTCGCGCGGCATCACACAACAGCTGTGCACCATCGCGCAACGGCCGGACAGTGGCAATGTGTTCTTTCTCGGCGTAAAGGGTGGACGTATCCTTCGCTCTGAAGATCGGTGCATTACCTGGCGGCCTGTTCCTGTGCTCAACGGAGCAACAGCAATCCGTGGAGATGCAGAAGTTCCGAAGATTGTATTCTCTCGTGAGAACCCACGGATGGGATATGCCGTTGTCTCTGTGACGTCACCTGACTCGCTCGGCAACAACGGTGGTGTGTTGGCTACGGTCGATGGCGGAGCTACCTGGAACCGCATCGGATTTCCAGATACCAGTTTCTGGTCGGTCGAGGTTACAGATGTACCTACGAACGTCGTTGTTGGTGGATTTCGGATCTCCAATCGTCCAACAATCTTGGTCGGTGATGGTCTGATCTTCGCATCGACCACAGGGGGTACCAAGTGGGACCGGTTCGATGACATCGTTTGGGGACAGAACGAGCTGGACGATACCCTACGCAATGCATGGGTGCTGCGCTTCGAGCCAGTCCTGCGCAAACTCTACCTTGCTGCAGGCACAGGGACGTTCGTCAGCGATGTGCCTGTAAGCGTGGATGAAACGACAGTCACGGACGCGCACAGCGATCTACAATGTTCGATCGATGGAACGATGCTGGTCGTACGCGATCAACAGACACGTTCGTCGGCATCCACATGGGCGCTGTATTCGATGCAAGGCACACGTGTTGTTGGTGGACCAATCACATCGCCCCAGGGTGAACGCATCTCGATTGGGAACCTCCCCCAGGGTCAGTACTTGTTGACGTGGGGTGACGACCAATACTTCCGCACAGCGCACATAACGATCGTACGCTAAACCAGCTTACATCGTAAGATTGGTATCGACCGTATCGAGCACGACCGTATTCTCAAGTGCGCCAAGTCGGTCAATTGTGCAGGTAACCACATCTCCGGGCTTAAGCCACCAGGCTGGATCGTATACCTTTGATCCGTTGAGCTCGAGGAAACATCCGGTGCCGCACGTTCCACTGCCGATCACATCGCCAGGATAGAGCGTCACACCATACGACGCGCGCTCAATGATCTGCGCGAATGTCCACGTCATATCCTTGACGTTGCCACGCGAGACCTTGTTCCCGTTGATCACCGTTGTCATCTCGAGGTCATACTGATTACCGGTAGGCGTCGTTGTTGTGACGTCGGCAAGGTCATCGAGCGTTACAAGCCACGGACCGAGTGTTGTGGCAAAATCCTTGCCCTTGGCCGGACCCAGGTTGAGCTTCATCTCAAGCATCTGAAGATCCCGCGCACTCCAGTCATTCATCACCATCAATCCAGCAACGTATGCATCTGCATCGGCCGCCTTGATGTTACGTCCCTGCTTACCGATCACAATCGCGCACTCGAGCTCGAAGTCGAGCTTTCCGAGGTGGAGATCCTGCACATGCACGTCACCAGGACCAGATACGGCTTGGTGATTGGTGAAGTAGAAGATCGGAATCATATCAAACTCAGGGATCATCTCAACACCACGGTTTCGGCGTGCAGCTTCCACGTGCTGTCGAAATGCATAGCCATCACGCATTGATGTTGGATGCGGAACTGGCGAGCACAGAGTTGCACCCTCTTGCTGCATCGACACACTATGTTGCGTTGACGTATCGGCCACAAGGAACCACGACATCACCGTACGTGCATCCTGCATCGCTGCATCTCCCATTCGGAGGAACGTCAGCATATCCGATGGAAGTGCATCGCACGTAAGGCGTGTATTGCCTAACTCGCGAGCCTTTTCGTGTGCCCGTGCACAATCAATAATGCGGTCTGCTGCAAGAATGCCAAGTCGCTCTGCTGCATTGTCGAGATAGGTCACAAGCTTCATACGGGTGCGTAAAGTTCAGATGTGTTAGAGCTGCAAACGTCCTGCGGGGCGTCGGATTAGCGTCCGAGTGCGTGGCGCAGCGACAGTGTTCCCACTGTGCCGAAACCGATGAGGAACATCAGCTGAAACGGAATAGCTGCGATCTCGAGGTACGAGATCGACGTAAAGATGCCGAAGACAAAGTAGGCTGCTAGTGCGAGCTCGACGAACACGATCCAACTGATATTCTTCTGCACATAGCGCTTCTTACGCCAGTCATCGCCATTGGCTTCGATCTTGTACTTCGGTGTGCGCTTGAACTCCGTCTTGCGACCAATAAGTGCCTCGAACACAGCGCGTGTGTTGTTGACAGCCAGACCCATGGAACCCGCCATAAAGACTGGGAACAACAGCAAACGACGTTGCCAATCAAGGTGAATGGCGCGCTGAGCATAGGTGTAGAAGAGGAAGGTCGAGATACTAGCCAGCACGAAGATGGACATCATGCTGAAGAACGCATCATAGCCCCCAACTTCATTCTTGATAATCACGATTGGAACATTCAAGAATGCAACCATCATGATGAAGGGGAACACAATGTTGCTCGTCAAGTGCACGGTGCATTCAAGCTTGTGCTTGAGTGACAGCTTGCTGCGCCATACTGTTGGGAGAAGCTTCTTGGCCGTTTCGACAGCGCCCTTCGTCCAGCGGAATTGCTGCGTCTTGAGCGAGTTGATATCTGCAGGCAGTTCGGCCGGCGATGTCACGTCGTTAAGAAACACGAAACGCCATCCGTTGAGCTGCGCGCGGTACGACAGATCCAGGTCTTCAGCGAGTGTGTCGCTGTGCCAATTGCCTGCATCGACGATTGTCGCCTTGCGCCAAACGCCGCCCGTGCCATTGAAGTTGATAAAGAAGCCAGCCTTATGACGAATCTGTTGTTCGATGACGAAGTGTCCGTCGAGAGCAAGTGCTTGTGCACGCGTCAGGAATGAATACTCTTCGTTGAGGTGCTCCCAGCGCGTCTGAACCATGCCGACTTCCGGGTCTGCGAAATACGGCACCGTTTTCATCAAGAAGTCCGGGTGCGGCACGAAGTCAGCATCAAAGATTGCAATGTACTCGCCCCGTGCAACTGCAAGACCTTCCTTGAGTGCACCGGCCTTGTACCCTTGACGATTCGTGCGATGAATATGCTTGATATCAAATCCCTCGAGCTGGAATCGTTCTGCCAGCTTCTTTGAGAGTTCGACCGTCTCGTCTGTTGAATCGTCGAGCAGTTGAATCTCGAGACGATCCTTTGGGTACTCGATCGCGCACACTGCTTCGACCAAACGATCGACAACATACAGTTCGTTGTAGAACGGCAGTTGAATCGTGACCAGTGGCAACTCTTCAGTTGAGACCGGCGGGTCCTTATGGACAATCTTCTGCGTCTTGTGATAGTAGTAGATCATCACAAGGCCGTGCAAACCAAATGCGAATAGCACGCACAGCGATACGAAGTAGGCGCCGAGGAGGAAATCTTCCATGGACGGAGTTGAACCCTGGTGATACAAGAGCAGTCAAAAAGTCTTCGGGAGAAGACCGCTCACCAGTCGGAGACCACCGCAAGGAGAATGTCGTCGGCGATGCGTCGGATCGCACGGTCGGCAGCAAGTCGCCTGCCCTCCGTCGCGTCAACCACATCATAGACGTCGAAATTTTCGAACGTCTTCTTCCACACTACCTTGTTCTTCACAGCATCGAAGTACTCAACTTCGACTGCCACGACGATGCGACGTTGATTCTCGAGATCACCTGTTTGAATCGTAACAATCTGGTCTTGTACACGAGTCAGAATGGGAGAGATCCGAGCATCACCGTTGTCTTCAACTACCTGAACGGTGTTGTCGCTTCGGAATCGTCGCACGAGCGTCTCCGTGCAGAACTCGCGAAATGTAGGGTCGCCAAATCCACTGCGGTCGATAACCGAGTTTATGGAGATGGTTGAGATATGTTCAGGAACACTTCCCCCACGGAACGAGTAGCACGATGTCAGCGCACATGCGATGAGCACCAAAGCACCATGCGAAAGTAGATGCTTTATGGTGTGAGCTTCATGAAGGAAGGATGAAAGGTTTTTCATCGTGCGGCCTCACCCACAAAAGGGTTCGTGATACGCTCATGTCCGATGGTTGTCGTTGGGCCATGTCCAGGGAAAACCTGGAAGTCATCGTCGAGGAGAAACAGGACTTCGCGAATGGAGCGAAGGAGTGTTTCTTCGTCGCCCCCTGGCAAATCTACCCTACCAACACTTCCGGCGAAGAGCGTATCGCCAGCAAACACGCGTTGCGTGGAATCGTCGACGAAGCACACACCGCCCTCGGTATGCCCAGGAGTATGCAGAACGCGCAGGGGCGGCATGCCGCCGACCGGCGTGATGATGGTTGTATCGTTGGTCATGCAGTCGACCGTCTCAACCGGTTCGATGGTAAACGGTAGGGGCCAGATGGTATGCTTCATCGGGTCGGTCAGCCGATAGAGATCGGCGTGATGTACAACGACCCGAGCGCCTGTTGCTTGCTGGAGCGCTTGGCAGTCGGCCGTATGATCCCAGTGCGTATGGGTTAGCAAGATGTCCGTGATCCGCACGCCCAAGCGTTCGGCCTCGGCCAGGACCTGCTGCGCAGATTGGTATGGGGCGTCGATCACATACGCCGTGCCTGTGTCGGGTGAACTTACCATGTAGCACCAGGTGGCAACGGGCGGACATTCAAGGGCGAAGACTGAAGTCATGAACGAAGTTACGGACCACGCTGGATGGAACCCTTGCGGATTGTATCTTTGTTATCGTCATCAATCAATTACACGCGCTATGGAACAAGCTCCAACAGTTGTCAACTACGTGCCACTGATGGTCATGATCATCATTGGTGTCATCTTCGGTCTGACGAACATCTTCGCAGCTGAATTTCTTGGCCCACGCAAGAGCACACGTGCGAAGCTCTCTACCTACGAGTCGGGCATGGAGCCAGTGAAGACAGCCCGCGAGCGCTTCACGGTGAAGTTCTATCTCGTAGCTATGATGTTCATCTTGTTCGACATCGAAATCGTGTTCATGTATCCTTGGGCTGTGCAGATGCGCGAGCTCGGCGGATACGGACTTGCAGCCATGGTTCTTTTCATGGTACTTCTGTTCAGTGGCTACCTCTACGTCATTAAGAAAGGTGCTCTCCGATGGGATTGAACGAGCAAATCGCACGCGACGGCTTCGTCACAACGACAGTCGAATCCCTCGTCACGTGGGCTCAAAAGAATTCGCTCTGGCCGATGCCGATGGGCATTTCCTGCTGTGCTATCGAGATGATGGCGTTCGGTGGACCCCGCGCTGACTCGTCACGCTTTGGTTCGGAACGCTTTTCGTTTTCACCACGCCAAGCTGACTTGATGATTGTTGCCGGTACGGTAACCTACAAGATGGCATGGGTTGTGAAGAAGGTGTGGGACCAAATGCCGGATCCAAAGTGGTGCATCGCTATGGGCGTGTGCACATCAACGGGTGGCATGTTCCGTTCGTACCCTGTCGTCCAGGGTATCGATCAGTTCCTTCCCGTCGATGCCTACGTCTCTGGTTGCCCACCGCGTCCAGAAGCACTGATGAAGGCCCTGATGTACATTCAGGAAAAGGTCGACCGCTCAAAGCCACAATTGGCCAATTTCGGCAAGGACTCAGGCGATATTCGTCGTTCTGATCTGATCGTTACACCGTAATGCTCATTGCCGGAATCATGACGGGCACGTCGCTCGATGCGATCGACGTAGCAGTCTGTGACATTCAACACAAGGGAGATCGCCACGCGATTTCCCTTGTTGCATTTTCGACCTACCCGTACGCAGACGACACCATAGCGAAGATTCGTGCAGCAGTGTCTGAGCAGGCCTCAATGCAGGATCTATGTGATATCCCGTTTGCACTTGCGCATGATTACGCATCGGCAATCCGAGATCTGCTCGTCACGCACGCCATCGAAGCAGTTGCGATCCATGGTCAAACCTTGTGGCACCACCCACCGGTATCAACGTGGCAAGCCGCCTCGGGCTCAGCACTCTCCGCACTGCTCAGTCTTCCTGTAGTATCGGGCTTCCGCGATGCCGATGTCGCACTTGGTGGACAAGGGGCTCCCCTGGTTCCGGTGTTCGATGCGGCAACACTGGCAAGCGATCACGATGTTGTAGCGCTTAACATCGGCGGGATGGCAAACATCACGATCCTGCCGTCGGGCGCTGACTCGACGGCTATACGCGCGTTCGATACAGGACCGGGCAATGTGTGGATTGATGCCGCTGCTCGCATCACCTTCGGGATGTCGTACGACGCCAACGGTGCGACTGCGCGCGCAGGTGTGGTGATACGATCATTCTTCGACGAGTTGCAGCGCCTGCCCTACTTCGCGGCCGTCCCCCCGAAGTCCACCGGACGTGAGGTGTTCTCAGAGGCAGAGGCACGCCGATTGATCACTCGCTACGCACATCCGTCTGCCCCTCTTGAAGATGTACTAAGCACCATGACCGAACTCACCGCATGGTCGATTGCTGATCATGTTAGTCGGTATGCCCCCTCAACAACAACAATCATTGCCTCTGGTGGTGGTGTGAAGAACTCGTTCCTCATGGAACGCTTGCAGGCGCACTGCGCCGAGCGTGGACTGAGCGCGGTCGTACAGATCCACCCACATGCAGATGCGAAGGAGGCAATGGCCTTCGCCTATCTGGGCTGGTGCACGCTGCAGGGTCTTCCTGGAAATATCCCATCAGTAACCGGTGCACGCGCAGCGGTTGTGCTCGGCACGGTCGCACGTGCATAACTCGTCAGGAGTGAACTCCACAAAGCACTCCGGTGTTTCGTAGTTTTGCGTCCTCTTTATTAACGTTTTTCGACAGGCCCGCGTCATGTTCACGCTCCAGCTTTCCGAGACTCATGAAATGATTCGCGACACCGCACGCCAATTCGCGCGTGAGGAAGTTGCACCAACGTCGATCGAACGCGATAAGGCGGGTACGTTCCCGACGGACATCGTGAAGAAGATGGGCGAGCTCGGCTTCATGGGTATGATGATCGACCCGCAATGGGGCGGTTCTGGTCTTGATGCGATGAGCTATGTCCTGGCGATGGAGGAAATCTCTGCCGTTGATGCATCGGTTGGCGTTGTTATGTCGGTCAACAACTCTCTCGTCTGCTGGGGTATCGATACGTACGGCACTGATGAGCAGAAGGAACGCTGGCTCCGTCCGTTGGCAACCGGCCTCGTGCACGGCGCGTTCTGTCTGTCAGAACCTGAGGCGGGATCCGATGCAACATCGCAGCACACAACCGCCGAAAAGGTTGATGGCGGATGGATTCTCAACGGCACAAAGAATTGGATCACCAACGGTACTACGGCGAGCACGTACCTTGTGATGGCGCAAACCAATCGTGAGTTGCGTCACAAGGGTATTTCGTGCTTCATTATTGAGCGTGACACGCCAGGGTTCGAACCAGGACTGAAGGAAGACAAGTTGGGCATTCGCTCGAGCGACACCTGCTCGATCGGCCTGACGAATGTGTTCGTTCCAGACGATCAGGTACTTGGTGGCGTTGGTACGGGCTTTAAAATTGCCATGGAGTCGCTCAACGGTGGACGTATCGGGATTGCTGCGCAAGCTCTCGGTATCGCAAAGGGTGCATTCGACGCATCACTCGTGTACTCAACACAGCGCAAGGCATTCGGTAAGCCGATTTCTGACCTGCAAGCAATCCAGTTGAAGATTGCTGACATGTCGACACGTCTCGAAGCTGCTCGCATGCTGGTGTACAAGGCTGCGTTCCTCAAGGACCAGCACAAGAATTACATCAAGGCTGCCGCGCAAGCGAAGCTGCTTGCTTCGCAGACAGCTGTGCATTGCGCACTCGAAGCCATCCAAGTTCATGGCGGCTACGGCTACGTTCGTGAGTATCTGGTTGAGCGGTATCTGCGTGACGCAAAGATCACTGAGATCTACGAAGGCACGAGCGAGATTCAGCACATCGTGATTGCGCGTGAGCTGCTCAAAGAACTTGCCTAAGGCAAGCGAGCACCGAGCTTAATCTCCCACAATCGCTGGAAGCGTGTGATGTTCCCGTTGTTATTGACACTACGGGACACATCAAGCATGAAGTAGCGCATGGCCTCGGCGTCGGATAACACCGTGAATGGTACGGTGATGGTGATTGTGCTGTTACCAGCGAAATCACTGATCTGCCCTGTCAAACGGTAAGTGACGTCGCTCCAGAGCTGACCAGACACGGTGAGGCGGGACTGGTTGAGGTCAGACCCCAGGTCGATCTGCGTCGACTGCACAATGCCTCCAATACCGGAGAGAATGTCGCCCAGGGCGCTTGTTGCCATGGCCGACATAGCACCGTTAACTTCACCGACAAGATTACCCTGTCCGCTCGATACAAGTTCGTCCTGCGTCTTGTTCAGAAGGATGAGCATCAAGGCATCGCCGGTGATCTTCGCAGAATCACCCTCTTGCTTCCGATCACGTCGATACACCGACCAACGAGTGACCGGCTTCTGCTTTGTTCCACTGATTGCAACTTCCACACGGAAGTCTTCCTGGTCGCCGTTGGCGAGAGTACGTCGGTCACGATAGACTGCCTTCAGATCCAACGATGGATTCGAGATACCTCCGGCTGTAAAGTCGAGTGTTCCACTGGCCAAGAATGGCTTGTAGAACTTATACGTCGACGTCCCCTCTTTCACACGCACACGTCCGCGGAGATTCGTGCTATTGTCAAGGAAGCGACCCGTAAACACAAGAGGAACCTTCTGATCGACAGGCTCGAGGTCGGCAATCAGGATCTCCATCATCCCGAACACCATCGTCATGATCGTACGGCCCTTGAGATAGACGTTGAGGTCATAGCGAAGAAGATCAACGAACGCTGCGGTCGTGGTTTTGACCACTTGCTCGATAGCAGCCTGCGCAGTCGACGTCACCGAGGTTCCGCTATCGGACACAATACGCATGCGTGGTGCAGCTGCGTCGAGCACACTAGAGAAACGACGAGCTGTGTCTTTTGAACGTTGATAGTCAAACGCGGTGTACCGGGACTTTGTCGTCGATCGCTCCTGTGGAAACACGATATCAGCATACAGCACCTGTATATCACCCTCAAGCATCGGCGCATCAAGTTTCCCATGGAAGCGAATCGGTGCAAGTCCGTTGACGCCAGCAGCGATGATCACATCTCCGAAGATTTTTGGGCTTCGTGCCTGCGACCCCTTGTTCATCACGAGGATTCCCGGCGAGCGAAGTGTGAAGTCCATACTCGATACACTCAGACCATCAAACACGACTACACCATTGGCGTATGCTATCCCTCGCTTACGGTCGCGGTCCATATTGCGCACGACGATTGTATCAAGATGGAGCTCTGATCCATCGAGGTGCATCACACCATCGGCCGAGTACACAATGTTGGTCGCCGACGATAAGAACGTTGCTTTCGCAAAGCGTGCGTTTCCACCCAGATCGATCTTATCAGGAGTCGTGCCTTTCACGGTGATCACACCGTCGGCAACTCCCTGCAAACGTTCAATTGCAGGAAGGAATGGTTCTACGGCAGCCAACGCCAACTTCGTAGCGCGCATATCAATGTCGATTACTCGATCATCTACAAACCGCTGCCGAACACCGCGGAGACCGAGATCAACAGGAAGATGATTGATCGCAAGATCGAGTGTGCGCGACTGTGTGCCGAGAGCCGGATTTGCAATTCTGAGCCATCCCACAATGTCACGGTCACGATGGCGAAGCTGCGTTGTTAGCGTACCGATGAGCTCGTTGTTATAACTCACACCGGTAGCCTGCATATCGAGCCCAAACTCCGGCTGCTCCCAGGTTCCATTGATGGTGAGCGTGAGCTGTTCCATCAGTCCGTCGAGGTACGTTACCGGATGTCCCTTGGCGAGCTGTACAAAGCGAGGCACATCAGCGAGATTGAAGGTGTTGACAATCACACGCACATTTGAGAACGATGTCGCGGATACAGACCCTGTGGCTGTGATCACTTCGGCTGCGCGTCGCTGCACGGCAAGATCATCTACTGTGTACATCGCATCCCGTATACGCAAACGTACTGGACGTAACGAGCGCCATTCGAGTCCGCGGGATGAATCGACAACAACATGGAGCGAATCAAAGACAGCATAGGTTGAATCGTCGGCCCACTCGAGCGCCCCACCGATTCCCGCATACATATCATTGACAACCGCGCGTCCTCGTATGGTCGACTTCGTATCTACCGTCGAGATACTCATCTGTGAACTCGCAATGCGCGTGTCATTCACACGAATCACATTGTCACATTCAGCGAGAAGATCAAGTTTCTCAACGCGCGGTGTTGTGGTCAAATCCGACACAACACAATCGAAGGACGCGCGCATAGGATCAACAGTGATGCGAAGATCGGGCGCTACGAGAACGAACTCTCGAACATCAATTGTATCGACATCAACACGGATGCGATCAACCGTCGATTGCACCCTTCCGTCGATGCTCAGGCTCGCAATCATCGACATCGAGTCGAGGAAGAGATTCACAGGAGTCGCATCACGCAGCGCAACACGAAACGTCGCGTCCAATTCGTGCGCGCGCACACCTCTTGCTTGTGCCTGACCGATATCATCTGTGATGTGTCGGAATTGGTGATCGACAGCATGAAACGCATTGACAACGCTTGCGCCAATCACATCGATAAACGCTGATGGCACGAAGGTGCCTTCGACGGACGCTTGCAGGAACTGCGACGTTGCTGTCCACGAACGGCGGCGTCCCTCACGCTCACTTGTTACGCGCAACTGGAACGGTCGCAGAGCACGATCAGCGAGTGAGAACTCGTCGACACGTGCCGTAACGGAACCCACAATACTATCAAGGTCAATTCCCTCTGCATCTACATCTATGCCGGTAGTGAGTCGCGTAGGGAACGATGGGTTGCGAAGAAGAGTCGCAAGATTGATCGCATTCATGCCCAGACGCAAGGAGTATCGAGGCTTTGCTGCATCGACCACATTCCACCGTCCACGGATGTCAACCGTTTGATCATCGTACGCCGTTACGTCCTCGATGATGGTATCTGTACGGAATGGCGTGACATCCACATATGACGAATCAATGTCAATGACACCCGCACCATCTGCCGTGATGTTCAGCGACAGTGATCGAATCGGACGACCGAGCGCATGGCTTCGGTGGAGGTCCACGTGATACAATCCGTTGAGCGTCTGAAGATCTGTTCCACGTCCTCGCAACACAACACGTCCGTGTAAGTCAGTTGCGACGGATGAATCTGAGAAAACCGAAAGATCGCCGCGCGACACGAGCATATCGACGTCATAGCCAAACGCTGGATCATCGAGTCGGAGTGTCATTCGTCCATCAACCCTGCCGGGAGCATCGGAGCCGTGTACAACAAAGAACAGTGAATCTGCCGGATACCCGGTAAGTGTCACGGTATCGATGCGTGTCGTCGTGAGGAATGGAAGCTCGGGCAGAGGTACAAAGACAAGTCGTCTGCGAACGTCGGCATACTGTGCTTCTGAGTTTACAACTCGAATGTCAAGGCGTGGTCCTCGATCTCCGGACATCTCACGCAGATACACGCTGCCGCGGACAATTCCGGAACCCGCACGCAGGACGATGTCGTCGATATCGAGTCCCTCGCCGCGGAACGCAACACGTGCGTCGAGAGCGTATTCATCAACAACTTCTATCTCCGGAACGACATACGACACTTCGGAGCCAGACACGCGTTCGGCCTGCACGGTCGCAAGGATGGGGTGTGCCGCAAGAACGTCTGATGACAGACCATTCTTGAGGATGTCAACTCCCTCGAGAGAAGCAGAGAGATCGATTACGGATCCTGCTGTACGCAGCTGAAGGAACTGCAGATCGAGGCCTGTCGGCTTCACATGCGCAGCCAGACGAAGCTCCCGTACATCAAGTCCGTTAGCGCGACGCTCTTGAAAAGAGCACGCATCAATCGATGCGCTGTAGGTGTTGGCTCGGAGACCAAGCCACACAGAGGCATCAAGATTGAGTTTGTCGATGTTCGTATGCAGTAGATCGAGGTGGACTGTGTCGCTGCTGACCGTCGACGAATCATGGATGGCAAGCGAACCATCATCAATGGTAATCTGACGCACGCGAACAACGAGATCGGGCGGTGGTGTTGACGTCGTATCGACTGATGGACGAGTAATCTTGTTGATGTTCCACACACCAGTGCGAGAGCGCAACATCGCGATCCGTGGACGTCGAAGTGCAAGCTCATTCACGGATATCGTCTTTGTGAACAGTGCCGCAATGTCGTACGTCAGCGACAGTTCATCGGCCTCGAGCACGGTAGTCCCGTTGGCGACCAACACAGGATGATGCAACACGATGCCGCGGAAGATATCGACGTGCAAATCGTCACAGCTAATCGTACCCTCGAGTTGCTCGTTCACAATCCGAAGCACCTGTCGACGCATGATGTCACGTGCCCAGTCGGTTTGTGCAAACGCGACGATGAGCGCAGCAAGGATCACCGCACTCACGGAGAGACGGTAGACCCATGTAACGCAGAAAACCGCTGCTCTCAGCCACCACGAGCTGCGAGCAACGGTTTCATGCGATGATTGCTGCTGTTCGATTATTCACCCTGTGCTTTTGAGTAGCGAGCTTCGCCCGCAGCCTGATGAAGAAGTTCAACGTGAACCCACTTCATTCCCGTAGCCGTTACCGTTGAGAGCAACTGCAGGACGTCTTCGCGTGATATTTCCCCGTCGGCAATGTAGCGACAGCGGAAATGATCAACGAGAAGAATGTCTGGCAGCTCGCCTGGCCACACTTTCGTACCACGATTCGACATGAGCTTCAGTGTAAACCGACCGACCTGAAGGGGCATTGTTGGGAGGCCATCGTGTTCCACGAACACATCAGCACCCACCAGTGTCCATACTTCTGAGATCGCTTCTTTTGCCTTGGTTTGCGGCGCTTGTTGTTGCGCGACAACCTTGAGGTCTGACGACGGTGTGCCTAGGTTGGCAACGATGGCATCGGTGAACTCCGATGTCGACGCAGAGCCACCGAGATCACGTGTTTTGATTCCCGAAGCAAGTGTTGTTGTCAGTGCATTCTGGATCAGCTCGGCGTGTCCGACAAGCCCCATGTACTGAAGCATCTGGATACCTGAGAGCAAGATCGCTGTTGGATTTGCAAGGCCCTTACCTGCGATATCAGGCGCTGAACCGTGTACGGCTTCGAACACAGCTGAGTTCTTACCGATGTTGCCACCAGGGGCAACACCAAGTCCGCCCACGATACCAGCACACAAGTCGCTCACGATATCGCCATAAAGGTTTGGCAGGACGAGCACGTCGAACTGCTCAGGGCGCGACACCAGCTGCATGCAGCAGTTGTCGACGATGATGTCGTTTGATTCAATATCTGGATACTCAGCTGCCACTTCACGGAAGACGTCAAGGAAGAGTCCATCTGTGATCTTGTGGATGTTTGCCTTGTGCACACATGTCACCTTCTTGCGGCCGAGCTTACGCGCTTCTTCGAACGCGTAGCGGATCACGGCCATTGATCCGGGACGTGTGATCAGCTTCAAGCATTGCGCAACGTTTGGTGTCTGGAAGTGCTCGATACCAGCGTATGTATCCTCAACGTTCTCGCGAACAATCAGAATATCTACACCAGAGAATCGCGTCTCGACGGCAGGCATGCTCTTAGCCAAACGTACATTCGCGTAGAGCTCAAGGCCCTTACGGATTGTCACGTTTACGCTCTTGTGTCCACCACCGACAGGCGTTGTCGTCGGACCCTTCAGAGCAATGCGATTACGCTTGATGCTCTCCATTGTCTCCTGCGGCACCCCGTTGCCTGATTGCTCAATTGCAACGAGACCGGCTACAGCCTTCTCCCACTGCACTGGCACTCGAGCAGCCTCGAATACGCGAATGACGCTTTCACAAATTTCTGGACCAATTCCATCGCCTTCGATCAACGTTACTGTCGTGTTTGCCATAGCGGTTTGCAGGTATGTTCTACTTGTGAAACAATGTTGTGATTAGAGCATTTCAACGATGACAGCACTTGCTTCGCCACCGCCGATGCAGAGTGTTGCAAGACCGTACTTCTTACCCTCGCGACGAAGGCCATGCAGAAGCGTGGTCAGCACACGTGCACCGCTTGCTCCAATCGGGTGACCGAGGGCAACAGCTCCACCGAAGGCATTGATCTTTTCGCGCGGAATGCCTAGCTCGTTCTTCGCAGCAAGTGCGACAACTGCAAACGCCTCGTTGATTTCAAACAGATCGATGTCGTCGAGCTTCAGGCCAGCCTTGGCAACAACATTCTTGATTGCTGTAATTGGGGATGTTGTGAACCACAACGGTTCTTGCGCGAAGGATGCCTGCGCGACAATGCGTGCCATAGGCTTACAGTCATACATCTTCACTGCGCTCTCGCTCGCAAGCACCAGAGCTGCCGCGCCATCATTAATCGATGAAGAGCTCGCAGCCGTGACAGTGCCGTCCTTCTTAAACGCAGGCTTGAGCGTTGACACCTTTTCGAAGATCACCTTCGTTGGCTCTTCGTCGGTATCAACGATCACGTCTCCCTTACGCCCCTTCACCGTAACAGGCACGATTTCCTCGACGAACCAGCCGTTCTTCTGTGCTTCTTGAGCGCGCTGATATGACTGAATCGTGTATTCGTCTTGCATTTCACGTGTGATGTTGCACTCCGACGCGCAGAGTTCAGCTGCATCACCCATTCCCGTCTGATTATACACGTCCCACAGTCCGTCCCACTGCATCAGGTCGACCATGCGTGCATTGCCAAACTTCACACCCTTGCGCGAGTCGAGCATCGCATGCGGGGCATTTGTCATCGACTCTTGACCACCAGCAACAACGATCGAGGCGTCACCACAACGAATCGCCTGATCGGCCAGCATCACAGCCTTGAGGCCCGAACCACACACCTTATTGATGGTCATGGCAGGAACACTCTTCGGCAAGCCGGCATAGATCGTCGCCTGGCGCGCCGGGGCTTGACCGACGCCACCGGTAAGAACGTTGCCCATGATGACCTCGCTCACCACGTCCGGAGCAATATGTGCGCGCTCAACGGCAGCCTGAATGGCGATAGCGCCAAGTTGTGGCGCACTGAGGTCCTGGAGGGAACCCAAGAGTGAACCGATCGGTGTGCGAGCAGCTGATACGATGTATGTCATGGAGAGGAGGCTCCTGATTTGAGATGCAAACAGTCTAGATTGGCAAAAATACCATTTGTTTGGGTAAGGTCCGATATACCTCAGGGGTGGCAAGTCGGCATTCGCGTGTGGATATCTTCGGCAGAATTATGCCGTAGAAAACCCTCATGTCCGTATTTTTGCCAGACTTTGTACGAAACGTCTCACCTTTCACAGCCCGTTACACGAGAACACCATGAATAAGGGTCGCATCGTTCAGGTCATCGGTCCCGTCATCGACGTGGAATTTTCCGGTGGCCACATTCCAGCCGTATTGAACGCTCTCACTATTGATCGTACATCGATCGAGACCGGCGCAAAAGAAGTCCTTGTGTGCGAAGTGCAGCAGCACCTCGGCGAGGACCGTGTGCGCGCTATCTCGATTGATTCCACCGACGGCCTTGTGCGCGGTATGGAAGCTGTCGACACTGGTGCACCGATCTCGGTTCCTGTAGGCCCGGGCGTTCTGGGTCGTCTGATCAACGTTGTTGGCGATGGTATCGACAACAAGGGAGCGATCAAGGGCGATCAGCGCTGGTCGATCCACCGCCCATCACCAAACTTTGCGACCCTCTCGACACAGAAGGAAATGTTCGAGACAGGTATCAAGGTTATTGACTTGATCGAGCCGTTCACCAAGGGTGGCAAGACGGGTCTCTTCGGTGGTGCTGGTGTGGGTAAGACAGTTATCATCCAGGAGCTGATCCACAACATCGCTAAGCAACACGGTGGTTACTCTGTGTTTGCTGGTGTTGGTGAGCGCACACGTGAAGGCAATGACTTGTACCTCGAAATGACAGAATCCGGCGTTATCGACAAGACAGCGCTTGTGTTCGGTCAGATGAACGAACCACCGGGAGCTCGTGCTCGCGTTGCGCTCACAGCGCTGACGATGGCTGAGTACTTCCGTGATGAAGAGGGTCGCGACGTTCTCTTGTTCGTCGACAATATCTTCCGCTTCACACAGGCTGGTTCTGAGGTGTCTGCTCTTCTCGGCCGTATGCCATCGGCTGTGGGTTATCAGCCGACACTTGCAACGGAAATGGGCGCACTCCAAGAGCGCATCGCATCGACCGATCGTGGTTCGATCACATCGGTACAAGCTGTCTACGTTCCTGCCGATGACCTTACTGACCCAGCTCCGGCGAATACGTTCTCGCACCTTGATGCGACAACAGTGTTGAGCCGTCAGATCGCTGAGCTCGGTATCTACCCTGCTGTTGATCCACTCGACTCTACATCACGGATCCTCGATCCGTTGATCATCGGCGAGGATCACTACAACACAGCAATGCGCGTGAAGAAGATCCTCCAGACGTACAAGGATCTCCAGGACATCATCTCGATCCTTGGTATGGACGAACTTTCGGACGAAGACAAGCTTACCGTGTATCGCGCGCGTAAGATTCAGCGCTTCTTCTCGCAGCCGTTCCACGTTGCTGAGCAGTTTACCGGCTTCCCTGGACGCTATGTCAAGATCAGCGACACAATCGCTGGATTCAAGGCAATTCTCGACGGTCAGGTTGACGATGTGCCAGAAGGCTTCTTCAGCTATAAGGGCACACTCGACGAAGTCATTGAAGCGTACAAGAAGTCACAGAACTAATCATGAGCGAACACGTTCTCAACGTCAGCATCGTTACTCCGCAAGCCACGGCATTCGAAGGCACGGCTCTTGCAGTGAGTGTACCTGGTTCACAGAGCCCATTCCAGGTTCTTTACAACCACGCTCCGATTATCTCATCGCTTGATATTGGCGTTGTTAAAATCGAAGACGAGAAGAATCACGTATCGTACTACGCGTCACGTGAAGGCTTCGTGGAAGTAATGAAGAATGCGGTCAATATTGTGGTTCAGGAACTCTTGCCTGCCTCGTCGATTAATCTCGCCGATGCAGAGCAGAAGCTCACCGCTGCACGTGCAGATGCAGATGCGCATCCTGACCGTGCACACCGCGAAGTTCTTCGTCGTGAAGTTCACTGGGCCGAAGCGCAGATCCGCGCTGCCAAGCTCGCGAGTGGTCAGTCATAACCCCTGACTCATCGACAGTCGTATCTCCAAACCCTGACGGTATTCGCACCGTCAGGGTTTTTTCTTTTCCGCGTGCGACGCACGCCGTATTTTTGCCCATGGCAATCGATAAAATCCTCAGCGAAGGCATCACGTTTGATGATGTCCTCTTGGTACCTCGGTATTCCGAGACACTGCCCCGCGATGCCGATACGTCGGCACGCCTCACACGCACATTGCGTTTGCGTATCCCAATCATGAGTGCAGCAATGGACACCGTTACGGAGTCGTCCATGTCTATCGCACTTGCGCGTGAAGGGGGCATTGGCATCATTCACAAGAACATGTCGATCGAACGCCAGGCGGAAGAGGTGGATCGTGTGAAGCGTTCTGAGAGCGGGATGATTCGCAAGCCGATCACACTGCGCGCGGAACACACTGTGCGTGAAGCGCAGGAGTTGATGGCCCGCTACAAGGTCAGTGGCTTCCCCGTTGTTGATTCGCACATGCACCTTGTGGGTATCGTGACCAATCGCGACATGCGCTTCGCATCCGACGGCGATCTCCCAGTCTCGACGATCATGACCAGCGAGAGTCTTGTCACTGCCTCGCTTGGAACAACACTCGAAGATGCAGAACGTGTTCTCCATCAACATCGTATTGAGAAGCTCCCGATCATTGATGCTAATGGCGTCCTGGTTGGTCTCATGACGGTGAAGGATATCTCGAAGAAGCAGAAGTACCCACACGCTGCGAAGGACGATCAAGGTCGTCTCCTCGTTGGTGCTGGTGTTGGGATTGCTAGCGATACGCTTGAACGTGTTGCAGCACTTGTTGATGCTGGCGTGGACGTCGTCGTCGTTGATACGGCGCACGGACACAGCAAGGGCGTCATCACGATGGTCTCGTCGGTAAAGTCGAAGTATCCATCTCTGCAAGTGATCGCTGGCAACATCGGAACGGGCGAAGCCGCACAAGCACTGATTGATGCTGGTGCCGATGCTGTAAAGGTTGGTATCGGACCTGGTTCGATCTGCACAACGCGTGTTGTTGCAGGTGTGGGTGTTCCACAGATCACGGCGATCATGAACGTCGTCGAAGTTGCGTCACGCACGCACACACCGGTGATCGCCGATGGTGGCATCAAGCAGACTGGCGATGTTCCCAAGGCGATTGCTGCCGGAGCTGATACGATCATGGTCGGTGGCATGCTCGCCGGACATGAGGAATCACCAGGCGAGAAGGTGCTGCTTGAAGGACGTGCCTACAAGATGTATCGCGGCATGGGATCTCTCGGTGCGATGAATCAGGGATCAGCAGACCGCTACTTCCAAGACGCAGAAGACGAAATCAAAAAGCTCGTTCCCGAGGGCATTGAAGGCCGTGTTCCGTACAAGGGCAACGTTGCCGATACGGTCTATCAACTTGTCGGTGGTCTGCGTGCTGCAATGGGATACTGCGGTTGCTCGTCGCTCGAAGAAATGCGTCTCAACGCGCAGTTCGTGCGCATGACATCTGCAGGCTTGCGTGAATCGCATCCGCATGACATCATCATCACAAAAGAATCTCCTAACTACAACACGCGATAAGCTATGGCCTCGTCCTCCCTCACTGCTGCGGCAACGCGGCTGGCAGCCTTGCGCACGCAGATTGCAGCCAACGGTTGCTCTGCATATGTGCTTGCCCACGTCCCAAGCTTGCGATACTTCTTTGGATTCTCTGGATCCATGGGTATGGCGCTCGTTACCAAGAAGAAGGTCTATTTCATCACGAACGATCTCTACGAAGTTCAGGTCCGCAAAGAGTTGTACAAGCTCGACGGAGTTGAAGTTATCATCGATCGCGATCCATGGAATGCTGTGCGTACACATGGACTGGCATCGACGTGGAAGACCGTGGGCTACGATCCAACAAGGCATACGGTGTCGGGCTTCAAGGCTATGAAGAAGGGGCTCGGTAGCGCCAAGCTCATCGAACTCAGCGGTATCGCTGAGATGATTACGCGCGTTAAGACGAAGGCCGAGATCAAGAACATTGCCGAAGCCGCTCGAATTGCAAGTGTCGCCTACGAGAAGCTCCTTGGCTACGTTGCTCCCGGTATGACAGAACATCAGGTTGCGACGTTCCTCGCGTCGACAACGCGCGAACTCGGCTCAGAGAAGGATGCCTTTGATATCATCTGCGTTGCAGGCGCTCGAAGCGCTATGCCGCATGGTCGGGCGAGTTCTGCCGTTCTGAAGTCGGGTGATGTCGTTACTGTAGACTTTGGCTGCTGCGTGAATGGTCTGTACAGCGATATGACCCGCGCGTTCTGCCTCGGTACACCGTCGGCTAAGGTCGTTGATGTGTTCGCTGTTCTCTATCACGCTCACATGACAGCCCTCGATGCTGCCGTAAGTGGTGTTACAGCAGGCGCACTGGATGCAGCAGCGCGCAATGTGATTACGAAGGCAGGGTACGGTGAGTACTTCCGCCACTCTCTCGGACATGGCCTTGGGTATGAAGTGCACGAGCATCCGCGTGTTGCGGCTATGAATACCAAGGAAATCATTCCAACAGGAACGGTCATCACGATCGAACCTGGCATCTACATCCCTGGCAAGTTTGGAATGCGCATCGAAGACGACGTTGTTGTGACACCTACGGGTCCAACAATTCTCACTACAGCACCTCGTGAACTCGTGATCGTGTAAGGAGTAATGGAAACTCGTTCTGTTCTTGTGTTCGCCTACTACTTCCCTCCTATGGGACTGAGTGGTGTTCAGCGTGTGACGAAGTTCATGAAGTACCTCCCGGAAAACGGGTGGCACCCACATATCATCACAACTGGCCCAACTGCCTACTATGCGCATGACCCTTCTCTCCTTCAGGATATTGAAGGTCGGGACATAGCTGTGTATCGGACAAGTGGCACCGACCCTAACAGCATTGCAAGCGATCAAGGCACAGTGAAGATGCCTCGTGAATGGGTGCGGAAACTCTATCGAAAACTGAGCGATACGTTCTTCATCCCTGACAACAAAAAGGGTTGGGCGAAGCAGGCGCTTGAGCTTGCACGAGAGCTTGTCACACAACACGAGTTCGACGCGATCTTCGTGAGTGGTCCGCCGTTCTCTGCAATGATGGCGGCAGCTACATTGTCGGAAGAGACAGGGATCCCTCTCGTGGTTGACTACCGTGATCTATGGTACGGTAATCAGTTCCACTTCTACCCTACGCCGTGGCATGCACACCAGCATAAGAAGCTCGAGCATGACGTCCTCACGCATGCATCACGTGTGACGGTCACCAACCGTCGCATGAAAGAGTTCCTGCTGGCCAACTACAGTCATCTCAATCATGAAGAAGTGATGATCATTCCTCATGGGTTCGATCCCGAGGACATCCCAACGGAGCAGATCACACCCCGTCGTGATGGGACATTCCGTCTGACATACACTGGCATCTTCTATGATGTCGTTACACCTGTTCCCTTCTTCAAGGCTGTGCGCAAGGCGCTACAGGCACGACCTGACCTATCGCTCGAGCTGCACTTCGCGGGCATCCTCCGCGATGAATACAAGAAGGTCGCAAAGAAGATGGGTCTCGAGTCGATCATTCACGACCATGGATACTGCGCACACGCCGAGTCAGTACAACTGCTGCTCGAAAGCGACGCACTCTGGATGATGGTCGGTGCGACGCGAAACGCAGATACGATCTCGAGCGCAAAGCTCTATGAGTACTTCGGTACACGAAAGCCACTTCTCGTAAGCGTTCCTAACGGAGCACTTCGCAAGGATGCAGAACGCTATGGAGCAGCATGGATCACGGATCCATCTGATATCGACGCGATTGCTCAATGCATCATCGAGATGGCCGACGCGCACAAGCGTGGCACACTGCCACGTCCTGCAGAAGATATCGTGCAGCAATACGACCGTCGCGCGCTTACAGCGACACTTGCACGGCAGCTGGCGCTGAGCACCCGCGTGCTCTAATCACGACGGCACGACAACGCGATCACGCAGAACCTCGGCGATGTCCTTAATCTGGACATCGTCAGTGCGTTCTGCTGCCTTTACACCGTCGGTGATCATGGTTGTACAGAACGGACAGTTTACAGCGATCGTTGTGGCACCGGTAGCAAGAAGCTCATTCGTGCGCACAATGTTTACGCGGTCGCCAACATGCTCTTCCATGAACATGCGTCCGCCCCCTGCACCACAACACAGACCGCGATCTTCCGAGCGAGCTGGTTCGAGAATCGTCAGACCAGGTACGTTCTCGAGCGCTGCACGTGGCGCCTCATACTCTGCGTTGTACCGTCCGAGATAGCACGAGTCGTGATATGTCACGGCTTCTGTCGATGCTGTTGTACGATCGATCACCAGTCGACCCGAAGTGATGAGCTCCTGAATGAACTGGGTGTGGTGGAGGATCTCTGCAGAGAACCCGAACTGCGGGTATTCATTCTTGAGCGAATTGAAACAGTGCGGACATGTCGCTACGATCTTTTGCACGTTGTAGCGTTGGAATGTCTCAACATTCGTCTTCGTGAGCATGTCGGCGAGGTACTCATTACCCGTACGGCGCGCAACATCGCCTGTGCAATTCTCTTCTGTACCAAGAATGCGGAAGTCAACACCAGCGATCTGCATCAGTTCAGCAAATGCTCTTGTTGTCTTCTTTGCACGTTCATCATACGAACCTGCACATCCAACCCAGAACAACACTTCCATGGACGCATCTTCTGCGGCCGTCTTGATGCCCATGCCATCAGCCCAGTTTGCGCGATCGGCCTGACCGAACCCGCCCCATGGCACGGAGTTGGTTTCCATGTTGCCGTAGATGTCTGGGAGCAACGCCGACTCGTCGTTGAACTGCGACTCCATCATGACCATCGAGCGACGCATACCAACGATAGCCGGCACGTGTTCGATGTTCACAGGACACTCCTGCATACATGCGCCGCAGGTTGTGCAGGCCCAGAGAGCATCCGGCGACACGTAGTCACCAATAAGCTTCTTATCCCAGACAGCTTGTTCCTCCGTCGTGAGCTCCTCACCATTGGCTTGCTTCAGGATCAGCGGTGCCTTGTCGAGCGTGCGATCATGAATAGCGATGATAATGCCGCGTGGATCGAGAACCTTCCCTGTTTGGTTCGCAGGGCATACGCTCGTGCAACGTCCGCAGTGCGTACATGTATAGCCATCGAGCAGCGACTTCCACGACAGATCTTCGATATCTACGACACCGAACTTCTCGACACCTTCGGCTTCGAAATCAATCTTCTCAAGGCTGTTTGTTGGCTCGAGTGGTCCGAGGAAGACGTTCGGGATCGACGTGAGAACGTGGAGATGCTTGGAGTATGGGAGGTAGTTCATGAAGGCAAGGATTAGCACTGCGTGCATCCAGAACGCAAGCTCAAACACGAACGGGGCGGCACCGCCAAGTCCTGCAGCAAGTACAGAACCGAGTGGCTGTGCGATCGGACGGACGGCCCATGAGAAGTCGCCGTTATGCACAGGACCTCGAAGTGCATTCTGCACCAGCAGCGACGTAACAATCGTAAAGATTGTGAGCAGGATCATACCTGCCTCAACCTTTTCGTGTTCTACCTGGAGGCGTCGAACCTTTGTTACATAGCGGCGCCAGAGTGACATCATCGTGCCCACGATGATGAGCAGACAGAACAGGTCTGTCAGGACGGTGATCACGGAATAGACCGGACCGAGGAAGTTAAACGACCACGAATCGTTGAGTCCTTCCAACACCATCTCGATTGCCGAGAACAGCAGCACGAGGAAGCCCCAGAAAATACCTGCGTGGATCGGACCCGCAACCTTATCGCGAAGGATCTTGCTTTGTCCGAAGCCAACCACCAGCGTTGTGCGTAGCCGCTCGCCGATGCGATCGAACCGGTTCTCGGGACGACCGACACGAAGCCATGCTATGAGACGTCGGGCACTCCTCGAAAAAAGTGCTGCCGCAAGGCCCAGTACGATGATGAAGATGATGTTCTTGAGTTCCATGACGATATTCCCCATTCCATTACGACGTGCGAAGATACCAAACAGTAACTTTGTACTCTCCGTTCATCAAGGTGTATGTATGTCAAATGTCGTTCCTGTTGACCTCGCCATACGCGCTATTCAGTCGGGCAATCGGCTTTATCTGCATAGTGTAGCGGCCGCACCTCAGACGTTGATTGCCGAATTGGTGCGGCAAGCGCCGCGCCTACGCGACGTTGAAATCGTCCACCTCCACACCGAGGGCCCAGCCCCCTACGCAGCGCCCGAGTATGCTGAGAACTTTCGCGTTAACTGCCTCTTCATTGGGGGTAACATGCGGAAGGCCGTACAAGAGGGTCGGGCCGACTACACACCGGTGTTTCTCTCAGAAATCCCGCATCTCTTCCGTGACCGGATTCTCGACATTGATGTAGCACTGATTCATGTGTCGCCGCCAGATCATCATGGATTTTGCTCCCTGGGTGTAACCGTTGAAGCAGCGCACGAGGCACTTCATTCAGCGCGTGTCGTTATCGCACAGGTCAATCCGCGCATGCCACGCACGCATGGCGATGCACTGATCCACAAGGACAAGCTCACGTATATGGTCGAGGTCGACGAACCGATCTTCACTGTCGAGCCTCCCGTCTTGGGTGAGGTCGAAACAGCCATCGGACGTCACGTGGCGGAACTTGTTGATAATGGCGCTACACTCCAGATGGGTATCGGGGCGATTCCCGACGCCGTCTTGCATCAGTTGTACGGACACAAGGATCTTGGAATCCATACGGAAATGTTCAGCGACGGACTCATTGATTTGGTTGAACGCGGCGTTGTAACTGGCGCGTGTAAAACAATCCACCCGCATAAAGTTGTCGCCACATTTGTGATGGGAACGCAACGGGTCTACGATTTCGTCCACGACAATCCAATGGTTGCGATGCTGGACGTGGCGTACGTCAACAATCCGACGGTGATTCAGCGTAATCCCAAAATGACAGCCATCAATAGCGCGCTCGAAGTCGATCTCAGTGGCCAGGTCTGTGCTGACTCCCTCGGCACTGCTCCCTACTCAGGCGTTGGTGGCCAAGTTGACTTTATGCGAGGATCTGCACTATCGCCGGGCGGTAAGCCGATCATTGCATTGCCATCACGGACATCAAAGGGGCTTGCACGCATCGCGCCGACATTGAAACCTGGTGCCGGTGTCGTGACATCGCGCGCACATGTGCACTACATCGTCACGGAATACGGCGTCGCCTATCTCCACGGCGCATCACTCCGTGAACGCGCACGCCGACTCATAGCAATTGCACATCCCGACGATCGCGAGATGCTCGAGCGGAGCGCTCGAGATCTTTGGAAGCTCACAGTGTAGGATGCAATCATGAACCAGACCTTCGTTGCAATTGGCATGCTGGGCGCTGTTGTGGCTCCCAGCGCGCTCCTGGCGCAAGCGCCCGTAGCATCGCCATTCGTGATCGATGTCATCCATTCGCGCGCACCAGAACTACTGGAACGCCCACGGTGTGACGTCTACGCCGCCGTACCCTATAGCCTCCTGAACTTCGTCGAGCTCGACACAGGGAACGTTGCAGAGTACACGCTGTCGACGATCATTCGCGACTCAACTGGTCGCAAACTTGTCGACTCGTTGTATCGGCGGACAATCATCGAAGATGAGATTGCTGTGACACGGGGCAGCACAGGAGCAGCAGATAACTCGGTACGACGCTATCGTTTGCCATCAGGCACGTATCGTATGGAACTGGTGCTTCGCGACGTCTTCGGTAAACGCGATTTTTCGATATCGCAGAAGATCGTCGTCCCTGTGTTTCCTGAACAGGAAGCATCCATGAGTTCGGTCATGCTCGTTCGCGAGGTCGAGCAACGTGGATCACGTTATGCCATCACACCGTTTATCGGAGATGTGATCTGGTCGAAGGACATGCAACTCTTTGCCTTTGTGGACTGCTACGTCCCACGAGGGATACCACGTGTTGGGCTCCAGTGGTCGATTACCGCTCCTGATAATCGTGAGGTTGCATCAGGCCTTGGCGAACCCGTTGATTTAAGCGGTAGCTCGACGCAGGCATTCGTTCCGTTAAGTCTACCGCAGCGTATGTTGCCGGGCACGTTTCAACTCCGCCTCCGTCTGCACACATTGGATGCCAGCGGGTCGATCGATACTACATCGACGCTCGCGGAACGAAGTCGCACCATCATCATTCCCCGCTCGTCATCGGGCGCTGTGCTCAGCGACCTCGCGAAAGCCATCCGACAACTCATCTATGTTGCCGACCAGGCTGATATCGACATGATCAACGCTGGTGCGACCGAGGCGGAAAAGCTTGTGCAGTTTGATGACTTCTGGAAGCGTCTTGATCCAACACCATCCACTGTTCGCAATGAGGCCTTTGAAGCCTTCTACGATCGCATCGAACAAGCGAATCAGCGCTTCAAATCATACACAGAAGGATGGCTTACTGATATGGGGCGCGTCTTTGTGATCTATGGCGAACCCCTGCAAGTCGATCGTTTCTCAACGCAAAGCGGTATGTCTGTCGCGATTCGCTGGACCTATCCGAATAATCTCATGTTCACCTTCGAAGATGCCAGCGGGTTTGGCGACTTCCGCCTACGTACTCCACTGCCAGCCGGTGCGAAGTATCGCTATCGGCGATAACTGAACAACGAACATCGCTCTAATAACGAAAACGGGCCGCCTCGCAGAAGCGAGGCGGCCCGTTGTAGTAAACGATGACGACTTAGCGAGCCACAACAACCGTGAGGACTGCGCGATCTGTGCCGTTCGATGCGACGATCGAGTACGTGCCAGATGCAAGTGTACCTGCTCCGATTGAAAGTGTTTCTTGGCCATTCACAGCGCCGTTGAAGATCGTTGCGACCGTGCGGCCAGCAGCGTCAACAACAGTCACGTTCATTGTGCCAAGACCAGCAAGACGAACCGATGAAGCGTCTGATACAGGGTTTGCACCAACGAGTGTGAGGCGGATTGCGCCTGTTTCGCTGACAACATCTGTTTCAACACTTGTTGTTGTGCTTGCACCACGAAGTTGGATCGTAGCCGACTCTGTTGCGTTTGATTCGAAATCAAGCGTTGCACCAAAGTTGTTCTTCGACTCAGTTGGAGCGAACATCACAATAACTTGGTGTGTCGCGCCAGCAGCAACCTTGATTGGGTTACCGTTAACTGGACGACCACCTGTAACGTCGAATGCTGTCGCATCGACACCAGCAATGTTCACACCTGTGATCGCAAGTTCAGCGTTACCTGTGTTTGTAAGCGTGACGCTGAGTTCCTTCGTGTTGTTGACTGTGATCGTGCCGAAGTTGAGCGTGCTGACGCTTGCTGCGATCTTTGCGCCTTGTGCTTCTGCACCGAGGAGCCAATCCATAACCTTCTCTGTGAGGTTAACACGGACTGCCTCTGTCGCGATCATCTCTGGTCCGACTGAACCATACACAAGCTTACCACCGTACGTTGGCTCAACGCGAACCATCGCAATGTTTGCAGCTGCATTGTCGTAGTACAGAACCGACTTCGCCTTCGAGCCCGCAGTGAGCTTGAAGATGTCTGTGCCAAGCGCGTAGTACGGGTATGCCTGCGATGCTTGGTTACCTGTGTACGTGATGCCATTACCAATCGGATCGCCAGCAGTACCCTTTACTGGGAACGTGATGATCGATGTCAGATTGCCGTTTGCATCGAAGTTGCCACGGAACTCAAACTTGTTGTACGCAAGGCCAACAACGTTTGCATAGAATGTGCGTGTTGCATCAAACGCAGTGTTTGTTGCATAGCGCTCATAGGCAGCATACATCGCTGCTTGTGATTGGATCCAGACACCCTTCTTTGCACGAAGCATGTTCTCGATGCTCGAGAGCGTACCTGCACGAAGATTCGTCCATGCACCCTCGAACGCGAATACCGCAGCTTGGAAGCTGTTCATTGGGTAGTTCGTGAGGATTTCTGTAGCGTATGGCATGTAGACAACGTCAGGGCTGTACTTTGTCGAAGCTTGCGCTGCGAGCTGTGTGAGAGCGCCTGCGGCATCGCCACCAATACCATAATAGTTCACAACCTTCGCACCGTTCACGAGGTAGTAGATCGATGGAACCACGCCACCGAGACCGTCTGTAGCAGCGATTGCAGCATTGACGTTCACGAAGATCGAGCGGTTAGGACCTGTTACCTTGAGTGTCGCAGAAGCTGTGCCGTTGCCAGGAACTGTGACCTTTGCAGGTGTAAGCTCAGCAGACATGCCTGCTTGCGTAAGTGCGTCAGCATTCGAAACGCTGAGGTCAACTGTTACTGGTGTTGAGCCGTTGTTCGTGAGGGTGACAGTCTTTTCGGCTGTGCCATTACGATCAATACGCTCATAGATGCCAGAGATCGAAGCTGTTGCCTTCGAAGCTTCGAAGTAGTCAAACGCTGCTGGTGTGTCATTCGTGATGCTTGCACCAGCTTGAATGATTTCAAGTGTTGCATTGTCTTGAATGAACGCGATACCATACAGGTTTGCTGGGTTCCATTCCTTGCCTGAGCCGAAGCCAGGGACGAATGTGTATGTCTTTGTCTCGCCGGCACCCTGTGTGATCTCTGTACCGTTCGCATCTGGGTACATGTACATCATTACATCACCAAACTTCGACTCACCGTTGCTGTTTGCAAGGGTTTGTGGAAGGTTTGCGATCGTAACTGTACGCTGCACTGTTGCGAAGAACAGCTTTGCACCTGAAAGTGCGCGGTCAGTTGTTACTGTTACGTCAACCTTGCCACCGTTCTGCTTCACTTCAATCTTCGCCATCGATGTTGGCGGGATCTGTGAAACAAGGTTGTTGATAGCGGCAACACCAGACGCTGGGTTGATGTTGAGCGTACCACCAACACGGAGATACGGAATACCGTTGATACCGTAAAGATCATGACGGACACCTGGGTCGCGACCGTTCATTACGTTCCATGGATCGCCCGGTGCAGGGTAATTCATGTGGTAGCGAAGTGAAATGATGTCATTCTCGAGCTTTACGACAGTCTCGATGAATGGCGCTGCTGTTGCACATGGCGGGCATGTAGCACTTGTGAATTGTTCGAGCATCTTATAGCGCTTGTACTTACCCGTGAATTGCGCGCTAGTTGAACCAGCTGCAATCACGAGCACGAGTGCTACGAGTGCGATCGAACGAAAGATTGAACCAGTTGACATGCAGGCTCCCTTCGTGGAACGAAAAAAATGATTGTGTTGATACAGTCGAAATCGTCTCAGAACGCCTTTTGACGGGCCGTAATATAGGTTGTTCCAACCTATCTACGGACGCCAAGTTATCCCGAAATGACGCCATTGCGGCCGGGATGTTACCGACGCTTGGATTTGCCGTTATTCGAGCCCTTGGAGCGCTGTGAACGCGGTGCCTGGCCCGGGATGCCCTTGCCCTGTGCTTCGGCAACTTGCTGGGCTTCGCGCATCTTCCGCTGCAACCAAGACTCCTTAGCCGGTTCCTTTCGCAGGTCGGCGAGGGTGAGCTGGTTCTTCGAGAACTTGGTCTGCCAAATTGTCTGTCCGATGGCGACAATATTGAAGACAAAGTAGTAGAGATTGAGGCCTGCCGGGAGGGACGAGAACATGAGCGTCATCATGACAGGCATCATGTAGACGAGAGCCTTCTGGCGCGGGTCCGATACTGCCTGCTTTTGTTGGATGAACAGCGTTGCACCCATCAGGAGGGCCAGACCCGAGAACTTGTCAATGTTGACGAGCGGTAGCTTGAACGGCAGGCTCAGAATCACGTCCGGTACGCTCAGATCGTACAGCCATGTCGAGAGGAACTCGGCCTGACGAAGCTCGATATTCAGGTTCAGAACCGAATACAAGGCATACAGGAATGGCATCTGAAGCAAAAGGGGCAGGCAGCCCCCTGCCGGATTAATGCCATACTGTGAGTACAGCTTCATCATCTCCTGCTGCTGGGTCTGATTGTCGTCTTTATACTTCTCGCGTATCTCATTCATGAGTGGAGCAACGAGCTGCATCTTGCGAGCCGACTTCATTTGTGTGATGCCGAGAGGATAGAGCAGCGCCTTCATGAGCAAGGCGAACAGGATGATCGCGATACCGTAGTTCGGGATGCCCGAGTGAATAAGGCGGAGTGTCGGGAGCATGAAGTACTCCCCAATTGGCTTGATGATCCACTTCCAGCCGAAGTTGATGATGTCAGTAAGACCCATGGTGGCCAGGGTATCATAGAGCATCGGACCGGCGAAGAGCGTCAGGGAGTGGGTCTGCGAGCCCCCTCGATATGGGAGCTTGAGGGCGAGCTTATAGGACTCATAGAATCCATCGTTTGGCAATCCAAACTTATCGCCTGTGAGCATTGCCGAGCCATCGAATCCCTTTGCTGGGAGCAGTGCTACAGCGAAATACTTGTTCCGGGTTGCCAGGTAATCAATTGAACCATTAACCGGCAACTCTACTTGCGTGTTGAAGTCGGGAGCATCGAGTTCCGTGAGTTCGCCGTTTGTCGAGACAATCGCAATGGCGTTGTTTGATTCGTCGACGGAGTTTTCTTCTTGATAGTTCAGACCATTGCGCCACTCGAGGGTGACGAACCGGCTGGTTTGTGGAATCACGGACTCCATGCCATCGAGCGTGAGATCTGTTTGTACCTGATAGCGATCGCCCGAGAATGTATACGTGCGAGTAATCGTGCCACCCGTGGCAACCTTTGCGGTTGCACGGACAGTCACGGTTGAACCCGGAGCTACATCAATGCGATCACTCTGCACGTCGAATGTGAACGGAATCGTTTCCGACGAAACCTTCTTGCCATTCATCGCACGGAATGAGAATCCATACTCGAGTTTCCCTGGACGAACAAGGTCGACGCGCTTTGCACTGTCCTGCTTATGATACCACGGACGGTAATCGAGCAACTGCCACGAGCGCACCATCGCTCCGCGCGAGCTGAGTTCGATGCGGTAGAGCTTCGACGTAATCGTTACTGCACGTGGTTGCGCTGCCACAAATGCCACAGGTGGCGTTTCCGGCGCCACGGCAGTCTTCGCTACCTCCTGCTGTTCCTTGATTGCTGCCGTCTGCTGAGGCGTTACATCACGCGTGGTTGGTCCACTCTGGAAGTAGAACCACGCACCGATGATGAGCGAAATCAGAATAATGCCGAAGAGTGACTGTCTGTCCATGCGAACTGCGTTTCGTTAGTCGTGATGGTGCTGTGATTGTGGGTCAGTACCCGGAACAGGGTCGTACCCGCCGGGATGAAGAGGATGACAACGTGAAATCCTGCGAATCGCAAGCCATGACCCTTTTAATGCACCATGCTTGGTCAGCGCATCGAGAGCATACTGCGAACACGTAGGAGTAAATCGGCATGACGGCGGGAACATCGGTGAGATGAACGTGCGATAGGCACGAACCAGGGTTGTCAATATCGCAACAACGGGGTTCACGACGGCACCTGAAAGGAACGGGCAATCTTCAACAGTGCGAGATCGACGTGGTGCTGAACCTCTGCCAAACCAACGAGTCCAGGAGCTTCCGGACGCTGGCGCCAGATGAGGACGACGGCATCTAGGTGAACGAGGAAGTCGGCATCGGAGCGTGCTGCGAAGGTGCGAACAGCTTGTCGGAGGAGTCGCTTCACGCGATTTCGGACCACAGCACGGGGCGCTACGCGTTTCCCTATCGTGACTCCTATTCGGAGGAGCTCCTGCTGCCCCCCGTCTGCGTGAGGTACAGCCGACAACAGAAGCGGTCCGGACGTCACTCGACGTCCAGACCGCATTACGTAGTCAAATGCATGGGCTCCCTTCAGTGGTCTGCAGACCATGAGAGAGGCTTAACGCGCGAAGCTGACCGCGATACGAGCGCGACCCTTCGCACGACGACGTGCAAGGACCTTACGACCGTTCTTAGTTGCCATACGAGCACGGAATCCGTGCACATTGACACGACGGCGACGACTTGGTTGATACGTACGCTTCATAGCTTCACACCGGAAATTCTGGTTGACCGTTCGTTAGAGAACGACAAACATAGGAAAAAATCAGTTGATATTCGTCACGCCGGGAGGAAATGGCTGATGCTGGCCGTCAACCTGGATCTCACCGTACTGGTTCTCAAACTTGCCAATATTGTCTGCCAGGGCATGGAGGAGCAGCTTGGCATGCTGAGGGGTCATGACGATACGGGCATGAACCCGTGCCTTAGGCACCCCTGGAAGGATTCGGGTGAAGTCCACCACGAATTCAGCTGGTGAGTGCGAAATGATGGCCAGGTTTGAATAGATGCCTTCGGCTTCTTTTTCGCCGAGCTCGATGGTCATCTGTTGTTCTGGCTGGTTGTTCGTTGGATTCGACATTAGAGTTTTGCTCCCTTTTCTTGTGCTTGTTTCATTTTGTCCATCATTTTGTTGCGGCCGTAGAGGCCTTCCATCACGCGGTAGTACTCACGATTCGTACGATAGCGATCCTCAAGCGCTTCAAGTTCTAGGATAATTGCCTTGACCTTCGCTGTGTCCTTCCGTACCTCATACGTGTTTGCCAATTGCTCCATCACGACGAGATCGTCGCGATACTTGAACGAGGCACCACGAAGTTGTTCGAAATACTGCGCTGCTGTCTGCAGGTCGCCGAGGTACGACGTATCGGGAACGTACTTCTTGTTCTTATCCATCTTGAGCAACTCATTGCGTTGCTTATCGCTTGCGATGTTCTTGTAGTTCGCTGCAAGATTGTAGAGCGCTGTTTCATTCTTGGCATCGAGTGCGAGCACCTTGATGTATTGCTGATTTGCCTCAGCATACTTTTCATTGCTCGACAGCATAGCACCATACTGCAAGCGGGTTGGCACGGACGATGGATCACGGTCGATCTGCGCCTTGAGCTCTGCGAGAGCTTCATCGCCCTTGCCTAGATTCTGAAGCACTTGCGTACGAAGCGGAACGAGTTCCTGATCCTTCGGCTTGACCGCCATAACGACGTTGGCCCAATCAAGTGCCTGCTGATTCTCGCCTCGGGAGTAGGACAGAAATGCGAGTGATTTCAGGGGGCTCACCGAGATCGTACGAACGCGCCACTTTTCAAGCTCGGTGACGGTGGCAGGAGGATTGTACGACCAGCCTTCGATGTCAGCATCGGCATTGCCTTGGGAGAACGAGAACGTGATCATATCACGTCCGCCGATATCAAAGCGATCCTTGTAAATAATGCCATTATCGATCGAGTCCATACGCGTTGTAACGGGCGTGCCGAGGGACTTCAGCATTGCACCGCGCGTTCCACCGATGGTGACGCCCTTGCTGCGCATGATGTCCATGCCGGGCTTTTCGAGGTTCCAGTAGGTTGTGTAGTGCTGAACAGCAGCCGTGGTGTCGCCCGACATTTCAGCGATCTGCCCCATCAATGGAAGTGGATCTGTAAACTCTGGCTTGACATCACGCGCAAGCTTGAACGAGGCCATCGCCGCGTTGAGCTTGGCTTTGTCGGAAGTTTCAACATACGCATTATACGAGCCGATGCCCTCGTTGTAGGACACGACCCATTGGTTGTACAGTGTGACCGAAATGGCCTCCTTCTGCACAGGCTTGATGCCTTCACATGATCGAGCTTTCTGATACGCAGCAACCATCCCGTTTACGTCGCGCAAACGGTCGTTGACCTCACCAAGCAGCATCAATGCATCACAGTCATTCGGATTGGCTACGAGAGCTTTCTCGAGCGACGACTTCGCCTTCGTGAAGTCCTGCTGTTGGAGTGCCTTCTTTGCTACGGCCACATCCGACGATGCGCACTGGAAGCCCTGGGCAAACACAGCACATGCGGCCAGACCGATGTAGAGTCCAAGAGTACGTTTCATTGCATCACCAAATCCAAGTGAAGAGGATCGCGAAGATACGGTGTTCCGTTATCACAGACGACGTCAACGAAGGTTACTTCGACGTGCTTCGTAGCCCAGCCTCAACCTCTGCCCGTGTCGGCATGCCGAGTCCGCCCAGGAGCTCCTGTGTTCGACGCGTTGCGTCGGAAACCCGACGTCGCAGAGTTACGGCAAGTTGCTGGTGGGAGTTTGATGGCCGACCGAGATAGGAGATGATTTCGCTGTAAAGTGATGAGAGGCGTTCGCGGACTTGTTCCTCGCCGGTAATCATCCCCTCCTTGGTGTTGACGAGCTCGGCATTGAGGGCAATGATTGACTGCAGAAGTTCCGTGCGCCCACCGCGTGCTTGGAGTGTGTCACGAGCTTGCTGGAGTTGCGCAACCGTAACGGCTAACTCTTCGGTCATGGCATAGAGATCCTGCATGAGCACCTGCTGAGCTGCACGGTCGGCAGCTGAGTGTCCCAAGGTTGTGTCGGCGATGACGTTCAGCGTACCGGTGGTGGTTGTGCCCTGACGCGTGAACTCGAGTGTGTACGTTCCTTCAGAAAGCAGCGGACCAAACAGCGATCCGAATGCACCACCGACGGTAGATGTAGCGGTAAGCGGCGCTTGCTGACGGATTGCAATTTCAACACTGTTCAGCCCCTTACGTCCAGATGCAGGAATAGTGCGAATCACCTTGCCTGCACTATCCTTCACCGTGATGGTAAAGGGGCCTTTTGAATGTCGTTCCCGCAACACATACCACACCTTCGTGTCACGTCCTATCGACTCACCACGGAACTCCGCATCACTTTCGAACCAGGATGCTTCGCCCGATTCGAGCGATCGCATTGCCACTGGTGTTCGAAGAATTGTGAGGTCGCGCGTAAATATCTCTGGCGTGATCTCGCGAAGGATGTCGAGGTTGTCGATCACATACAGACCACGTCCGTGCGTTGCGATAACGGCAGCATTTGTCGAAGGCTGAAGATCGATATCTCGCACGGCTACGGGTGGGAAACCGTTCTTCAGAGTGATCCATGATGCCCCGGTATCAAAACTCATGTATAGACCATGCTCTGTTCCGCAGAAGAGCAAGCCTGCACGAACGGGATCTTGCTTGATTACGTGAGCGTAGCCACGCATGTCCGACCCAGTGATCGATCGTGAGGTGGCACCGAATGCGGAGACTTCCACAACGTATGTCTTCATGTCACCGCGCATGTGCCCATCGAACGTCACATAGCATGTTCCTTCGTTGTGCGGCGAAGGTGCGACATGCGACACCCATGTACCAGCAGGAACAACAGAGTCGGGCACAACGATGCGTTGCCACGTGGTGCCGCCATCACGCGTGAGTTGAAGCATGCCATCGTCAGTACCCACCCAGATGATGTTTCGATTGGTTGGATGCTCGCCGATGGTGTAGATCGTACAGTGATTTTCGGCAGACGAGTTGTCGAGCGTGAGTCCGCCGGTTGCATCTTGACGAAGCTTCAATGAATCATTCGTGGTCAAATCGGGCGAGATTCGCATCCATGTCTCGCCACGATCGGTTGTGCGATGAAGGTACTGCGATCCAACATAGATCGTTCCCGGCGCTGTGCCTGGGATAATGGGCGTGTTCCAGTTGTAGCGGAGCTTCAATGAGCCATCATCTGGCGTGGGAGCAACAGATTTGGACTCCATTGTCCTGAGGTTGGTGCGCACAACGTTTCCACCTTGCGACTCCCAGAAGACGATGTGTGGCTCTGCTTGATCCGGGACAACATAGAATCCATCACCACCGCCAACAACCGTCCAGTCCTTGTTGCGAATACCGCCGCTCTTGCGCGACGGACCCCGCCATGAGCCGTTGTCTTGGAGTCCGCCATACACCATGAACGGATCTTGATTGTCAGCACGAACGTGATAGAACTGCGAGATCGGGAGGTTGCCGAAGAATCGCACCGTCGTACCGCGATCATCAGAAGCATACAATCCCCCATCAGTTCCGATCAGCAGATGACGCGGATTCGCTGGATTGATCCACACAGCGTGGTGATCCGAATGTGCGCTCTGGGCAATTGTTGTGAAGGTGTTTCCTCCGTCGTCGGAACGGAAGAGCTGAATACCATGCTTGTACAATACATCCTTCTTGACAGGATCACAGACGATGCGTGAAAAGTAGAACGGACGAATGTCGACGACGCTGCCGACATATCGACGTTCCCATGTCAGACCACCATCGGTGCTTCGATACAGAGCGGACTCCGATGCTTCAACAGCAGCGTAAATCAGCTGGGGATCAACAGGTGATGCAGCGAGCGCGATTCGTCCGAGCTCACCAGTTGGCAGTCCCGTCGCCATGCGCTTCCACGTTGCACCACCATCTGTCGAACGGAAGATTCCCGATCCTGAACCGCCGGATGAGAACGACCATCCGGTTCGCCTGAACGACCACATCGAAGCAAGGAGGATGTTCGGGTTCTTCTTGTTGACAATGATATCCGTGCAGCCGGTGCGAGCGTCACCAGGCAGGATGTTCTGCCATGTGGCTCCCGCGTCGGTCGTTCTATACAGCCCGCGATGTGGACTGTCGTGAAAGAGTGGACCCGGTGCTGCGACGTACACGGTTGACGGATTCTTCGGATGAAGAACGATCTGCGCGATGCGTTCGGTAGAATCAAGGCCTAAGCGCTTCCATGATCGGCCGGCATCTGTCGTGCGGTAGATACCATCACCAACCGATACGCTATTACGCGTCCATGATTCACCAGTTCCAACCCACACGGTGTCGGGATGTGCTTGATCGATCGTGATCGCACCAATAGACTGTGTGTGGTCGTCGAACACAGGGGTAAACGACGCACCACCAGTGGTAGTTTTCCAGACGCCACCTCCCGCCGCACCGACGTAAAAGCGTCGTGGTGCAGTATCAACCACTGCGACGTCTGAGATCCGTCCACTCATCACAGCCGGACCAATGCTTCGCGGACGTAGTGGTCCGAGCATGCCCGACGTAATTGTTTGTGTCGAAGCGGGCACAGCGATGCCCGTGATCATCATAGCGATGATCAGAATGTTTCGTGTTGTCATGTATGGTGTCTCCTCAACGACGAACCCCCGCAGGAGCGGGGGTGTCGGTGTTACTTCTTCTTCGGTGTTTCTTTCGCGTCCGGTTGCTCGCCTGGATATGCGAAGCGCTCATCTGGAATTGGGAGGTTGACCTTTGGATTGCTGTAGCTCATCGACATAACGGTCTGACCCTCTGAGCGGATCTCCATGAGCATGGCCATCTGAACGCCACCAACTTCTTGGTAGTTCGACATCATGATCTCGACATCGGCTTCTTGACCCATCATCGAGAGGCTCTTCGACCACATAACTTCAAGCCAGGTGACAGCATCGATAAAGATGTGGCTTACCTCATTATCCTTGTCCGTTACCTTGATCTTATATGCAGTCGATCCGTCGATGTCTTCTGGACCGACGAGTTCGAGCTTATAGCCCTTGTCCTTCGAGTTCACAAGAACACCATCAAGGTCTGCCTGCTCAGCCATGCGCTTTACTTCCGACTCAGGAGCCTTTTCAACCTTGTTCCCCGCCATCGGATTCTTGCTCCACGCAACGCTGCCATCAAACGCCGTGATCATCGACATGCCCTGGAAGGACATATCCATGCGGAACTTGAGTGGACGCTTCATGGCCTGTGTGAAGGAGAGATCCATGCCTTGCGCCATGGTCATGGTGCCGTCAACGGTATAGGTCTTGATTGCCTCAAGCTTGGCTTTGCCACCACGGGCTTGGAGGTTTTTTGCGAGAATCTCTTCCAGCGTAACTGCCGAAAGATTGCCAACGGCGACGAACGCCAGTGTGATGAAGAGCAGGAAACGCTGCATAGAAGTACTCCAAATGATCGAAATTGCACGTCGAGTTGTCTGTGGTACGGGGCCACTTACGCAAATTAGGCCACGAGAGTTTCATCGTCCGAAAAAAAACATGCACATGCGGATGCACTACCTGATCATTGGTTGCCTGTTCTCCATGCTCGTTCTTGGATCGTCGACACCGGCATGGACACAGTCGATCGTCGTGCCCTTTGAGCAGCAGTTAGACTCAAATCTATCTGGGTCGTATTCGGGCGACATCTTCATGGCATCCGGTGCGCGCAGTCGCGTAATCGTCCATATCGTAGCCTACGTCAACGGACCTTGCGATGCAACGTGGGATGCACCAAACTTTGGATGGATTGGCAACCGCTTCTCTACCGTGTCCTGCGTCGATGGGAAGATTCTACTTCAAAGTGATTCTGCAGATGTTGCCGTAGAGGCTACACATGACCCTATAAAGCAACAGCTTACGGGCACATGGGTGCAACGCCGAACAAACTCACCAGTCGTCCTCAAGAAGCTATACGAGGCACCTCGAGTTCAGGAACCTGGAGATACACCACCCTACATTGCTGAGAGCTTTCGCGTCCCGAATCGTCCAGCAGGTATCCTTGTGGGTGGTGAGTTAACCTTCCCGGATACGCTCGGACGCTATCCACTGGTCATCCTCGCAGGCGATCGCGGTCAAGCAGATCGTGTGGCGCGCGGCAAGCACGGACATGCCCCCTACCTCGTGCTCGCGTCGATGTTTGCCCAACGCAACATTGCAACGGTCCGCATCGACGACCGCGGAACAGGGCAAACAACCGGTGCAGCAAATGATCAGTCTGTTGACGATGAAGCGAGTGACATTTCCGCGGTGCTTGATGCCCTCTGGAAGCACCCTCGGGTCGACACCACACGCATCGTGATTATCGGACACGGTGAGGGTGGTCTTGCAGCGGCAATGGTCGCTCGCCGCTATCCGAATCGCGTCACCCGAATCGCAATGCTAGCAACACCGATGCTGTCGGGGAAAGAAACGCTCGTGGAGCAGATGAAGGCGCGTGAACTTAGTCGCGGCACCGATGCAGAGTTGGTGGATGTTGCAACAGGTCTTGTAGCCGCGTGGTGCGACCTGCTACTGTCGTCGCCAACTATGAACGATCAAGCGTTGGTTCCCCTTCTCCTCTCCATTGCGGACTCTGTGTTGATGAATCGACCAGATGTCGCCATGCGATATCCGATGGTACGCCAACTCCAACGTCCCGGACGTGAGCTCTATATGCAGAGCACGCTCATGCCATGGCTTCGCAGTTACCTCTGGTACAGTCCAGCGGACTATGTCGCGCTTCAGGGTCCGACGCTCGCACTTTTTGCTGAGCGCGATATCGAGGTGCCGGGAGCATTGCATGCAACAGCGTTCCGCGCGCTTGGACAGCGCAGGACATCTCGTTCGACATGGACATCTGCCGTGTTCCCGAACACCAATCACCAGTTTCAAGAATGCGATGACTGTACCGAGGAAGAGATGGCGCGTACGAGCGAAACCATCCGACCAGACGTCGTGGCACGTCTTGCGGTGTGGGTTCTACGGGGAGAATGAGAGGGGCTTACGCGTCGCTCTTGCAAGCACGTACAAACTGCAAACGCCCCTTTGTTCCGGGACGAACGATGATGTACTCTGCATCGCCACGTGCTGTCATGACGGATGTAAGCGAGCTCGCGGATGCGAGTGTGTCAAGCTCTGTCGCGTCAAGTGCAACAGGCTCAAACTCCGGCGTGAAGGCAAGCACTCGATCAGGCTGGGTTGCATAAAACGACGCAACTGTCTCAGCTGTTAGGGCTTCAAGTTCTACTGATGTTACCGACACACCAATGTGGCGGGCTGCGCGATATGACAGGTCGACAACGCGCTTCTTAATGAACGGACCCCGATCTGTGACTTCGACAAGGATCACGCGACCATTCTTCGTGTTCTCAACGCGGAGGATCGTTCCAAATGGAAGTGAGCGGTGCGCTGCCGTGTAGGCATGCATATCGTATCGCTCACCGCTTGCTGTGCGGCGTCCGTGAAACGGTTCGCCATACCATGATGCAAAACCGTCTGGGGCATCATCAAGCATAATTGCAGCTGGTGCTGGAAGTTCTGGAGCAACTGGTTCGGCCGCGGCCACTACGGGCACGGCAGGCATATCGTGCGCCTGGACCATGAATGCAACCGACATCACTGTGGTGAAGATCACCACGAAGACAGCTACTTGAAGGATCGTCGAAGTTGAGATACGTTTGGTCATTAGGGTCGTCCTCCATAGATGTGCGAGGAAGTTTCACTCAATCGCGCAGTCACCCTACACTGCGGCTGAGACGTTGCAGAAGCATATATATGCTTCCTCCACGGTTGTGGAGATCGGCAACTTAGGGGTTTTCCACACCAACCCTATGAACGCTTGATGAAAAGATATTCATCAAACACGGTCGCATTACTGGACCTTGCAGTCCTTGAGAACGGCAATTTCGATACGCCGATTCTGACGTCGGATGGCCTCGAGCTTGTCCTTCGCCATGCTCTTTACAGCCGCAGGTGACGGCTCAGCGACGCGTGGCATGGACGAGCCAAAGCCCATCGCGCCGCGAATCTTGGACGGCGTAACCCCTTGATCTATAAGCCATTGCTGTACTTTTCGCGCGCGAAGCGTACTGAGCTCGCGATTACGCTCTGGAGGTCCATCTGCGCTGGCGTGTCCCTCGATCATCACCTGAAGCTCGTCGCAGGACTCTTGCATGTACGTCAGGAGTTCCTGCAGATTCTTCTCCGTCTCGGGTTGCGTTTTGTCGAACTCATCCGTGTTTACCACGAAGCGAATGTCCTTTGAGAATGACTTCCGCTTTTTCGGGGTGGTTGGCTCGGGAGTCGGAGTAGGTACCGGGTCCGCTGCAGGAGCAGGCATTGGCTCAGGAGTCGGCACTGGTACTGGCTCGGGTGTCGGTTCAGATACCGGCTCCGCTGCAGGGGCAGGCTTCGAATCGGCTGCCTTGGGAACTGCTGCTGGTTCTTCTTGGCGCATCTCAGGCTGCGATCCATTGTGTCCATGTCGGCAGCAACAACCACGTGCCATAGCACATCCGCAGCGAGAACACGACGGCGTCGATGGAGCCATGCGAATCTCACGAACAACCTCAAGCTCCGCTTGGCCAAGCTCACGAGATTGCGATGGTGCTGTAAAGTTGTAGGACAAGCCGAGGGAGATTGTCGTTAGTGCATCATTCCCATGGTCGGCTCTGATGTCGTCAAGGTATGGCGAGAAGACAAATCGATGGTCTGCCCGCAGCATAAGTCCGACCGCAGATGAGAGTGGAATTCTGACGCCACCACCAACAGGGATCGAAACAACAGTGCGAGGATAAACGCGGGCCAGGTTGTTTGGTAGCGCTGAGTGCTCCTCGGAATTGGATGGAGCAAAGTTGAAGAGGCCCACACCCACCGTCACAAATGGAGATGCGGCGATATCCGGGACAAGGATCCACGACGCGAGCACGTCGACCGTTGTGACGCGGCTCTCATTATCACCTTCGATGGTTGTCAGCGTCCCTGGATAGCGATCCCCAACTTGGGCGTCTTGTCCAAAGTACCCAGGGAATCGACGAATCTTCGCGTCAGTGATCTTCCAGCGGTACTCACCGAGTCCGAAGCGTGCCTCGACAAGGAGGCGATCCATCGCGGCGTAGGATACGCCAATGCCCGTCGAGACGGCAAACATATCGTCGGAGAATTCGCCATGGTACTTGTTAACGCCACCATAGAGCGTCCCAACAACCTCACCCTGCTGAATCTGTGTCCAGACTGGTGTCGTTGTAACAGCAACAAGTGCAACCGTAACCATGACGCTCGCAAGGAACGATCGCAGTCGTAGCGTGGTCTGACCGTGTGTCATTTCTTCGTTCCCTGGTTATTCATCGATTCACGTGCCTCTCGCTCTTGCTTTTCCTTGCATTCCTTGCATTCGCTCGCTGTAAAGGGCAACACTCCCTTGGTCACCCGCGATGTACCATCAGGCAATACCTGCTTACGATACCACTTGCCGTCTGCCTCCCGTAGAAGGCTGCCGTCCCCAAGCGTACGAGCCAGCTCCCAGCGAATTCTCTCCGGACCAACTGGCGGTTTGTCATCAACACATATGCCAAATCCTGGCGGACCGTAGCATTCACGATGCTGACCAGGTGGACACGGAACTCCCATAGGCTCCGGTTTGGGTCCGCCCCCTCCTGCTTGCGGAGGTCCTGGTGCGGGCTTTGTCGTATCGGGTGCCGAACTTGGCGCGGCTCCACCACCGGAACCTTGTCCGTTACAACAGCAGCAGCAGCAGCAACAGCTGCAACAGCGGAAGCAGTCGCATAACTCACAGTCAATACAGCAGCTTACACCTGCTGAATTACCACAACTTCTCATGCGGATATCAGAGAAGGATTGGCTTGAACCTGTGGAAAACGCATACGAGATTCCGATGCGAATGCTCGTGAGGGCGTCGTTACCGCGGTTGGTTGCAAGATCGTCTAGGTAGCGTGAGAAGGCGAATCGATGTTCTGCCGCGAGTTCTAATCCGACGCGTTCTGAGAGAGGAATTGCCACGCCCCCACCGACGATAACGCTCGAGATCGTCTTGGGATACCGTCCACGCTGGGCATTGGGGAGCGCTGTGTGATCCGAGGCGGTTGATGGCTCGATGTTGATGCCACCGATGCCCGCCACTACGTATGGTCGAGCAGGTATAGACGTCGTAAGTGCATAGTATACAACGAGATCAGCCGAACTCACCCGACTTTCATTACGTGCTTCGATCGAGCTTGTGCCCCCTGGATAGCGATCTCCGAGGGTTGCACCTTGTCCGAAGTAGTCAGGATATGCGGCCACCTTTGACGGCGTGACCTTCCATTGGTACTCGCCTAATCCGAACCGTGCGCCGACCCAGAGGTTATCGAGTGCGGCATATCGCAGACTGACCATTCCTTGCGGACCGAACATGTCGTCGCTGAACTCGCCGTGGTACTTCACCACGCCACCCTCAAGGGTGCCAACGAAGCCCCCCTGCTGTGCGATCGCGTGCGATGCAATCCCAGCAAGCAGCAAGAGTGTGAATAACAGTCGACATCCGACCACTGAAAACCCAGGGTAGTTCGAAGGGCTTCTCGAAGTGAGAGCAGCGAATCTACATAATTATGTTTTCAACGCCTTACAGACGGAATCCACAACGGAAGATCGCTCCCGTCACTCATGAATGACGGATGGAAGCATGCTCGAAGGTCATGGTTATCCACATAGTGTGGATAGCGGTGATTAGGCCTTGATGGCCGACAGGATGCGTGCGTTTACGTCCTCGACGTCACCGATACCGTCGATTGTCGTAAGCAGACTCTTCTGACCGTAGAAATCGAGGAGGGGCGCTGTCTCGTCGTTATACACGTTGAGACGATGGCGGATGATGTCCTCGCGGTCATCAGAACGTCCGCGTTGGAGCAAGCGAGCAATGATGGTATCATCATCCACGGCAATGTTGACGACTGTCGTGATGTCTGCGCCCTTTGCTGTGAGCATCTGCTCGAGGGCTTCTGCTTGCGTGCGTGTACGGGGGAAGCCGTCAAGAATGCAGCCATTGGCGAATGTCTCGTTGGTCATCGCCTCTTCAACGATCTTCGCTACGATTTCATCGGGTACGAGCTTACCAGAAGCAACGTACTCCTGTGCCATTTGGCCTACAGGTGTCTGATTCTTGATAGCGGCGCGGAAGGCATCGCCTGTGCTCAAATGTGCAACACCGAGCTTTTCGGCCAGAATGACAGCCTGAGTGCCTTTGCCCACGCCAGGGGCACCAAAGAGAATGATGATCATCGGTAATTCCGTGCGAGAGATGCGCGAAGATACTCAGAAGAACTCAGCATCGAATGCCGAAGCATACGGTGCGGCGTACTTTCGGAGCACTTGAAGTGTGGCAGTAAAATCACGAGGTGGTTCTGCCTCGACCGTCATGCGTTCCTGCGTCGAGGGGTGATCGAAGCTTATACGTGCAGCGTGCAGCGTCTGCCGTTCGATAATCGGACGTTCTTCATGTCCTTTCGCAACATTGTAGCGACGCTTGATCGACGAGAGCATGAACTTCGATGTTGTTCCGTAGTCTCCGTCTACCAGAAGGGGGTGTCCGATGGCAGCACAATGCACACGAATCTGATGCTGACGTCCCGTAATCAGGTCGCACTCAACCAGCGTTGCGATTCGGAATCGTTCCACCACGCGCAGACCCGTGCGTGCTTCCTTCCCCTTTGCCGAGGGCTTCATGAGTCCCTTACGCTTGGTATCCGTCGCAAGAGGGATGTTGACCATCAGCTCGTCTTTGTCGACGATACCGGCAACAATGGCTTGGTAGGTTTTCTTGATCGTGTGATGCTCGAACTGCTCGTTGAGTGCCTTGTGGGCCTCGGGCGTCAGAGCAACAATCATAACACCTGATGTCTCGCGATCGAGGCGGTGCACAGTATAGGCCGAGCCATACTTTTCACGGACCAGCACCTTGACATTCGGGAGTGTTTCATCGTATCTGTCGGGAATCGCAAGCAATCCTGCCTGCTTATTGACGACCACGATGTCGAGATCTGCATACAGCACTTCCAGCGTTGGACGCTTCATTGGCGCACCTTACGTTCTGCTGCTGTCAGCGTATTCTGCAGCAACATTGCACGTGTCATTGGTCCAACACCGCCTGGCACGGGCGTAATTGCCGATGCTTTTGGTGCAACGTTGGCAAAATCTACATCGCCGACAAGCTTCGTTGTACCGTCGGCAAGAGTAATCCGATTGATACCGACATCAATCACAACAGCACCCTCGCGGATGTGATCTGCCGTGATGAGTCCGTGCATCCCCACGGCCGACACCACAATGTCGGCACGACGGGTGTGGTCGGCGATGTCCGGCGTTCCGGTATGACAAATCGTTACGGTGGCGTTGCCCGGTGAGCGCTTCTGCGCGAGCAGCATGGCAAGGGGCTTACCAACGATATTGCTGCGACCAACCACGACCACATGCTTACCGGATGTTTCAATGTTGTAGCGCTTGAGCATCTCCAGCACGCCATAGGGCGTACACGGGATAAACCCGTCGAGTCCGATCATCAACTTCCCCGCATTCACCGGATGGAATCCATCGACATCTTTCTCGGGATCAATGGTCCGGAGTACGCGGTGCTCGTCGATGTGCTTGGGAAGGGGCAATTGCACCAGAATTCCGTGGACTGCCTCGTCGGCGTTCCATGCTTGCACACAGGCGATCACTTCTTCTTCGGTAGCCGTCGCTGGCAGACGAACAATCGTCGAGCGAATGCCGACGTTTTCGCAATCCTTACCCTTGTTGCGCACATAGACAGTGCTGGCAGGATCCTCCCCAACCAGCAAGAGGTTGAGGCCAGGCGTAATTCCATGTGCCGAAGCAAGACGTTGAACTCGCTCAGCGACCTCGCCGCGTATTGTCGCGGCCAAGGCATTCCCATCAATAATTGTCGGCATGCGCAAAGTTACGGGTTTCCGGGAAAGGCAGCCGTGAGTTCATCAGATGTTGTAATCGGAGTTTTACATGCTGCATCGGTGCAGACGAGCACACTGGAGGCGGGTGCAGCTGCGAATGGGTATCCGGCCTTTTCCAACCGCAGGGCACCAAGGTCATCAGCTGGCCGGTGAACATAGACCGCTCTCGGGTTGTAGGTTGCGCCGATATGGGCAAACGCATGATGCATGAATGCATCCGTGGCAACCGACTCTGTGAAGACAATCTCCGTTGATCCGCCGCTGAGCATGTCCCACGTACACAAGAGCATACAGAAGCCTGGTGCAAACTTCTCGAGCTGCGTGCCATAGGAGCGCACGCAGGCAACTGCGGCATCACGATACCGTTGATCACCAGTTATGGCACCGAGTTGTGCAGCGAGCTGGGCAGCGATGCTGTTGCCACATGGATAGGCACTATCGTAGCTCTGTTTCTGGCGCACAGGGATGTCGACGACGTCGGCTGCATTGGTGTACAGCGCCCCGTCATCACCGAGGAACCGCGTGAGGATCGCATCGGCATACGTACAGGATGCATCAAGGTAGAGGCTTGATCCTGTCGTTTGGTAGAGCTCGCACGCGGCAAGACCCATACTCGCCATGTCGTCGAGCATTGGTGTGATGGCTGCATGACCATTACGATAGCGGTGATGTGCCACGGGATGCTCAAACGCAGCAAATGCGCGCTCGGCCATGCGTGTGTAACGCGAGTTGGCAAACGCGCGACCTGCTCGTGCGAGCGCCGCAATCATCAGGCCGTTCCAATCACTAAGCACCTTATCATCCGTCAGCGGACGAATCCGCGTTGATCGGCGTTGGAGAAGCACGGTACGATACGGCTCCCATTCCGGTGCTCGCAACACATCGCGGAGATCACCACGGAGCGCATAGAGAATGTTGGCCGGTACAGGATTGCCTGACGCTTCATCGTGGAAGTTGCCTTCGTGCGACGCGTTGAGTAAGTGCCAGAGATTCACCGGCATATCCTGCAGCTCGTCGCCTGTCCAGATGTAGAACTTCCCCTCTTCCCCCTCACTATCTGCGTCTTGCGCGGAATAGAATGCGCCCGAGGCAGCTGTCATTTCGCGCTCGAGATAGGTGGCGATCTCATCAACAACGCGCGCATAGAGCTCGTCGGATGTGCTCTGCCAGCCCTCGGTGTAGGCCATCATGAGCATGGCCTGATCGTAGAGCATCTTCTCAAAGTGCGGCACGCGCCATTCACGATCGGTGCTGTACCGGTGGAATCCAAACCCGACATGGTCGTACATGCCCCCTGCCCGCATTGCATCGAGTGTTGTACAAACCATGCTGAGCAGACCCTTGTCGTTGTCGGCATGAGCACGACGCAAGAGCAGCAGGAGGTGGTGCGGAGATGGGAACTTGGGTCGTGCAGAGAAGCCGCCGTACACATCATCGTACATGCGACGGTGATGATCGACGACGGTTGCCATCACCGATTCGGGTACGTCGCCACGGAAATCGGCAGCTGCCTGCTGTGCGAGAGCGGATGTAATCTCGCGCGCTGTTTCTTGCACGCGAGCGTGGTCGAGCACCCAGACTTCTTTCAACCGCGCGAGGAGATCAAGAAAGCCGAGGCGATTGCCAAAGGAGTGACGCGGGAAGTACGTGCCAGCAAAGAACGGACGTCGCTCTCCGTCCATCACAATCGTCAATGGCCACCCACCATGTCCGGTAAGTGTCTGACACACATCCATACACATCGCATCAACATCCGGACGTTCTTCGCGATCGACCTTGATACTGATGAAGTGTTCATTGAGATATGCAGCAACGGACTCGTCTTCAAAGGACTCGCGCTCCATTACATGACACCAGTGACATGTCGCATAGCCCACGCTCACAAACACAGGTTTGTTCTCGGCACGTGCACGTGCGAACGCTTCGTCACACCACGGATACCAATCCACCGGATTGTGTGCGTGTTGCAGGAGATATGGCGATTGTTCGAGAGCGAGACGATTCGTGTGCGTGTTATCCGCCATAGACACGTGCGATGGTCGGGATCAAATACTCATCAAACGCACGCTGCATGTCGTAGTCCGGCGTCCATCCCCAATCACGACGTGCCGCTGCATCATCGACATCTGCACACCAGGAATCGATGATGGCCTGGCGAACTGGATGTGGTGCGTAGGTAATGGAAACGCCTGGGAATGCCTTCGCAACGACGGTCGCAATCTCTTCGGCAGATGGCGAGAACGCACGGATGTTATACACACGCTGTGTGAGCTTTTCTGCTGGAGCTGCTGCAAGATCGAGGAGCGCCTTGACGCCATCCGGCATTGCCATGAAGGGAATGCGTGCATCTGGTCGGACGAAGCATGCGTAGTCCTTACCCTGCGCTGCGGCATGGATCATCTCGGGAGCATAATCACTCGTGCCACCTGTTGGCACTGTTGTTGCCGAAATCAGACCCGGGAAGCGGAGCGCACGGAAGTCGAGTGCTTTCACACCTGCTTCATTCGTGAGCTGACCGAATCGGTCGCTCATGTACGAGCCAAGTTGTTCGCAGTACACCTTATTGATTCCGTACATCGTTGTCGGCTGCAAGTGCGAGAACTCTGTCACTGCGCCGGCACGGTTCTTTTCGTCAAGCGATCCCATGCCAAACACGGCAATGGTGCTCGGGAAGAGGAACTTGACGGCAGTTCCTGTGCGCACACCAATGCGGCGTGCCATCAGGAGCAGACCCATCGTACCGTTCACGTTAACGTGGTGCGCGCGCTCCGGGTTTTTCTCCGAGCTCGTCGACAGCAACGCAGCGAGGTGATAGATCTCGGTGAAATCGTTCTTCTCGAGTTCAGCTACAACGGCTGGGTCGGACACATCACCCACACGTGCGTCATGGACCAGCGAACGCAATTCGTCGCCCAGTGGTGCAAGGTCGAGAGTGATTACACGACATCCCTCGCGAGCTGCGAGAGCGTGGAGAAGGCTGTGGCCAATTTCACCATTGGCACCGGTGACAAGAACTGTCTGCATGCAACGTGTTGGGAGAGTGTGAGCGAAGATTCAGAGCGCGCAAAGTTAGGACGTGGAGCGCACTCCCGCACTCACTCGTTATCCCCCTCGACGTTGGAGCTCGAGCATCCCCTGCTGCTGCCAGATGTAGTCCTGCCGCATACCAGGGTAGCGACGCTCGAGTCCTGCGTAGCATCGCTGTGCCCGCGTCATCCAGTACCATTGGAGCAGCGTAACGCGTTGGGTAAGGGTTGCGCGGGAAAGGCTCATGGGAACAATCACATTCGTCACCAGTTCTCTACGGATGGATCGTCCCTCATGCGCTATGCGGCGCTGTTCGGCAAGTTGCAGTGCACGCAAGACCTCCTCGTCGTGAACCGATTGTATGTCGCGGACAAACATGCCAAGGGGCGACTCAGGGATCTGTTCCCGAACGATACGCGCAACGTCGTCGATCAGCGGGTGATGCCGCTTGCGCGTGAGACTCTCGAACCACTCGGCCGTAAGTATGCGTATTGCCTCATGCACGCCAACACGTCCAACAGCTGCTCGTGAGCGAGCAACGTTGCGTGAGATGCGCTGAAATGCTGCGCGCTGCAGCTCATCGACGTGCTCGATTGCATCAAGCTGCGCACGATGCTTTAATGCTCGCATTCCGCGCACAACATCAGCATGCGAGATGACAAGCGTCCACGGGATGTGTGCAATCGGCACATCATCGGCAAGAACGATATGCAGGATGACATCGTCGTACCGTGCATCGCTTGCGTGTCCGTGGGCGTACCACATGGATGCGGCATGATGCACTTCTGCGCTACCAATCGTAACACATTGCTCGCGATAGATCGCAATGTTGACGATGTCGGGTCCTTCATGGACGTTAATGCGTCCCGGAGACAGCACCTGCACGTGAGCGCCGTTCGAACAGGTCCATACCCGACCCGATTCAGCAAGTGCTGCGTGTATCGCACGCTGCAACAGACGTTCAGGAAGATTGCGAAGAGACATAGCGCATCGTAACAATGACACAACGTGTCATCATCGTGCGCCGGCAGGAAGTTAGCGTGACGTCAGAACAGCGTGGAGACGTTCCGCTTCAGCGGCGATCGATGTCATGCACGCTGCCGATGCGTCGCAATAGAGCAAGCCGCGCGAAACATTAAACACCGCAGGGCCTGCAGCGTTTGCCGCAACGGTTCCTCGCTCATCACCACCCTGCGCGCCAAGCCCTGGGATCAGCAGCGGCACATCGGGATAGGCCGTCCGGAGCATCGCGAGCTCATCGGCATTCGTAGCGCCTACGACGAACCCAACATCACCGTGGCGTGGCCACGAGAGCGTCGACTCCATAACGTGTCGGTACAGCGGCTGCCCATCAACTGCCAGACGTTGAAAATCGTGCGATCCTGGGTTGGATGTCAGTGCCAGGACGTATACCATGCGGTCGGCAACCTCGAGGAACGGACCAACCGAGTCGCGCCCCATATACGGCGAAACCGTGATGGCGTCCGCACCGAAGTCCTCAAACACGGCACGTGCGTATGCTGCCGAGGTATTCCCGATATCGCCCCGCTTGGCATCAGCAATCACATACGCGCTCCCGCAATGGCGCCGGATGGCATACATCGCCTCGATACCGGCCATCCCGTATTGCTCGAAGAAGGCCAGGTTGATCTTGTAGCACGATGCCCACTGACGTGTGGCGTCGATCACATCCGTACCAAAGGCAACCAGTGCGTCTGGTCGGCTCCGATAGTGTTCAGGCAGTTTTGCGAGGTCGAGATCGAGTCCGACGCACAGTCCGGTAGCAGGAATCATGGGGGCAAAGATACGGTCAGGCGTCCGTGCGGAAACATTTTCACGAAACCCGCTGTAACAAATCCCAGGCATGTCCGTCACTGCCTACGTCCCCCATGACATCGTGTGGCCAACCTCCCCGATCCGGCCCCCAACCCGACCGGCCACACGATACACCACAGACGCCCGAGCCACGCAGTCCCCTCCCCAATAGCTGGCCGGGCGTCTTTGTATTTAGATTCGCAGTTCTCGCTCATCAGCCATTTGGGACCCTCTGCTATGAAGTCAGTTGTTGCGTTGGCACTCGCCACGATCAGTACGGCATTCCTCCTCGCGTGTGGATCATCCACCGCCCAACAGTCGCAGATGCCAGATCGGCCAGACGCCGATAAGGCGGGACTGAAGGAAAAGAAGATCAAACCGTACGATAAGGTGATCACCAAGGAAGCTGTTTCGGATTCGGGGCTGTTCATTGTACACCGCCTCGACGGCAAGTTCTTCTACGAAATCCCAGTTGCGAAGCTGAACAAGGAAATGCTCCTTGTCTCGCGTATCTCGCGCACACCATCTGTTGGCTACGGTGGCGAAGAAAACAATACGGAAGTCATTCGTTGGGAACAGAAGTACGAGAAGATCTTGCTTCGTACTGTGTCGTATGTGAATGTGGCCGCAGATTCATCTCCGATTGCTCGCGCTGTTCGTGCTGCAAACTTTGAAGAAGTGATTCGTGCGTTTCCGATTCAGGCATACACGAAGGACTCCAGTGCCATCGTTATCGATGTCACCGATATGTTCCTGAGTGATGTCGGAATCCTCACGCCGAATCGCTCAGTGCGAACGCAATACAAGATGTCTGGCCTCGATCGCGATCGTTCGTTTATCGACTACATCAAGAGCTTCCCGACGAACATCGAAGTAGAGAATCTCCTCACGTTTTCAGCCGAAGCGCCTGCACAGAATAGCGCAACGCGGACGATGACGTTTGGCATGCACCACTCCATGGTGCTTCTGCCTGAGCGTCCGATGACGCCGCGCCTGGCCGATCCACGCGTTGGGTTCTTTTCCCTTCGTCAAACCGATTACTCGCGTCCAGAAGCTGAAGCCGTTCAACGCGAATACATCGTGCGCTGGCGCCTCGAGCCAAAGGACACAGCGGCATTCCTCCGCGGTGAACTTGTCGAGCCTATCACGCCGATCACCTACTACATCGATCCTGCTACACCAGTGCAATGGCGCAAATGGTTGAAGAAGGGTATTGAGGAATGGAACCCAGCATTCGAAGCGGCAGGTTTCAAAAACGCTGTGCGCTGTCTCGAACCACCAACGCCGGAACAGGATCCCGATTGGTCTCCAGAAGATGCTCGCTATAGCGTGATCCGCTACTACCCGTCGCCGACCGAAAACGCGTATGGTCCGAACATTCACGACCCACGCACGGGCGAAATCATTGAGTCGGATATTGGTTGGTTCCACAACATCATGAAGCTGCAGACAAGCTGGTACTTCACCCAAGCGGTGAGTGATCCAAAGTCGCGCAAGTTGCCATACAACGATTCTCTCATGGGCGAGCTGGTTGCGTTTGTTGCCGCACACGAGTTTGGACACACGATTGGCATGCCGCACAACATGAAGGCGTCGAGTGCCTATCCTGTTGACTCATTGCGGTCGAAGACCTTCTGCGCGAAGTATGGAACAGCCCCATCCATCATGGACTATGCGCGCTTCAACTACATCGCACAGCCTGGTGACGACGTGCCGGTACGTCCGCAGGTTGGACCGTACGATTTGTTCGCGACTATGTGGGGATACCGTCCGATCATCGGCGCACGTACATCTGACGAAGAAACTGACACGCTTACTGCATGGGCGAAGCTCACCGAAACAAACCCGATGTACCGCTTCGGTTCACAGCAGTGGATGATCGTTGATCCGTCGGCACAGACAGAGGACCTGGGTGATGATGCGGTGAAGGCTAGCACATATGGTGTTGCAAACCTCAAGCGCATCATGGGATACCTTTATGAGTCGGCATACAGCGAAGGCAAGAACTTTACTCTGCTCAGCGACTTGTACGACGATGTGCTCGGACAGTGGAGTCGCGAGATGGGACACGTAGCAAATATTCCTGGCGGTGTCATCACAGAGCGCAAGGTCTTCGGATCGCCGGGGCCGGTCTTCAGCATCGTTGCGAAGGATCGTCAGCGTGGCGCGGTGCAATTCCTCCGCGATCAAGTGTTCACAACACCACTGTGGTTGCTCGACGAGAAGATCGCGCAACTCCTCCAACCGTCTGATGTTGCACAGCGTCTAAGCTCGATGCAAACACGTGTCCTTCGTACCGTGATGTCGTCGGATAAACTTCTGCGGTTGCTCGACCAGCAAACGCGATTCACCGCCGCAGCCTATAGCGTTGATGAGCTTCTCACCGATGTGGAAGCAGCTGTTTTCGCAGAAGTACAGACAAAGGCACCGATCGACTTCTACCGTCGTAATCTTCAACGCGCATATGTTCAGGACTTGATCGACAAGTCGTCGGCCCCTTCTTCATCGGGTGACTTCTTTATGGTGTTCATGCGAGGTCCGTCGACATACTCGACAGATGTTCGCGCCATCGCCCGTCAACGTCTGACAACACTCAAGAAGACACTGTCTGGACTGCGCTCGGCTGATGCACTCACACGTGCTCACGTCGAGGACTTGGTACTGCAAATCACCACCGCTCTCGATCCGAAGAACTGATAATGACGCCACGACGCATGGTTTGGCTAGGGTATGCCGGTATCATCCTGACAATTGTCTGGGGTATCGGCATACTTCCAGCTGTACTTGTCCTACGCGCTGCTGCGGCATCCCCCCTGCCGGTGGATGCCCCTTCACATGTGCGGCGTGACTACAACGGCGGACGCTTGCTTGCACGTGTTGCGTTGGTGAGCAATGGCATTGCGCTCGCGTTCATTGCATGGATGCTAATCAGTACATACGTGGTCTAGCGCGCAGGATGTAATTTGCGTCCCTATGGATGCATTACGTCCCTGGTTGAGTCTTCTTGTGCGCGTCTTCATCGGCGGATACTTCGTCGTTGCAGCAGTGCCGAAAATCATCGAGCCCCTTGCCTTCGCAACATCGATCATGCATTACGGTCTTATCCCGTCGTGGTCGGTGAATGCTGTTGCCCTTGTGCTGGCATGGCTTGAACTGCTGGCCGGCGTCGGCCTCATCATGGGCATCCGAACGCGCGTGCAGTCGCTGCTCTGTGGTGGTATGCTACTGATCTTTACACTCGCTGTGGCGTATGCGGTTGTGCTTGGACTCAAGATCGACTGTGGATGCTTCGGGGAGTCAGGGGGCGAAGAAGTATCATGGATCAAGGTTGCGAAGAATTCAGCGATGATCCTTGGTTGTGCCTACCTCTGGTGGAGTCCACGGAGTGTGCTCTCGCTTGATCACGGTCTGTGGGGACGTAACGCATGACATCAAAACTCGACGTAGCATCGTGGCTTGCATCGGGTCCGATCGTAGCCGATGGCTCCATGGCCATCGAACTCGCACGCCGCGGTTTTTCCGAGCGTCCCTGTGATCGCTACAACCTGACATCACCTGTTGTCATTGAGAAGATCTATCACGAGTTCCTCGATGCCGGCGCGCGTCTTCTGCAGAGCAACACACTCAACGCAAATCGCTACGCACTCGAGTCGTCGATGCTTTCGGCACGTGTGCACGAGATCAATCGCAAGGGCGTGTGGCTTGCACGTCAAGCTGCAGGTTCTGCTGCGCTGGTAGCAGGTGTTGTTGGACCAAGCGGACGTTTACTGCATCCACTTGGCCCCCTCACACATGATGATCTCAAGCTCTGCTTCACCGAACAGATCTCTGCTCTTCTGGCTGGCTCCGTTGATCTGATCATGCTGAAGTCGTTCATCGACTTGGATGAGATTGAAATCGCGATTGATGCCGTGCGCGCACTGAGCAACGACATCCCACTGATCGCACTGAAGTCATTCCCCGAGGACGGCTCTGTGCTCAGTGGCACATACCCATCGGACGTCGCACATCGACTTGAACGACATGGCATTCAGGCCTTGGGATCGAATGGCACTGTTGGTCCACAACGTATGCTCGGCATCGTGGAGTCACTTCGCGTCAGCACCGTTCCCTTGGTTGCACTTCCCGACGTAGGCATCCCCACCATCATCGATGGCATTCCGGTGTACAACGCCGAGCCGTCCTACGTTGCCGCCGCTGCCCGCCGCTTGGTTGAGCATGGCGCAACAATCATTGGCGCAGATGGTGGTGCCGACATCGCACACGTGCGTGCAATCGCCGAAGCAGTTTCCGACGCAACTGTTGGATCCTCACCCGTTGTTGTCAAGCGTCATCAGCGTGCTGATGCAGATAATACTGTTGCGCCAGAACAAACACCGTTCGGGGCATCACTTGGCAAGCGCCTGCTGACAACAGTCGAGCTCGACGTGCCTCGCGGACTTGATATGTCGAGCGTTATCGAAGGTGCACGATACCTCAAAGAACATGGCATCGACGCCGTCAACATCAGCGATGGTGCCCGTGCCCGTCTGCGCATGAGTCCAATCGCCATCTCAAAGCTCGTTACCGATGCTACAGGAATGGAGTGCATAACGCACCTTGCATGCCGCGACCGTAACATGGTAGCGCTGCAAGCTGAAGTCATCGGTGCACACGAACTCGGGGTGCGGAACATCCTCGCCGTAACCGGCGATCCAACCCACATCGGCGACTACCCATCGGCAACAAGCGTGTATGATGTGGATTCGATCGGACTCATTCGTGCGCTGGGAAGAATGAATACCGGACGTGACCTGATGGGTAACCCCCTCGGTGCTCCTACTGGCTTTACAATCGCCTGTGCCGTGAATCCTGCGGCTGAAGATCTCGAACGCGAACTTGATCGCCTCGCAATGAAGGCCGAACAAGGTGCACACGTCGCGTTTTCACAGCCAATTTTCGACGATGAAGTGCTTCTTCGATTCCTCGAACGCATCGAGAACATCGACATCTCGTTCATGCTGGGTGTGATTCCCCTGCGCACGATACGTCACGCCGAGTTTCTGCATTATGAAGTTCCAGGAATGACCATCCCCGGCTGGGTGCGCGAGCGCATGCAGACTGCAGGCTCTGATACCGACGCAGCAACTGCAATCGGCATCGAGCTTGCCACCGACTTCCTCCAGAGCGTTCGTGATCGCATCGATGGCATTTACCTCATGCCACCATTCAAAAAGTACGACATCGCCGTCCGCATACTTTCTGCACTAACCATTTCGTGAGAATACCATGGACCCCTCGGTTTCACCACCGATCAGCTACCTCCGCGTAGGATTTGGCCGCCGTGCTCTGGCATATTTCATCGACATGCTCATCATGCTCACCCTCTCGGTTGCCGTCGGCATCCTGGCGGTGTCGCTCGATGCCCGCATCCCGCAAGTGGTTTCCGATCAGCTCGCGAGCATCTTCGAATTGTATGATGCCTTGGGCATCGATCGCGGTGCGCTTGAGTTTATGGAAACGATGTTCGGCGGCATGTTCCTCGGAAGTCTTGTGTTGGGAGTCGCCTACCCACTCATCGAGGGCTTTACCGGAGCATCACCCGGCAAGCGTACACTTGACATCTGCGTGGCAACAGCAGATGGTGATGCGGCACCGGTGCGCGTGTACCTGCAGCGCTACCTCGTGAAGGACCTTGGAAAGATCCTGCAACTGCTTGCACTTTCACCAACGCTTGGGCTGCTGGGCGGCATCAGCTCGCTGTACGATCTTGTCTTCTTCGTCGGCTGCTTCTTCGCCCTGGGCGTCAATCGCATGGCATTGCACGATATGATTGCGCAGACAGCGGTGTTCCATCGTGCAGACGTTCGATCACGCTCGTAACGATTCCCATTTCGATTATCATTCGCCTTCCGAACCATGGCCTACTACTCCGACTACCTCGCACTTGATGAACTGCTGAATGCACAACACTGTGAGAGTGCGAAGCATGGTGATGCTGCTCATGACGAGCTCCTCTTCATCATCACGCATCAAACGTTCGAGCTCTGGTTCAAGCAGGTGTTGTTCGAGATCAACTCCGTCATCACACTTCTTCATCGTCCGTACGTTCCTGAACAGGATGTTGCGACATGCCTTGCACGCATCCAGCGATCCAACCGGATCATGGAACATCTGGCGAATCAGTTCACGTTGATCGAAACGATGACGCCGGGCGATTTCATGGACTTCCGTTCCTATCTCAATCCGGCGAGCGGTTTTCAATCTATGCAGTGGCGCATTCTCGAGCGGACGCTTGGCGTGCCGGAATCAAAGCGCGTGCTGAAGCACTACACCGAAGCACTCGCCGACGAGCACAAGCGTGCGCTTGATGCTGCGACGGCAGGTACAAACTTGTTTCAGGCGCTGGAACATTGGCTCGAGCAGATTCCATTTATGGAAACAGAAACGTATGCGTTCTGGGATGTCTATCGTAAGGCGGTAGCGGACGTCCTCGAAAATGATCGTGCAGAAGTGCGTACCCTCGCAGCAGATGATGGCACCGATCCTACAGATGCCCTCGCACAGATTGATGCAAACGAGCGTGGCTTCAATGCCATTTTCGAGACGGAGAGCTACGAGCAACTCCGTGAGTCCGGCGCGCGACGTCTGTCACAGCGCGCGACGCTCGCGACTCTGTTTATCTCGACGTACCGACACATGCCGCTTCTCCAGGTGCCATATCGACTGGTTGATGCGATCATCGAATTGGACAAGTTTGTTTCTGTCTGGCGCTTCCGTCATGCGATGATGGTGAGCCGCATGATTGGTATGCGCGTGGGAACGGGTGGATCGAGCGGACACGACTACTTGATGCAAACAACGGTGCGTCAACGTGTCTTCGATGATCTTACTTCGTTGTCGTCCTTCCTGCTTCCAAGTAAGAACACGCCAGCACTTCCCGACGACATCGTTCAGCGTCTGCAATTCGTCAACGAACAGCGATGAGGCACCATGCACTTACCTGGATGGCTCATCCGAGGTTTGTGCGCTCCGCTTCATGACATAGCACACGTGTGGTTTCCACCGCACTGTCTGCTCGATGGCACATATCTCGGACAACACCCCACCCGCGTGCGCGGCATCAGTGATGAAGCGCTCGCGTTTCATCGTGCAGCTCCGCCATCGACTGAGATCTATGCGTCTATCGTTCGGCACATCTCTGCCGACGACGTCGCCCTCTCATCGGCACATGCACTGTGGTCGGTTGGACGTGGTACAACGATTGATGCGGCCATTCACGCGATGAAGTACGCAGGTCGCCGCAACCTCGCACGTGAACTTGGTGCGTGGTTGGAGCATCTCCCAGGTATCGACGAACTCGACCCTGACGCTCTCGTTGTTCCCATCCCTATTCATCCGGCGCGGCATCGCGAACGCGGGTACAATCAAGCAGAAGAGATAGCTGCAGGGTGGTGCGCGTCATCGAATCGCAAACCTCTCGATCGATCGATTGTACGACGGCACAAGAACACGTCGACGCAGACCGCGCTGCACGAACAAGAACGTCTCATCAATGTTGCCAGCGCCTTCCACGTCGAGTCGCCTTCGAGTCTGACTGGCCGCCGGTGTATCCTGGTCGATGACGTCATCACGACCGGTGCGACGGTTAATGCGTGCGCCACCGCGCTGCTCGAAGCTGGGGCTATACGTGTTGATGCAGTTGCCCTCTGTGTAGCCGTGTAGGGTGCCGTAGAGGGCGGTTGTATCTTGCGCCATGCGAACAAACCACCACACGCTTGCCCTGCAGCTCGTGCTGCTGCTTTGCTGTTCCGCCGTTGTTACATCGGCGCAGACGTTCCGCTATGTTGTCCACGATCAGGATCATGTTCCTGCCTCGGTGCACAAAGAGCGACGTCAGCGTGTCCTAGCATCGCTGCCGGCGAATACAGCTGCGGTTATGTTTTCGGCAGACATCCGCAATCGTCAGAACGACGTTGATTACGAGTACCGTCAGAACTCCGACCTACTGTATCTCACGGGGATACCAACGCCGACAGCGACGCTGGTGTTGATCCCCAAGGGCGTCACCATCGGAACGCGAACGGTTCGCGAGGTGGTGTTCATTCGCGCGCGCACGCAAGAGCGCGAACAATGGGAAGGCGTCTCGATGGGTCCGCGCGAAGTAATGGAGATGCACGGCATCGACACCGCTATCGTGATCGACTCACTACCGAAGTTCTTGGATTCACTGGTGCCGTCGATCGACACCTTATTTCTTGCAACACTGCCAACAGCGTCTGTCGCCATCCCGCTCGCCGGGAAGAAGATCTATGCCAATGCAGAGGTCCGGAAATGGGCGAAGGAACGCAATCCGAACATCGTGATGTCACAACGTCTGGCAGGTCTAGCTGCGTTTCGTGAAGTCAAGGATACCGCAGAGCTACGCCTGATGCAGCGTGCCATCGATATCTCCATCGAGGGACATTACGCGATGATGCGCGGTGCGCGACCAGGAATGAAGGAGTACGAACTTGAAGCACTCATGGAGTATCACTTCAAGCGTGGTGGTGCTGAGGACGTTGGCTATGCCTCGATTGTAGGCTCGGGCTACAATGCCTGCATCCTCCACTACTCCACCAACCGTCGTCCAACGTCCACGGGTGATCTGGTGCTTGCCGATTGTGGTGCTGAGTATCACGGATACACTGCCGACATTACTCGGACCTTCCCGATGAGCGGGAAGTTCTCGCGCGAGCAACGTTTGTTGTACAACGTCGTACTTGAGGCGCAAGACTCCGGCATCGCTGCCTCGCGCGTCGGTGCGCCGTTCCGCGAGCCCCATAACGCTGCCAAGCGCGTGATTTCACGTCGATTGATGGAGCTCGGTGTTATCACGAAGCTCGAGCAGGTGGGCACGTATTTCATGCACGGCACATCACACTACCTCGGACTCGACGTCCACGATCCCGGCTCGTATGGTCCGCTGAAAGAACACAGCGTTATCACCGTTGAACCCGGCATCTATATCGCCGAAGGGTCCGACTGCGACCCGAAGTGGTGGAACATCGGCATCCGCATTGAGGATGATATTCTCATCACATCTGCCGGCCCGGTCAACATGTCGGCCAAGCTCGTGCGCACTGCCGACGAGATTGAAGCCGTTGTGGGTAAAGCCCCCTAACGAATCACTGTGCGAATCGGTATGTTCGCACATGGCGTTTATTCGATCGATTTCCGGACTCCGAGCCACGCTTGGAGATGACCTGACACCAGCTGTCGTTGCTGCGTACGCAACGGCCTTTGCGTCGATTCTCCCACCTGGTCCGATCGTGGTCGGACGTGACGGACGCCCCAGCGGCGTGTGGATGCAGGACATCGTCATAGGCTCCCTCCGAGCGTGCGGACGTGTTGTTCGCTGTCTCGACCTTGCAACAACGCCCACAGTGCAGCTCTTCACGGAACATTCCGATGCCGTCGGTGGCATTGCTATCACTGCGTCGCATAATCCAGCCCCCTGGAACGGACTCAAGTTCCTTGATGCTGGTGGCGTGTTTCTCGATGCCGACGGAAACGCCGATCTCTGGCGTGCCGTCGATACACAGAGCGCTTCCCTCGTAGCAGACCAACAAGCCGGCGCCGTTGAATGGATCTCGGATACAACGGCACGACATGTCGAACACGTGCTTGCGCTTGCCGCAGTGCACGCCGCGCCGCGCGCCGACGGCGAGCGTGTGGTTGTTGACGCAGTTAACTGCTCGGGTTCATACGTCATTCCTGCTCTTCTTGAAGCACTTGGCTATGCAGTCATCCGGCTCTATGCAGATGGTAGCGGGGTGTTCCCACATGCACCAGAGCCACTCACAGAGAATCTCACGGAGCTTGGTCGTGCAGTGATCGAGCATGGTGCCGCCTTCGGTGTTGCTATCGATCCTGATGGTGATCGCCTCGTGCTCTTCGATGAACGCGGCATGCCAATTGGCGAAGAGCGAACCATTGCTCTTGCCACACAGTCCGCCCTCACCCTTGGCGAACCCGGCGCAGTAGTTGTGAATTACTCCACAACGCGCCTTGTCGACGACATTGCAGCGTCACATGGATGCACAACCTTCCGCGCGCCTGTTGGCGAGATCAACGTCGTGCGCCGCATGCAGCGTGAACATGCCGTTATTGGCGGCGAAGGCTCTGGTGGTGTGATCTACCCTGCATGTCATGCCGGACGCGACAGTGTGGTCGGCGTTGGCCTCATCAGCGCATACCTCCGCCATCGCGCCTGCAGTCTGTCACAGGTTTGCGCAGAGTTTCCGCAGTACGCGATGATCAAGACCAAGGTCGTGCTCGACGATCGTGATCGTCTCGCGCAAGATCTTGCACGCGTTGCCTCATCTGTTGAGGGGGCTACCATCTCTACCGACGACGGTGTGCATTGTGCATGGAGCGATCGATGGGTGCATGTTCGTGGTTCGAATACCGAGCCAATCATGCGGATCATTGCCGAAGCACCAACGCAGGATGATGCTGAGCAGCTTATCACGATGATCTCGGCGTTGATCAATGGATAACGTCTCGAATCTTCGCAGCATTCTTGATGCACGCGCACTGGTTGCAACCTGTGTGCATGATGCACTTGAGCGTGGTCACACCACGATGCGCACTGAGCAGCATAGCTCGGTCGAGGGAACCTTCACTGTTGTCTACGACGAACACGGTTCGTTGCTCGCTGTGGTCGACGCAGTGCTCCCCGCAGAGAGTCCGTTCGATGAAGTACCACGGGATCGTATCCGTAACGTAGCATCACGTCTTGAAGCACCATTCTTCCTGATTACCAACTTCCGGCGTGTTGTTACCTATCGCACTGCAGCCGTCACTGAGCGACGTCCGGATGAAGAACAGATCGTTGGATGGCAGCAGGGCGGCGATGTCCAGTCGCTCGACGACCTTCGTGTGGCAGCTACATCCGTCAACGTAACAACGGCACTCAAGCATGCACTTGCATGGCTTACGATTGAAGTGTCAATGGATGCCGCACACCACGTGCGGGATTCTGCGGCATTCTTCGCCGAGCGGATCACCTCATTGTTCGACGACATGGTTGTGTGTACTGATGGCAGCACACAGCAGCGTGACGCTGCATTGCGCCTCGGCACCAGCATCTTGGCCTATGTACTCGTACAATTGCGGACGTCCGACACTATTGATCGGCTGGCGATTCCGTACGGTACGCGAAGCGCCGATCTGATGCTCGACCTCGTGGGCGCGTTCTTCCGTCAGGCTCGACGTCGTGGGTTTGCGATGCTTCCCTCACGTGTCGATGATGTGCAGGTACTCGCGCGACGTGAGCCGTTGTTCCGCATGACCTTGGCAGATCTGGTGCATTTCCTGCACCGATTCGATCCAGAACGCCTCTCTGATACAGACCTACATCGTGCTGTCGACAACGTGTTGCAACGTTGTGCGCGTGCGCAGCGAACATCGGTGCCGACCATCGATGCCATTGATCTCGCGTTGCGTGCTGCGCGCTATGTGCGCCCTGCCCAACCGCAGCATCTCCACATGCTCGAGATCGGTCCAACACAGGGTCTTGCCAGCGTTCGTCAAATCCTCATGTCGGGTCTGCACGCATGTGACGCACGTGTCTATGCGCCAACACCTGATGATGAACGCGCGGTTGTTCTACGATCAAGTGGTCGCTTAGACAGTGCGAGTGACGTGCGTGTCTTGCGCGACACGAAGCGTAGTGAAGCGCCATGGGATCTTGTTGTTGCGACGACCACTGACGTTCACGATCGCCACCGACTTCGCGTCTTGCTCGAGCGCATGCCCATCGCCGAGCACGGCGTTGTGGTGCTCTTCTTGCCTCTGTCTGCGTTGCACGATGACGAGTATGCCGGCATGCGCCATGTCCTGACGTCGCGCTTCGAGATTGAATGGGTTATCGTCAGCGATGCCGAGGCCTTCGCCGAGCCTGACTCTGGTGTGTGCTGCGTGATTGCACGCTTGAATGGTGCAGAAGATGATTCCACGCTCGCTCGGTTTGTCTACCTGCGACGTCCGATAGCAGCGTTCTTCCCTACCTCACGCGCATCACGGGATTTAGAGCAGGCACGACTCAAGACACTTGATCAGTTCGTCGCATATCTTGATGCTTCCGAGCGTGGCAAGCTCAACGACGAAGCAGTCGTCCGCATGGTCGATCAGGTTGCACTCCGTCAGCGCTCATCGTGGGAAGACGAACTCATTCCGCCTGATATCATCGCATCGATTCTTACCAAGACAGGTGCATCACTACGTCCGCTTCGCACCTATGCCGACGTCACTGGTGGCATACGCACCGGTGCGAATGAAGTGTTTGCTCCGAATTCACATGAAGTGGCAACCGACGATCTGGAAATGCAGTTCTGGCAGCGTACGCTCGACAACGGAAACGTGCGCGACAACCTCCTGCTGACGTCGTACGATGATATCGACACCATGTGCGGACTTCCGCATACGGATCGACGGTTACTCCTGCTGCCGCGCGATCGCAATGCCATGGCTGGCACCAATGTGCTGACGCGCATTGAGCGTGCTGAGCGCGACGGAATTCACCTACGTGCGTCGGTTCGTCACCGGGATGTTTGGTGGCACCTCGCCGAGCCATCTGTACCCCACATCGTCATCCACAAGCATCAGAGCGACCGTTGGGTGGTTGGCCGTAACACAGCGTACGCCTTCATCACCGACGCCTTCATCGGTGTGACACTCCATGATGAGTCGCTCGCTGATGCTGTTGCTGTATGGATGAATTCAACACTCGGTCTCTTCCTCTCGCAGCTTGGTCGGTTAGAAGATCATGTGCTGGACATTACCGTTCGCGACGCGCAGGAGTTCCCAATTCCTACGCCGGAGATTCTCAACGCTCTCGATCTCAAGCGTCACAATCAGCTTATCCGACGTCCAATTCGCTCACTCGCTCTTGAGCATGGCGCGGCCTCGGCCGATACAGTGCGGCAGGAGACTGTGTCGCGCGATCGTCGAAAGCTCGACGCGTGGCTCATGACCGACGTCTTCAATCTCACCGACGAAGAACAGCGCTGGGTGTATCGCTTTGCCATGACCTGGTGGTCGCGTCCGTCAAATGTGCGGCACCTCACCAACGCACTCACAAGTGTGCTCGAGCGCACGTATAAACTCAAGCCGCTCAAGATCTGGTATCAACCGCAGATCGACCAGCTTCCTGCTGAGCATCGTCGTACCATCACGGTACCGTCGGACATCACGTCTGCTGATGTCGATGGAACGATGTTCGGTTGGCGTGTCACGTGCACTAAGGGCGGACGCCGCGACGAGACAATTGAGTGTGCCAGCAACGAGGAGGCTGAACTTGTAGCCTTGTTTGTCAACCTCGGTAAGGTGCGCATCGATGTGCCAACAGACCAGCCAATCATTGCAGAGCTCCTTCCGCGTGTTCGGACGTTCTGCGCTGATCTGGATCGAGCGTTGGACGACCTTACGCGCTACGTACCCGATGACCTTCGTCCGGCCCTCCGGCAAAGCGTCATGCGCTCCATCGCAGGATAGCGGCGTCACGCGCCACGGGCGTTGTTGCTCGTGGTTGAATCGCCCTCTCGACACACCATATCATCGCACTCTCACGCGCCGGTAAACTCACAGCGAGTGCTATCGTTCGTCTAAGTCGCACGCACGACTCACTCGCGAGCGCTCTTGCGGAACTCGGACGCCACCCGATGGACCTCGAGGAGCAGGCTGCTGACGTGATTGAACGGTGCAATCATGCAGCAACCGACATCATCTCCTGCGTCGACGTCCGGTATCCCCAGTCGCTGCTTCGGTTAGTGTCGCCACCGCCATTGCTCTATGTCCGTGGCACACTGCCATCATGCGCATCGATCGCCGTGGTTGGCACACGTGCACACACCATCCAGTACGGGAAGCCCGTCACCGAATACGTTGTGCGTGAATGGACACGTGCCGGGTGCGCAATCGTGAGTGGGTTGGCCCAGGGCATTGACACCATTGCCCATGAAACCTGCGTGAGGCATGGTGGCTGTACTGTTGCCGTTATAGCCAGCGGCACGGATCGCATCACCCCTCGAACCGCACAGGATCTCTCGTCGCGCATCATCGACACAGGCGGATGCATCGTCTCCGAGCATGCCTGTGGAGTTAAAGCCTACGCGCCTGCGTTTCCTGCACGCAACCGCATCATTGCGGCGCTTAGTAGTGTGGTTGTCGTTATCGAGAGTAAGGCAAGGGGCGGCGCGTTGATCACAGCGCAAATGGCTTGCGATATCGGGATACCGGTCTATGCCGTGCCCGGACCCATTACGTCGTCGCGAAGCGTTGGCTGCAACACACTCATCCGTGACGGACATGCACATGCATTGGTCCATCATCTTGATGTCGCATCGCATGTCACACTCGTATCGTCTCGATCCGATGTGTTCGATGCATGTCGGCAACCATGCGACACCGCATCGGCCAAAGGAATCGATGAGATCGCCCACCAATGGTCATGCACGATCGCTGAAGCTCGGACACGCCTCGGTCTGCTCGAACTGGACGGAACTGTTACCGTATTGCCCGGAGGGTTGTACGTGATTCCCGAGTAACGCCCCTATCTTGCACCATGTCCATCGCCTCACGTAAAGAGCAGCACGTCAACCTATCCCTTTCGGGCAAGGCTACGTTCCGTGAAAAAACGGCGGGATTTGAACGCTATGAGTTCGAGTATTGCGCGCTGCCGGAGTGCGACTTCCGCGATGTCCGTATCGACACCACGTTCCTCGGCATGCCATTGCGACGTCCGTTAATGGTAACGGGCATGACAGGTGGCTATCCTGATGCAGAACGTATCAACGCCGGCATTGCCAGCGCTTGTGTACAAGCAGGCATTGCTATGGGCGTCGGCTCCATGCGGGCTGCACTCACTACCTCTACTCCCGATCCCAGCTTTACCGTAGTTCGCGAGGTATCATCCGAGATCCCCATCATTGCCAACCTCGGTGCAGCACAACTCGCTGTCTGGCACCGTGATGGATCGCTGCTCGACATGGTTGATCGTGCCGTTGAAATGGTTGGGGCGCGTGCACTTGCCGTGCATCTCAACCCACTACAGGAGTTGCTCCAACCAGAAGGTGAGCCCGAGTTTCGGGGTGTTCTCGAGGCCGTGCAGCATCTCGTGGCGAGTACGCGTACAACGGTGATCGTGAAGGAAGTCGGCGCAGGCATATCGGGCGCTGTCGCACAACGACTCGTCGATGCAGGTGTTACACATATCGACGTCGCAGGAGCTGGTGGGACGTCCTGGGCGGGCATTGAAATCATGCGGCGATCAGACGCCGACAGTGTTGATCACCTGTGGGACGTCGGCATTCCAACAGCCGAATGCATACGTCAATGTCGTGCTATCGTGCCAACGCTCATCGCTTCCGGCGGCATTTCCAATGGCACTGAGTGTGCAACGGCCCTTGCGCTCGGAGCGCACATAGTTGGCTCGGCACGACCAATGCTCGAGGCCTTTTCCCGCGGTGGAACCGACGCAATTGTGCAACTTGTGGACGTTTGGGAACTCCACATTCGACAGTGGATGTTCCTCACAGGGTCTGTATCACTTGATGCATTCCGAGCTACTTCACCATTGACCAAGCGCGCATGACCACCGCTGCACCGATGGCCATATCCCCAGAAGCATACGCCCCCTATCAACACGATGTTGAGCAGGCGCTGCGCAGTGCGCTTGATGAATTCCGTGAACCCACGTGGTTGTACGACCCCGTGCACTACCTCTTTGATGGAGGGGGCAAGCGGGTTCGTCCCGTGCTGACCCTTCTCGCGTGCGAAGCTGTAGGTGGCACACGCCAGGCAGCCCTTCCTGCCGCAATTGCCGTCGAACTCCTCCACAACTTCACGCTTGTTCATGACGACATCATGGACAGTTCCGAGAAACGTCGCGGACGTGACACGGTGCATGTGAAGTGGGATACCAACGTTGCCATTCTCTCGGGTGATGTGATGATGGGCATGGCGTTGCGTCTACTCATGCGCAGCGCGCAGCACGCCCCACGTCCGCTCGATGTTATCGATGCGTTTTCCACAGGCCTCATAGAAGTATGCGACGGACAAGCGCTTGACCTGGCGTTTATGGACCGACGTGATGTCACGCCTGAAGAGTACTTCGCGATGATCGAGCGCAAGACTGCGCGTCTGCTCGAGATGTCGGTTGCCATCGGAGCAAACGTTGGTGGTGCAACCAACGGTCGGGTGGAATCACTCCGCACCTTTGCACGCGACATCGGCATTGCGTTTCAGTTGCAAGATGACGTCCTTGACATCATCGGCTCCGAGCAGTTTGGTAAGATGCCAGGGGGCGACATCCTCGAAGGAAAGCGCACATGGCTCATGCTCGAGTGCACACGACGCGTGCAAGAGCGTACTGATGCGTCCGAGCAGCATCGACAGTTGCTTGATGCGTTCTATGCTGGAGCAACACTCACAAAGACCGACGTACCTGCTGTGCTGGCTATGCTCCACGAGTACAACGTGATCACCGATGCCACAGCGCTTGTTGAGCGTTACACTAATGATGCCTTCGCGCATCTCCACACCCTGCCGTCGACGCCAGCTCGGGATCTTCTTGAGGGCCTTGGTCGACAATTGATGGAGCGCCGAAGCTGAGTATTTTGCGCCATGCGCATTACGGTTATCGGTGCCGCCAAGAGCGGACTAGCAGCGGCGGAACTCGCCCATCGTCAGGGACACGACGTATTTGTCACGGAAGCCAAGTCGGCTGATCATGCAGCAGATGCAGCGGCACTCCTTACGTCGCATGGCATTGCCGCGGAGTTTGGCGGACACACGCAACGTGCACTCGAAGCAGACATGATCATCGTCTCGCCTGGGGTGCCCCCTTCCCATACACTGCGCATGCAAGCATCGCAGAATGGTGTTGAAGTGATAGGTGAGCTCGAGTATGCAAGTCGCTTTCTCACAAACCCGATCGTTGCGATCACGGGCACCAACGGGAAGACCACTACAACGGCACTCACAGCCAAAGTGCTCTCCGACGGCGGCAAGCCAGCAGTAGCGGCAGGCAACATTGGAACGCCACTGAGTTCACTCGTTGACGTGATCGATCCATCGACCATCATCGTTGCAGAGTGCAGCTCATATCAGCTCGACACAACGACGACGTTCCGTCCGCACGTGAGTATGATCTTGAACATCACGCCAGATCATCTCACCTATCACGGGACATTTCAACAGTACGTTGATGCGAAGTGGAAAATTGTTGCGAACCAACAGGCCAACGACGTTGTAATTTTGAATGCCGATGATGCACATGTAGCTAACGCAGCATCGGTAGCTCGGGGTATGGTACGCTACTTCAGTCTTCGTCAAGAAGTCGAAGGAGCATTCGTCCGGGGGGACGAAATCATACTTCGGGACCAGCAGCATAACGAGGAGATCCTCATGGCCTTGCGACGTCTAGGTCTGCCAGGAGCGCATAACTCTGCGAACTCCATGGCGGCAACTCTCGCGGCGCGTGCATTCGAAGTGCGCAACGAGAACATCCGCGATTCGCTCATGTCGTTTAACGGCGTTGAGCACCGATTAGAAGCCGTGCGCACGCATCGCGGCATTCGCTACATCAACGACTCCAAAGCAACGAACGTCAACGCAGCATGGTTTGCGTTGTCGAGCTTTGACCACCCGATCGTGTGGATTGCCGGAGGGCGTGGCGACAACAACAACTACACTGAGCTCGACGAGCTGGTAGCCGCCAATGTAAAGGCGGTCGTGTGTGTTGGCGAAGATGCCGATGCCATCTTCAACCACTGGTGTCTGTCGAAGCGGTGCGTCAAGGCTGCATCACTCGAAGAGGCCGTTCGAGCAGCAGCAGATCTGGCGGTTGCCGACGACGTTGTGCTGTTCTCTCCAGCGTGCAAGTCCTTCGACATGTTCGCTAACTACGAAGAGCGCGGCCGGGCGTTTAAGCAATTCGTTACGGCGCTGTAACCAGCACTCCACTGATATGAGGCTGTTGTCCGTGCCCTATTGGGGGCAGTTCTCAACATAGGGATCTGCTTCTAGGGCTTATGGGTATATTTTTCGTATTCTCGGTTATAGTATACAGTTACATAGCAACAACGTGCAATTGATCATCGCGAGATTAGCCGTCATCCTTGTGATGATTCTGCATGTGGTCTGCCTCGGAGCACAGACCATCATTGCAACAAACCATACATCTTTGAAGTATGGCGCTGATGCGTTTAGCAGGGCAATCCGTGTGGATTCAGCCACGTGCCTCGTTGTCGGAGACAACGGACGATATGCATCTGTGGACTTGCGTACTGGCATTGCCGCGTGGGACAGCGTATCGTTACGCGTTCCCCTTGTTGACGCCAGTTTGCGGGAAGGCAACCTCCTTTTGTTGAGCCGTCGAGGTACAGTCTACATCAAAGGCGGTGACATAGGGGTTCCGGAGCTGCAGATTCCTGACACTGCAGTTTGCACCTCTATAGCATTCAGACAAGAAGATATCGTTGTAACAACCAAGAGCGGGAATGTCTGGGCGTATAACAAGGATAGGCCTGAGCCATGGATGCTCGAAGCAACGTTCGACGCATCGTTGAACGCTGTGCGCACAAACCAGAGCTACTCTGTCGTCGTTGGTACGCGGGGCTTCGTTGCACTCTGGGATAACGTAACGGAACGCTGGTCTCAAGTGACCGATGACTCATTGCGTGGCGACCATGCGTGCGTTATGCTGCGTGATAGGGACTTCTTCGTCGGATCTGATTCTGGATTCATTTATCGCGTCGATGCACACACCAAGGTCGTTAAACAAATCAGGCTTCAACAACCATTTCGTTTTCCAGTTGACGCCGGCGCGGAACGTCCTGATAGAACGTTATCGATCACGGAGTCCTCAAACGGACGCATCATATGCGTTGGTTACTATGCATTCTCGTCGATTGGCTGTTACTCGTTGAGTGCTGATGGAGATAGTCTTGAAAGGACTCCGTACCTCGTCGCGATCGACGATCTCTCTCGCAGCCCAGAGTCATACGTATTGCACGTCACCACGAACGGTGATACATCGAGAGTTGTGACGAAACAGGGCACAACGAGCCCTGCTTTCGTTCTATCTCACCATGCATCTGCGACACGATGGAATGCTCTGGTTGTCACAGGCAGATTTGGTGCGATCAGAACCGAAATGAGTGACTCATTGATTTGCTATGACGAGATGATTTCAGGTGTATTCAGCAGTAGCGATGAACTGAGAACGTTGCGAGTGCGCAGACCTCGTCCGCTCTGGAGGAACGTTGATTCCGCAGCTCGCACCTTTGTGTGCACCCAGCCCAACGACGAGCTCCACGCTGCAAATGACACGCTGAGCACCCTTCGTGGATTATATAGACTATCGTACGCAGGGGGCGACACGATCATAATGTCTGGCGACTCTGCACGCATCGCTGTCAGTGTAGATGCTGGAGCAATGTGGCGCATTGGAACACTCCCAATACCATCTTCAAGCGGAATCGTGTTCAACCCGCGAAGTGGTATCGTAGGATCAACTATTGTTGTAAATCAGGCCAACACGCTGTTTGTGGGTAACATTGATAGCATGGACTTTAGAGAAGTAGTGCAAAACAGGAGCGGTATCGATGTTATAACACGAACACACATGAGCTCAACGGATGAGGACAGATTCTGTGTTCTTCGCACTGACTTCGTAGGCGATGCTAAGGTTCGGTGTGTTGTTGAGGAATGGACTGTCGATCACGACTCAATCAAGCACGTGCAGGATGTTGCCATTCCAGATGCCCATATACAAGACATTCAGCTCTTCGTGAGTAACTCAGTGTTATCGTATGTGACGTGCCTCTGGGACGAGATGGATTCTTCAGCAGTGTCGAATCTCTTGGTGCGCTATGTAGGTCGCGATTGGATAGTAGATACGATGTTTGTGCGCGTTAGCCCATCCAACTTCGAGAAGCTCCGAGCCCCTCAAACACCAACGCTGTTCCCGTTCGGTGATACAGTTCTCTCGTCCTATGGAAGCGATGGCGTTCATTTATGTAGCATCGATGGTGGCCGAACCTGGCAGTTTGTCGCGGAGGATTTTACATCATCCCCACGGCGCTCAACGGCTGTCTGTGTAAGTAATAGTAGGGTTGTCATGGCCGGTGGATTTTCATGGCTTGCATCGTTCAAGATTCCGGGTATCGTGACCAGTGTTGCTGAAGAGACAGGACAACTTGACACATCTGAATGCTCCGGAAGTTTGACGTGGAATCCGTCACTGATCTATGACATCTACAACCTCCAAGGACAGCGGATAGCAACTTCCGCACGAATTGAATCTGGGCATGTTCTGATGAGTGACGATCTGACACTTGCCGATGGGGTTGTAGTAGCGAAGTGCACAACTCAACAGCGGCAGCCCTTCATAGCTATTCTTCGTGACAGCAAGATCATCGGTGTAAATCGCTGAATTGCCCGATGTTAGGATATGGGGCTTGCATTCCCCAATGTGTTGTGATTCTGTAACGACACGCAACTTGCATTGAGTGGCTTCAAACCCAATCAAGCTCGACACAGCGTATCACTCCTGGTCAGTAGCAGAACTTCGGAACTTGGCATAGCAACCTATCGTTACGTTTGTGGTGCGGAAAACGCATTTCCCTGCCAAGTCAAAGAACACAAACTGTTAGATTTGTGCATGCCTGATCCTGCGATCGCGATTCGCGACCTCCATAAGTCGTATGGCAGCTTCAATGCTGTAAACGGACTTTCTCTTACTGTCGAACAAGGTGACGTCTACGGCTTTCTGGGACCAAACGGTGCCGGGAAGAGTACGACCATCCGGATGCTGATGACGCTGATTCGTCCGTCGTCGGGCAGCATCAAGGTGTTCGGGATGGACCTTGCCACACACCGTGCAGACATTCTGCGTCGCATCGGCGCAATTGTTGAACGTCCGGACTTCTACAACTACCTCACAGCACGAAAAAACCTGGAACTCGTCGGACGCCTGAGCGGCGCCGATGTGTCGAAGGCGAGCGTCGATCGCGTGCTCGGTATCGTAGGCCTCGGTCAGCGCACCGACAGCAAGGTCAAGACGTTTTCACACGGCATGAAGCAGCGCTTGGGTATTGCTCAGGCTCTGCTGCACAATCCCGATCTCATCGTCCTCGACGAACCAACAACGGGACTCGATCCGCAGGGCATGGTGGATATCCGCGACCTCATTCTTGAGCTGTCGCAGGATCATCGCAAGACCGTGTTTCTGTCGTCACACATTCTGCCAGAAGTTGAACTCACTGCAAACCGCATGGTGATCATCAACCGCGGCAAGGCAGTGATCGAGGGATCCGTCCAGGATCTTCTCAACAACGGTCGACTGAAAGTCACGATTGAAACATCCGAAGTCACACGCGCGCAACAACTGCTGCGCGAATCGTCACTCGGCGATAAGCTGCAATCGGTGACACAAGGAGAACTCATTATCATGCTCGAGCGCCACGAGATTGCCGGCGTCGTCCAGCTGCTCACGTCGAACAACATTCCCCTCTCGGCCGTCACCCCTGTGCGATCGCTCGAAGAGTACTTCATCTCTCTCACGCAGGAGGTCGCATGATGCTCACCGCCTATCGTGTCGAAATGGAGAAGGTGTTCTCGAAGTGGCGCACCTATATCGGCTTTATCGCACTTGGTGCGTTAATCCCGATCATCGTCATCGCACTTGGTATTGAGGGACAGGATTACCTCAACATCATCACGCAGCAGTTCGGCTCGCAGTTCGATTTCAAGGGCAAGCTGATCAACGGATACACGGTGTCCTTCATCATCTTCGCTGCCCTCTACGTGCATGTACCGTTTATGATCACGCTGGTGGCCGGTGAAGTGCTTGCCGGCGAGGCCACGTCGGGAACATACCGACTGATCCTCACGCGCCCCATTTCACGTGCAACAATGGTCACGGCGAAATACCTCGCAGTTCTGACATACACCGTCTCACTCGTGTTCTTCATGGCAATCATGTCGCTCGGACTTGGCATTCCGATTCTGGGTACCGACTCATTGCTTGTGATCCGAAGCGAGACGATCACGATTCTCTCTGCAGATGATTTGTTGTGGCGATTCATCCTCGCCTACATCTACGCGGCAATGTCGATGGTCACGGTTGCAAGCGTTGCCTTCCTGTTCTCATCGCTGGTTGAAAACGCGATCGGTCCGATCATGACGACGATGTCGATCATTATCGGCATGACGATTATCTCGGCAATCGACGTTCCGATCTTCGACTACCTCCGTCCGCTGTTCTTTACCAATCACATGAACGGATGGAAATTCTTCTTCGATGTGCCGGCCGATGCGGAATCGATGAAGTATGCAGCCGACTGGTCGCGCATCGCCATCTCTGGTAGCGTGCTGATGCTCCACATCGTTGGATGCTTCGTCGCTGCACAACTTATTATTCGCCGAAAGGACATCCTTACATGATGCGTGTGACCTTGCTCATCGTGCTCACTGCGCTCTCTGCATCGTTCACGTATGCACGCACAGCCGATGCACTCCTGAAGGAGCTTCGTGCAAAGATGACGCGCGCAAAGTCCTACACGGCGCAACTCAAGATCAAGGTGGATGTACCCTTTATGCGTGTGCCAGATATGACGGCTACGCTCAAGCATACAGCACCTGACAAGACTACTATCGATGCACCAGGGTTTGCGATGCTCCCAAAGGACGGCGTCGATCTCGGCGCACTCAAGTTGCTGTCGAAGGACTTCACGGCGATCGACATGGGCGTTGAGAACTCGATGCGCAAAATCAAGGTGCTCCCAAGCGACGAATCCTCCGATATCGTCGTGGCAACGATCTGGGTCGACACCACAGCCATGGTCGCTCGTAAGGTAATCTCCACCACAAAGAAGGCTGGAACGGTAACCATTGAGCTCTCGTACGACAACGCGAAGGCTCGCTCGTATGCCCTGCCGTCGTTCACGAAGATCTCGATGGAGATGGATGCGCTCAAGATTCCGAAGTCTATCTCCGGCGACTTCGATGGCAACAGCCGCAAACCAGCCGCAAAGCCAGGTCCGGTAAAAGCCACCGTACAGGTCTGGTACGAATCCTACGTCATCAAGTAAGTCGCTCGCACGTCAATGCGTGAAGACACCATGACAGGGGGCCTGACGGCATTCATCGATCGTCATCATGCGCGTATGCTGCGTATCGGATTTGCGATCGTCTTCTTCTGGTTCGGCATCCTCAAGCCGTTTCACCTGAGTCCAGCTAGCCACCTGGTTGACAGCACCCTGGGCTGGATCCCGTTCGATAACGTTCCCACGCTCCTTGGCATCTGGGAGTGCATGATCGGCATCATGTTCCTCGTTCCACGCTGGACGAAGGTGACGATGGTCATGTTCCTACTGCATATGGCGGGTACGATCATGCCGCTCATCCTTCTTCCGGAGGATACATTCCTCACATGGCCATACCAGCTCTCCCTCGAGGGACAGTACATCCTGAAGAACTTCGTGTTCCTTGGCGCAGGTGCTTCGCTCTGGGCGTCGTGGAAGAGGAACGGACAGTAATCCGATCCCTTACGGATTCAGCACGATGCCGACCGGACAGTGATCACTGCCCATGACGTCGGGCGCAATCCACGCATTCTTAAGCGCAGGACGCAGATCGTCGGTGATGAAGTGATAGTCGATGCGCCATCCAACATTGCGCTCGCGTGCACGCGTGAAGTAGTCCCAGTACGAGTAATGATCTGGCTCTTCAGGATGGTACTCACGGAACGTATCAACCCAACCCGATGCAACCATTGTGTCGAGCACGGCACGTTCTTCGGGTAAGAACCCGGTGTTCCCTTCGTTCTCTTTCGGACGTGCGAGATCGATAGGGTTGTGTGCGATGTTGTAATCACCACACACCACGATTCGCCGGCCCCCTGCCCGCTGCTCGTTGCAGCGTGCGAGCAATGCATCGTAGAAGCGCAGCTTGAATGGCACGCGCTTGTTCTCGCTTGACCCGTTGGGGAAATAGACGTTGTAGAGGATGAATTCGCCGAAGTCGACTTCGAGGATGCGGCCTTCACCATCGAACTCTTCGATGCCGATTTTCTCGGTGACGTTCTCTGGTTTGATGCGCGTGAATACGCCGACACCACTATAGCCACTCTTGATGGAACATGAGTGGAAGTAGCTATGATAGCCGGGAATGTTCTTCAGCTCGTCTGGGATCTTGTCGACGTCGGCCTTCGTCTCCTGCACGCAGATCACATCGGCCTTGGTGGAGTTGAACCACTCCATGAAGCCCTTCTTCTGCACAGCACGGATGCCGTTGACATTCCAACTAATGATCTTCATCGTCCTGCTTTGAGTTCGGTCATCGTAAAGAGTGCGCTAAGTTCGAACCCAGCTTCACGCAGCTTCTCACGTCCACCCTGTTCACGGTCGATCACACACACGACATGATTCGTGAGCGCGCCGAGATTCTTGAGATCATCGCCACTCATGATTACCTGACCACCGCTCGTAATCACATCTTCGACGATGAGCACGCGCTTGCCTGAAATGTCTGGTCCTTCAGCAAGCTTACATGTGCCGTAGTCCTTGGCTTTCTTGCGTACGAACACGGCAGGAATACCGGTGCGCAGTGAAAGCGCGGTCGCAATGGCAAGTCCGCCCATCTCGAGTCCGGCCAGGACTTCTGTCCCTTCAGGGATCAGCGACACCATGTGCTCGGCGATGGAAGCGAGAATCGCTGGATCGCTCTCGAATTGATACTTATCGAAGTACTCGTTGCTGGTAATGCCACTGCGAAGCTTGAACTCGCCAGTGATGTGCGCAACGTCGTAGATGGCTGTGCAAAGGTCGTGTCGTGTCATGACATGAAATTACGACGAACGCGGCGCATCGACTGAGCGATGCGCCGCGTTGTGGAAAAGTCTATGCGGCCTGCGAGTTAGGGGGCTACAACAACAGGAACGTTCATTGTCGACCCACCCGCCATAATGGTCGCGTTATAGAGTCCGGCACTACCAAGTGTTGCCGCATTGAGCATGATGGCTGTGTCGCCTGCCTCGGCAACGATCGCCGTTGTGCTGAACACTTCACGACCTTGCATGTCACGGATGATGATGCGGATGGTACCGGCCTGATCGGCAGTAATGCGGAGATACGAGATCGAAGCAACCGGATGTGGTTCAACCCGTACCGATGAGATGCGTGCGACCTGCTCGTTCACCGATGTTGGATCATCGCGGTACGTGCGTACTTCGATGACAGCCGAAATGTCGCTGCCGCAGTCATTTGTGGCTGTACATACGTAGCGTCCTGCATCGGATGACGATGTGCCCTTCACGGTGTACGATGAAGTTGTTGCACCAGCGATTGCTCGTCCGTCGAGTGACCATTGGTAGCGGACTGGCTGACTACCCTCTGCGAGCGTAACTGTGAGTGTGAACGAATCCCCTTCCTTGACGCGGAGGAGCGTTTCACGGATTGTGCCAAGCGTTGGACGCACAGTCGACACGATTCGAACCGTGTCTGACAGCAGCGTTTGTCCGCATGTACCACTCACACGAAGAACGTACGCACCTGGAGTTGTCGAGCTGTAATCTGCCTGCGTTGCACGCGGAATCGCTACCCCGTTGCGGAACCACTGATACGACAGCTGCTCGCCTTCAACCAGTGCGCGAAGTTGGAACACGAGTCCTTCGCAAATCAACTGCTCACGTAATCCATTCGGTGCAGTTGGTTGCTTCGTGATGCGTGGTGCCTGACGTACGATGACGTTCACCGTGTTCGAAAAACGCACCTGACGCGACGGGAAACCTTGCACGACACAGACGATCTGACGTGCATCTTCCGCACGTACGCCATTGATACGCAGTGTCGGACTCTGTGTGCCAGAGAAACGTCCGCCGTCCTTAAGGTTGTCGCCGTTGTAATAGCGCCACTGATAACCAATCGCTGCATCGCCACCACCCGGTGCACCAGCTGCGCGCAACACGACGGTGTCTCCTGGACATACCGTTGTGTCGCGTGGTTGCAGTGTTACGAACGCCTGTGGGATGTATACGCGTGCATCACGCGAACGCACTGTTGCACAGCCACCAGTTACAACACAGTAGTATGCGCCTGATGTATCGGCAAATGCAAGTGCACGAATAGTGAGCGATGGCGTAGTCGCACCAGTAATGTTGGCGCTATTGGCCAGTGCAACACCACGCTTGAACCATTGATATGTTTCACCTGCTGTGGCTGTTGCTTGGACTGCCAGATTGACTGTGAATCC
>CAJAIA010000023.1:0-135000 GCA_903939735.1 uncultured Ignavibacteria bacterium
ATCCCAGAACACCTGATCACATCAGACACCAAGTATCACGTAAACCCAACGGGTGTGTTCGAGATTGGTGGACCACACGGTGACACGGGGCTTACAGGACGCAAGATCATTGTCGATACCTATGGCGGTCGTGCACCACACGGCGGCGGTGCGTTTTCAGGCAAGGATCCAACGAAGGTTGACCGTTCGGCTGCCTATGCAGCACGCCACCTGGCTAAGAACATCGTTGCCGCTGGCATTGCTCGCGAGTGCACGATCCAGCTTGCCTACGCCATTGGCGTGGCCCAGCCGGTGTCGATCAACGTGAACATGCACGGCACATCGGCCGTGAACGAGCGCGAACTGGAAGCCTTCATCTGGAAGGAGATCGATCTCACGCCAGCAGGCATCATTAAGCGCCTCAATCTGCGTCGTCCGATCTACCGTCCGACGGCTGCTTACGGACATTTTGGACGTCATGAGTTCCCTTGGGAACATCTTGACCTCCGTGACGTGTTTACACAGAACTTTGCCTGATCACTTTCTCACTCCCAATACACCTCGTATGGCTACAACGACCGTCAAGAAGAAGAACAAGACCACAGCGTCGACGAACGGCGTGCACACGAATGGCGTGAGCAAGAGCTCTGCGTCACCGAAGGCACTCAAAACGCCAACCCGCGTCGCCAAGGGTCAAATCGCTCACAAGGCCGGACAATACGCCGTGGCCAACATGGACCTCGCCGAGTGGGGTCGCAAGGAGATCCGTCTCGCCGAAGTTGAAATGCCAGGCTTGATGGCACTCCGTCAGGAGTTCAAGGGCAAGAAGCCATTGAAGGGTGCACGCGTTGCGGGCTGTCTCCACATGACAATCCAAACAGCTGTGCTCATCGAGACACTTGTCGACCTCGGTGCTGAAGTCACATGGTCGAGCTGCAACATCTTCTCTACGCAAGACCACGCCGCAGCTGCAATTGCAAAGGCCGGCATTCAGGTGTTTGCATGGAAGGGCATGAACGAAGAAGAATTCGACTGGTGCATCGAGCAAACGCTGTTCTTCGGCAAGGATCGCAAGCCGCTCAACATGATTCTCGACGACGGTGGCGATCTCACGAACATGGTGCTCGACAAGTACCCTGCGCTCGTTGAAGCCATCCGCGGTCTTTCGGAAGAAACAACCACCGGCGTACTCCGCCTCTATGAGCGCGTCAAGAATGGCACGCTCCCACTCCCAGCGATCAACGTCAACGACTCTGTTACGAAGAGCAAGTTCGACAACAAGTACGGCTGCAAGGAATCACTTGTCGACGCGATTCGTCGTGCTACCGACGTGATGCTCGCAGGCAAGGTTGCTGTTGTAGCAGGATATGGCGACGTCGGTAAGGGCTCTGCAGCATCATTGGTTGGTGCAGGCGTTCGTGTGATTGTCACGGAAATCGATCCGATCTGCGCGCTGCAAGCTGCGATGGACGGATTCGAAGTGAAGAAGATGATCGACGCCGTGAAGGAAGCAGACATCGTGGTGACAGCAACAGGTAACTGCGACATCATTTCGGAGAAGCACTTCCGCGCGATGAAGGACAAGGCGATTGTCTGCAACATCGGTCACTTCGATAACGAAATCGACATGGCGTGGCTCAACAAGAACTTCGGCAAGTCGAAGATCGAAATCAAGCCACAGGTCGATCTCTACACTGTCGGCAAGAAGGACATCATCGTTCTCGCTGAAGGACGTCTTGTGAATCTCGGTTGCGCAATGGGTCACCCATCATTCGTGATGTCGAACTCATTCACCAACCAAGTTCTCGCACAGCTTGAGTTGTGGAACAACTTCAAGTCATACAAGAACGAAGTCTACACGCTGCCGAAGAAGCTCGACGAAAAGGTTGCACGCCTCCATCTCAAGAAGATCGGCGTGGAACTCGAAGTCCTCAACGACAAGCAAGCCAAGTATATCGGCGTCGAGGTCAAGGGGCCATACAAGCCGGACTACTACCGCTACTAAGCGAATACGCGAAATGAACAAAAGGCGAGACTTACGAGTCTCGCCTTTTTTGTTTGCGCATAACGTAGTCGTTGAGCCAGTACTCGCGATACGGGACATCGACAGTATCGATGGTCTCGTAGCCGAGCTTCCGATAGAAGTCTACTGCAGAGTTATACCGGTTGACGTTAAGGATCAGTTCGTCTGCGCCGAGATCGAACACAAATTGTTCGACCCATTCAAGCAGACGTCGACCTGCACCACTGCGCTGGTCGGTCGGCCTCACATAAAGTCTGTGCAGCTTGTACCGCTGAGGTTCATCTGGCGAGCAGCTGACGTACGCGAAGCCAACTGCGGTGTTGCCTTGAAGCGCAAGAACGTAGGTGCCCTCGTTCTGCTCAATCTGTCGCGTGATGGCCGGGATACTCAGCAGATCCTCGAACATCGTCGCGATCTGCTCCTGCGAGACAATATCTCGGTACGTCGGCTCCCAGGTGGCAAGAGCCACGTCGTGAATCAGCGCGACATCATCGCTGGTGGCCAGCCGTAGGTGTGTTTCCACAATGTTTGGACCCTTCACAGAATGTCGGGAACTATCTCAGGTGCTTCTGCATTTCCTGAAGCAGTATGGGGACTGAACCTCTGGTTCTTCCCTACAATCCGACCCCAGGCGAGTGCAGACGCCTGGGGTCTCTTGTTTACGACAACTGCTGGTTGTTAGATATCGAGGTTGCGTACGTATTGCGCATTGCGCTCGATAAACTCACGGCGCGGCTCGACAGCCTCGCCCATCAACGTCTCGAAGATGTGCATTGCTTCTGCAGCATTCTCAATGCTTACGCGAAGCAACGTGCGCGTTTCAGGATTCATCGTCGTCGACCAGAGTTGGTCTGGGTTCATTTCACCTAGACCCTTGAAGCGATTGATTACGATGCCATCCGCCGTTGCACCCTCTTCAACTGTTGCTTCCGGTTCATCTGCCTCGACTGCCTTTTCGGCAACCTTATCGGCGTTCTTGGCAGCTTTCTTCTCGGCCTTTTCCTTGCGAATGCGCGCAATGATTTCGTCGCGCTCTTGATCGTTGTATGCGTAGTACTCCTGCTTGCCCTTCTTGAGCTTATACAGTGGTGGCTGCGCGATATACAACTTGCCATCCGTGATCAGGTCTGGCATGTGCTTCCAGAACAACGTCAGCAACAGTGTGCGAATGTGCGATCCGTCCACGTCGGCATCGGCCATGAGAATGATCTTGCCATAGCGCGCTTTCGCTGAATCGAAATCGTCACCGAAGCCAGCACCGATCGCTGTGAGGATCGTACGCACTTCTTCATTTTCAAGCACCTTATTCAGACGTGCCTTGTGCACGTTGAGGATCTTACCCTTGAGCGGGAGAATCGCCTGGAATCGACGGTCGCGACCCTGCTTGGCAGAACCACCAGCAGAGTCACCCTCAACGAGGTAGATCTCGGTGTCCTCAGGCGAACGCAGTGAACAGTCGGCCAACTTGCCAGGCAGCGATCCGCTCTCGAGTGCCCCCTTACGACGAATGAGGTCCTTCGCCTTCCGTGCAGCCGCACGCGCTTCCGCAGCCTGTGTTGCCTTTTCGATGATGTGCTTTGCAGCGCTTGGATTGGCGTCGAGGTACTTCGAAAGCTCTTCGTTCACGATAGAGCGGACGATACCTTCTGTTTCGCCGTTGCCAAGTTTGGTCTTTGTCTGACCTTCAAACTGAGGCTCAGCAACCTTCACCGAGATTACCGCTGTGAGTCCTTCACGGAAGTCTTCACCCGTCAGGTTGATGTCCTTCTTCTGCATGTTGTTCGACGCAGCGTACGCATTGAGCGTCCGCGTCAGTGCCGAACGGAAACCAGAGACGTGCGTGCCACCCTCAACAGTGTTGATGTTGTTTACGTACGAAAGGAGCGTCTCGCTGTAGCCGGAGTTGTACTCGAAGCACACGTCTACAACAGTTTCAACACCCGACTCATTCGACGCAACACCCGACATCAGAATTGGCTTCGTGATGACAGTAGCGTTGGCATCCATGTAGCGCACGAAGTCTACAAGACCACCGCGATATGCATAGACATCCTTCTGTCCATCGCGCTCGTCACTCAGTGTGATCGTTACGTCCGGATTCAAGAAAGCAAGCTCGCGCAGTCGCTCAGCGACCTTCTCATAGCGGAATTCAACGGTGCGGAAGATGGTCGCATCTGGCCAGAAGCGAACAGTTGTACCGGTACGTGTTGATGTGCCGACTTCGTTCACCGGACCCTGCGGCGCGCCGATCTTGTACTTCTGCTCGTACAGCTTGCCTTCGCGCTCGACGGTCACCGTCAAGTCGGTCGAAAGCGCGTTCACGCAGCTAACACCCACACCGTGCAGACCACCCGATACCTTGTAGGTGTTCTTATCGAACTTACCACCGGCGTGAAGCGTACACATCACGACCTCAAGTGTCGACACCTTCTTCACCGGGTGCGGTCCGACCGGGATACCACGTCCATCATCACCAACAGAGCACGATCCATCGGAGTGCAGTGTGATGGTGATGTTGCGGCAGAACCCGGCAAGCGCTTCATCGATAGAGTTATCGACAACCTCTTGGATCAAGTGATGGAGTCCGCGCTCGCCAACGTCGCCGATGTACATGGCAGGACGTTTCCGAACAGCCTCAAGTCCTTCCAGGACTTTAATACTGTCTTCATTATACCCAGCAGCGACTGGTGTGTTTTCTGACATACTCTTCTCTCCAGTGTGTGGTGTGCAGGTTAGCGAATGATGATCTCTCGGACCAATTCACCGCCAGCACACGCGTTAATCTTTTGTCGTAATTCTTCTCTGCGCATCACCAGTTCACTTCGCCATGGTGCTTCAGGGACATGAACCCGAAGGATTCCCTGATCGAACGATCGCAACACCGTGCGCGATGCCAGTGCTTCACCTACCACGTCTTGCCAATACCGTGGCAGACGTGCCTTTTCGAGTTCCGGTTCAAGTCGATGTTGTTTGACAAACGACGTGAGTAATTCAGCAAGTGCCTGCATGTTACGCGGCCTCCGCCGAAGGGAGGTGATGCGCCGACACGCCTGCGTCGATCGTGACGCAGCCATCAGCAACGCGCATCAGCTGCATCTCAAGACGTCCGCCTCGCACATGCATCAGCCTGTCCATCATCGACACAACATCATCACCATCGGTCGTCGTCACAAAACACTGCATGCCCATTGCAACGATGCGCTCAAGTACGCGTGCGCAACGATCTCGATCGAGTTCGCTGAACACATCATCAAGCAACACCACAGGACGTTCCGAGCAATGCTCGTGCAACACATCACACTCGGCGAGCTTCAATGCTACCAAGAGCGATTTATGCTGTCCCTGTGACGCTGTCTCACGCACCAAGCCACCGTTGATATGAAATGCAATCTCATCTTTTTGCGGACCAAACATCGTGCTCTCGCGGGCCATCTCACGCGCACGCAGTTGCGCCGCAAGCACGCGATACGCCTCAGCGACACGTTCGGTTGTTAGTTCCGCATCACGCGGCAGCGCGCCTTGCGAGCAAACATCAGGTTCGTAGGTGATATCGATCACTTCATGAACGCCCGACACCGCCTGGTACGCTTCGCGCACGCGTGGTGCCACATCAGCAAGCCAACGTTGACGACGCTCGACGAGCTCGGCACTCACCATCACAAACTGCTCCGTCCACACATCCAAACTTGTCTGCATCGCTGCGCCCATACCCGACTGTAACACAGCGTTACGTTGCTTCAGCAACCGACGGTGTTCATAGAGCAGCTCGGTATAGCGCTTGCTTGATTGCGCCATCACGCCGTCGATAAAGGCACGACGTTCGGCCGGACCACCAAGTGTGATACTCTTGTGATCGGGCGAAAGCGCAACCACCGGAATCTCACCGATGATATCGCGTGGCGTCAGGTTCGATCCGTGCGCCGTTGCGATGCGCTTGCGCACGCCTGGCTGCACTGCTACCGATACGCGGTACGGCACGTCCATATCACGTACAGCGTCGACACTCGCAATACAGCGCTCTGCGCCACGACGGATCAACGCGTGATCCATCACAGGCACAAAGCTCTTCGCGAGCGAACACAAACTGATTGCTTCAAGCACCGATGTTTTTCCCGATCCATTCCGTCCGCTCAGCACATTTACGTCGCGCGCGCACAGCACATCACTGTACTCGTGATTGCGCACGTCGGTAAGAGAAACAGAGCGGAGAACCATCAGTGATTCCGTTAGATCTTCACAGGCATAACGAGCATCAAGAGCGAGTCGTTGCCTGCGCCCGGTGTGATCAGGACCGCACGAATTGGCGTCGAGAACGTCATCCGAACATTGAGGTCTGGATCATCATCGGCAGAAATATTCTTAATCGCCTCTTCGAGGAATCGGTAGTTGAAGCCTACCTCGAAGCTCTTGCCGGAGAATTCACATGGAATTGTTTCTGTACCCTTACCACCCGAGTCCTCGTCCTCGGAATGCACAGCTAGGACCGACTGCTCCATGGAGAAGCGCACGTGACGTGTGTTCGAATTTGCAAACAGCGACACACGCTTGATAGCGCTCAAGATTTCGCGCTGATTGATGATCAGCGACTTGTCATTGTCCGACGGAATAACGTTCTGATACGGCGGATACTTCTCGTCGATGATGCGCGTAGTGATAGTCATCGATCCGATCGTAAACCGCGCATGGGTGCGAGACACAGCCATCTCAACATCACTGTCGATGCGGCGAAGCAGATCTACAGCACGCGACGGGACGATTGCTTCCAGTCCTGACGGGAAGGATGTGCCCTCGGCAGCCTTTACGATCACACGACTCAGGCGGAAACCATCCGTTGCAACGGCCGTGACGTTGTCGCCGTTGAACTGAAAGAACACACCCGTCATGCTTGGACGGTACTCTTCAGTCGACACCGCGAATACTGTCTTGTTGGCCATGCGCGACATGTCTTCCTTCCGCAGCGATGCAACCTGCGCGTCCGGAAACGGCGGGATCGTTGGGAATTCAGCTGCATCCAGCGCCTTCATTTCGAAGGAGCCTGTTGGCGTGCGCACCGTTACCAGCTGCGAACGTTCATCAGCGTGCACTTCGATCGTACCTGCGTTGCCCAACTCCTTGACAAGGTCATGGAACTGACGTGCAGGGATCAAGAGCGCGCCATCAAGTTCACCCGCGACAGGAATGCGCAGGGAGATCGTGATCTCTTGGTCGGTGGCCGTGAAGGTTAGGTCACTTCCGTCCAACGACGCGTGGATGTGTTCGAGAACTGGAATTGTGCTCTTTGCCGGAATTGCCGGGAGCACTTTTTGCAATGCCTTCTGGAGGTCTGGAAGCGCAACGGTAAACTTCATGCGAGGATTGCCAAATAAAGGGTCAGGAGGCGCGGATTCACTACTTTTGAAGTAGCGAATCTACGAACCATCGAATCCCCCACCAACCGTTGAACGTCCTGTTTCTTCCCTATTCATGATCACTCCCTACGGTCGCGATAACGCTTTCCTGATGTTGGGCATTGGCGCTTGCTTGCTCCTCCTTGCATTAACCCCGATGCCAGTTGCTGTGCAGACGCTGAGTGTGCTGCTTGGGCTGCTCGTCATCGCCTTCACGTTGTGGTTCTTTCGCGACGCTGAGCGCCCCCTTCTCCCGGAAGCGGAAGCCAATGCGCACCTGATCATGGCGCCGTCCGACGGCAAAGTGGTCAACGTTGACCCGGTTGAGCATAGTCCGGAGCTGGGCGGCCCCGCCGTACAGATCAGCATTTTCCTCTCGCCGGTGAATCTCCACGTTAATCGCTACCCGGCCAGCGGCACCATCGCCGAGGCACGGTACATCCCAGGTAAGTATCTGATGGCCTTTAATCCAAAGTCGAGCACCGAGAACGAGCGCTCGATCTTTGTTCTCGACACTCCTACGGGCCGTATCTCCTACCAGCAAATCACGGGTTTTCTGGCTCGCCGCATTGTGTACGATACCAAGACGGGCGACGTCGTGCGCGTCGGCGAGCGTTTCGGCATGATGAAGTTCGGCTCCCGGATGGACGTAACCGTGCCGGCCACAGCAGAGATCTGTGTGCGCCCCGGCGACGTTGTCCGCAGCTCACACACCATCCTTGCCCGGTTGAAGGGGTAAGGGGCTCTCCATGCGCGTTACTCGATCGGTCATTCCGAACCTTTTCACACTGGCGAACCTGTTCTGCGGGTTTGCAGCGATCGTCGCATGCTTCGAGGGGCATCTCGACCGGGCTGCATTGCTGATTGTGACGGCCGGCGTCTTCGACATGCTCGATGGCGTGGTGGCGCGCATCACACGCAGTACGTCGGAGTTTGGCGTCGAGCTCGACTCCCTCTGCGATGCTGTGTCGTTTGGCGTGGCTCCATCGGCGATGCTCTATCAGGCAATGTTCCACGACTGGCATCAGTGGGGTCTACTCCTAGCCTCGTTGCCGGCCCTAGCCGGTGTGCTGCGTCTTGCCCGCTTTAACGTGCAGCTCACGAGCATGGAAGACAAGCTGTACTTCCGCGGCATGCCCATCCCTGCTGGTGCGTTCATGATCGTGTCGTTCCTCGCCTTGTGGCTTCCTTCGAATGAGCTTCCCGAGGCATGGAAGCCTGGTGCGACCGCCGCAGTAACCGTGTTTGCCGCACTCGCGATGGTCAGTACAATCAAGTACGACAACCTCCCGCGCCCGTCGCTGAAGAGTCTTCGCCAGCGGCCGGTTGTCTTTTCCGTATTTTTCGTTGCTCTTGTCGCTTCGGTGATCACCGGCGGCAAGGCACTCTTCCCGTTTATGATCGTCTATCTCATCGGCGGCGCGATTCGACACCTCGTGGTGTTCCTCCGCGATCGTTCCGAGCAAGACGACTCGATCGAGGAAGATGATCCAGATCCTTTTACCATGTAAGCTCATGAAGACCTACACCGCATCGATTATCGTTTCATTGCGCCGCGCCATCCTCGACGTACAAGGCAAGGCTGTTGAGAATGCTCTTCACTCCCTGCACATGCAAGGCATGGCGAACGTGCGCATCGGCAAGCACATCGAACTCGACGTGCTCGCGCCAGATATTGACACGGCTCGCGCGACGGTGGAAGAGGCTTGCGCAAAGCTTCTTGCTAATCCTGTGATGGAAGACGTGCATATCGACATCGCCGAAAAGGCTGCAGGAGCATCGGCATGAAGATCGGTGTCGTCACCTTCCCTGGTTCGAACTGTAATGCCGACGCAGAGTTTGGCGCAACGATTACGGGCAACACAGCCGTACGGTTGTGGCACAAGGATACGTCGCTACCGAGCGGACTTGATGCAGTGATCTTGCCGGGAGGATTCTCCTATGGCGACTATCTCCGAACTGGCGCTATCGCACGGTTCTCGCCCATCATGCAGTCGGTGATCGCATTTGCGAACGACGGTGGAATCGTGTTCGGAATCTGCAATGGATTTCAGATTCTGTGTGAGTCGGGTCTGCTCCCTGGCGCACTCATCCGCAACGAAGGCCTGTCATTCGTGTGCAAAGACGTGCACCTGCGCGTCGAACGCACCAATTCGCCGTTCACAGGCGCACTGACGGCTGGCAGCGTGCTGCGCATCCCGATCGCGCACGGTGAAGGACGTTTCACAGCACCGGCCGACGTGATCAATGAAATCGAAGGCAACAACCAAGTGCTCTATCGGTATGCTACATCGGATGGTTCGATCGCCGCGGCGGCGAATCCAAACGGCAGCATCAACAACATCGCAGGGATTACCAACGCACGTGGCAACGTCATGGGTATGATGCCGCATCCGGAACGCGCATGCGATCCGCTGCTGGGCTCAACCGACGGCGTCAGTGTGTTTGCAAGCCTTGCTCTCGAACTTTCTTCACGTTGATCCATCACGGAGGTCAGCATGCCAAACCTTGGAACAACCGAGATCATCATCATCGCTCTCGTTATCGTTCTTCTCTTCGGTGCTAAGAAGATTCCGGATCTTATGCGCGGCCTCGGCTCGGGCGTAAAGGAATTCAAGGATGCTGCCGCGGGTAAGGGCGACGATGCATCGGAGAAGCGCACACCAAACGGCGACGGCTCGAACTAAGATGTTTGACGTCGGTGGTGGTGAGCTGCTGCTCATCTTGCTTGTCGTAATTCTGATGTTCGGTCCAAAGAAGATCCCTGAGATGGCGCAACAGGTAGGGAAAGGCATTCGCCAATTCCGCAAAGCGCAGGAGGATCTCAAGCAGCAGATACGCGATATCTCCGCCGAAATTTCGGTGGAGCCGACGCAGCATGCGACGCCCCCTTCACCGAGCTACACCCCAGCCACTGAGATTGTTGCTGCACAGCCACCATCACGCGTGGTTGACACAGATACACAGCAGGCCGACGACGACCAACCCTCACAGGACGCATCACAACCGACATGACGTTTACCGACACACGCACCGCATTCGCATCAGGCACTTCATCCGTCAACGATTCAGTTGACGGATTCCTTTCGCGTATTGCCGCGCAGTCGGAACTCAACGCCTTCCTCGCAGTTGATACCGACGGTGCGCAACGTCAGGCACTCGAATCCGACGAACGCTACGCATCTGGTCTGCAACGTCCACTCGAAGGCATGGTGATCGCTGTCAAAGACAACATTCATGTCAAGGGGCTTCCAACAACGTGCGCATCGCGCATGCTCGAGGGATTCCAGCCTCTGTTCAATGCAACGGTGATTGAGCGGCTTATCGACGCAGGTGCGATTTGTATCGGTAAGACGAACATGGATGAATTCGCAATGGGCTCATCCAACGAAACCTCTGCCTTCGGTCCGGTCCACCACCACCTCGATCATGCACGCGTACCTGGCGGCTCGTCGGGCGGCTCGGCTGTTGCCGCGGCAAGTGGGATGTGTCATGTTTCTCTCGGCTCAGATACGGGAGGTTCGATTCGCCAACCTGCTGCATTCTGCGGAACCTTCGGCTTGAAGCCAACCTACGGACGCATGTCGCGCTACGGACTGGTTGCCTTTGCTTCGTCGCTGGATCAGATCGGACTTTTCTCGACGTCGATCGACGATATGCAGGATGTGTTTTCGGTGATCAGTGGCCACGACCCGATGGACTCAACATCGACACAGGGTGCGCCTTGGTCGGTCGGTGAACGTCCGTTGCGCATCGGAGCAATGCCGATGTCACAGCTCACCGGCTGTGATCAACAAATGATCGACGCATACAGCGCATATCGTGACGCACTCGCAGCACTAGGTGCGGAGGTGGTTGATATCACTGTACCACACAGTGAAACGTGGATCCCAACGTACTTCATTCTCGCCACGGCAGAAGCGTCGAGTAATCTTGCGCGCTTCGACGGCGTGCGCTTCGGATTGCGTGTTGACGCGGAGCATGGCGACATCACAACCGCTTCGCGTACCGCAGGATTTGGAGCCGAAGTGCAGCGACGCATCATGCTCGGCACGTATGTCCTCTCGAGTGGTTACCACGACGCATACTACACCAAGGCACAGCAGGCGCGTCGTCGCATCAGCGACGCATATACCGACATCTTTGGTCGGGTAGATCTTCTTGCGATGCCAACCACACCGACAACTGCGTTTGAACGTGGCGCAAAGAAGGATCCCGTGAGCATGTGGCTCAGTGATTACTTCACGGTTTCGGCCAACATCGCGGGCATTCCTGCGATCAGCCTGCCATTCGGCAGCGACGCAGCCGGACTCCCCATCGGGATGCAGCTGCAGGGTCCGATGTGGAGCGATGAACTCTTGATGGCCACTGCTGGACGTCTCGCGCGGACAGCCTAAGCGCAGAGTGCTATTCGTGTCCGACGAACGTAATCGGCACCTGAATCGCCTCCGAAATACTCAGCTTTACCGGACATGTCGTTACCGCATTGGTAAGGATCCGTAGTCCCTCACCATCCATCGGCTTCGGCAATCGAATCTCCACCGACAGCCTGCCAATGCGGCGTAGAGGGTCGGCGACCATCTCCTTCTTCACCGTCAGGCGCGTCCCCTCGAGCTCCCAACCATGCTTGGTTGCAGCCAATCCCACGTAGGTTAGCATACACGATCCCAGCGCCGTCGCCAGAAGATCGGTCGGCGAGAAACTCTCGCCGCGCCCATGATTATCGACAGGCGCATCAGTAACAAGCGTCGTGCCTGACGGACCGTGCGTTGCGGCACATCGGAGTTGGCCTTCGTAGACAAGTGTCATCTCAACCATCGAATCCTCCCGTTATAGTCGGTTTTGTCCGTATTTTTGGAGTCTATCCCACAAAGGACAACTCACTATGAGCGTTTTGGTCAACAAGAATTCCAAGGTCATCGTCCAAGGCATTACCGGCGGCGAAGGAACCTTCCACACATCGCAGATGCTTGCCTACGGTACAAATGTCGTTGGTGGCGTAACACCTGGCAAGGGTGGCACAATGTACGCCGGGAAGGGCGACGATGCATTCACGCATTCCGTACCAGTGTTCAACACTGTTGCAGATGCTAAGGCCGCAACTGGCTGTGATGTATCGATCATCTTCGTGCCGGCTCCAATGGCTGCCGATGCAATCCTCGAAGCAATCGCTTCGGATATCAAGGTGGTTGTCTGCATCACAGAGGGTATCCCTGTGAAGGACATGATCCCGGTCCAAGCTGCACTCGAAAACTCGGATGTCCGCCTGATCGGTCCAAACTGCCCTGGCATCATCACTCCAGGCGAATGCAAGATCGGCATCATGCCAGGCTTCATTTTCACTGGCGGTGGTCCGGTTGGACTTGTGTCGCGCTCTGGAACACTCACGTACGAAGCAGTTCGCCAACTCTCTGACGTCGGTCTTGGTCAAACAACCTGCATCGGTATCGGTGGCGACCCAATCATTGGTACACGCTTCATCGATGCGATCAAGCTGTTCAATGAGGACCCAGCAACAGAAGCCATCGTCATGATCGGCGAAATCGGTGGTAACGCCGAAGAAGAAGCTGCGGAGTACATCAAGGAACACGTAAAGAAGCCAGTCGTAGGCTTCATCGCTGGTCAGACAGCACCTCCGGGACGCCGCATGGGTCACGCAGGCGCGATCATCTCCGGTGGTAAGGGCACAGCGGCTGACAAGATGGCAACGATGCGCGCTTGCGGCATCACTGTTGTTGAGTCGCCAGCTACGATCGGCATCACGATGAAGAACCTTCTCGACAGCACAGCTGCGAAGAAGTAAACCTCAACTCGAACATTGTTTAACGAACGAACACACTACTACCATGGCAATCGAACGCACACTCTGCATTATCAAGCCTGACGGCGTCCGCAATCAAAACATCGGCAACATCGTTGCGATGATCCAAGCTGCGGGCTTCCGCGTACTTGGCATGAAGCTCACACGCATCTCCCCTGCTGTTGCAGGTGAGTTCTATGGCGTGCACAAGGAACGTCCGTTCTACGGCGAACTGGTCAACTTCATGTCAAGCGGCGCAATCGTGCCGATTGCACTCGAGAAGGAAAACGCAATCGCTGACTGGCGCGCCCTGATTGGCTCGACAGACCCAGCCGAAGCAGCTGAAGGCACAATCCGTAAGAAGTACGCAACAAGCAAGGGCGAGAATGCCGTTCACGGTTCCGACTCGGTTGAAAACGGCGTTAACGAAGTGGCGTTCTTCTTCGCTGAGAGCGAACTGATCAACAACGCCTGATAACACGAATTCACCTCTTGCGACGTTGGTGATGTACGACGAGGGCGGCTTCCGCCCTCGTCTTGTTTCTGGCTGTTTTGTGGTAGATTCCTACGGTTTTTCCATGCGCACGAACATGACACACAGAAGCCTTTTCTTGAGCACACTCATCGCATTGTGCTTGGTGCCCCTTGCTTCGCACGCACAAGAATCCGCGGTACCGCAGCGGCGTGAATACCGCCTGCAAGCACTCTACCGCGCGGGCATCGCACAGAACTATGAAGTGATTGAACAAACCACTGTCGAACGCGTTCACAGTGATTCATCCCGTAAGACCTACGAGCGTACGGCTACGTATCAAGTAACAGTTCGCTGTATTGAGTCGCTCGACGGAATCGCAAAGCTTGTCGTGAACATCGACTCTCTGGTGTACCGCTTCAAATCAGCTGGCGTCGAGATCAATTATGACTCGCAGAAGGACATCACGCCGAAGAATTTTGCTGATCTGAACAACTATGCTGGACCATTGAACCGCACGTATGAACTCACGGTGAGTCCGTACGGCGAAGTCACGAAGCTCTCTGGCGAACAAATCGACTTCTGGCGCGATTATCTGCAACAGAATGCTGCAGACCTCGACTCAGTAGTCTACACGATTTGGATGCAGTCACTCGATCGCGAAAATCTCTTGCAGTACGGCGATCTTCAGAAGCGTGTGATTCCAGGAACACGCAAGGGTGTCGACTCCACATGGCGCCACGCCTTCACATCACGCATTGATGGCGTTGTGTACGAAGGCAACGTCACGTCGCGTCTTGCAAGCTTCACTGGTGGTCTCTACAGCATCATCACAAAGGATACGCTCAAGGCTCGTGCTCAGCAGCCGATCCACGTCTACGGCATTCCATACGTGAGCAATGTGCGTGACGGTGGCGCGGTGATCGACAATGAAGTTCTGCTGACCGCAAACGGTACGATCAACGAGGTCAAGCATGTTTCGAAGAGCTGGTTCCGTGGCGTGGTAAAGACTGAACTGTTCACGCACAACGTCACAACAACGACGATGTGGAAACTCACGGGTCAGTATCAATGGTGAGAGCCGTCGCTCGGGGAGCCCTTGTTTCCATCGTCGCACTCGCGATGTGGTCGTGCTCCCCCGATGATACACCGCGTGACGCCGACACTGCTCCATCTGCTGCGGCTGTTACTGCCGCTGATACCGCACAAGCGGAGTCGCTCCCGCTTCGTGACATTACGCTGGATACGTTTGCCGTACGCTACCGCAAAGGCGATGTCTTGCGCTATCGCGTAACGCAGTCCTCCGAAGCCACACAGGATTCAACGATTGCGCAGCAGCGCAGCTCGCACGTGTATACCAAGACCGTTCGGGAAGTTCATCCCGATGGGACGTTTACCGTGGCAATGCGCTTCGATTCAATACGCGTCAACTTCACAGCACGCAACCGTTCAACTGGCGCGGCAATGTTGAGCAAGTCCTACTCGTCGTCGGATTCGGCACAACGCGCAAGTCCGGAGTTCATCCAGTACAACGCGCTGCTCGGAGAAGACGTCGATCTCGTGATCGATCATCGTGGCGGCATCGTCCGCGTGGGCAATGTGTCGAAGATCGTTAATCAGCTGCTAAAGAGTCTCGGTCAGAACCCTCCGCCGTCGGCGTCGGCACAGCTCACCGCACAGGTGCAGAGCGCTATCTATGGGGCGTTTCACGGACAAGAGATCATCCCGTTTCCAGCGGGCCGACTTGATTCGACAGGACGCTGGACGAACGCAATGACAACGCCGATTGCCGAACTCTTCACCGTTGCGACGAAGGCCACATACCAAGTAACTGCAGTCAAGAAGATCCGCACGCATCGCATTGCGACTATTGATGCGCAGGTGACGGGCTCAATGAATGTGCGCCCCCTGCCGCGCGAAGCTGGCATTGCGGTTACGATCGACAAGTCGGCAATCACCGGATCCTCCGACGCATTGCTTGATGTCGATGGTGGTTACACGATTTCAAAAAAGAACACAATCTCGATGAATGTTACAGCCACTGTTCGCGGGGGTCCGCGCAGTGAGCGTCAAACTGTCTCGATGTCGCAAACAATGCGATACGAGATCGAACTCCTTCCGTAGAGCGTATGCCGAAGCAAAAGGTTGATCTTCGAACTGTCTTTCAACCCAGCGACTCAATCATCTTCTTGGTGATGGCCGTTGGATTGTTCATTGCGATCTATCTCGACGAGATGGCGGTGCGCCTGATTGGCATCTGCATTTCGATCCTGGGTGGCGTTGCGTTGTTCATGATTGTATCTCCTCGTCTTACCGACCTGCAGATCATTGCTCCAATTCGTCCGTCGCAAACGCCGGACCTAGGCTCGCGCATTGTAACAGACGGGAAGAAGACATCGCAGACGTTCGATCCCGATGCCTATCGCAACTCCTTCGGTCTTGTTGAAGGGGGCGAAACAACCTACGTTGATGAGAAGCAGATTGATTTGTTTGAGGGGCATACAGACCTCGTTCAACGCCCAGCCATCGACCCTCCTGCTCCAGTGGTTCGCCCGGTGCAAGATCAAGCGCCGAAGGCTCCACAGTTCATCGAGCACACCGACGCTGAGTCGAGCATTCGCATCCTTGGCACAAAGAAGTCGAAGCCGTCTGCCGCACCGAAACTTGTAAGCGAGCTGCGCCAGGAACACCGCAAGAATGCTGAGCTGAATCCACCTGTGCCGTTGGAAGAATCAACGTTCTCATCAACGACGGCAACAATTACGGGTCCGGTTACCGACGAGATTCATCTCTCGGAAGACGTTGTTGTTCGCCCACGATCAAAGTCACGTCCGATACCTGCTCCAGAACCCGAAGTGGTCGAACAGACCGAGGAGCCAGCTGCTATCACAATCGATGCGAACACCGAAGAAGACATGGGTTCGGAGCTGATAGCATCCGAGCCGTCGCACGACGATGTGGTCGCTGAGGAAGTGCCTGATGCTGCGGCACCTGAGGCAGTTGAGGTAATCGAAGTAGCTGAAGTAGCTGAAGCCTCCGAAGCAGTCGAGGTGGTCGACGCGCCTGTGCGTACAGGCGACGATATCTCCGATCTCGTAAGCGAGACATCGAAGCCGCGCGAAACATCACGTCGTTCTCCCGCGGTTTCATTGGCAACATTTGTCAATGACGACGAAGAAGATCTCACATCGCAAGAACCGCGTCGTGAGTTCGACTTCCTGCTCAACCGCGTGTTGATGGTGATCCGGTCGGCAACGAACGCCCGCACGGCAGCCTTCCTGTGGGTGAATAGTGAGCGTCAGCAACTTGTGGTTGAAGCAAAGATCACGGAAGCTGAAAGCGAGTTCACGCAGGAGCGAAAGATTCCAATGGGTGCCGACGCGGTGAGTCAGATCGCACGTGAGGGTCGCCCAGAGATCATCACGCAGATCAGCTCTACGGCTGAGCTCGACCTTCTCCCGTACTACGTGAAGTCTGCACAGACAATCTCATTCATCGGCGTACCGGTGTACTACGGTGGTAACGTCGTCGGCATTCTCTGCGCGGATTCAAAGATCGAAGATGCATACTCCGATATCACGGTTGGCTTCTTCGGACAGTTTACGAAGCTGATTTCGGGCTTGGTCTCGTCGTACACAACGCGCTACGATCTGATGCAGGCGTCAAGCGTCGTTGAAGCGACACGTCAGTTCCGTGAGCACATGGGTGGCACACCGACGAACGGACAGCAGATTGTGCGTGCGCTGTTTGCAACGCTGATCCAGCACATGGACATCAGCCGCATTGGCGTGGTCACGTTCAATCGTGAAGTTGGCGCATGGACACTCACAGATGCACGCTCTGCTCTGGATGACGGGTATCGTCAGAACGTCGGCGTATCTGTTGATCTTACAACGACCGCTGTCGGCGAAGCAATTCAGAATGCAACAGCAGTCGTTCGTTCGGCCGACGACGAAGGCATGCGCGTGTTGGCAAATGAACCATCGCTTGAGGTTGGTCAGTTCGTTGCCGTACCACTCTCGACAGCATCGGAATCCTACGGCGCGCTCTTTATCGAAAACGTTGTAGCTCCTCTCGCACAACAGGAAGTTGCGCTTGCCGCAGCCATGGCTGAACAAGCTGGTGCATTGTTTGATCAGCTCCGCAAGGAAGAGGATCTCCGCACAGCTGCGCTGCTGGATCACGGCACTGGCGTCCTGAATCAACAAGGCTTCGAGATGCGCGTCCGCGAGGAGTTCGCACGTGCCGTCGACTATAACATCCCGCTCACGCTGTGCATTGTGAATCTCGATCCATCACGCGCTTCTGCTGAGCAGCGCGAACATGCCATCCTGCACGTTCTGCGTATGATGAAGCAGCAGCTTCGCGAGTACGACATCCTTGCTCGCCTTGATGCCGACCACCTCGCACTTGGTCTGGTTGGCTACAAGTCACAGGAAGCGCACAACTGGACGGAGACGATGCGTCGAGACATTGCCAGCACACCTGTCGATGTTGATGGCAAGCGTATGTCCTTCACCGTATCGATCGGCCTTGCACAGGCGGAACCACGTGAGACGTGGGATGATTTGATCGCGCATTCACATGCTGCGTTAGATGTGAGCCGTCGATCAGGAAATCGCGTTACTGTCTTCGCGTAATCGCGAGCCCCTTACATCAGTCGTTGTCGGGTCCGGCCGTAGAAAAGCGGACGATCACCGGACAATGATCGCTGACGGCATCAGCCATTTGCGGCTGCAGAAACGCTCGCGTGTTTTCCATGCGCTCCGAGCCCTTCATCACGCGTTGATGTGCCGACGACGACACAACGACATGATCAATCGTTGTCCAGTTGTCGTTCTTGCAGCTCTTCAGTGCGCCGGTGAGAAACTGCATCGACTGGCTTTCAAGCAGCGGCGTGAGCGTCGCATTCTGGCGACGGGACGTGAAGTCGTTAAAGTCGCCGACGATGATGACGTCGCGTTCTTTTCCTGCGGCGATCACCGAATCCGACCAGCGCTTCAACAATGCCACCTGCTCTGTACGTATCTGTCGCGATTCGTCGCGTAGTTGGTTTGTGCTGTCGTGACGTGATGTGCTCTTGAGATGCACAACCATCATCACCCAGTCGAACGAGCCCTTTGTGCAGCGCACAATATAGCCGGGGCGTAAGCCTCGGCGTCCAAGCGTTAATGCATCATAGGTACCGAGCTGTTGCACGTCAACGTCGTTACGCACGATGAGTCCAACGTTCTGCTTGATACCGGCATCTGTCAGGTAGCCCTTGTATCCATCGAGGTACCGTGTCACGCGGCGGAGGGCAGCGTCGTTCTCAACCTCCTGCACTCCAAGCACATCAGCGCCGGTTCGCGAAATCACATCGGCAATCAGTAAACACTCCTGATCGGTGCGCGGCTTCGTGTCCGACGCACCATCGCCCAGCCATTCGATATTGAATGTTCCGATCGTCACCGTTGTGTCAGGTGCGCCCTGCGGCGTCTGGCATGCAACAATTAGCGTGCACAACCACGCACCAGCAATCAATCGGATGTTCTTCATTATCGTCCTGTGAGTACAGCCTTGGCGATGTATCCGGCAACCTTTGGATTTTCCTTTAGTCGGCGCGTTGAATAACCATACCAGTCTTCGCCGAACGGCACATAGATCCGAACACCATGACCATTCTTGAGCAGTGCATCACGGCGGTCTTCACGAACGCCGAGCAGCATCTGAAACTCGTAGCGCGAGGCATCACATCCACGCTCGCGAACTTGGCGTTCAGCGTCGACGATCAATTCTTCATCGTGCGTTGCGATGTGTGTGCGACCTTCTGCGGAGAGCAGGATGCCAAGCAGCTTCTTGTAGTTGGCGCGTACTTCATCCGGATCTTGAAACGCGTGCTCAGCAGACTCAACGTAGATCCCCTTGCAGAGACGAACTGATGGAGCAAACTCCAGCAGCGAGCGAATATCAGCTTCTGAGCGGCGGAGGTAGGCTTGAATCACAACCCCGACATTCGATTTTCCTTCGCGGCGGAGGCGGCGATAGAACTCGAGCGTAACGTCGGTATACGGCGTGTTCTCCATGTCCATGCGCACGAAGATTCCATGCGTCGCTGCCATGTCAACCAACGACACCAGGTTCTGATAGGCAAACTCATGGTCGATGTCGAGTCCGAGCGAGGTGAGCTTCACACTCAGGTACGCCGACAACCCATGTTGATGAATCGCACCGATCACAGATGCTTGCGTTGCGGTCTCGTGCAATGCGCGTTCCCGCGACTCCACAAACTCGCCAAGCACGTCGATTGTCGACGTTGCACCCTTCGCCATCAATTCCTTTGTCACGCGTACAGCATCAACGAGTTGTGGCCCAGCGATGTATCGCTGAGCCACGATTCGAACAATGCTCTTCGGGATGACTGGAAGACTGGCAACAACGAGGCTATTGAACAGACTCACGTCGTCACTTCCTTCAGTAAATGATTACCGTACAATCGCCAATGGAGCTACGATCATGCGTGATCCCATTCGCACGCCAATCTGGTACGAACCAGCAGCGACAGATGTGAGTGGGATCTCGAGTGTCGTAACGCCTTGTTGCAATGCAATGTTGGTGCGGAGTACAAGCTCACGGCCATCTGTCGCAATCAGCACAACCGATGCATCACTTGATGCCGTAGCCGCTGATACATCGAGACGCACTGTGGTTGTCGCAGGATTTGGTGATACACGTTGGAGCACGAATCCTGCCGTCGCAGCATCCTCTTGTACAGATACTGGCGCATCGCATGAATCCAAGCGGAGTGCGTTGCGCGTGGCGAGAACTTCTTCCGACTGCGCGTCAATAACGCGGAGCTGCACCGTGATGCCCGCTTGCACGTTGTTCATGTTTACGTTGCGGCTGAAGATCTGCCACAGCACCGTTTCGACCGTTGACTGTTGCGTAGCCGTGCGCCAGTTAGCACCAGCGTCTGTCGAATACTGAATACGAATCGATGGGATGAAGTCAGCACTCCAGCGATACTGATTCGGCTGATTCTTACAGATCGATCCATTTTCAGCAGGAATCTCGAGAGCAAAACGGCGAGCACCGATCGCGAATGGTTGGCTTGTCGATGGTACGTTCGGCGCACTCAGCGCGCTAACCTTGATCCGTGCGTTTTCTGTTGTCACTGGCGGCACCGTCCATGCGAACGATGTTGCTGATGACGACTCTTGAAGAACTTCCCACGCAGTTCCGTCAGGTGAGAATTCCACCTTCACATTTCCAACGCCCTGACCCTTCGTCCAGCGAATCGTGTAGGACGATCCTTGGCCGAGGCGCTCGCCACCCTTTGGTGCATCGAGCGTAACAGGAATGCTGATACGATAGCTGGCAAGAGATGTGTCGTTGACTGCTGGGTTCGATGCATCCTCTGCGCGTACCCAGAATGTGGTAACACCGAGTGCAGGAATGCTCCAGAGATACTGACGATCTGCAGCGTTCACATTCGGTGCAAATGTTGTCCATGGACCGCTAGCGGTCGGACTCCACGCGAGGTTGAGAGCGGAGACGCGGGCCGAGGCCCAGCGAATCGTCATCTTCTCACCAAGGCTGTACGCATCTGTTCCGCGTGGCTCTGTGATCGTCACTGTCGGCTTTGTTACGAACGGTGCGCACGAGCTTGCTGCAATCCATCCGCGCATGCGCTCTGCTACACGTGTACCAAACGTCAGAGGTGTACGGCTACCATTTGCAAGGTGACAGTAGCTCATGATCGTGCCAGGTACAACGCGGCGCAAGGACGGTGTGCTGTAGCAACCATCGGTTCCGTCGATGCTCAACTGACACGTGTCAACAGGCGGACTCCAGAAGCAGTTATGCGTGTGGAATGCACCAATGTTGTGTCCCATTTCGTGTGCTGCAACAAACACGTCCCACACAAATGCGTTCGAACGGTTTGGATCACCCGGAATTTCATTTGCGTTCAAGTACACCGTCGAAACGCCATAACCACCGCGATGCTTCTTGTTGCAAAGACCATTGAGGTATGCGATACCACCAACGAACGATCCACCAACTGGGCGAATGAGTGCGTAGAGGTGCGCAACTGTGCGATCGACGTTATTCATGCGACGTGACCAGTCCAACGAAAACTCACTCAGGAGTTCGCCTGGGTCACGGCCATCGTAGAAGTAGCCAGATGGTTCGTCAGTGGTGTACTTCTCGAAGTATCCCATGTAGAGCATAGCGTCGAGCTCTTGCTCGTACACCTGCGCCATAGCGGCAACAACCTTGATGAAGTACTGAGCAACCTCTTCGTCTGTATCGCCACGACGCTTCATGACGCTGTCGATATCTTCACGGAGCACAACGGCGATCTTGAATTCGCGGAGATAATCGTTTTGTGCGCCTTCAGCAGCCTTCGCCTTTGCGGGAATCGACATCTGCTGCGCGGCCTTGTCCATGTCGACTGGAAGCTGCTCGTTACCGCACACGAAGCGCGACAGCGGATCAACCCCAAACATCACAGCTTCATCAGCAATCGTGTGGAGCGTTGCATCTGCTTGGCGACCAAGCGAGTAGTCGCGACCGATCACCGTACGCTGTCCACTGGCTGATTGCACAAAGCCAGTCACGTTTCCATCGCTGTAGTGGATCGACACCTTCGTCGAAGGATCGCCGTTGACCGTACCGCGGTAGGAGATCACCGGACGCACCTTCATGGCAACCTTGCCCTGCTTGGTGTGCGTGTAAAACTCGGTATTGGCATCAACAACGCCACGTGTACGCTCGAGTACCAACGTTGCATTCTCGTTCCACACCAATGGGAAGTTGGTGAGGGTGATGCGCTGTTCCGCGAGGTCGAAAATCGACCGTGCAACGGCGTGCTGCATCATCACCGGACGAGCAAATCCCGTCTGTTGGACACTTGTTTGGGTTTTCAGTGTGACCGGGACGAACATTTGGCGTGCGTCGACGGTGCGCTGTGCTGAAAGTGGGGTTGCAATGATCCCTGAGATCATTACGAACACCATGGAAATGAACAGGTTACGTGTCATGGGCCACTCGGTGTGAAACGGACGGTAAAGATACACAATGGACGTGACGCAGGAGTTCCCTAGACCGGGAGCGAGGTGCGCTCACGGAGCACGGCAAGGATGTCGTGGTGAATGACGGCACGATCACGTGCTCCGTCAATAACAACCATCCGTGTGGGCTCATTCTGGGCGATAGCGAGGTAGCCTTCACGAACACGCTCGAAGAACTCTCGTCCCGCACGTTCCATTCGATCTGGCTCGCCGGCTCCCGTGTCGAAGTGCATGCGCTGTTGCGCTTGCTCAAAGGCCACATCGATGAAGAACGTCACGCTAGGCATGACCCCACGAGTGGCGATTCGGTTACAGGTAGTTACGTTCTCCATGTCCAGCATGCGGCCATAGCCTTGATACGCCGTGGTGCTATCCACATACCGGTCGCAAAGGATAAGCGTCCCTTGCTCGAGTGCTGGCTCTATGACTTTCTCAACGAGCTGCGTGCGCGCTGCACTAAACAGCAGGAGCTCTGCTGTTGATGTGATCGTCTGCTTGTTGCTGAGAAGGATCTCTCGGATCGATTCCGACAGGAGGGTTGCGCCAGGCTCACGGATCGTAACCACCGTCGATCCAGCCTGCTCAAGGACGTCACGGAGCAACACCAGTTGGGTGCTCTTTCCGCTTCCATCGATGCCCTCGAACGAGATAAACATTACTCAGCCCCCTGCGTTGCCTGCGATACCATTACGACAATCTCACCCTTGACGCCTCCGCGTGCACGAAGCATGGTCGAAACCTCACCTGCAGTTCCACGAATGTACTCTTCGTGCAGTTTCGAAAGTTCGCGCGCCACGACGACGCGCCGTTCGGATCCGCCGTAGAGCGCAATATCGTCGATGAGCTCGAGCAAGCGATACGGAGATTCATACATCACGACGGTGCCGTGATAGGCAAGGTGCGTTTGCAGAAACTGTGCTCGCCCCTTCTTCTGCGGCGGAAAACCGACAAAGCAGAACACGTCTGTCGGCAGACCCGATGCGGCGATGGCCGTGGTAAGTGCCGATGCGCCGGGGAGCGCCACAACACGACACCCCGCTTCGATACACGCCTGCACGGCTCGATATCCGGGGTCGCTGATGCCAGGCATACCAGCATCGCTCACAAGCGCCACGCGCTGCCCTTGCGATACGCGGTACGCGATTTCCGATGCGCGTTCGCGCTCGTTGTGCTCGTGGTAACTCAGCAGGGTCTTGCGCGGCACATCATACTTCTTGAGCAGGGGGCTTGTATGGCGTGTATCCTCGCAGACAATTACGTCGGCCTCGCGCAGCGTCTTCACCGAGCGCAGCGTCATGTCTTCCAGGTTTCCAATCGGTGTTGGCACAAGCCACAACACCCCGGAGGGATGCGGCGCTGGCGCTGGTTGCTCAGACTGAACATCATCACGTTCTCGTTGACGCGCAAAGAAGTCGCGCAATACGGCTGCACATTCATCCTCACAGATGCCCGTGCGAATAGTGGCCTGGTGATTCATTCGAGGATCATCGAGCAACTCGAAGACGCTACGGCATGCGCCTGTTTTGGGATCAGCAGCGCCATAGACGACGGTTGGAATGCGTGCTAGGAGGATCGCACCAGCACACATCGAACATGGTTCGAGCGTGACGTAAAGCGTGCATTCGTCGAGGAACTTCTCTCCGATGGTACGCACAGCCTGCTCTATCGCGACTACTTCCGCGTGACGCGTGGGGTCGCCCATGCGTTGAATCTCGTTCGCACCACGACCAACGATCTCGTCACCCCGTACGATGACGCATCCAACAGGAACATCGCCCAATCGACCCGCTTCTTCAGCGAGCACGAGGGCTTCCTGCATGAACTGTATGTGCTTGCGCGCGACTTCCGACACGTTACTTACCCTGACGAGCTTCCTCGTACTGCTGCGTCTTGCCCGGATCGAGGAAGCGAAGATCGGCCCACACCTGTGGGGTAGCAATTCCACGGAAGATGTCGGCAATCTCGCCTGCCTTGGCATCGAAGAAGGCCTGGAGCACAACGCTTCGGTTGGAGATTTTTGTACGCTTGAAGGTTGCCATGTCATTGAGCACTTGCGTCAGTGCTGTTCGCCCTTCGTCCTTGTTCTCTGCGTAGATGTCAACGGCTTCGTGATAGTCGAAGAACAAACGGCGAAGCGCTTGATAGCGCATGTCGTTGAGTTCGGTTACCAATGACATCCGCGTGAACTGTCCGGGCTGATAGACGGTGCTGAATTGGCTTACGCCTTGGGCATTACCGGTCTGCGCAATTGAAAGAGCTGCCTTATACATGTCCGTGCCGCCAAGATCATCATACGTATCCATGTCGAGTCCGACGGCCAACATCATGTAGAAGTCGAGAACACTCGTAAAGTGATCGTAGCGCAATGGCTGGTATACCAGCGTTGGACTATTCGACCATTCGAAGGACCAGTCCTGATCGAAGATGCGGAGCATTCCGCCGCCGGTTCCAGGCGTATTGTTCACGAGGCGCTTCGATACAATCGACAAGCGCGCTGTATAGCGATTTGCGTTGCGACCACTGATGTAGATCATCACGTCAACGGGGATACGCGGACCTTCCCAATCCACGCCAGTGTAGCGGTTCGACAGCAGGTAATTCTTCACGGTTTCAGCCATGAGCATCACATCCTGCCGCTGATCCAGCGTGAGCGTCTGCATGTCAACCTGCACGGTTGGCTCGAGCTCTTGTGCGTTCGCCGTCACGCACGGTGCAGAAAATCCCACAATCAGGGAAAGCACGAGGACAAGGATCTGGTTCTTCATGAGATGTACCATACAATTACAGTGGTGGACGAATCTACGGAGCATCGCTGTGATGGCGACGATGTTCCTGGTTGCATTTCGACTCTGCGCGCAAACGAGCGCAAGTGGATGCGGCATTCTCAACGAGTACGACGCCGCTGAGGCCCCCGCAGTGCCTGTGAGATCGGACGTCTACGTGCGTGCCCGTCCGGCACCGTTGGCACTTCCAGAACTGTCGTCTCTCCGCGTCGGTCTTGGGCTCCGCGACTACCATGCTGGCGCATGGCTTGATGGACGTGGTGGACCGGGGTGGACGGAGTTGATGCTGGGCGCACGGATCCGGTGGACCGTAGACTCGACGTTCGCGGTTGGTATCGCGCCACGCGTCCGCTCGCAGTGGTTCAGCGGGTTCACGTCCCGACATACGGCAACATGGGACGTCCACGCTGTGGCGGATTTCGGTTCGCTTCACATGGGCATTGCACTACGCGATATCCCCCTCCACACCCAGACATCACGTCCGTTCCTTCATACAAGCGCAATGCTGGACATCGCAAACACGCGCGTTGCTTTTGACCTTGGCATGAACGCATCCGATGATCTTTGGGTGGGCCTCACTGCCGAGCTGCCCGTTACCGCCTCAATGCGTCTTACTGCATCCGTGCGAACACTTCCAACGTCGATGCACGCAGCACTCCAGATGCCAATCGATACCACGCAGTCGATTGCAGTGTCCTGCAGATATCAGCAAGATCTTGGCATCACTCCAGAGCTCGTATGGATTTGGTGCTTTGGCGCGTAATCATCTTGTTGGTCGCAATCCATTGGAGCATTGCATGCTCTGCGCAGGACGATGATCTCGACGGACAGCATCTGGCTCCAACCTTGGATGCACTGGAGCGTTTTCGGGAAGATCCCTTGTGTCTGCGTTGCACAGCACCATCAACACTCACCCAGATTCCCGGCATCTCGCAACGAACGGCCTCGCGCATCATCGCAGCATGCAGGTCTCCGCGCATCACAACAATCGATCATCTTGCAGATAGCATCTGCGCATCACCTGAACAGTTTCTTATGCTCACGGCATGCACGACTCTGACGTGCACATGCCAGATGTTTCTTCGTGCGCTACGAACGCGCGTTCGCTTGCGATCGACCGACACACTGCATCATTCGGTGCGGGTCGATGCTACCTATGCCTTTGGCACGGCAGGCGCTGTTACGAGTCGCGTGAACGATCTCTCGGCTGCGTCGGCATGGATCACCGCTTCACTTCCGGAGGTTGACATCAGCATTGGCGATATCGCTCTGGTGTCGGGCACGGGCCTCCTTCTCGGTACGGCACGCACATTACAACGACGCGGTGTGGACGTGATCCCGCCGTCGTCACCGATGATCGCAACACGCCCCTGGCCATCTACGGCATTCGACAATGCACCACGCGGTGCCGTCGCACTCTGGACAAGTTCATCACTGCCGATCGCAATCGGTGGTTCGATGTGGTACGATCGGTCAGCACCTATGAGAACCATCAATGCTGCAGTGCATGTTGGTGTGCAGACGCGTGATATTGCCGCACAGGTCACGATGGTTCGGTCGGTCAACGGCTCCCTTCCCAGTGAAGCTCTATCGCTCACACTCACGCATGAAGGCCCAGCTGTGCGCACACTGGGCGAGGTGCGCATGCGCCCCGGCGCACTCGAGGGAATACACGCATTCATCGGCACATCGTTCGATCGTCTGGATGTCGTCGGCGCACTCTGGATGTATGCTCCGGATGTTCTCCTTGATTTCGGAACATCCGCCCTCGGCAGTTCGCAACCACGGAACCAGCGCGGCATCCATGTGGCTGCGCATCAGCGCTTTGCGTCGCGCTTCTCGCTGGCTGCGTCGCTCACAATGAGCGAGCGTATCACGCGCACATATCTCGATCCCCTTCCACCACGATCAACGGAATTACGCTGCGATCTTGAGGTACTTCTCGCACGAGCTACTCTTCTTCGTCTTCGCGCAGTCCATCGTCGATCAGTCGAGAGTGTCGCATCATCCGATGGACGTATCATGGCGGTTCATACATATCCGTCCGTACGACTCGACTGTGAGCACGCTGCATCTCGTGTAACAACCATTCGCGCGCGCATCGATATCCGCAGTGCTTCATCGGCAACCGACGCACCTGTCTATGGTACGCTGATGTCGTTGATGGTACGCACACAGATCGCAGGCAGCATTACCGCAAGCGCTCAGGTCGTTCAGTGGCGCGCAGCGTCGTATGATGTTGCATCACGCGTTTCAACACTCGGCGTCCCGGGCACATTCGACATGCTGGTAGCAACTGACGCAGGCATGGCAGTGCATCTGCAAGCGCGTGTTGCGCTCCCTTGGGACGTGTACCTGACGGCACATGCGCGCCACGAACGGCGCGCGGCTACCATAACTGCGCAATGGACGCTTCAAGCTGAATGGCGATGGCGGAATCCGCTGGAGGGATCAGCTCAGTCGGAGAAGCGACCGATACGCGTCGGCCTCATGAATGAAGTGTTCAGCGATTGACAACGACATTGGCATGTCGTGCGGCATACGCTCGGGATGCCACTGCACACCAAGAAGAAACGGCTTTCCTCCAAGCGTTGCATCGCCCCATTCAAACGCTTCAATGGTACCATCAGCAGAACGAGCCGACACTGTAAAGAGCTGGGCGATTCGATCTACAGCTTGATGATGTGCTGAGTTCACCGTTGAGTCCATCACGCCACAGATATGCTTGAGAATCGAACCCGACTCAACATGCAGTTCGTGATTCGCATCAACGCCATCAATTGATCCGTGCTGTTCCGACGATGGACGTTGCGATGGCACGTCTGCGACGAGTGTGCCACCATAGGCTACGTTCAACACCTGTGCACCACGACAGATACCAAGTGTTGGCAGACGAAGCTCGCGTGCTTGTTCCACCAGAGCAAACTCACGTTGATCGCGATCATGATCGATTGCGTGGCAGAGCGCTGTAAGCTCCGGCTGTTCGTAGCGCAGCGGATCGACGTCAGCACCCCCAGAGAGAATCAGTCCGTCACACGCAGACAACGCAGCGACAGCTTCGTCGCTTGCGAGCGTCGATAAGTCTACCACACGGATCGTTGGATCAACTGCATGGAGCCATGTTGCATAGTTGGCATAGCTCGGACTTCCCGAGGCCTTTGAAATACCGATCGTGATCATCGTACACCTGCAAGTAGCGCGTCTTCAACGCGATTGTCCGAAATGTCAGCATGGATCGCAAGGACATACCACGCCGGGTGCGGCGTAGACGTATCATCACGTGCGATAAGTTTACAAAGGTCCTTCTCCGTTGTTACGAGTCGTGCGCTGTGGCGTCGCGCCGTCTCGACACAACGAAGGATGTCGTCGTGTGTATAGTGGTGATGATCTGGGAACGTGCAGACCTCACGAATGCTGTATCCAAGTGAGCGAGCAGTTTCGACAACACGCTCTGGCTGCGCAATACCTGCGACGATCACGATCGACTCATCGATCGACAAATGGTGTGTTGGATCGTTCCACAAGCACACACCATGCTGGACGATCCTGCATGGCGCGACAATCGTATCGAACCGTGTATGCGGGCGACATTCTTCTGCGGTAACATCGCCCATCGTGAGCACAATGTCTGCGCGGTGGAGTGATGGAAGCGGCTCACGTAAACGTCCTGCCGGTATGAGCGACCCATCAATCGTCGCACGATCAACAAGTACCACGTCAATAGCGCGCGCCAGTGCACGATGCTGGAATCCATCATCAACAATGATCACATCGCATGGTATCGTACGAGCAACATACTCGGCTGCTACCGACTTCTGTTCGTGCACCACAACAGGCACACCACACTTCTGAGCATGCAGAAACGCTTCATCTCCAGCGTCATCAACAGAGCACAGGATGTGTTGTCCGTCGTGCACGACGCACAAACCACGCGACCGTCTGCGGTAGCCCCGCGCGACAATTGCCGGACGTAATCCGTGGCGTTGATAGATGCGCACGAGTTCGTGGACGACTGGTGTCTTTCCTGTACCACCAACCGATAGATTACCAACGCTCACAACTGGTATCGCTGTGCGCGTGATTGCACGACGTCCCGCGTCGTACGCAGCATTGCGTGCGGCAACAATCGATCCGAAGAGCCGAGCGACAAGACCTAGCATTGGATAGAGCCGAGGCGGTGCAACTGCTGTGTAACATCATCAATGACGACGCCGACCTCTTCCCGCGTCGCATGCGGAGGTATCTCGATTGGCGTTGATATGTGCAACGTGATGTGACTAAGTGGTAGTGGAAGTTGGAATCGGTCCCACGAACGGTGAAACACCTTCACACGTGTTGCTCGCATCCGCACCAGAATGAGCGGCACACCAGCACGATGTGCGGCAACGATTGCTCCAGCCTTTGCAACGTGTGCCGGACCTCGAGGACCATCGGGCGTGATCAGCGACACGTTATCACGTGCTTTGTCTACGATCACCTTCAGCGCTTCACGTCCACCGCGCGACGACGACCCCGATACCACCGAATATCCCCAGTCGCGAAGTATTCGCTGGAGCAAGGCACCATCTGTGCTTGGACTCACCAGTACAACCGGACGGAGTGCACGGAATGTAGACAACACAGGGAGCATCTCGCCATGCCAGAACGCCACAACACAGGGTCCTGTCGGAAGTCGACCTTCAATTGAAACGTTCCATGTGCGTGCTAGTACACGAAGCAACAGTGACGCTATCCATGCTTTCATCTGCGTAGTGCCTCCACAATCAATGCTGCAGTGCGCTTGCTCGCCCCCTCGCCCGAGAGCATCTCTCGCACATCAGACATCGCCGTGACAAGTTCCGTGCGACGCGCTGAATCATCGAGCAGTGTTTCAATCTCGTCTGCGATGCGTGTCGACGTTGCATCATGTTGGATATACTCGTGTACGACATTACGCTTGAGGAGAAGATTCATCATCGTTACCGAGGTCACCGTTACCAAGCGTTTGCTGATGGCGTAACTCAACGGCGATGTACGATAGAACGTTGCGAACGGGAGTCCGCGGAACGCCGCTTCAAGCGTTGACGTACCTGCCTTGATGATCCCAGCAGATGCAGTCTGCATCGCTGCGTGTGCATCATCGACGACATCAACGTTACGTTGAACAAGGGGCTCGAGTGCTCGCAGATCAATGTTGCGTGCTCGCGCGACAACGAATGACACGTCGGAGCGATGCGCACGCACACGGTCGACAACGTCAGCAAGAAGTCCAGTGTGATGATGCAGCTCTTGCGCGCGTGAGCCCGGCATGAGGAGAACCTGACCAGGCACACGACCTTGCGTATCGACCGGAATCTCTTCGGCAAGCGGATGCCCAACATACTCGGCGCGGATACCATGGCGCTGAAAGAACTCTACTTCAAACGGAAACACCACAAAGAGCCGATCCACAGCAGCAGCAAGTTTTGTGGCGCGACGCTCGCCCCATGCCCAGAGTTGCGGGGCGATGTACCAAAACACCGGCACGCGGTTCGTTTTTCGTGCACGGACGCGCGCGGCGAGACGCATGTTGAAGCCCGGGTAATCAACCGGGATAAATGCGACTGGACGTGTACGAGCAATGGCATCATCGCAGCGGTTCAAGAGCGATCGGAAGAATCGGTATCGCTTGGCGACCTCCCAGAAGCCTGTGACAGCTAGATCGCGGATGTGAGCCAGTGATCGAAGCCCTTGGAGCTCCATCTCGGGTCCGCCAAAGCCCTCGAACACCACCGTCGGAATATGCGTACGAATCGCGGCCATCAGACGCGCCGCATGGGCATCGCCCGACGGGTCACCGGCGGTGATAAAGATGTGTACGGGCTGAAGTGGGTCGGAAGGAAGCATGGCACGGAAAATGATGTCTGCAAACTCGGTATATTCGAGCCACTGACAAACTCTGGATAGATACTATGATGCGCGCACTTCTCCTTCTTGCCTTCGTTTCAATCCTTGGAACCGGCCTTACGGCTGGTACAACGGTACGAATTCTGCCAACACCACGGCAGGCAAATGTCGACGGAATGCCTGGTGCAAGCATCAAGCGGATGCCGCTTGGTGGCGAGTTCCTGCTCACCGTGAACAAGGGTGAGGATGTGAGCTTCTATCAACTCCAGTGGTTCAAGAATGGTGTCGCAATTCCGGGTCAGACCGGACAAGAGCTGCGCTACACACATGCCTCTGGCGACATGGCGGGTGTCTACACCGTCACCATGGCCAATCCATGTGCGAAGGTTGAATCATCACCAATCCACGTCATCGTCGAGCGACGCAAGTTCCAAGTCAACACCACTGTTGGTGAGCCACGCGTTATTGCCGGAGTCGATGGCACGTCGTCATTCGAACTCAGCGACGTAGCTCCGAATCCTGTCCAAGATCGTGCAAAGATCACCTTCGTCACACGCGAGCCTTCGCTTGTAACGATCCGCGTGCACGATGTCACTGGCGCCGTGGTAGCTACACTTGTCAACGACGAACTCCCTGCTGGCGAGCACTCAGCAACAATCATCACACGCGAGTACGACATGAGCTCGTCGCTCTACTACGTTGTGATGTCGGCTCAGGGATTCACAGACACAAAGCCTCTGCTCATCGCGAAGTAACTAGCGATGCTCCGCGAGCTTCACCATAGCGCTCTCGTCATCATTGCGCTAGCAGTGGTGGCAGGATGCAACTCGCACGAAGCTACAACTCCTCTCGATCGAACACTCACATTCCGTGATAGTACACTCACGGTAATGGCAGACACGTGTACGGATTCGTCGTGCATAGTGGAAGACTGTGGCGGCATCAGCATTGATCGCGTGATCGTCCAAGGCGACTCAGCCGTTGCATCGCGCATCAACACTGTGCTTGCATCGACGTACCTTGCTGCGCTGGGCGGACCCAACCCCGACGCTCCGCAGTTCGCATCGATCGGTGAAGCTGTCTCGATGTTTCTTTCCCAGCAAGCCGCGTTCCGCAAGGAAATGCCTGAATCAGCCAGTGGTGATTGGACATTCATGGCGCGTGATTCAGTTGTTCGCTTGGATAGTATCGTCTGCGTTCGCCAATTGGCGTACAGCTTCACGGGTGGAGCACACGGCAACACTGTCGTAGCAATGCCAGCATTTCGCGCCGCGACCGGCGAGCGCGTCACCTGGCGTGATCTCACAACCGACACCAATGCATTCATCGCAGCTGCAGAACGTGCGTTCCGTCGCACCACGCAGATGTCAACGCGTGACACATATGCGAAGGCCGGCTTCTGGTTTGAGAACGAGCGGTTTACGCTTCCGAATGTGATCGGCATCACGCCGACAGGCTACGTGCTGATGTACAATCAGTATGAGGTTGCGCCATACTCGTATGGCGTGATCGAGGTGCGGCTCCCGTTCGATTCCCTGACTACCACACAACCGTCGTCGAAGTAACGTAGCCAAACGAGTTCGTCACGGCAACGCCAAACGTATACGTTTGCTTCGCTTCGACGTCAATCCCCTGCAACGGCACAACGTAGCGCGCAACCAGCTGATCGTGATCACGCACCATTGTGGAGCTACCACGTGGAGCAACAAACCGCAGCGGCTGACTGCCCTTGAGATCTATCGTTACGGAACATTGCAGCGGGATATGATCTGCTACATCGACGAGCATGACTGGTGCACCGTTACGAACACATACGCGTGCCGCAACAATCGATGCTCGCTCATCAAGGCTCGCGCGCTGTACGTCGCTATTGCGAGCAAGGTGCGATACATGCAACGTGCTGATGTTCACCACGCGCGACGTACGACGGCGTGACGGATCAGCCTTGAAGTACGCAACGTTCATCATGTCCTGACTGCGCGTACTCACGATACCATCACCATCATCGAAGAGATCCGATACCGAACCGCCGAAGAAGGATAATACCTTGCGGAGGACTTCCTGCAGGGCCTGGGGATCAAGCTTCTTGACGCCATCAACAACATCGACATCGCCGATCACGCTCACGTATTCAACGTCGAGCGGATGTGCTCGTTTATTCAGTGTCGCAAGAAACACGCCATCATCCTCCGGACGTCGGAGATCGCGCACTGCGGGAGCATCGAATGGTACGTCGCCCTCCACCGCTGTGAGCGTCGCGAGCGCTGCTTTGCATGGTTGCGCAAGCACAACGTTCTGCTCATCGACGCAGCGCTTGAGTGACGTCTTCCAGTTCCACACACGTGCGTACGGCGATCCATCGTGTGGCGTACCAATCGTGATCAACCGTTTCACGTGATGATCACGCACATGATCAACCAGATACGAACGCGCGGCAAGTCCGCCCATGCTGTAGCCAATCAGTATCACACGATTGGCGCCCGTCACAGCACGTACGTAGTCGATGCACGCATCAAGCTCAGTGGTCCATGCACGCACCGAATCAACAGGATTACGGAATTGCACCGTGTAAAAATCAGCATCACCACTTCCGGCGAGTGACCGCTGCAGTCCGCCACGTGCGTTCACCTTCAGATCGCCCCCATAGCGAAGTCCGAGGTCCTTCTTGAAGTACGTCGTCGCTTCACCATGCCACACATCGGCCTTCTGACCGAGTCCGTGCAACAGGAGAATAGGATATGGCACCTTCATCGACGATGTCGTGCTCGATTCAGGGAATGCAGGCAATCCAACAAGCTTGCGTGGCACTGATGCGCACGACGCGATCATGATGCACAGAAGTGTGAGCGCAGATAGTCGCAGCATCGAGAGGTTACGCATCGCTTCGACGAACCAAACGCACACGCTCAACGCGACGTGGCGTGCTCGATAGCACCGTGCAATCGTAGACATCCAGCACAACAACATCATTGGTACTTGGGATGCGTCCTGCAACGTGCGTGATCAATCCGCCGATTGTCTCGTAGTCATCGCGCTCTGGGAGTGAGTACGGCAAGAGTTCATTTGCTTCATCGATGCGGATGGACGCATCCAGTTCATACGAGCCCGGCGTTTGTTCCTGCACCAGTGGCGCTTCTTCGTCGTACTCGTCTTGAATGTTACCCACCAGCTCTTCGAGAATGTCCTCGAGTGTGAGCAAACCAGCGGTACCGCCAAACTCGTCAAGCACAACAGCAAGGTGTACCTTGTCGCGCTGGAGATCACGCAACAAACGCTTGATCTTCACATCCTCTTGCACCATGTAGGGGGCATGCAGAATATCCTGCAGGATGATCAGCTCTTTGTGATGCATGAGCGTGAGCAAGTCCTTTGCATAGATAATGCCGATGATGTTGTCGATCGAGCCGATGTAGACCGGCAGACGTGAGTAACCTTCGTTCATCACGAAGTCAACAAGGTCTTCTACGGGAAGCGTGCCATCGACGCCCACGACCTTCGAGCGAGGCACCATCACCTGCGATGCCATCGTCTCGGTGAACTCGAAGACGTTCTCAATGAGTTCACGCTCGGAGATTTCCAACGCGCCCTGCTTCGAGCTCTCGGCAATCAGGTAGCGGATCTCTTCTGGGGAGTGCACTTCGTGCTCTGGCGCTGGTTCGATACCAACAGCACGCAGCATCATGTTCGACATTGCGTTGAGGCTGACGATAATCGGACGGAACACGAGATAGAACGCACGCATCGGTATAGCAACGGCTAGCGTTACAGCTTCGGAACGGCGAATAGCGAGTGACTTCGGCGCCATCTCGCCAACCACGATGTGGAGCACCGTGATAATGGAGAAGGCGATGACAATCGAAATCGTGTGAAGTACCGCCGGATCGAGCGTGACCCCGAGTCCGTGTGCCAGATCAAGCACAATCGACGAAACAACACTCTCACCGATCCAACCAAGTCCAAGAGAGGCGAGCGTAATTCCAAGCTGTGACGCGCTGAGATAGGCGTCGAGATTTCCAAGAATGCTGCGAGCTATCCCAGCGAGCATACTGCCTTCGCGTGCACGAAGCTCTATCTGTGAGATACGTACTTTAACGATAGCGAACTCAGCAGCAACGAAAAATCCGTTGAGCACAACGAAGAACAGCGTAAGAGCAATGTTCCAAACCATGGTTCAATATACGCGCTTGATCATACATGCTTCGCATCCGTACGGGCAAGTGCACCTATCAGGGCTGATACTGCCATCAATAGTTCACCTGGTAACAGATACAAGGAATGGCGATGGCAGGGAGAGCAACGATATTCCGCGTAGTAGAAGCGTGGAAGTGCAGTGGGATCGGGCAACAGAAATATGCCGAGGAGATCGGCATGGGCTGCAGTACGCTGAAGTAATGGAGCAGGAAGTACAGGCAGCAGCATACGAGCACTGCGTTGCTCGGCTAGGATGCAACCTGTTGTTGCTCGGGTGGATACGGATTAGACCCGATTCTTCAATGCAACAACATCCTTTACAACTACAATAGCAATCGACCCAATCACAACCACGTGTACAAACATGGAGACTAAATCGATATTTGGTACCCTTGTCGTGGCAACAAGTGCACTCCAAACAATGGAGGCAAACAGAGTTGTGCAAACGACAGGCTTAATCCACGTTGTGTGGATATCGATCGAGTACATGCGTAGCAGTGAAATTAATGCGAGGTTGATTCCGGTCAAGCTTTGCTGTACTGTTGAAGACATCCCAAAATCAACGAAAAGGAGAATTGGGATCAACAAGTAGAGCATTGCCACAATTACTCTTGTCGGTGAGTTTAGAGTTCGGAACATTACAGACTCTTTAAAAAACAACTTACCACCAACCAAGTATTAATGAGACGGCTCCCGAAGCAGAGACTCCTGCTTTTACACCAGCCCAAGCACCACCTGCAACCCCGACTCCACCCGTTCCACCTGTAATAGAACCAAAGACGGCGCATCCAACAACGACATCCGTACAAACTTCAGCAATTGTCTTGATTCCCTTCTTTGTTTGATCACTGACTGAAACATGTCCGTCATTGCCCTTCGAGGAATTCCAAGGATTACCTGTCCCGCTTCCTCGCATTTCGTGGTATTCAGAGGCCCAGTAGTTACCGGAATGTTTAAATATTGCGATTGCGCAACGTGCTGCCATATCACCAGACCCCCAAGAATCTGCTAAGATGTCACATTCAATTGCTGCGATGGAATCTAGAAGTCGATCAACAGTCCAGGATGTATCACTAGTCGCCCCTTTTGCGACAGCCACCATTCTTTTTATATAGTCTACGCTCTTTTGTGAGCACGCTGCATAAGGTGTCAGTGTGTCAAAAATCTGGTGTGCCCGTGCTGTTAAGGAATCCATATTATGAATTCGAGCAAACATACCATTGAGTACAGTGTTGCCAATTAGATCTGTGTTGGCACTAGGCCTGCCAGGCCAATAATCATCAAAAACACTGTCGTACCAGTAGCTTGACATCGCAAGCGAGCTGTCAATAAACGACTGGTCAACCCAATTACCCTGCGAAAGCGGTATCCATGTCAAATTTGTACGATAGTAATCAAGTCCAAGATTATGTGCTATGCCAACCCACTCGTACGGATTGATGGATTGATGGATTGAATAGACACATCCTTTGGATTATAGTTTAACGATGAAGTAGGGTTGCTATCCGTACACGATATAGCAATCATACCAACTGAAATGAGGCTAACAACCAAGAACTTTGACATAAATGAACCTCTCATCAGATACTTCTAAATGTTATGGGTGATACATTCTGTGATTGCTTGATTTAGGCGGCCATTTTCATAACACCGTCTGGTATACGATGCCGTGAAGAATACTGGCGGCGTGAACGAATCCATTGATCCTCCGCCATGTGTTCTCAGCCTGTTTCGCGCGCATGAACATCATTCTAACTACGGCCTCTCGCGAGCCGTTGCCGTTGGTCTGCTCTCTTCGTCGACTGATCGTCGCGAACATTGATTCGACCACGTTCATCGACTGTATGAACTCCCAGTTTGCGGCCATACATAACGACACGGGGTAAACATACACACAATCAAACGATTTCCACATTGGTTATGCGGACAGCAAAGCGGGCGCTGTTTAGGACGCGAAACTGGAACAAAGAGCACAACGAAGAACAGCGTGAGTGCAATGTTCCAAATCATAACTCAATATACATGCTTCATCGCAGTGCCGTTGCCACAGCACTTACGACGCGTGTATCCAGGTGGTGAGAAAAGTAGAGCGATAAGACGCTTTCGATTTCGAGTTCGTCTGCGTGCGTCACTGTACAGGCATCTCCGCCTGCACAGGTACGGAGCGTTTCATAGGCAGAGAGTGAACATCGCAGACCATCTTCGCCGTCACGTCGCACCACGCCATCGGTGAGACCGATGCGCACAACTGCACCAATGGGTGGTTCACCCAGCGGCAGACCAAACCCCATCACGTTAGCCAAGGCACAACGGAATCCGACCGACACGCTATACGCCGTCGAAGGGTCTTCGTCGTTGAGGCGATGCAGTGCAGTTGCGAGCAGATCGAATACGCGTGCGTCGGACTGTTCCTGCGCCTGGGTTTTCATCACCATTTCACACATCAGCAGACCCGAGCGGAGCAATTCAAGGTCCGACCCTAGACGTCGTAATGGGTGCACGAGTTCGGCCTTCGCCACGGTGTGCAACTCCTTCATCGGACGGTGATACACCGTGCAGCGGATGTGAGAGAGCGGTTCCATGGCCGACCCAAACGCTGACTTGGTGGTGCGGGCCCCCTTCGCTACGACACCCACCTTGCCAAGCTCGCGCGTGTACAGGGTAACGATCCGGGAGCTATCCCCGTGGCGTCGGGCGTGGAGTACGATGGCCTCTGTGGTGAGAATCACACGGGAAGTTACGCATTCCCTCTTCTCTCTTTTGGAACGGTGTGTTCTTGCAGGTTTCCTTCCGCCCCGTATATTTGCAGTCTATTCCGCAGTAGCTCAGCTGGTTAGAGCATCTGACTGTTAATCAGAGGGTCCGGGGTTCAAGTCCCTGCTGCGGAGCAGAAACGAACAACGCCCGTCATGCTTTTCGCAGGACGGGCGTTCGTTGTTTCGACGAGTACGTGCGACTTAGAGATGGATTCCAAACACGTAGCTGAGTCCGAGTGAGAGCGACGCAACGCGCGGGTTGAGAGTCTCGTCGTAGCTCGTTCCTTCGTACGCACCCAGATAGTTGCGTCCGTTTGTGAACAGCGCGTTGAGTGTGTATCCTGCCATGATATTCAGATTGAGGATTCCTGTAGAGCTTGTGACAAGTGGAATGCTTCCACCGATGCGAAACTCGAGCATCGTAGCGAGATACTTCGAAGGATCATATCCTTCAGCAGTTGGATTGTCAGGAACAACGACATTCATTCCGCCGACCTGCGAAAGCGTACCAGTGACAGCACGCTTCTCACCAGAGAGCGACTCAGCCGATGCTGACGATGGAAGTCCGATGTTGACACCGAGCACTACGCCGTAGAGGTTGAGGTGCGGGAAGACGTTGACAAACTGATACTTCTCGCGAAGTGTGTTATCGTCGGTAGCATTGGATTCTTGCTTCGACTCATACGAATAGGTCGCCAGACCTACATCAAGACCAACTCGCAACCACGATGCACCAGGAATTGGTGCAAGGATCTGTGCGCCGAGATCTGGCGGTACGTTGAAGGCCGGACCGGTCTTAGTGCCTTCCGCCGCCGATGTTTTGATCGACCCTTTGGCCGCCAGGTAGGGTCCTACGTAGAACGTATATGCCGAAGACTCCTCCTGGGCGCGGACCTGCGTAAAGCACGCAAGCGCACAGAGGGTAAGTATGAGAGAACGCATAAGCACTTTCGTAGAAATGTGAAGTGTGGTGAGTCTACTTGCCAGACAAGATAGGGAGCGTTGGAGTGAATCCCATTTCATTCCACATAAAGCTGTACTTGTCGACGACGCCCTCAAGCTGCTTGGTACGGTTGACGTCGCCGTGACCCGACTTAAGCTTTACACGAAGGAGCACTGGACGTTCCGGGCTTGCCAAATGTTGCATCATCGCCGCATACTTGAAGCTATGCGCAGGCACAACACGATCGTCATGATCTGCCGTCATCACCATGGTCGATGGATACACAACACCACTGCGAAGATTGTGATACGGTGAGTATGCATAGAGTGCAGCAAACTCATCCTTGTTCGCGATATCACCGTAATCTGATTGCCAGTTCCATCCAATCGTGAAGCGATGGAATCGGAGCATGTCCATCACCCCAACTTCCGGTAATGCAACACGAAACAGATCGGGACGTTGATTGATCACAGCACCTACGAGCAAACCGCCATTCGAACGTCCGTTGAGCGCAAGCAACTTCGGCGTCGTCACACCGTTGTCAACCAACCACTGCGCACATGCGATGGCATCATCAAACACGTGTTGCTTCTGCGTGCGCGTTCCTGCCCGATGCCATTGCTCGCCATACTCGCCCCCTCCTCGCAGATTGGCAATCGCAATTGCACAACCTTGCTCGAGCCATGGGATGTACGACGGATTGAACGATGGGTTGATTGAGATGTTGAAGCCGCCATACCCATAGAGCATTGTTGGCACGGGGCCTGCAATTCCCCGCTTGGTGAGAATCGTCATCGGGATGCGCGCACCGTCGGTGCTTTGCACAAACACCTGACGTGACTCGAATGCTGAAGGATCGAATTCCACCGTGATTTGCTTCCAGAGCGAACTCCGACGTTGTGGAATGCTGTATGTGTAGATCGTTGTTGGATACAAGTGGGATGTGAACGTGTAGAATACGGTTGTGTCGGTGGGCTGACCCGAGAAGCCCCCTACCGTTCCCGCTGCGGGCAATCGTAGCGAGTCAACTAAACGTCCTTCAAGCGTTGACACGAGCACCTGATGTTGCACATCCTTCATCCATGTCAGGAACATACGTCCACCACCAAAGGCAACATCATCGAGCACAACATCGCGCTCAGGAATAATGGTCTCCATGCGCGCCACACCGAGCGGATCGACAACACGCACAACACGTCCGTTCGGAGATTCATGTGTAGCGGTTCCCAGCAGCGCACCCTTGTGGTCGTAGCTCGGATAGAAGCTCGCATCGTCGCGATCGTAGATGACCTTCCATGGTGCGCCTGCATCATCAACCGGGCGAATTGCAATGTTGTTGCCATTCGAACTTCCACGACGAATCGTGCGGATGAGGTATGATGAGTTCTCGAGCACATAGCACCCAACGAACTGCTCCGTCGCTGATGGATCTTCATAGATCACGTTATCTGCCGCTTGTGCTGTGCCAAGCTTATGATACATCACCGCTTGGTGTGAGTTCTTCTTGACAAGTGACTTCTCTGATGTATTCGCGTCGCGATACATCGAATAGAAGAATCCATCGCGATGCCAGTTCACACCGGAGTTCTTGACCTTCTTGATGACGTCTGGAAGAATGCGCATCGATGCGATTTCCATCACGTAGATATCGCGCCAGTCCGATCCACCTTCAGTCTTGCCGTAGGCCATGTATGTGCCGTCAGGACTTTCCTCGGCAAAGGCAAGCGCAACGGTACCATCCTTGCTGAATGCATTCGGATCGATCAGTACGCGCGGCTGTGCTTCACCATCTCGTTGCACATACAGCACAGAGTGATTCTGACGTCCATCGTTGCGATAGAAGAACGTAAGATCACCGCGGCGCCACGGCTTCGACACACGCTCATAGTTGTTCACGCGATCGAGTCTGTCGAGCAACGCTGCGCGATACGGCACACGCTCAAGGTATGCTTCCGCAACGGCCGCCTGCTTCGCAACCCAAGCTTCCACCTCGGGGTCGCGATCATTCTCAAGCCAACGGTACGGGTCAGCGATCGCATTGCCGTGAATCGTATCAATGTGGTTCACACGACGCGTCGCAGGATAATGTGCGCCATCGTGCTGAAAAAGGGCGAGTACGAACAAAAGTGCAAGCATGTGCGAAGCTACAGTGAGCGTGGAACATATCACAAACAAGAAAGGGTGGTGATGTTTCCATCGCCACCCTTATGAATGTCAGTTGCTGATTAATCGACGAAGAAATCACCACCGCCGCCACCTTGTGGTTCATCACGTGGTGGACGCTCTTCGCGTGGTGCATCATTGTGTGGACGATCATCATCACGTCGGTGCTCTGGACGTGGTCCGCGATCTCCGCCACCGCGTGGTCCGCGATCACGATCACCACCACCACGACCATAGCGATCGCCACCGCGATCACCACCACGGCCGCCGCGATCACCGCCACCACGACCATAACGATCACCACCACCACGACCTCCACGGTCGCCACCGCGATCACCATCGCGTGGTGGACGTGGACGATCTTCGTATGGTTCCATACCTTCTGGCAGTGGAAGAAGTGCCTTGCGGGACAAGCGAACCTTGCCGTCTGACTGCACTTCGATCACCTTGACCTCGATGACCTCGCCAACCTTCAGCACGTCTGAAACGTTCTCTACGCGACGGTGATCGATTTGCGAAATGTGCAAGAGGCCTTCCTTCTTCGGGCGGAGTTCGATGAATGCACCAAGGCCTTCACGGATTTCCTTGACCTTGCCCTTGAAGATCGTATCGATTTCAATCGGACGTGTGATGTCGCGAATCTTAGCAATCGCTGCGTCGGCACTTTCTTGGTTGACAGCTGCGATTGTGATTGTACCATCGTCGTCGATGTTGATTTCAGCGCCAGTTTCCTTGACGATCGAGCGAATCATTTCGCCGCCTGGTCCAATCACCGCACCGATCATTTCGACAGGGATCGTGATTGTTGTGAGCTTCGGAGCGAACGGCGACAGATCAGCATTCGGTGCCGACATGTGTTGATTCATGATGCCGAGAATGTGGAGACGTCCATCACGTGCTTGCGCAAGCGCAGTACGCATGATGTCAACCGACAGACCTTCGATCTTGATATCCATCTGGCATGCCGTGATACCCTTATCGGTACCCGTCACCTTGAAGTCCATGTCGCCAAGGAAGTCTTCATCACCGAGGATGTCGCTCAATACCGCTACACGATCGCCTTCCATGATCAAGCCCATTGCGATACCAGCAACAGCTGCCTTCAACGGCACACCGGCGTGGAAGAGCGCGAGCGAGCCAGCACAGACAGTGGCCATCGACGACGAACCGTTCGACTCAAGAATGTCCGATACAACACGGATGGTGTATGGGAACTCCGTCTCACTTGGGATAAACGGCGCGAGTGAACGCTCCGCAAGATCTCCGTGTCCTGTTTCACGACGGCTCGTCATGCCGAATCGGCCTGTCTCGCCTGTCGAGAATGGTGGGAAGTTGTAATGCAACATGTAACGAAGGTCGTACGTTGGCAGCAAGCCATCGATAAGCTGCTTGTCCTTCTTTGTACCGAGTGTAATCGTTGTAAGCGACTGTGTTTCACCGCGGGTAAAGAGTGCTGATCCGTGCGGACGTGGGAGCACGCCGGTTTCAACTGTGATCGGACGGATCTGTGTTGTTGTACGACCATCAAGACGGCGACCTTCGCTCAAGATCATCTCACGCATCTCGCGTGCTTCGATCTTCTTCACGATGCCCGACAGCATCTTGTCGACCTTGACATCAGCATACGCTTCAGGGTTGGCCGCAACAACTGCTTGCGCAGCAGCAGTAGCAAGCGTCTTCACCTCTGTGCGGAACGCGCTGCGCTGCTCCTTGCTCGACTCAACGCGAATCTGCTTGCGGATTGGATCAACAATCGCATTCTCGATTGCTTGCACGAGCTCAGCAGGTGGTTCGTTGGATGGCGTTTCGCGCTTCTTGATGGTGAGCATCGACATCAGCTCGCGCTGAAGAGCATTGATCTCACGCACCCAGTTGTGTGCGAATTCCATCGCTGCTACGAAGTCAGCTTCACTGATTTCCTTGCTCGATCCTTCGACCATCACGATCGAAGAGTCCGAACCAGCTACTACAATTTCAAGATCTGAAGCTTCGATCTGCTGGTGCGTCGGATTGATGATGAATTCACCATCAATACGTCCAACACGAACTTCCGAGATTGGCCCCTTGAACGGAATATCGCTGATCATCAGTGCAGCGGATGCACCAATCACTGCCAGCATGTCCGGCTCGTTCTCCATGTCGTACGAATACACTGTGGCAATCACCTGTGTATCGTTGCGCCATTCCTTTGGGAAGAGTGGTCGAAGGGGGCGATCCATCAATCGCGATGAGAGGATTTCCTTCGTTGACGGACGTGCTTCGCGACGGAAGAAGCCACCCGGGATCTTGCCCGACGATGCCTGCTTTTCGCGATACTCACACGTGAGTGGAAGGAAGTCGATGTCTGGCTTTGGCTCAGCCGAAGCATTTGCTGCAACCAGCACCATTGTGTCGCCGAAGCGAACCATTACCGAACCGGCTGAGAGCTTGGCAAAGCGGCCTGTCTCGATCGACAGTTCTTTGCCGTTGATGGTCTTTTTGACCGTATGCATGGGAAACCCTGCAATGTGTGAAACAAGGGCATCATGCCCAATTCACTTCGGTCAGCAGCGAACACCGTGATCTACTATCACTCCTTGGCGCAGTACACTGAGATATACTCCGACAAAGAGTGCCACGATGTTGGCATGATGCATAGTTGCCAACCGAAGCCAGGAAACGAACGACGGCGCCCGAAGGCGCCGTCGACCGTTGAAATACTTACTTGCGAAGTCCGAGTGCTGCAATGATTTCGCGGTAGCGATGAATCTCGTTCTTCTGCAGGTACGACAAGAGATTCTTACGCTTTGCTACGAGCATAATCAGACCACGACGTGAGTGGTGATCCTTCTTATGTGTTGCGCAGTGTTGCGACAATGCTGCGATGTGCGCTGTCAGGAGTGCGATCTGCACTTCTGGCTTGCCAGTGTTTGCGGCCGTTCCGCCATGCTTGGCGATGATTTCGGCCTTTTGTTCTTTCGTGATCATGATGTCCTCCGATGAAGGAATTGTTGTTGATACAAACGTGTGTCGTTTCTGTCGATCTCAATCTGCGCCAGCAGTTCATCCACGGATTCGTACTTGATCTCATCTCGCAGTCGTGCGTGAAACACAACTTCAAGAGTTCGACCATACAGGTCTGTGTCGATATCGAGGTAATTCACCTCGAGTGTCGGCACAACATCGTTCGTGAACATCGGGCGAACGCCAACGCTGGCCATGCCAACGACAACGCTTCCATCGATCACAGACGACACAACGTAGATGCCATTCGCCGGAAGGAGTTTATGCTCCGGCACCTGGATGTTCGCCGTCGGGATACCGAGTGTTCGTCCTCGTTTATCTCCGTGGCCAACCACACCGCGCACGGCATAGGGTCTGCCGAGGAAGCGATGTGCTTCATCCACGCCACCTGTCTTTAATGCGTTCCGCACTTTCGTGCTACTTACGACCACGCCTGCGCATTCAAGCGGAGGAATGGGAACAACATCAAAGTCGAGTTCGTGTCCGAGCTGTTGCAACAGCTCTTCATTACCGCCACGGTTCTTCCCGAAGGAATGATCGTGACCAATGAAGAAATGTTGTACACCAATTTCATGTACGATGACTGTCCGGACAAACGTATCTGCTGGTATCGCAGCAAACTCACGGTTAAAGGGCACTACAACAACCATGTCGATTCCGAGCTGTGCGAAGAGTTCGCAACGTTCATCTATCGTGGTCAGCAGTTGCACAGGTTCGCGATCCGGACGTGCAAGCACGATCTGAGGATGCGGATCAAACGTCACAACAACTGTCCGCTCATCATGTTCGCGTGCTGTTGCGATCATGCGCTCGACGATACCGCGATGTCCGCAGTGCACGCCGTCGAATGTTCCCACGGTGAGTGCCGTCTTTCGATGAAACACCATAGGGTCTTGTCCGTACCGCACGACGTTCATACAGCACCTCCTTGTGGGAGCACGGCGAGCACCTCGCTCACCGTAAGCGCCTCATCGATGGAGAAGCCACCGCTGCGAGTACGACGGAGCTTGGTAACATATGCGCCACACCCAAGAACTTCTCCGCAGTCGCGAGCGATTGAACGAATGTATGTTCCCTTCGAGCACGAAATCGTGCAGCGCACGTAGGGCCAAGCGACTTCGATGTTTGTAATCGGATCGACACGAACCGTTCGTGTCTTCGGAGTAAACTCTTTGCCCTCGCGTGCCAGGTCGTATTGACGTCGGCCTTGATGACGAACGGCGCTATAATCCGGCGGCGTTTGTGCGATGGTTCCTTCGAACGTTCGCAACGCCGTGATGATCTGTTCTTCTGAGCGAGGGGTGACATCATCGGATTCGGTGATCTCTCCACCACGATCGTCCGTTGTCGAACGCGCGCCGAATTGGAATTCCACATCATAGGTTTTGTCGTCGTCCTGAAGGAAGGCGATATCCTTTGTGGCCTTACCGAAACAGATCACGAGCAAACCTGTTGCAAGTGGATCCAATGTTCCGGCATGTCCGACGCGTTTAACGCGTGTTCGATTGCGAAGCTTTGCCACGCAGTCGAACGAGGTCCAGTCTTCTTCTTTGTCAATGAGCGCGATCGCACCGTCCGTTAGAGCTGCTTCCAGCCATTGGTCGATTGATCCCAGTGATGAAGGTGTCAACCGTGGTCGATCATTCACCATCACTATCACCGTGTTCCCAGCTACCATCCTTCGGCTTCACACTGTCCAGAATCGCTTCAATGCGATTAGCTCGGTCGAGTGAATCATCGATATAGAACTTGAGTTGCGGAACAAATCGCAGTCGTACGGCCTTCGACACAGCGTGCCGCAAGCGTCCAGCTTCATGCTCCTCAATATGATCGAGGACTTCTGCTGGTGTACGTTTGCCACCAAAAACGCTGAGATACACCCGGGCCAATTGAAGATCCGCCGAGAGGCGTATCTCGGTCACCGTGATGAACCCAGCTCCGATCTCTTCCGAGACCGATCTTAGTGGTGTAGCCAGAGCTTTCTGGATTTCACCTGCAACGCGTTCTGTACGGATGGACACGGCTTACGACAACTTTCGTTTGACTTCTGTTGTCTTGTACCCTTCGATGATATCGCCCATCTCAAGATCGTTGTAGCTCTGCAGACCGATACCGCATTCGTATCCGGCATCGACTTCACGTACATCGTCCTTGCTACGCTTGAGCGATGCCAACGTACCCTTGTAGATCTCGAATCCATCGCGAAGCACACGAACCTTGTCGTTACGCGTGATCTTTCCGGTTTGCACATAGCAACCAGCGATCGTACCGAGCTTGCTGATCTTAAAGATCGCACGCACCTCAACAGAAGAAGTAATCTCCTCCTTGATGTCTGGCGTAAGCATACCTTCGAGAGCAAGCTGAACTTCGTTGATACAGTCGTAGATAATCGAGTACAGACGTACATCGACGTTCTCGGCTTCGGCAATCTTGCGAGCTGCTGGTGATGTGTTGACTTGGAAACCAACGATCACGGCGTCGGATGCCGACGCGAGCATGACGTCGCTTTCCGTAATTGCACCAACGGCCTTGTAGATGATGCGAACCTTGACCTCGCTCGTCGAGAGCTTCTGCAGCGAGTCGGAGAGAGCTTCTACCGAACCGCTCACGTCTGCACGGACGATAAGGCGAAGTTCCTTGACACCACCCTGCTGGATCTGTGCAGAGATATCGTCGAGCGTCATGTGGCGCATACCGCGGAACTGCTGTTCGCGGCGAAGCTGCTGACGTCGTGTTGCGACATCGCGTGCTTCTGCATCGGTCTCCATTTCCATGAGAATGTCGCCGGCGTTTGGCAAGCCATCGAAGCCGGTAACCTGTGCAGGCATGGACGGTCCAGCAGATTCCATGCGGTGTCCGCGCTCGTCGAACATCGCACGCACGCGGCCAGCGAACTGTCCGCACACAAAGATGTCGCCAACGTTGAGCGTACCCTTTTGCACGATCACAGTAACAACGTTACCGCGACCCTTGTCGACGTGCGCTTCGATAACGGCAGCGCGCGCAACGCGATCTGGATTTGCCTTCAGTTCGAGGAGGTCTGCTTCGAGAAGGATCTTCTCGAGAAGCTGCGGAACGTTCGTTCCCTGCTTTGCAGAAATCTCTGCAACCTGGAACTTGCCACCCCAGTCTTCGACCAACACGCCGTGATCAGCAAGTTGTTGGCGAATGCGGTCGGCATTTGCTTCCGGACGGTCAATCTTGTTGATCGCAACAACGATCGGCACATTCGCAGCTTGCGCGTGCGAGATAGCTTCGATCGTTTGAGGCATCACGCTATCGTCGGCGGCAACAACCAGCACAACGATGTCTGTAACCTGAGCACCACGAGCACGCATAGCTGTAAAGGCTTCGTGACCAGGTGTATCGAGGAATGTGATCTTCCGACCTGATGGAGATTCCACGCGATACGCTCCGATGTGCTGTGTGATACCACCGGCCTCACCAGCCACAACGTTTGCATTACGGATGTAGTCGAGCAACGATGTCTTACCGTGGTCAACGTGACCCATGATAGTAACAATCGGCGACCGTGGCTGAAGCGTCTCCGGTGCATCGACATCGTCTTGCACTTCCTGCTCAGCTTGGTCATCAAGAAACTCAACTTCGAATCCGTAGTCAGACGCGATCAGTGTGATCGTGTCCTTGTCGAGACGTTGGTTGATGGATACCATCAAACCAAGGCTCATACACTTCATGATGATGTCCGATGCCGTTACGCGCATCAGGTTCGCAAGGTCGGCCGTCGTCACAAACTCCGACAAGCGAAGGATCGTACCCTCACGTGCGAGTTCCTCTTGACGAATAGCCTCTTTCTCCTCACGTTCCATGCGCTTACGCTGACGGAGCTTTGCACGTCCACCCGTTGGGTTGAGTTCCATGCCGCTCAACGTCTGCCGGATTGCGCGTGTGACGTCGGAATCCGACACCTGCGTACGCATTCCCTTTGCACCGGTCTTCTTTTTCTTCTTGTCGTCCTTCTTCGCACCACCTGCCGGAGCGTTTGGTCCGAATGATGGACCGTCGTTACGACGAGCAGGGCCACCACCGGCAAATCCGCCGCCAGTACCGCCGCCTTGACCAGGACCACGTCCGCGAGCTGCCAATGCGTCGCCGATAGCGCCGCGCTGGCCCCCTTCACGTCCACCGCCGCCGGCAGGACGATCCTGACGCTTCGGACGCGGTGGTGCTTTTGGTGCAAGGTCGATCTTGCCAATAACCGTGAGGCCGCGCAGCTGCGCATTGCCCGACGGGTTGTATTCTACTTCAATCACGCCCTTACGACGGCGCTTGCCCTTCTTCTCATCACTCTCTGCCGAAGCTTCGTCCGACGCAGGTTGTGCGTCTGTCGGTGCTGATGTAGCAGGAGTTTCAGGGGCAGCCACAGCCTGTGGAGCTTCCGGTGCAGATACTGCCTCCGGAGCTGCCGGTGCTTCAGCAACAACTTCAACGGCTGGAGCAACAGGCTCAGGTGTCGGGGCAACCTCGGCAACAGGTGCTGTTGGAGCTACGGGCGCGGCGGATGTCACCTTGCCACTCTTGAGAGCCTTTTTCGTCTGCTCAAGCATCTTCGCAGCAGCTTCTTCCTTAGCCTTGATCGCAGCGATGTCAATGACTTGTCCAACAGACGGTCCACTAACAACAGGCTGTTCGACATCAGCTGGTGGAGGCACAGGTGCCTCTACGTGCTCAACGACGGGCGCCTGTACAGGTTCCGCAATGGAGGCTTCTGCCTCTGCAACGTGCACATCAACGTGTGCATCGGTTGGTCGCTCCAGTCGCTCCTCGATCTCACGCTCGCGCTCGTGCGCTTCAGCGATCGTATCGATTGATACAGCACTGCCCTGCTCGAGATGTGTCTTGCGTACCTGGTGTTGACGCTGAACCTTCTCGCGCTGCTTTTGCGCTGTTTTGAGCTCCTTGGCAAACTTCTCGATTACGAGATCAGTCTGCTCATCGGTGAGCACTGTCGTGGCCTTGTTTTCGAGCTTATGACCCTTCGATGCAAGGTATTCCACGATTGCGTCACGACCGATGTTGATCTGACTTGCAACCTTGAAGAGCTTATTTCCGGCGGAACCTGCCATACGTCCTTCGATTAATCCTCTACCTGTTCGTCGCCGCCAGTTGAAGCTTCTTCTGCTGCTTCACCTGCTTCTTCGGCGAGTTCTTGTTCGTACACCTCTGGTGTATCCTCGGCGTACGATTCTGCGATGTCATCGCTCTGACCGTCTGTTGACTCACCACTCTCGAGAGCAACTGCTGCTTCTTCGAGTGCAATGAGGTACGACTGGTCTTCGCGTTCTTCGAATTCCTCCATCATGATCGTACGAATACGAACGATCTTTTCCTTCGGGATAATGCGCAAGAGCACCGTTGGGTCGGCTTCGAGAAACTCGCGTGCAGTTTCGATGCTCGCACGGACAAGTTGTTCGAAGATGTCGCGACCAATCTCATCACGGAACTCAACGAGTTCGATGTCTTCAGCACCTTCCTTGACCAGCGACAACGAGTAGCCGGTGAGCTTCGATGCGAGACGCACGTTCTGTCCCTGCTTACCAATAGCCAGCGATACCTGATCGTCGGGCACCACAACAGTCGCTTGACGACCGTCGTCGGAGATCTGTACGTCGCGAACCTTCGCAGGCGAAAGTGCACGAGCAATGAACAAGCGTGCATCATCGGTAAACTCGATGATGTCGATGTTCTCGTTGCCGAGTTCACGTACGATCGAGTGGATACGAATACCCTTCATACCTACGCATGCGCCGACTGGATCAACGCGCTCATCGAACGATGTTACAGCGACCTTCGCACGCTCACCCGGTTCACGGGCAATGGCACGAATCTCGATGATGCCGTCATAGATCTCAGGAATCTCTTGTTCAAACAAGCGCGCCATGAATGAATCATCGGCACGGGAGAGAATAAGATCCGGGAGTCCCGTTGCACCACCAGAGCGGCGCACTTCCTTGAGGATCGCCTTGACTTGCTGATTCTTCTTGAGACGCTCTGTCGGGATCTGCTCTTCACGTGGAAGACGCATCTCAACCTTGTTGTGCATCACGAGGATGTTGTTCGGACGAACCTGATAGATTTCGCCGATGATTACCTCGCCAACACGCTTGGCGTACTCTTCGTAAATATTATCCTTCTCAACATCGCGAATCCGCTGATTGAGATTCTGAATTGCCTGCGCAATCAGGCGACGTCCGAACGAGTCGGCAATGTTCTCAAGCGTGATTTCTTCGATGTGCTCGTCGCCGATTTCCGGTTCATCGCCCGTGACTTCGCGGACTTCTTCAGCGGAAATCTGTGTTTCTGGGTTTTCGACTTCTTCAACGATCTCACGCATGAGATAGATTTCGATGTCGCCCTTCTCCATGTTCACGATGATGTCGAAGTTGGCTTCGAGACCATACTTCTTCTTCACCATCGCTGACAATGTTTCTTCAACGATGCCCTGGAGGAGGTCGCGATCAATACTCTTCTCACGAGCCATCTCATTGAAGGCTTCGATGATCAGCTTCTTGTTGTCGACTTGTTGTTTGACCTTGCGGCGTGCCATGATGTCGTCCTAGAACGTTATCACCACCCGAGCCTCTGCGATGTCACCCGCGTGAAGCGATACCGGCGGCTTGGATTCTTTTTTTTGTTGCGTTGGCTGAACGTCGAGGCCCTGATCATCCGCACGCAGAAGCGTACCCTGAATCACCGTTCCATCGGTGTGCACCACGCGCACCGTTCGACCAACATGTTTCGTCAGTTGCCATAAAAACTTCACCGGTGTCTCGGCTCCCGGTGAAGACACATCGACCGCCCGAAGGCGGCCGGCGAATTCGTCGTTCTCCAACCGCTCATCAAGTCCGCGGCTGACCGCCCGACAGTGCTCGTGTGTTATTCCCGCCGGAGCATCCAGCATGATATCTACCACAAGCTGCCGTGCCTGACCACGAACTACAACGTCGACGAGGACGACCCCGACCTCGGCACATACGTCCTCGATCATTGTCCGGATCCGATCCGGAAGGGTCTCCTTCATAGTTCTCCGTTCTATCGTCGTCAATCACTAGAAACGAAAAGTGGGCTCGTGAGCCCACACTTTCGATCGAATGCGAATATAAGCAACTTTTCCACAGGGACGTACCCTATGGGTGGCGAAATCATGGGGCAAAGGCACCCAATCCGGTGATGTCTTGGCCGATAATGAGGGTGTGCATTTCGTGCGTTCCCTCGTAGGTTTTCACCGACTCAAGATTGGCTGCATGGCGCATTACTGGATATTCGTCCAAAATGCCGTTGGCACCATGGATTTCACGACTCATACGGGCAATCGTGAGGGCCATTTCGCAGTTATTCCGCTTTGCCAGCGACACATGTTGCGGACGTAAGGTGTTCTGCTCCTTGATCTTACCGAGACGCCAGCAGAGAAGCTGCGCCTTGGTGATCTCGTTCAGCATCCATACGAGCTTGTCCTGCGTGAGCTGGAAGCCAGCAATCGGCTTGCCGAATGCAATGCGACTCTTTGCGTAGTTCAGCGATGAGTCGTAGCACGCCATGGCTGCGCCAACAACACCCCAGGCGATGCCGTAACGGGCCTGTGTGAGGCACGACAGGGGGCCACGGAGGCCTTCCACACCAGGAAGAATGTTCTCCTCAGGCAAAAACACGTCCTGGAACACAAGCTCCGACGTGACCGAGGCGCGCAGCGAGTGCTTACCCTTCATTTCAGGCGCGGTGAAGCCCTTCATGCCCTTTTCAACCAGGAAACCACGCACAACACCGTCCAACTTGGCCCAGACGACAGCTACGTCGGCCAACGTTCCGTTGGTGATCCACATCTTGGCGCCGTTGAGGATGAATCCTCCGTCGACCTTCTTTGCGTTGGTAGACATCGATGCTGGGTTCGATCCGGCATCAGGCTCGGTAAGACCGAAACAGCCGATAGCGTCGCCGGCAGCGAGCCTTGGCAACCACTTCCTCTTCTGCTCTTCTGAACCGTACGTGTAGATTGGATACATCACAAGTGAGCTCTGCACCGAGGCAAACGAACGGATACCGGAGTCGCCACGCTCAAGCTCTTGCATCGCAATACCGTAGCAGGTGTAGTTGAGGCCAGCACAACCGTATTCCTGCGGGAGGGTGATACCGAACAGACCGAGATCTGCCATCTTCTTCACCAAATGCAGCGGGAATGTGCCCTCACGCGCATTGTGCTCGATAATCGGCAGGATTTCGTTGTCGACGAAGTCGCGCACTGTTTGGCGAACGAGCTTTTCCTCGTCCGACAGAAGCTCGTCAAGCTGGTAGTAGTCAGGATGCTGGAACATGGTCTGCAATGGTGTTGATGATCGGAGCAGAGCTCCAAAAAAATGCACGGCAAAGTTACGGTAAATGCTCTACAGCAGACATCTCTGATGTAGCTTCGTCGCCATGAATCACACGCTCATAACGCAGCCGAACGCTGGAGAATTCCCGGAATACTATGCAGGGTACATCACCCGTTATCTGGACCGTCCAGATGCCCTGCCGGTAGATGAGGCCTTGCTGACACAAGCGGCAGACCTTTCCGCGATGCTGGGTGGCCTCTCCCAAGAACAATCGGGGTTTCGCTATGCCGAGGGCAAGTGGAGCATTCGCGAGGTGGTGGGACATCTCATCGACTGCGAGCGGATCTTCGCGCTTCGCGCCCTGTGTATCGCCCGCGGCGAACACCAACCGCTCCCAGGATTCGATGAAAACGCGTACGTCGCCAACGCGGGCTTCGATGCGCGGTCGATGGAATCCCTCCTTGAAGAATTCGCAAGCGTTCGCGCCGCAACCATCTCTCTTGTTTCGTCGCTGTCAGAGGCGGATCTGCTGCGGCGAGGTATCGCCAACAACGGAACATTCACGCCGCGCGCAATTGTATGGATCCTTGTCGGACACGTTGCACACCACGTGGCGGTGCTGCGCGAACGATATCACGTAGCATGAACGCTGTGGCTACATAGTTTTGTGCAGCCTCAAATCTGTTGAGGCATTTCTGTTTCACGTCCGAAAGGTCCGCAATGGACCAAAGCACTTCGTCGGGGCATGCGGCACCGAGCTCGTCACGACTTCTTGCACTCACGATCGGCGCTGTTGGTGTTGTCTACGGCGACATCGGTACAAGCCCCCTTTACTCCCTCAAGGAGTGCTTCTCACCACACTACGGTCTCACACCAGGCGCACCCGAAGTTCTCGGCATCCTCTCGCTGATCTTCTGGTCGCTCACCTTGATCATTAGCATCAAGTACCTGCTCATCATTACACGGTTTGCCAACGAAGGCGAAGGTGGCATTCTCGCGCTGATGGAATTGGTGAGTCAACGCAAGGGCTCCTACAAGAAGATTGGTGCAATCGTTGCAATGGGATTGTTCGGCTCGGCACTGCTCTATGGCGATGGCATCATCACGCCGGCGATTTCGGTTCTCTCTGCCGTTGAAGGACTTGAGGTTGCTGTGCCTGGACAGCTTGGTGCGTTTATCGTTCCAATAACAATTGCAATTCTTATCGGACTCTTTAGCATTCAACGCTATGGCACCACTGGTGTCGGACGTGTGTTTGGTCCGTTCATGGTTGCATGGTTTGCGATCCTTGGTGCTCTGGGCGTGTACAACGCGATACAAACACCAGCGGTGTTCGAAGCCATCAATCCTATGTACGCCGTCAACTTCTTCATGCAACATGGATTCATGGGCTTTGCCGTGCTCGGCAGCGTGTTCCTCGTTGTCACGGGTGGCGAAGCGCTCTATGCAGACATGGGTCACTTCGGTCGCACGCCGATCATGCGCGGCTGGTTCTATGTTGCGTACCCTGGGTTGATCCTCCAGTACTTTGGTCAGGGGGCGCTCCTTCTCCGTGAAGGTCACATCGCAACGACCGTTGAGAATCCGTTCTTCCACATGGTTCCGTCATGGGGCGTTATTCCGTTGGTGATTTGCGCAACGATGGCAACCATCATTGCGTCGCAGGCAGTGATTTCGGGCGCATTCTCGCTTACATGGCAAGCACTGCAGCTGGGCTTCCTTCCACGCCTGAAGGTGCAACACACGTCGAGTGAAGAGCGCGGACAGATCTATCTGCCAACGGTCAACTGGGTGCTGTTTGTGAGCTGCGTGTTCTTGGTTCTGCAGTTCCGCACGTCTGGAAATCTCGCTGCAGCCTACGGTATTGCAGTGACGTCAACAATGGTGATTACAACCGTACTTGCATGGTTTGCGATGCGCCGTTTGTTCAAATGGAACTTCGCCGTGTCGCTAAGTCTGACGGCCCTCTTCATGCTGATCGACGGTTCGTTCTTCGCAGCTAACTGCTTGAAGTTCTTTCAAGGGGGCTATGTACCTGTAGCAATGGCTGCAGCAACGTTCCTCGTTATGGTAACGTGGCACAAGGGTCGAACAATTCTTGGCAGCGTCATCGAGAAACGCAGCCGTCCGCTCATCAATGTCATTCACGAAGAAATCGAACGTTGCGCAACGGTGCCAGGATCTGCGTTGTACATGACTGGGTACAAGGGCATTGCTCCTCCGGCTTTGGTCAGCAACCTGAAGTACAATCGATCACGCCACGAGACGGTTATTCTTCTCACCGTTGTGATCGAGCCAGCCGCACGTGTACCACTATCATCACGAATAGATCGCAAACCAATGGAGAACAACGTATTCCAGGTTGTTCTGCATTATGGCTTCATGGATCAGCTGAACCTGATGCAAGATCTGATGCTGCTGCCGGAGTACGATATTCCTGTCGATGTAACAGACGCAATCTTTGTGCTCGGACACGAGACACTTACCGTGCAGGACGGCAAGGGCATGGCACGTTGGCGCAAAGAGTTGTTCGTGTTCCTGCATCGCAACTCACGCACACCATCAAGCTACTTCGGCATTCCGGTTAAGCGCACGCTTGAGGTTGGATCGCACGTGGCGATCTAACGGTCTTACAACTGAAACCCGACGCCGAGGCGCACACCACGTCCAACGAGCCATCCGATGTCTTGGTTCTCGAGCGTTGTGGGTTGACGCACGACGTATGAAACATCAATGAGGATGCGGCTTGCATCCACAGGCAGCACCATGCGCGCTCCTACGATAGCGCCAAATCCAAGCTGTGCATCATACGTGCCACTGACAGTTACTGGCCGTTGGCCAAGCTGTTCCTTCGGGAACTCGCTGTAGTCATCCGTCTGCTTCACACTGAAGAGTCGGTCGGCATATACACCAAGTTGCAGCTGAATTGCAGAACCTGTTGAGTCGAGTTCTGCTACTTGGAATGCAAGCGATGCACCCAGTTCAATCGCTGTTGAACTCATCGTCGTAACTACGCGCGGTCCACCAGCCCCCGGCTCAACAACGTTGAGCATACCGGGCGGACGTCCCAGACCAAGCGGTTCGGTGAGCGTAGTTTTCGCGCCACCGGATTCGGCACGGTAGAACCCGTGCACGTTGATCTCCGCACCAGATGAAATCGCACGCGAGTAGAGAGCGCCGAAGGCTATACGCGATGGAGCGCCATAGGCAGACACACTGGTGCCTACACTGGTGCTAATGCCATACGTGAAATACGGTCCGATGTACGACTGTGCTGAAAGCGACAACGTCGCTACAACGAAGAACGCTGTAGCGACGCTGATGATGCGAGTTGTAGTGTTCATACGGAAAGTTACGACTCAGGAACGATCACCGAGATGGCCTGCTTTGCACCCTCTTGTTCTTTCACGATGAAAAGTATCCCGTCGCCAGGCTTTTTCATGCTGAGGATTTTCTGCAGCTGCGACGGCGACGATATCGTTTTACCATCGGCCTTGAGGATCACAGTGCCTTGACGCATGCCACGACGCGCAACTGCTCCACTGCGCTCAACCTTCGACACATACACGCCGTCCGACGTTCCAAACTTCTCTGGCAGTTCGCCTGTGAGCGGATTGGCTGTGAACCCAAGATCCTTAAAGCTGATCGGTTCCGCCGATGAGGATGCCTGATTGTCGCCGGCACGACCTGCATTATCAGCAACGTCCTTCGCGCCATCGAGGGCTTTGAGGCGAACACTCTTCGTGATCGCTTTGCCATCACGCCAGATCTTGAGATTTACACTGTTGCCTGCTCGACGCAGCACGATCTCGTTTTGAAGATCATTCGATGTCTTGACAGCACGTCCGTCAACTTCGAGAATGACGTCGCCCACATCAATGCCCGCTGCTTCGGCTGCTCCGCCTTTAACCACACTGTTCACGTTGACACCGCTTACCGATGGCAGACCAACAGCCTTCGCAGATGCTTCATCAACACTCGTGATTTCAACACCGATGTAGCCACGCTGAATCTTTCCGTCGTCGATCAGATCGAGCGCAACACTCTTGACCATGTCAATCGGAATTGCAAAGCCATAGCCGTTATAGAATCCCGTATTCGATGCGATTGCTGTGTTGATACCAACCAAGCTGCCGTTTAGGTTGAAGAGGCCTCCACCGGAATTGCCCGGGTTGATTGCTGCATCTGTTTGAATGAAGTTCTCCACGGCATAGCGATTGCGCTTCGACATGCGGCCATTGGTGCCAACAATACCGATGCCACGGCCAATTGCTGAAACAATACCACTGGTCACTGTTGACTTCAATCCGAGCGGACTACCAACAGCGACTACCCATTCACCGACGCGGATCTGCTCACGTTGCGCAAAGTGCGCAGGCGTGAACGTGCCATCGATCTTCAGCACGGCCAAGTCCGTCAACGAATCACGTCCGACCAGACGTGCCTTATACTCTTTCTGGTCCTGCGTCGTAACGATGATGCCACCCTCTTTCGCACGTTCAACAACGTGGTTGTTCGTGACCACGTAGCCATCGTTTGAAATCACAACGCCACTTCCACCAGCTTCACCTTCGTCAAGATCTTCCGGCGCTTCTTCGCCCTCCGGACCAAAGAATCGGAAGAAGTCATTGGGAAGTCGCTGCATTGATGGACGTCGATTCTCGGTCGTGACGGTAATCGAAACAACAGACTTCGTCACAGCACCTGCAACGGCAACGAACTGATCGTTCAACTGCGCGACGCTAGCAGGCGCCTGCACGGGCGCTTGGCGCGCACCGAGATCAAGATCGCCGGCAAACAACTCTTCGATTGCATTCGTACTGAACGATGTGATGAGCACGACTCCCATCACGATACCAACACCAATTAGTGCCACTGCGGCAAACAAGGAACGCTTCATGTAGGTCAACTCCGGAATAATGTCAAGGGAGACTGACGAACAAAAAAAATCTTTAGTGGGCGTCCAGGACAAATCTTACGGGACGTTGGAAGGTTTCCTCAAGGAGCTCTTTGCGGCGCTCTGCGCCCCATAGCTCGATATCGGCAAGTCCACTTGGCACAACGAGATAAACGTCCACGCCGTTGCCCGATACCTGAACCCGCACCCTCTGAACAAGCTGCTGTTGCCGACGGTCGAGTCCCTCGGCCACGCGAAGAATAGATGCGAGAACCCGCACCACTTGCTGTTCGTCGATCGTCAGTGCCATAAAGCTGGCGTGCTTCTTTTTGGGATGACTCTTCCGGTGATAGCGGGCTATCGTTGCAATGATCTCGGTTTCATCATTGGTGAACCCTGGCATTGCGGAGTTGCGGATGATGTACTCACTATGCTTGTGATGTTGATCAGCACCAATGTGGTACCCGACGTCATGCAATAATGCTGCAGCCTCAAGCAACTCGAGTTCGCGATCTCCATAACCGTGCAGCATCCGTAATCCGTCAAAGAGTCGAATCGCGAGGTTCTTCACGTGAACGGCATGTGGACGTCGCACGTGGTAGAGGTCACAAACGTGATCGACGCTCTGATACCGTAGATGCGCAAGATGATGGAATCGACGAATATCATCATCCTTCTGCACCGTATCGAATACAATCCCCTCGCGGAGTGCATACGAGGAGATCGTGAGCTCGTCGGCTCCGAGACCTCGCATGGCCTGTTCGAGAATGATCGCACCCGCAACAATCACATCGCCACGCTTCGACTCCATACCCGGAATACTCTGGCGCGCATCAATAGTTGGGGTTGCAAGTATCGTGTCGATCGTCTCTTGAACATCACGCATTGCATACGTCATGCCATTGAGCGTCTCCGGCATTCGTGCGTGAATGCGAAGATGCGTGATGGCAGCAATGGCCATGATCGTTCCCGAACACCCGACAAAGGTGTCGAAGCCCTGCGTGCGCATCGTTTGGAACATCGAGGCCCACTCACCACGCACAGCAATGCGACACTCCTCGATTCGCGCTGGAGTGACAATTCCATCCGGAAAGAACCGCTTTGTGTATCGAAGGTGTCCGAGCTTCGCCGAGTGCACCACTTCAGCCTCACCTTGATAACCGATGATGGTCTCGGTAGATCCCCCACCGATGTCGATGACGCAACAGCGCTGATTCACGATGGGCAGTGCATGAATTGCACCTACGTAGATCAGACGTGCTTCCTCGGTTCCAGGAACAACCTCGATAGCGATACCAGCTTCACGTTGCACGCGTTCAACGAACTCATCCTTGTTCAGGGCTTCTCGCACAGCACTGGTTGCGATTGCACGCACGACTGCATTGTGCTGGTCGGCAAGCTTCGCAAAACGTCGCATCGCAGCAACGCCTCGGTCCATCGCATCGACGGCAAGGCGCTTCATATCCCCCGCGCCAGAGCCAAGACGCACCGTCTCCTTATCCCGAGCATGAATCTCGAGCACTCCTCGAGCACTCACCGTCGCAATCACCATGTGGAACGAATTCGTTCCTACATCGATGGCAGCAATTGGACGTTGCACATTGCGTTCGTCTGTCATGAATGGCCTCCGTAGCAAACATACCATCTGTATCTTGCTCAATGCTTCAACGCCCCTTTATCATTCTCGGCCTCATTGTAATGGGCCTTATCGTGTTCAGCGGTTTTGGCCTCGGCTTTGTGCGGCGTATGCGAGGCAAGGGGCCTGAGCAGAGTAAGAAGTAGCCTCGGTGGTGTACTAACACACACCCAGAACCGACAAAGGCCACCCGAGGGTGGCCTTTGCGGCGTTCTGTTCACGATCGTGGCCTTAATGAGCCACGGTCACAGGAAGTGTGATCGTGCCTGTACGGCCAGTGATCGTCACATAGTACATACCTGATGTGAGCGAGCTGGTGTTGAGTCGGAACTCATACACACCGCCTGCTTGCGCCTGATTCGCGAGGAGTGTTGATGCGAGCGAACCTGTTGCATCTGCAACGCGGATCGAGACAACATCATCACCTGCAAGCTCATAGCGAATCGAACATGCATCAGATGAAGGATTAGGGAATACACGGCCGGCAAACGCAGGAGCAACGTTATTATCGTTGACGCTTACTGGATTTTGTGCCTTGTATTCGCGGTTAACGGGATCATACTCTGTCCACTCAAGATCCCAGCGTTCGAGTCCAATTGCACCGCGGAATTCAACGCGCTCGAAGAAGGCATCGGAACCCTTGCCTGTGAATGCTGCACCTGTGAGAACAGGCGCACCAGTCTTTGGCGATGGATCGAACTCGACATTCGAGACGAATGCATTGCTGAGCATTGCTACCGACGGAGATGACTTGTCGACAATGTTGTTGAACGTTGGCGATGCAAGCCATGTATTGTCGAACCCTGCAGGCGGCGTTGCGCCACCAGAGAGGCCAGCAAGCGTCAGCGTTGCATTCTTCACACCGTACCATGAGTTGTTGCGGATCTCAAGGCTATCGCCCTTTGCAGCAATCATTGTTGGGAGCTGCGCGAACTCGAATCCACGTGGCCATCCGACAAAGACAGAGTTGAGGATGCTCTGACGTGAGTTACGACGTACTTGAGCAGCTGCACCGTAGCGAGCGTTGAATTGATTCGCTCCACCACCTGTTGTCCATGATGTGTCCTGAAGTGGACCGATCGCAGTGATGTTCGAGAAGACTGCCGATGTGAATGGCTGATTGTACGATGCGTTCGCATCGTTATCAGACTCGAATGCTTGTGATGTTGAGACGTCAGCTACAGTGCGGAAACGCTGAACGATACCGAACTGCACACTACCGCTGAAACCGTTGTCTGTATCAAAGTCATCATCAAGAATGCCGTAGGAGATCAGACGCTTTGCGTTGACCGTGCCACCGAACCACTCAAAGCCATCATCATTGCCGTACGATACTTGAATGTTGTTGAGCACTGTCTTGCGACCAACGCCACCCATTGTGAGCGAGTTGAGCTCGTTGTTCGGTGCTACAGCGATACCAGCAAACTCGATACGGACATACTGAAGCGAGCCGCTTGAGTCGTCGTCATTCTGTCCACCAAACCAACCACGTCCACCCGGTGTAGATTCAGCAATACCACCTTCAATTGCAGCTTGACCACCTGGATGGTTTGTGCGTGCCTTACCGCAGATCACGATGCCACCCCAGTCGCCACGTGCACGCTGACCTGGCAGTGCGCTCGATGTGAACACGATAGGAAGCTTGCGTGTACCGTTCGCGATGATCTTGCCACCCTTGTTGATACAGAGCACGGAGTTCTGTCCGACCGTATCGCCGAGGATGATTGTTCCTGCTTCGATTTCAAGGACGCCGCCGTCGTTGACGTAGACGTAACCATCAAGACCGTAGATCTTGGTGTTCGAAAGCTTCACGCGACCCGTGATTTCGCCACGGAGCACGGAGTCTGCACGAACAGGTGCTGGTGCAACAATCTTGATTGGATTGTCATTGATATCTGTCTTCGTTGTGTCGCTGAGCAACACCATGCGTACGTAGCCTGTTTCTGTCTGATCGCTCGGACGGAAGACAACACCGCCAGCGAATGCGCCACGGCGAGTTGCCGAGTCAAGAACATTCGATAGTCCTGGAAGTACAGTCCACGGTCCTGTTTGGCTCTTACCAAACTCGAAGCGCCAGCGCTGACGGAATGTGCCCGTTGTGTCCCAGCGGAGATCCACCGACTGACCAACGCGGATTTCACGAACGTTCGAGCCCGGCTCGATAAGACGAACTGTCGGCTCAACAACTACTGGTGCTGTGATCGCGAATGGAGCGTCAGTTACGTCGAACTTCGTCGGATCGCTTACGAGCGTCATCTTGATGTAGCCGGTCTGCGTCACCACGTTTGGTGCTGTGAATCCATTTGCAAGCTTGCCACGTGTTGCACCAGCGTCAACGACGTTCTCGGCACCAGCGATTGGTGACCATGGTCCTTGTGCCGATGTAGCGAACTCGAACTTGTAACGATTGCCAGCAGCACTCGTCGTGTCCCACTCGATGTTGACCTTTGTGCCTTGGAGGTACGATTCACCAGCAGCTGCACCTGGCTTTGTGATGCGCACAAGAACCGCAGCACGATACTCAGTGTTTACTGGGTCGTAGTTCGCCCAACCTTCATCCCATGCTTCACCCGTTGCTGGGAACGCACCGCGATAGGACACTTGCTCAAAGAAGCCATCGTTGATTGGATACAGCACGCCGCCGTTGTTGAACTGTGCTGTTGTGAGGTATGGCGCAAGAGTTGTCGGACGTGCGTTGAACGTTGCATCTGTTGACCATGCGTTTGCAAGGAATGCGTTCCTCGGATTCGAACGGTCTGCTCCATTGCTGAAGTCCTGCTTTGAAATCCAGTTTGCATCCATGCCAGCTGGCGCAGTACCACCGGCAAGATTAAGCCATGATCCCTTTACACCGAACCAGTTTGACGTGCGGACTGCAAGCGAATCAGTGAATGCAGCGGCCATGGTTGGGGCTTGTGCGATTTCGATACCGCGTGGCCATCCAACAACAACAGTGTTGAATACGCTCAAGCGTGAGTTGCGGCGAATCTGCATCGCAGCACCGTAACGGCTGTTGTACTGATTCGCACCACTACCTGTTGTCCATGACGTGTCTTCGATTGGACCGATGAGTGTGAGATTTGAAAATGTCGCCGATGTGAGCGGACGATTAAACGAGCTGTTCGCATCGTTATCTGTCTCGATAGCTTGCGATGTTGATACGTCAGCAACGGTGCGGAAACGCTTTACGAGACCGAACTGGAGCTTGCCGCTGTATCCGTTGTCAGCATCAAAGTCGTCGTCCAGAATGCCGTACGAGATGAAGTACTTGCCATTCACTGTGCCACCGAACCACTCGAAGCCGTCGTCATTACCATACGACACTTGAATGTGGTGCATAACAGTCTTACGTCCGACGCTACCCATCGTAAGGGAGTTGAGCTCGTTGTTCGGTGCTACAGCGATGCCAGCGAATTCGATACGTACATACTGAAGCGAACCGCTTGAGTCATCGTCATCCTGTCCGCCGAACCAACCACGTCCACCCGGTGTAGATTCTGCGATACCGCCTTCAATGGCTGCCTGACCACCTGGATGGTTTGTGCGAGCACGACCGCAGATTACGATGCCACCCCAGTCGCCACGTGCACGCTGGCCAGGAGCTGCTGATGATGTGAAGACGATCGGCTGCTGCTTAGTACCGTTAGCGACAAGCTTGCCGCCACGGTTCACACAGAGAACCGAATTCTGTCCGACAGTATCGCCGACAATGATTGTGCCTGGTTCTACTTCCAGCACGGCACCATCGTTAACGTATACGTAGCCATCGAGACCGTAGATCTTGGTGTTGCGGAGTGTTACACGACCAGTAATCTCACCGCGAAGCACCGAATCAGGCTTCACCACCGACGGTGATTCGATCGTGAAGGGGTTGTCCGTGATATCGAACACGTTATTTGAGTCAGAGATCAGCTCCATGCGGATGTAGCCGCTTGTTGTACCCTGAGCCGGTACGCGCCATCCACCACTCGCAGATGGTACAGATTGACCACGCGATGTCGCCGAGTCGAGAACGTTGCCACGTCCAGCAAGCGTCGTCCAAGGTCCTGCAGGCGACGTACCGTACTTGAAACGCCAGCGCGCACGGAACGTGCCCGCTGTGTCCCAACGAAGCTCTTGCGTTGAGCCCGGACGGAATGACTCACCGCCATTCGGAAATGTGAGACGGCATGATGATGGGTTCTGTGCTGAGGCCACAGAAACCATGATCGTGAGTGCAACGAGGAGAAGACTCAATGTCTTCATGACTACCCCTAGAGAAATGACGAAACAGTCGTTACTGGAATCGGTATCCGACGCCGAACGTGAAGGTCCGGCCACGAATGTTTGATTGAATGTTGATACCACCCTGTTCCCAGTACAATGGCTGGTTGAGGATGTCGCGCACAGCGAACTTGAGTTCAAGCGCACTGCTCAGCGTTTGTGTAAAGCTCAGGTCAAGCACATGGCGAGGCATCTCGTACACATGTGGATCATCAAACTGATAGGCACCGCGCTGACCAACCTTGATAATGCGAGCACCATACGTGTTGTAGCCGAGGTTGATGGTCGAGCCAGACGCGAAGTTTGTGTAGAACAGACCAATGTTGATCGTGTATGGACTCTGACCCCACATGGCGCGCTCGTCTACAACACCACCTTGATTCACACTGATGCTCGATGTAATGAGTGCAGCATTGAGCGAGAGTGTGAACGGCTTGAGGAAGTCAGCAACAAAACCGAGTTGCTTGCGCATCTCAAGCTCAACACCGTAATTCTGCGCAAGACCGTTTGCATTCTGGAAGCTGAAGATCAATTCAGATGTCGATGGAAGAATTGTTTCTTCAATCGCATTTTCGAATGTCTTGTAGAACGCGCTCACACTGATAACCTCACCCGGATTCGGGAAGAGCTCCCAGCGCAGGTCGTAGTTCTGCACAAGTGCACGCGTGAGATTTGGATTACCAGTCGTGACAGCCTGGATCTGGAAGTTGTAGAAGGAGAACGGAGCGAACTCACGCAGCGATGGACGAGCAAGTGTCTGCGTTGCGCTCGCGCGAATGTTCATTGATTCCGACGGGCTCACAACAAGATTGATCGACGGGAGAATGTCCGTGACATCAACGATTGGGTTAACCGCACGATCCTGTACGTCGAACGATGCAAGCTCTTGAATGCTACTTTCAATGCGAGCTCCACCAATAAAGCGCACCTTGACATCGGCAATATCGAACGGGACATCAGCCATAGCATAACCAGCAGCGATCTGCTCGTTCGCAACGTACTTATCCGAGAGTCGCGTCTCTTCCGACATCATGAGGCGGTCGGCTCGGAAGTTTGAATCAGCAAATGCCGTTGATGGGTTGATTGCGCCGAACTCGCTGCCACGGAAAAGATCATCAACATCGCCAGCGTAGTTGCGCGATTGAATGATGGTAAATGAGCGTGCTGAAAAGTCGCGATTACGGAACTCATAGAGTCCGCCGAACTTGATCTTTGCTGACTGCACAGGAACAAGAGTGTTCAACGAGGCAATGCGGTAGTACTCAGACATGTCAGAGTAGAACCGTCCAGCTGTTGTGCCGTCGCCAGTTGGTGATGGTGAGAAGTTGATCGTCATCGTACCTGGCTCGTCGGTTGTCTGGCGCGAGTACTGCAGACGGCGATAGTCTGGCTCGTTCCGCTGCGTCTCAGAGTATCCAAGCTTCCAGTCAACAACTGCGTTATTGGCAAAGCCGAGCACGTGCTCACCGCTTGCCTGCGACGAGAGAAGTTCTTTTTGAACGTAGTTGAAGCCGAACTCACGACGCGTTTGCGCCTGCGTATAGCTTTCGCCATACAACTCAAGCGACTCATCGTCCATCGAACGATTGTACACGTTCTTGAGCGACAACGTGCTGCTCTCACCAATGCGATACGCCAGGTTGAGAAGTCCACCAAGGCTTGCACTCCGTGTTGCCGTTGTACCCGTCTTTTCAAAACCGAGTGTACGATCTGCCTGCAGACCACTGCGCGTCATGCGATTGATAGCATACGACGAACCGTAGTTCACATTTGCTACAAGGCCAAACGCATCGGACTCGCCAATATCAAATGGAGCGGTGAGTGTGACACCTAGGCCACCGTTGGTTGGCGCTGTCTCATAGGCCGTTTGCCAATCACGGTTCGGGAAACCACCACCGATTTCGGCAACGCGCGCTACTGCATCCGCATCACCGATCTGTGCCTTCGAGTTCAGGTCGAGAAACTGCTGACGATTCGCTGGAAGATTCGTTGGCGCGCTGCGATCGCTCGCGCCACCAGCGAACCAGTCGCGCGATGATCCTGCGTACGACAGGAACTGGCCCTGATGGCCCGTTACAAAGTCATTGATAGACTGAGAAGCGCTGAGCTTTACACCAAAAGCGGTTGGAAAGTCAATTGTGTTCAGCTGAACCAAACCACCAGCAAAGTTGCCTGGCAGATCAGGAGTGAACGACTTTGCAACATTCGCGTTTTCAAGAAGCTCCGCTGGGAACATATCGAAGGCGAATGCCTTCTTGTCTGGCTCGGTCGATGAGAGTGCTGCGCCGTTCAGCGTTGTGTTGCTGTAGCGGTCGCTAACACCGCGGACGTACACATACTTGCCCTCGACAAGAGTTACGCCCGAAACGCGCTTCATCGCCTGTCCAGCATCGCTATCAGGAAGCTTCGAGATCTCTTCCTTGCCGATGCCATCACTTACTTGCGATGCGTTCTTGCGTTGATTGAGCAGAGCCGCAGCATTGTCCATTGCACGATCGGCCTGTACGACAACTTCTTTGCCGACCTTCTTTGTTGCACCAAGGAGGATGCTGACAGACGCTGGCTCGGTTTCGCCGACGACGATACCTTCGACGACCTTTGGATCGTAGCCGATGAACGTAACGCGGATCGCGTACGTCCCAGGTGTGATTTTCTTGATGCGAAACGTGCCCTTGGAATCCGTGTAGGAGCCCTTCTTTGTCGAAACGACGCTTACACTTGCACCGCGGAGGGCTTCACCCGTCTCCGCATCCGTAACTTTGCCTTCAATTGCGCCTTGTTGCGCGTGTGTAACGACTGTGCCAAAGGCTAGCAGCAGCGTTATGATGAGATGTTTCATTGGAAATGCGACCACGAGTACGACATGAACAGAACGAACGTCTTCGAAACTATCGGTAGCCCATTAGGTGTGTTTTACCGGGGTGTTACCAATTGGAAACACGCGGCTACATGCACCATGGCGGCACTTCTCGTTTTGGCCACCTTCACAGCGTCGGCCGTTGCCCAGCAGCGGATCATGCTGGGTGGTGCGTCGTTTCCGAAGACAGACACGCTCCTTTCTGCCTATAAGGCGGAAGCAGCCCTCGCGCTTGCGTGTGAACTATCGGGATCCTACATGCTGATCCCAAATGATGTGCGCGACTCAGTTGCACGCATACTGCCCGACTCGGCACGTACAGCACAACGCGTGGCGGATCGACTCGGCGCGGAACTGATCGTCTTCATCGATATCGCTCGGATCGTCAATCTCGTACGCGTACAGATAACGCTCGTGGGTGGCGAGGGATGGATCATCAGCACCGAGGGTACAGGCTATGCAACCTCCTTCCTTACCGAAGATGGAACGGGTCGACGTGTCATCGACCCAGCGATCCTCACAGCCACGCAACGCGCGCTGTGCGGTGCGGTGCTGCAACCAAATCTGTATGCAAAGGCCGACTCAGCGTTTCGTGTTCAACCAACGCAGCTCACCGCTCTTGGTGGAACGCACTTCGTACGTGAGGATAAGGATCTTGCACCGTGGGCGCTGTTCCGCGAGAAGGTTGCTGCGTCGTACGATGTTGCGTCGACAATCGTTGCGGCGATGCGCAACCATGATAGCCTGACGGTGATCGACATGGAGACACGCGATAGTATCTATGCGATGGCAGGCCTCTTCATGGTCGAGAACTACAACCCTGCTTCGAAAACGGAGCTCAAGATTCTCAAGGGTTTCGAAGTCACGCGACTCATCACTGGTGTCTGTGAGCGCATTCGCGGTGGCGCCGGACTCCGCATAACGCACAACGAGCTGATGCAGGATGCGACCTACACTCCGTTGTCGAAGGCAGAGGTTATCATCCCGGCAGACTCAAAGGTTGCACTTCGGGACGGTGTTCGCTTCTGTTTGAAGAACCTCTACGGAACACTTACCGAACAACGGGAACCGTCGCGGTAGTCGAACCAGATGTTCGCGTGGCTACACGCACAATGTACCAGCCAGATGCGATCGCTGAAGGGAACGGGACGTCGATAAGCGTCTCGCCCTTAGGAAGCAACACAGTCGTTGTCTCGGCAACGTGTGTTCCCATGAGGTCGACAACCTCAATACGGACGTCATCAGAAGCGCCAAGCGATACGGCAATACGGAGATGCTCTTGCACGGGCAGTTGTGATACGATGCGCATCGCAGCCAGTGCTCCAAGGCGGATCAAGAAACGAGGTCCGCACGCATCAACAACAAGCGAGCCATCATCTGCTGTAACGTTTACGTCGTCTCGTGACCAGATACTCACCGATGCGAATGTCAACGGCGTACTGTCAGGGATGGCAGAGAAGGCGGTACCATACAGCACGCCAACCGATCCGGGGGTTCCGGCATCGGCGCCACGTCGACGAACCGTGAACGCAACACGTCCAGGTGTCGGCTCAGCGACGACGTCAACATCTCGCATGGTACCAGGCAGGATACTATCAACGCGAAGATTGAGACGCGAAAACGTCACGTCGATACGCGCACTGTCCATCATAGCATCGCGTACTGATTGTTGCCAATCTATTGGGATACGAACTGACGCTCCGGGCTGCGCAACGTAGTCGTCAATGTGAAGCGTGAGATCGTACGATGGTGGTTGGCCGGGATCACGTCCTGTACCACGAAGATCAACAACGGTTGTCGTGGTGCATTGCGCCACACTCGTTACCGAGATCTGCGCATCATCTGCACCAACACGGACCGGTGCGAACTCGAGTTCAAATGATGTGGTGTCGCCAGCAGCTAGCACGCGACCGACAAGCGACTGTAGCACACGGTAGCGAGTGGTCGATGGGTTGATCTCCAGCTGCGTAATCGTACGTGGAATAGTATCAGTGTTGCGTAGGACCACAGTGTGCTTCGAGACTGATCCAATTGCTACTGCTTCAACAATGAACGACGGATTAGCTACGATGGGAAGCTCCGAGCTTGCGACTACCATTATGGGGAGCTCTTCCCTGCCCGGACAGGTAAGGTTCTGCACAACGAGACGTCCGCGAGACTGTCCGACGCGTAAGAGCGCGGGATCGAACTGGAGCACAACAACACCACTATCACCGGCAGCAACGCGTGTCGGAGATGAGATCAGTTGCAGTCCGGGGAATGACTGTTCAAGATTCACAGAGAGCTCAGCGGGGATAGTCCCCACATTCCGAACAACGACCGACGTCGTGAAGACAGGAAGACACGTCGTGATGTCCCCCGCATCTACGATCGTTGGTGCAACTGTGATGGCCGCAACATCTGCTCTTCCACGAAGCTCAACGGTGAGGAGTTCATCGTTGATCCGCAATTCAACGCGAGCCGTCTGCGCATCAAACAATGTTGGTAGGTATTCAACCACGTACCATGTGCGCGTATTCGGCTGGAGCGTAGGCGTGGACGGACCGCGCACAATGCTGAATGGTGCGTTCTGCGGTACTATGGCTGCAGACTGTACAACAACAGAACGGTCGCCCTTGACGTCGACATAGAAGCTATCCCGTTGTGGTCGCAACGAACATTGCTGTTGCCACACCAATGATGTCGGACCATACGTGACGTTCGTCGACATTGCTCGCAAATACACATCCGAGGCTATAGTGGTGCTGCATGATGTTGCCGCAACTACTTCGAGGACACCTCGATATTCTGCCGGTGTCGCAGAAGTCCATTCAATGGTGACAACAGCGCTGTCACCACGACGCAGAACAAAGGGCAGCGGCGGGATGTTAGTTGTCATGGTCATCGGCAGTGGACGCATGCGTATGTCCAGCACACGTGCGCTGTCACCACCCGCAAGTCGTATCACAAAACGATGTCGCATCGGAACGCCTACATCGGCAGAATCACGAAGAGATGCCGGTGTGATCGTAAGTGCGAGGTCTTCTACAAGCCCCTTAACCACAACATATTCAACGGCATCGCAGGTGGATAGGCGTATCGCAATGGTATCTGCAAACGGACCCTTCACACGTGCCGTGTAGGTAAACGTAAACGATCTCTGCTGTCCGCTAATGAGCGACACATTGCTCTGCGGAAGTCCTGTGATGTGTGCTGAGGACGTTGTGAATCGCATCGAAGCAGTCGACGTACCGGTATTGGTAACTGAAATGCTACGATCGTAAAACGTGCCAACGCACATCGATCCGAGATCAATCACACGTGGCGTAACAGCTACGATCGTTCGTTGCGATGTTCCACGAAGCGCTACAATCCACGGCGTCTTTGAACCGCGCGCTGTCGAGCGATCGTCGTGTTCAATTGTTAGCGTTACGTTATCTGCGCTCGACTGAGGAACGTAGTCAATCTCTAAGGTATCTACTTCGCCCGGTGCAAGCTTCCACGGCGCACCAAAGCGTCCGCTTACAAATCCACGCACACGGAATGGCTGCACACCCATCGTGGTAGCGTCTATCCGTGTGATGATCAACGGGATGTTTCCCGTATTCGAGATTGGCACCTTCAACAACTTCGTAGAGTCGCAGCCTGCGGCAACGCTCACAGCGGATATCGAATTGAAGATTGGAGATTCACCGTAGATCCGCACAGTGACGAGCGTATCACGTCCACATGGGGCGAGCGTAACACGGAATGTTGCCTCCACCCAACCCGTATCGCGAACATTGGCCGTGATGTACGTAAGCGTCACACCTCCACCAACAGTAGCAGGCATTGTAGCCGTCATCACGATGCCTGTATCACCCCGTACGCGAACGATACGAACAATTGATTCAAGCTCCGTTGCAGATGTTGAACGCCACATCATCGATCGCTGTATTGGTGTACCGACGCGATCACGGAAGCTGATCAGCGTATCAACAGGATAGGCAGTTCTTCCGCGCTGATCACCCTGGAGCGATACCACAAGAGTTGTCTCTGGTTGTTGAATGCTCACCGTCAGCACAGCATTATGTGCTGCACGTGTCAACGGCTTGTACTCAACAACGATGTCGCTCCACAAGCAGGACGGAATCGATGCCGGCAGAGTGTTCACAATGCGGAAGTGCGCTGCGTCCGGACCCGAGATCGCAGCTATCCATGGTGATGACAGCCAGTTGATGTTGGTCACGCGAACAGTATCTCGTTTCACCGAATCCGGACACACACCTCGAAAGACCAGGAGTGAATCACTTACTGTTCGCAGTGGACTTGCCGTGCGGAAAACTCCCTCGCCTGCAACCCATCCCGTTGTGTCATTCTGAAAGAACACATCATCAAGGTCGGCACCGTTCAACCCGCACGACCGCAGCGTCCAATTGATACCAGCATTCGTTGTCTGATACGCAGACCCTGCCCATCCGGCAGCCCATCCATGCGTTGGCGAATGGAGGAACGTGCCGAACATCTCTTCACCCGAGTTGAATTCACGCCACGTCGTTCCGTTATCCGGACTGAACCGCATGCCCGTCGTCACACCAGGGACGTTCGAACATTTTGCACCACCGAGAGGAACACACATCGACGAGCCCTTGATGGCAAGTTCTTCATGCCACGGCGCATTCGTCCCTGTGTATGAATGCACATTCCACGTAACGCCGTCATCTTCGGACTTCCAAATTGTAGCGGAGCCGACGGCATAGACCGTGTTCAGTGGCAGCGTTGAATCCCAATACGGATCCGACAGCACACTTCGCTTGATCGTTGTGTCAGTAAACCGTGTGTAGGTAACGCCGCCATCCATTGTGCGAAACACAACGTTGTTGCCACATCCACCTCCACCGGCGAACCACCCCTCGGTGGCAGAGCGGAATGCTCCACCCCAAAGCGAGACTGATGGATCGGGATGTATTGACGTCCATGTCACTCCGCCATCGATGGACTTGTAGACGCCGCACGGACCCGACACGTAGCCAATGTTCGCATCCAGGAATTGCACGAATTCTAAGTGGCATGCATTCAGTGCAGGATCAACTTTGACGCCCGCCCAGGTTTTGCCACCATCGACCGTGCGGATCACATATCCACCTCGTTGATCACACGCCCATCCACGGCTAGGATCGCTCGGGAGGAAGAAGATGTCGAGGTAGTATCCCGTGTTGTAGGGCGCGGGGAGCGTAACCTTTTCCCAGCGCTGGGCGCGCATGGAACTCGCACTGCCGAGCAGCACGAGAAAAAGGAGAAGCATGGTTACGCGGACTCTCATACCATAGTGCTAAATCTATGGCTTCGGGGTGAAACACCCTCATAGAAACGTCAGTTAGGGGGCTGGCAGTTCCTATCGGCGGAACGTATCCTCGCGGGCTGGACTTGTCGATACCCACGTAATGGGTGTTTCGAGCAGACGCTCGATCGTCTCGACATAGGTCTGAGCCGCTGCTGGGAGCCCTGAGAACGTCGAAATACCGTCGAGGGAGCAATTCCAGCCTTGGAGCGTTACGTACTCACACGAGATACGGTCTAACGTCTTTACATCTGCAGGGAAATTCTTCACAGGCACGCCATCAAGCGTGTAGCCTGTGCAGATCTTGATCTCATCGAACACGCCGAGCACATCGAGCTTCGTGAGAGCGATCTCCGAGATGCCATTGATCATAATCGAGTACTTCAGCGCCGGAACATCGAGCCAACCGCAGCGACGTGACCGTCCGGTTGTTGCGCCAAACTCGTGTCCTTCCGAGCGAAGGAGTTCGCCAGTAGCATCGTTGAGTTCGGTTGGGAACGGACCGTTTCCAACGCGCGTGCTGTATGCTTTTACGACACCCATCACCGAAGAAATCGATGTAGGTGGAATACCGAGTCCGGTACAAGCCCCACCAGATGTTGGATTCGAACTTGTGACGAACGGATACGTGCCGTGATCGAGATCCAGCAGAGCCCCCTGAGCTCCTTCAGCAAGCACGCGCTTTCCGTCCTTGAGCGCATTGTTGAGCAGTGCTGTTGTATCCGTGATGTACGGATCAATGCGTGAGTCGAATGCGACGTACTCTTCGATCATTGCATCCACATCAAGTGGTTCAACATCGTAGAGTGCATGAAGGATCTGATTCTTTTCTGCGAGGTTCGTGCGGATCTTCTCGCCGAGCACATCGCGATCGAGGAGGTCGACAATGCGAATGCCGCTGCGGAGTGCCTTGTCGTTATACGCCGGACCAATACCGCGACCAGTCGTGCCGATCGAACCGGCCTGACGTTCACGTGCCGCATCCATCATCTTGTGGTACGGCATGATCAGATGCGCTTTGTGCGAGATATGCAGACGTCCGTCGATGGAGATACCCATGCGTTCGAGCATGGCGATCTCGTCCATCAATGCAACGGGGTCGATAACAACACCGTTACCGATCACACAGTGCGTTCCAGGATGCAGGATACCCGATGGGATCAGGTGAAGCACATACTTCGTGCCGTCGAACACGATCGTGTGTCCAGCATTTGCACCGCCCTGATACCGCGCAACAATGTCGGCTTGCTCCGAGAGCATATCGACGATCTTGCCTTTTCCTTCATCGCCCCATTGGGCGCCAACGATGATACGAACGCTCATGAGGCTTGCAGCGCCTCATCAACAGTCGGCTGAAGGTCGAAGACAGAGATCAATTGCGTCATAGTAAGAAGCGACATTACGTGGTCTGGCACACAGGCGAGGAACAAACGTGCGTTGTGCTTACGCACCGTTGCCAGCGCACCAACCAACATGCCGAGTCCGCTTGAATTCATCCGCACAACGCGGGCTAAATCAAGTACGACACGCGCAGATGGTTCGGCACACGCTTCGCGGATGAGAGAGCTAAGTTCGAGAGCTTCCGATCCTCCGAGTACTTCTTCAGCGAACGCGATCACTGTGGATCCCTGATCACCGTGACGTATGGAGAACGTGCCCACAGGAGTTAGGCTTTCTTCGTGTGGAGTTCGCCGACATTCTTGTGCTGTACACGATCCGAGTACCAAATCAAGAATGCTGATGCGATGTAGATCGACGAGAAGGTACCGATGACGATACCGATGAACATCGTGAAGGCAAATCCTTCAAGAACGTCACCGCCGAGGAACACCATCACAAGGAGAGCTGCGAGAACCGACACACCAGTGATGATTGTACGGCTCAGAGTTTCGTTCAGCGAGAGATTCACGAGATCAACAAGCGACATACCCTTGTGCTTTTCGCGATTCTCACGAATACGGTCGAACACCACCACCTTATCGTTGATGGAGTAGCCGAGGATTGTCAGGTATGCAGCAAGCGAGTTGATCGAAAGCTCGAGATTCAGCAGACCTGTCTTGTTGAACAGGACCGAAATAACGAATGCCAACACAACGTCGTGCGCAAGAGCGACAATAGCCGACAAACCGTAGGCGAATTGGAATCGGAACGCAACGTAGAGAAGGATGATGATCGTTGCAAGGAACAGCGACAGCGCTGAGTCGAACGCCAACTCACTCGAAACCTTCGGATCAACGTTATCAGCACCAAGCAGCGTTACTGTGTCGTTTGCGAATGACTTCTGCAAACCAGCAACGATTGCTGCGGAGATCTCAGAAGCGCGGCCTGTTTCATTCACACGGATAAGGTACTCACCCGTGCTACCGAAGCTCTTGATTTCAGCACTGCCGTAGCCAATCGAACCAACGGCTACGCGTACCTGATCGGCACTCGCCGACTGGTTCGCAAACTTCACCGTGATCTGCGTACCACCCGTGAAATCGATACCGAGATCGATCATACCAGGAAGAAACGTGGCGGCAAGTCCGATCAGCGTGATGATAACCGACGTACGGAAGATCGCAACGCGGCTCGATACGAAATCGATATTGGTCTTTTTGATCAGGTCCATGTTATGCCGTCCTCTTCTGTCCAATGTTGAAAGTTGTCGCGCCGCTCGCTGCGATCAGCGTGAACATTGCGCGCGTAACAACCACAGCTGTGAAGAGCGTGATAACAGCACCCACAAGCAGTGTTACAGCAAAGCCGCGAACCGGACCCGAGCCCCAGATGAGCAGAGGAATGGTTGCGAGAATGTTTGTCAAGTTCGAGTCGATAATAGCAGACCATGCCTTTTCGAAGCCGAGGTCAATCGCCACCTTCAGGGTCTTACCAGCGTACAACTCTTCGCGCATACGCTCGAAGATCAGGATGTTCGCATCGACCGCCATCGCCGTCGAAAGGATGATACCTGCGATACCAGGCAACGAGAGCGTTCCACCGAAGCCAGCAAGGCCGGCAACAACGAGCAGGACGTTCATCAGAAGTGCGATGTCGGCAAGTCCACCGCCCCATACGTAGTATGCGAGCATGAACAGGACGATCAGTGCGAAGGAAAGAATCGAGCTCGTGATACCGCGGCGAATCGAGTCTTCACCAAGCGATGGTCCAACAACGCGCTCTTCGATGATCTTTACCGGAGCCTTCAGAGCACCAGCCTTGAGCACAACGGCCAAGAGGTTTGCTTCTTCAGGACTTGTCGCGCCGGTGATTTGTGATGAACCGCCAGTGATCTTGTTCTGAACCGTTGGAGCAGAATACACGCGGCCGTCGAGAATGATCGCGATGCGCTTACCAATGTTCGCGCCCGTGATTTGTGCCCAACGCTCGCCACCCTCGCCCGTCATTTCCATCAGCACCATCGGCTGGTTGCTTGACTGGTCGAAGCTTGGGAAGGCCTCAGTCACAACGTCACCCGTGAGGTCCGCTTCACGCACCACACCGTATACGTTGTAGAATTCCGGTGTGCCGTCCTTCGCTGGTGTGCCCTCTGGGCGTGCAGCAACAACGATATCAAGGTCAGTTGGGATGGCGCGCTTTACGTCAGCACGCTCGAGGTACTTCAGAAACTGTGGCAGAACCGTACCGCTCACAACGAAGTTGTAGATGCCTTGCTCTGGGAAGTCTTCAGCCTTCTTGAGGACGAGGTCGAAGTTCTGGAACGACGACTTTTCGCTCTGTGCGAAGAGGCCTGTGAGCATGTACGAGAACGGATAATCGCGCTTCACACGGCGAGCAACTTCGTCGTCGCTCAGACCGGCGTACGGATTCGCGTTCTTCTTGGACGTGTCAACCTTAGCCGCAGCTGTGTCTTTCGTTGCTGTGTCAGCCTTCGCGATGGCTGTTGTATCCTTCGCCTTCGCTGTCGAATCAACTGCTGTTGTGTCGACTACCGGTTCGGCAGCAACAACACCCTTGAGCACGTTGTCGATCGCGTAGAACGTACGGATAAGATCACGTGTCATCATCACACGCTTGAACTCAAGACGAGCTGTCGTCTGAATCAACGCACGAATTTCCTTTTCGTCCTTGACGTCAGGAAGCTCGATCGCAATGCGACGTGCGCCTTGCTTCTGGATGTTGACTTCCGAGAGGTCGTACTTGTTGATACGCTGGCGGATGACTTCCATCGCCTGATCAACAGCACCGGCCGCATCGTTGCGCAGCTTTTCCTCGATAGCCTTCTCAGGATCGCCGCCCTTGGCTTCATCCGAGCTGCTCAGCGGGAAGTACTGCAGAAGCGACTTGCCAGAGGCACGGAAGTTCACCAAGTACGTGTCGAGCACATCGAGATCGGTGTTGTCCGTCTGCGCACGCGTCTTCTCGAGGATGTTCGTAAAGTCTTCGTCCACACTGAGTGGATCGGCAGACTCTTCGATCAGCTTGAGGATGTCCACCTCAAGTGTCACGTACATACCGCCCCGAAGGTCAAGACCGAGCTTCAGGCGCGCGTTGCGAGCCTTGGCGAAGTCCTCACCGTTGGCGAGGTCCCAGCTTTCAAGTGCAGCTGAGTCACCAAGAAGGCCTTCGCGTTCCTGGTTCATGCGGTAATAATTGTACGTTGGCCAAAGCAGGTAAGCACCCGCTACGATGGGCAACAAGATGAGCAGCCATTTGCTCCACGTCTTCGAACTCAAGCGTCCTCCGTTCTAACTCTATCGGCATGGAACTTCCCTGCCTAGCTAAATGGGAAGGCAGAGAAGACGGCGAATATACGGAATGGTACATTTGCAGAACTATGGATCGACGCATCAACGATAGTCCGGAGATTAATTGGGCCGCCTACCCTATGCCACGGGTGCGCCACCACGTGAACTCCCAAGCCTATCTCCCAGCCTCCCAACACCACATTTTACCCACATGGTACCCGCCGGTACGCACCGAGGGCGAGTGGGCCTCCTGGTTCGCAAATGGACGCACAGCGGACGTGCTAGACGTGGGCTGCGGACGTGGCGCGTTCCTGATGCGCCATGCGTTGGCCTTCCCAGAGCTCAATATTCTCGGACTCGAGGTGCGCCAAATCCTCACCGAGTGGATTGGTGGCGTGGTCGCGGGTGAGCACCTGGGCAATGCCCACGCGGAATGGTACTCGATCGCAAATGGCCTGGATTGGATTCCCGAGGCCTCGGTTCAGTACGCGGTGTATTTGTTCCCCGATCCGTGGCCGAAGAAACGCCACCATAAGCGCCGAGCTTTTTCCGAGGAATTTCTCGGTATGCTCCACCGCGTCCTGGTGCCAAGGGGCAAGCTCTGGCTGGCTACCGACCGCGAAGATGTGGATGCCTACCAACGCGAGGTCCTGGCTAATTCGCGCTTCTTTCAGCTTCGCGAGGTCGATGAGGTTACTCCGTGGCCCTTCCCGTTCGCAACCGATCAGCAAATGTTTTGTGATGCCAAAGGCATCCCCTACGTAACGTACTACGCCGAACGGATCGATGAGCGCTCTCAACCTGCTGGTGCCTGATCTGTTGGTGATCGGCTATCGGAATGGCTTCTTTCCGATGGGCGACCCCACCACGGGCGATATTCAATGGCACCGACCGGACCCACGTGCGATTATTCCACTTGAAGACATCCGGGTCTCCTCCTCCTTGCGCGCAACGATCCGAAAGGGGCTCTTCACGATCACGGTCGATACGGCGTTTCACGAGGTGATTACGGCCTGCGCAGATCGACCGGATTGCTGGATCACACCAGCGGTGATCGATGCCTACACGGAACTGCACCACCTTGGTCTGGCGCACAGCGTTGAATCATGGCACGAGGGCCGTCTTGTGGGCGGACTCTATGGTGTGGCACTGGGCGGGGCGTTTTTTGGCGAATCGATGTTCTCACGCATGAACGATGCATCAAAGGTTAGCTTTGTAGCGCTTGTTCAACGTCTGCGTGAACGGGGCTTCAGCCTCCTCGACACTCAGTACATCAATGACTTCACAGCGTCATTGGGTGCGATCGAGATTTCTGATGCCTTGTATCAACGGATGCTAGAAGCATGCATCGACGACGATGTGTCGTTTCGGTAACTGACTGATTACACAATCCCCGCGAACGTAGCCGTGGCACCACGTTGGAACATCGACCCGCTTCGTACAACGAAGATCGCCCTGTGGATTCTCGGCATCACCGTTGCCGCCGTAATCCTGCTGGTTACCGTTATCCTCAGCGAGGGTCTGCCAACACTTGATCAGCTCGAAGATCCCCGGCAAGACCTAGCCACCCAGGTCTACAGCTCGGATGGTGTCCTCCTCGAGCACTTCGCAACAACACGCCGCACATACACTCCGTACGATTCGATTCCGCAGTCGTTTGTACACGCATTGATTGCAACCGAGGATCGTGAGTTCTACCATCATTGGGGCGTTCACGCTGTACGCATTGCGAAAGCGGCAGTGAAGAATGTTCTCTCACTCCGTACGAAAGAGGGCGCGTCAACGATCACCCAGCAGCTTGCACGCAATCTGTATTTCTCGCGAGAGCAAACTCTGGCACGTAAGGTTCGTGAGGCGTGGACGGCATTCCAGATCGAGCGTACGTACACGAAGAACGAGATCCTCGAAATGTACTCGAACACGGTGTACTACGGTCGTGGCGCATACGGTATTCGCGTGGCTTCGCAGGTGTACTTCAACAAAGAGCCAATGAAACTCACGGTAGCCGAGAGCGCTTACCTGGTTGGGTTGTTCAAGGCACCCGAAAAGTTTGGACAAGATGATTCGGCCGGTATTTCGCGTCGCAACCTCATCCTTGGTATGATGCACGACGAGGGATACATCAACGATGATGTTCTGACGCGCTCGCTTGCTGAGCCCCTTTCCAAGCCAGCCCTCGCCGAGGTACGACGCGGGATTGCTCCGCACTTTGTTGAGACTATTCGTCAGCTTCTGGGTCGTGATGGTGACCTCGCTGATAAGCTGAAGGGACATGATCTCTATCGTGATGGTCTTGTGATTTACACGACGTTGGACTCCCGCGTTCAACAGTATGCAAACGAGGCTGTGCGCGAACACCTCGATCAGTATCAACGCACATTCGAGTCGTCATGGACCTGGAAGTCCCGACCAGAGCTCCTCGACGCGATGATGCGGAAAGCAGCCTCGAAGCGAAGCGACTATATCGCGGCGTCGTCAGCAGAACGCGAAGAGATTCTTCGGCAGCTCAAGCGTAATCGCTCATTCGTCGATAGCGTGAAACGCGACGTCACAACAATTCAAACTGGCGTTGTTGTACTTGATGTGCGTACAGGAGCAATCCTTGGCATGGTTGGCGCATCGCCACTGAGCATGAAGATGAATACGGCATCACGGTACTCTCTGAACCATGCATCGCAGATTCGACGTCAACCAGGCTCGTCGTTCAAGCCGTTCGTGTATGCGAGCGCGCTGCAACACGGATTGACTCCCGACTCAAAGATCGAGAGCGGTCCGTTCAGCAAGACTCTAGGTGATGGAACACTCTGGGCTCCTCGTGGTTCGAGCAAGGCTGGCGGACCGATGCCGCTTCGTACTGCATTGAAATTCTCAACAAACTCGGTTGCCGCACGGTTGATCACAGAACACACAACACCAAGTGATGTTGTTACGCTGTGTCGCGACCTCGGCATCACATCGCCGTTAGTAGCTGTTCCCGCGTTGTGCTTGGGCACGTCGGAACTCTCTCCGTTGGAAATCACTTCGGCGTATGCTGCATTCGGCAACGATGGCGTGCATGTTTCGCCTACCTACATCACACGTATCGAGGATCGCATGGGCAATGTGCTCTACCAAGCACGCATGCCGGCGCAAGCAATCGATGCAATTCCGGATTCGGTTGCAGCACAAATGCTGTCGATGATGCAGGGCGTTGTTGATGGTGGCACTGCGTCGAGTATTCGTCGCTTCTACAAGGGGCCAGCAGCCGGTAAGACGGGCACGACGAATGATTTTGCCGATGCATGGTTTGTGGGACTCACACCGGAGCTCGCCTGTGGAGTGTGGGTGGGGTTTGATGATCGACGCATCCAGTTTACCGGTGACTATGGTCAGGGTGGCCGTGCAGCAGCACCCGTGTTCGGACGTTTGATGCAGCGCGTGTATGCTGATCAGGGTCTGCCATGGCGTCGCACATCATTCACGGTTGCGCGCGACTCAACCGATACGGTGAGTGTGGAGATGATGCGCAACCCACCGTCGGATCAGATTCTCGACGAGGTTCAGGATACCATACGATGATGCACGCAAAGGACGAACAGACATCGCATCCGACATGGACGTTCAGCGATGGACGAACAATGCCGGTGGGAACACTCTACTGCATTGGGCGCAACTATGCAGATCATGCAGCGGAAATGAACGCATCAGTGCCAACTGATCCGATCGTCTTTCTCAAGCCTCCAGCTGCATATCTCGCATCAGGCAGCACGCTTGTCCTACCATCGTGGACGGATGATGTGCATCACGAGGTTGAATGCGTTGTAGTTGTCGGGCGCGACATCGACACTTGTGATGAAGCCTCGGCATGGTCTGCTATTGCTGGCATTGGCGTCGGACTCGATCTCACTGCGCGTGATGTGCAACAGCGTGCGAAAAGCGCTGGGCACCCATGGGCTGTTGCGAAGTCGTGGCGAGGCTCTGCGCCAGTGAGCACAATCGTTCCCTGTGATGGCAACGTGGTGGGTCCGCTTGAACTCCGCTGCACTGTGAACGGCGTACTCCGCCAACACGGATCAACCGCATCCATGGAACGAAGTATCCCAACGCTGATGAAGTTCCTTGCGCAGGTATTTACACTTCGCCGTGGTGATGCAATCTTTACGGGTACACCGGCTGGAGTCGGACCCATAACATCGGGCGATCATGTGGTCGGCGAACTCTCGTCGATCGCACGCGTGGAACTTCACGTCGGCTGACGTGTTTCACACTATCACGAACTTCAACACTCTCATCTGGAATTCTACGTACCTATGGCTGATCGCATTACGATTGTTGGTGGTGGTCTCGTTGGAGCATTACTCGGAACAGTCCTCGCCAAGCGCGGTATGGACGTCCACATCTTCGAACGTCGCCCAGACATGCGTGCGGCTTCCATGTCTGCCGGACGCTCGATCAACCTCGCGATGTCCGATCGCGGTCTGCGTGCATTGGAAGTAGCTGGTATTGCCGATGACATTCGCGCAATTTCAATCCCCATGCACGGACGCGTGATGCATGATGTGCAGGGCAACCAGACGTATCAACCCTACGGACGTGAGGGTGAGTTCATCAACAGTGTGTCGCGTGGCGAGTTGAATAAGACGTTGCTCACCGTCGCGGAACGTCATGGAGTAAAGGTCACGTTTGAAGCGCGCTGCACCGACATCGATTTCAAGACCGGAACAACAACCTTTGCTCTGCCGAATGATGAGACGGTGGTTGTAGAAGCCGATGTCGTGTTCGGTGCTGATGGCGCGTATAGCGCTGTCCGTGGTCGCATGCAGATGGTGGATCGCTTCAACTACTCGCAGACCTATCTCGAGCACGGATACAAGGAGCTTCATATTCCACCAGATGCGGCCGGAGCGTTTCAGCTCGAGAAGAATGCGCTGCACATCTGGCCACGCAAAAGCTTCATGATGATTGCCCTGCCGAATCTTGACGGCAGCTTCACACTCACGCTGTTCTTCGCGCACGAAGGTGATCCGTCCTTCCAACAACTCCGCACACGTGAGGCAGTAACGCAGTTCTTCGACGAGCAATTCCCCGACGCTGTTCCGATGATGCCGACGCTCATCGACGATTTCTTTACCAATCCGGAGTCGTCACTCGTAATGGTGCGTTGCTTCCCATGGGTAATGAACGATAAGATTGCGCTCATCGGCGACTCCGCACATGCGATTGTTCCGTTTTACGGACAAGGCATGAACTGCGGCTTCGAGGATTGCAGGATTCTGATCGAGTGCCTCGACCATCACAACAACGAGTGGGGTCCGGCTCTTGCCTCCTACCAACGACTACGCAAACCAGCAGGTGATGGTATCCTTGATCTGGCGCTTGACAATTTCATTGAGATGCGCGACAAGGTAGCCGATCCACGGTTCCTATGGCGCAAGAAGATCGAAGCATGGATTCATGCAGAGTTTCCTGATCGCTTCATTCCGCTCTATACCATGGTCACATTCTCAAGCGACATTCCGTACAACGAGGCACGTCGTATTGGTCTCGAGCAGGATGTCCTGATGGAAGAACTCATGAGCATTCCATCGGTTGTGTCCGATTGGACATCCGATGATGCGAAGCAGGCAATGCGAGATGTGATGATGCAGCGTCCAACGATTACGATCGCGTCGGGATCACCAGCTTAACGGGTCACAATCACAGGCTCGACGAACGTTTGAAGCGGCGTCGCAAAGCGAACGATGTAGCTACCTTGCTGCCACTGATTCGTAGGCAGCGCGATGTGCATCTTGCGTTCTGCATCACCCGGCTGCATGCGTTCGCCGTGGTGATAGATGGTGTTGCCCTGAAGGTCGATCACCGATAGCTCGTATGATCCTGTTGCATGCATCGTAGCATCAACCTCGATCACATCATGTGCTGGATTAGGTCCAACACGGAGCGTTGTTGGTGTAAGGAACTTCACAATGCGAGCATCCGTGAAGCATGTCGGCGCTACATCAAGTGTGCCGTCCTGAATGATCGTGATTGGTGTCTGTTCGACAACGATCCATTGCACGCTGTCGATATCGAGAACTGTGTTGTCAACTCCACTGAGCAGCACCGTGCCACGAATCGACGTCAGGGTTGACCGTCCTGCTGGAATCGTTAGCGTATCGAATTCAATCGTGAGCGTTCGACGCGATCGGAGAACGTCGATTACATCATCAACGACGCGACCACGTGTGATTGATGACGGTGCAAACAGCGTTGAGTTCATCGAAACCGTGATACGCAGCTGAACGTTTGGAAGCGCGAGACTGTCTGGCAGCAACAACGTTGAGATTGGTAGCTCCACGTTTGTGGCACCACGCTGCGCTGTTGTATCTGGCATAGAGAACCGCACACGTATCGGATCAACCTTCGCGCGGAACACAACGGGATAGAGCACGCGACATGGCGACGTAACGTCAACTGTGAGTGTCTCGAAGTATTCGTCCGGTACCTTCGTCACGAATTCGATCGGAATAGTTGCGACGCTGTTCGGAGCGATGGCCAGCGGGAATACTGACGGATCGATCACCCGGAAATGCTGTCCGTTGGCAATTGCTGCAACAATAATGGTGTCATCATCATCTGAACTGGTAATCACAAGGTTCTTCGTGAAACCTGTTCGATAGTCAACTGTTCCAAAGTCAATTTTCGTTGGCACTACGAGCCGCACTGGGTCGAGCCGCACTACCATGCCCGACACCGTCTGCGAGCATCCCGTGCTATCGATTGCTGTTACACTGTATTCGCCAGGTACTGCGGCAGTTATTGAACGCTCCGTAGCACCATTACTCCAGCGGTAGAACATGAACCCTGCACTTGCTGTGAGTTCGCGTGAGCCCCCTGGACAGATATCACCACCACCTGATGCTGTGAGCACGAGCGGTGTATAGGTTTTCCATGTGAAGCCATTGACGATGCGTCCTGCATCACCCGTTGTAGCACCCCATGATGTGTTGCGGACTTCGTCTGCGGTTTCTGGTGAGAGGTGTACACCAGGAACGCCACCGTCAAGACGAGCAGTGAGACCGTTTACTGGTTGGGCGAGAATGATCGCACCACCGCCACCACCACCGCCGGGTCCGTTCGGTTGATACCGTGCACCCACATGTCCACCATTGCCACCACGTACGTCAACCGTTGCCGTACCGCGTGTTGTACGGATGTCGAGCAGAACTGTTCCACCCGCACCGCCGCCGCCAGCACCATCACCCGGTTGCAAGAACTGCTTACCGTCCCATGCTGCTGTGTCGCGAACTGCATGTCCGCGCGCGATGATTGCACCGCCCATCATATTCAGTCCGTTTGCGACGATCACAACAACTCCACCACCGGCAGCACCTGCTGTACCTTGGTTGTTGTTCTGATGACCACCGCCACCGCCGCCGCCGAGGAACACGCGCTGCTTCAAGAACAGTGTGTCGACGGTTACACCAGGGTAACCACCGATACCACGGAAGCCAACGCACCACGTGTTGGCATCACCACCGCGTCCGCCACTTCCGGCATTACTTCCACCAGCTCCGCCGGCATTTGCACCGTTACCGCCACCACCACCATTAGCGAATGGACCCTTGCTGGCGAGTGCTTGTGAGGATGGTGTTGTTGCGATTCCGTCTCCCTTTTCACCACCTTCACCAAACAGGTAGTAGGATCCCCAAAGGTCCGGTTTGCATACATCCCGAGGGAACGACGCATAGCCGCCACGAAATCCTTTTCCGGAGACATCGATATCAGCATCGAGCGTAAGTGTTCCGTCTGCACGCAGCACGACAACGCCACCGACCATACCATTCCAGGCTGGTGCCGTGACATCCCCGTCGGTGACAACATCGTTGTAGCGCGGTACGCTTACAAGTTGGATTGATCCGCTCGCATCGTATGGGTGCACCCATGGTCGGGTAAAGAAGATGCGATCCTGATCGACACGCTTGATCGTTAGGAACTCAACACATCCGGCACCATTCATCGATTGAATGCGGCCATATGTGGAATCGTTCTGTTCGAGAATCTGCGCGCCCTTCATCTGAATCATCAAAACTTCATCACCGGCACGAAACTGGGTCGCAGTCCGGACGCGGGCCATTGTGTCGCATGGAACAATGGCTGATACCGATTCATACCGATTGATTTGCCCTGAGATCGGCGTTGCTGCCGACGGAATTCCCTGCTGCGCGATGGCAGAATATCCTGCAACAAGCAGGAGGATGAGGGCGAATTGCGTGCGAAGTAGTATCATGACAGTCGGGAACGACCAACTTCCGTGCCAATCTTCATGAGTTTTCCCCATTTTTACCACAGATGACACCTAGGTTTCCCACAGCCCTGCGCAAAAAAGCCACTATTGGCATCGTTTCACCTGCCTCTCCGCAGCGTGATATGTCGAGACTTGACAAGGGGATACGGTATTTGGAGGGCCTCGGATATACCGTTGTTCTCGGACAGCACGCCCGCGATCGCCATGCAGGGTACCTAGCCGGCACAGACGATCAGCGACTGTCAGATCTTCACACAATGTTCGCCGACAAGCGTATCGACGCGATTTTTTGCGCTCGAGGGGGCTATGGGTCATCCCGACTTCTCAACCGCCTCGACTACGGGTTGATTCGTAAGAACCCGAAGATTCTCGTGGGGTACAGCGACATCACATCGCTGCAATTGGCACTATGGCAGAAGGCACGTCTTGTGACCTTTTCTGGTGCGATGCCAAGCGTCGACATGGTTGAGAACATCGATCCGCGTTCTGAAGAACAGTTCTGGCGCGTTCTCACATCGCGGCGTCCGCTTGGACGCTTGCGGCAACCGTGGCCAACAACGACGCTCCAACCTGGTGATGCTGAAGGTCGACTGCTTGGCGGAAATCTTAGCGTCCTAGTTTCCCTACTCGGCACCGACTACATGCCTTCGCTGCGCGGAAGCATCCTTGCACTTGAAGACATCGGTGAAGAAACATACCGCATCGATCGCATGCTCGTACAGCTCTTGCTCGCCACGCCTCGGCGGCGGCCAGCAGGGATCGCCTATGGATTCTGGTCGCAGTCGGCACGCCCACTGGGATCGACGCCACATCGCGAGATCACCGAGGTGCTGGAAGAGCGTCGCGATTTGTCGCGTGGACCGATCATTGCCGACTTCATGTATGGACATGAGCGGACAAAGTTTACGCTTCCATTTGGCGTTCGCACGCGTCTCTCTACACGTACTGGCGAACTAGCGCTTCTCGAATCCGCTGTCCAATGACGCCGCGACGGCTTCAAGTATGTCGTTGACGCGCGGCAGGGGGCGATCTGCAAACCGCTCAACACATGTGTGATACACCACGTTGTGAAAGAGCGAACCGTACACCATCGCACGGCATTCCGCCTGTGGGTCGAGAGCGCGAAACAGGTTGCCAAGCTCTTCAGCACCTCGTGTGCGAAGTGCGATTGCAACCTCATCTCCCTCGTCGGCATAGGTAAGAACAGCAGATCCAATCCGTGCAACGCCATCGATGGAGCTACGACGCAACCCATCACGAACACTATCGGGATCCTCTGCGTCTGCACGCACGTATGATGCAACGGGACGAATCAACAGCGTGGATGGACCACGTCCATCAAGCATGTGCGCGACAGCCTTGCATGCTTCACGTCCAAGCCAGAAACCACCACCTGCATCATCAATGCGCGGACCCCATCCTCCGCAACGAAGGAGGCGCGCGTCCGCCATGCGACGCAGACCAATGGAGCCAGTTCCAGCAATCACTACAACGCCTTCACCACGTCCATGAGCGGCAACCATCACCAGCTCTGCATCACTCATCACAACAAGTTGCGGTACATCCATGCCGACATACGTCTGCCACGAATCACGCAATGCAATTTGATAGCGATACACCTCTACCGGTGACCATACGCCAGCCATTCCCACAACCACGCCGTCGAGTCGGGATGCGGCATCGGCATCGGGTGCAATTGACGTTGATGCGAGGAACGTCCCGAGCATTCGGCACAGCTCATCTGTGTGCAGATCGGAACCCGAGGGCTTAACGCTAGGAAGAATTGTACGCGCAGCAACGTGACCATCGATGGCAACAGCAACATCTGTTGTTGAACCACCGCCATCAACAATGACCGTGCGCATGAGCGACGTGTTAGTTGGCCTTTGGTGGCTGCCACGAGCCACGACGCCACTTCTGCAGTTCGATCGTGACCGAACCGACATAGACCTTCATCTTCGCCTTTACGGGAATACGCGCTTCGTCATCGCTAAACCAGCCCTCGAAGCGACCTGACAATCCGTAGATACCCGTCCAGTTGGCTTCGCCATTAAGGTATGTGGTCTTGATCGGATACGACACCGCATCGATCGAAACGGCTTCTTGCTTACCGTTGAAGTTGACAACCGTACTTACCGTGTCTTCCATGATAACGGTTGGCATACGCAGGCTCTTCTTCGAGAGCAGCAGCGAACGCGCAGCAAACAGCAACGAGCTTCCGTCGTTGTAACGCTTCTTGATATCGAAATCGCGCGACTTCACCTTCTTGTTGTCACGATACTTTTCCATCGTGAGATTCTTGTTTGGGTAGTCAAACAGATACTTGTCGAGCTCCCACTTCTTTTCCTCACGTTCGGTGTTCGCAATGAACTGCATCGAGTACGTGGCCGTCGCATCCATCCATGACTCATACACGGAGTGCAGCGACACAAACGGGATGTTCGGATGCGAATCGATGAAGACCTTCACCTTGATTGCTTTTTGTCCGTTCAGCGTTGTTGTTTGCTCTGTCAACGTGCGGATCGTGCCAAGGGTGATGTTGAGATACGACACACGATAGGTGAGCTCTTCGCCTGGCGACAAGAAGCTTGGATCTTGTGCGCGGGCGGAGAATGTAGCTACCAGCGCTACGCAGACAATCAGAAGTGTGCGGATAGGAGAAGTCGTCATACGTGGTTCGTGTGTCCGGAATGTTTTCGACTGTTGTTACTTGATCTTGGCAATCTTCTTTGCTTCAGGGAACAGCTCGATTGCCTTCTTCGCCTGCTTGTCGCTCGTGAGCATCACTGCTGTGTATCCATTGTTGTTGAATACGGCACGACCGATCAGTGCTTTCACAGCAAGGCGCAGATAGTCTTCGTCTTGCTTGTACTCATCGGCCTTCCATTCAACTTCCTTCGTGGCGGCGATGGTCTTCATGATCGACATGTCTTCGTCGGTTACGCGAAACTCGCGCAGGTACCTCTTCATGTCGGTACCATACATGGCGCGGATGTCTTTGCCGCGGTTCTTCATGATTTGGTCGGCAGTTTCCCAGAAGGCGTTCTTCGCACGCAGCTTGCGGGCAAGGAACCCAATGGTGTCCTGCTTAACGATGTAGTCTGGCGTGACGCCACCACCACCATACACGGTACGTCCACCGACGGTCTTGAACTTCGGACGTGTCTTCGAGCTGTCGTCGAGTGTGTGGTTGATGTTATCGACCTCATCACCTTCGTCGCGGCCATCACCAGAGTAATACTTCGCCTTGTCGTCGTACGGACGCTGAATAAGGCGACCTGATGGAGTGTAGTAGCGCGAGATTGTAAGTCGGAACGCCGAACCATCGCCAAGTGGGTATTGACGCTGTACAAGCCCCTTACCGAATGATGTTTCTCCAACAACAAGGCCACGATCAAGATCCTGCACAGCGCCCGAGACAATCTCGCTTGCCGATGCAGAACCACCGTTAATCATGACAACAAGCGGAATGTTCTCGAGTGCACCGCCTGGTGTTGACCAGAAATCTTCGTCAAACTCTGGACGACGGCCCTTGGTATACACGAGCTTCTGTCCGGCAGGCACGATTTCATCAGCGATCCGGAATGCCTGATCCAAGAATCCACCCGGATTGTAGCGCAGATCCAACAGCAGTCGCTTCATGCCTTCGCCGCGTAGGCGCTCTGCTGCATTCATCATCTCGTCGTACGTCGTTGAGCTGAAGCGATTGATCGTGATGTAGCCGATGTCGGTGCCATCGATCATGAATGATGCATCGACGGAGTTAATCGGAATTTTATCACGTGTTACGTCAAAGACGAGGAGTTCTTTCTCGCCTGCACGTTTGATGTGAAGCTTGACCACGGTGCCTTTCGGACCGCGGAGTTTCTTCGGAACCATTTCACGCGTGAGCTTGATGGCCGTGCTATCGTTGATGCGCACGATCTTATCGCCAGCCTGGATACCGAGCGCTTCACTTGGTCCGCCAATGATCGGCGCAACTACCGTTACGGTGTCGTTGATGATGTCGAACTCAACACCAATACCATCGAACGATCCGCGGAAGTCTTCTTCGACCTTCTGCATTTCCTTCGCCGTGATGTACACCGAATGAGGATCGAGCTCGTTGAGCATACCCTTAATTGCAGCTTCGGTGAGTTTCTGTGTGTCGACATCTTCCACGTAGTTCTTCACGGCCATTGAGAGCACGTCGGAGAACTTGCGCGTTTGATCCATCACAGAGTCGCCGGAGAATGCCGGTTGCACGACAAGTCCGATTCCGATTCCCGCGATAGCTGCAACGGCAGCAATGAGTACGATGCGAAGTGGGCGTTTCTTCATGAGATTCCAAGCCAGATTGGCGACAAAAGTACGAAGGAGTACGGGTACGCAGACGGTACGGGGTGCCAATGAGTGTCTTAGCGGACGAGGCAGACCGCCTGAGACACCCCATGTTCGGTCGTCACAATACAGGCGTAGAGTCCGGTCGGCACCTGTTCAAGAGCCATTGAAATGGCTTGGGAGGGCGAACCTTCGGCAATGGATCGGTCCAAAACAACTCCTCCGGCGAGGTCTACCAGTTGGACGCGAATCTGCTGAGATGGCTCGGTGAGTACAATCGTCACCCACTCACCTGCTGGCTGCGGCATCACCTGCAGAGCGCCCAACTTGCGCTGCGTACGAGCTCCGACGGGCACATCACAACGTGAAATGCCGGAATAGAGCTGACTTGTGCCGCGACCAGTGAGGACCAGCTTACGAATAAGGCATCCCTGCCAAAGTTCTACCGTATCACTGAGAACGAGCGATGTGTCTGCCGCAACAGGCGCAAAGCATACAACCAGTTTCGCAGTTCCACCGCGTGCTGCAATGTTCACCGTGAACTGCGACAGTGGAGCACTGAAGAGCACATTACCTTGCATAAACACGCGGGGTAGCGCGATGCTCCTACTGCCGGTGTTCGCGAGGTCGATGGTATCACATGCCAATTGCGACATCGGCACGATGCCGAAGTCGTGCGTTGTCACGACAGCTGTATCACCATCAACACTGAGCTCGAACCCCGGAATTGTATCGATGCGTCGCGTGACGTTCAGCGCGGAGTCGATCGCCTCGAAGCCGACAATGGCGTCTCGATAGCTATCGAGAATCGTAACACGATAGCGGCGATCGCGAATCGTTGAGTCGGTCATTACTACCGTACAGTTCTCAAGCACGTCCGTAAGCACACGTGCCGACATCAAGCCGAGATCTGCACCAGTTTCATCCTCGACAACCACCGTACGAACTGTGGCACAGGAATCGGCCGGATCCTCGAGAATGGTCGGACCCTTTTCGTCGAGCCGTTCATCGAGAAGCATCGCGAGGATCGGACGTGACAGACAACTGTCGCTGATGCGAAGTGTGTCCTCAATACGCTGCGTTGCAAGACCAGTATGACAGAACTGGATCCATGTTCGCTCACCCGGCGCAAGCGTAACCGGCATCGCTGTCGAGATGCGTGTTGTGCCCGTAAACGATGCCGTGAATGTCTGCGGATACAGACCATAGTTCTCAAGCTCAAGAGAATCACAACGTTCACGTCCAACGGGTACGACGCGTTCATACAGGCGCACGGTGCGCGATGAACGCAACCCCAACTCCGAAACGGTAAACCCAGGAACAATAATCGTATCGCGAACCTTCTGCTCCACACCATCAACAGCTTCAATCACGACCGAACCGTCTTGATACACGTCTTGCAGTCCGATACGAATCGGCACAACTGCTTGCGGCGGTGTGAACTGCGGCAAGGCAACGGTCACATTACGCTCCGTGCCGGGGATCGCTGCAACACTCACGACACGCGTGTCAGCGATCACCGAGTCGGTAACAGCACCTTCGAATGTGTGGCACTTCACATCGCCGATCACGACTGGAGGATTTACGTCAAGGGGCCGGAAGGACATCCCACCGATGTAGCCGTACGAGTTAGCTAGACCGTATCCGTAGACGTAGATGCCAAATGTTGTATCACTCCGAATCTCGTGCACGCCATCTGTCATGCGAATGCTTGCGCGTGCGTAACGCGATCCCGGGAAGTTCGAGAAGATGTTCGGATCCACCGGCACACCGTCAAGTGTCAGCGATGAAAGGCCAATCACTGGGTGTACGATATTAAGCCACTGCTCTGTATAGATCGAATCATCGACGATGATCGAACCATTTGGTCCATTGCGGTAGTTGTACGACTGGATGCTGATGAAGCGATACGAATCCATGAATTGCTCGGCTGGAGGCACGAGCATCATAAATGGATCCCCAATGCGCGTGAAGTCGAATTGCGATGCTGCTCCACTGCTCTTCTTGTACTGGGCAACCATCGCTGGACGTGACGTCTCAATCTCCTTCGCGCCCGTTACACCCTCTTCATAGAACTCGCCAGCATCAATGATGCGACGCAACACGCCATCAATAATCACTTCTGTCGAGTCGAATCCTGCGATCACGCGCATGATATCATTGCCGGCATCAATCTCATCAGACGCTTGTATGAACGGCACGATGAATGCGCTCTTTCCCCATGTTCGAATCGGATTCATCTGTTCGACGAGGCAATCACGCGATGCAAGCGTGCCACGCCAAGCGATCGGCAATAGTGCTCGGTGATGTCCCGCAAACACTGCTACAGGCTTCGACGCTCGAACGAGAGAACCTGTAAGATCCGGATCGACGCCAACGCGCAGATCTGCTTGCACGAGGTACGAGTCGCCCTGATCAAGGAACACGGTATCGATGGTGCGGCGCGGATTGCGTGGTGTTTGCGCACGTGGTGTGATGTAGATAAACGTGCTGTCCTCAGTGGCAACGACAGCAAACTGCGACGGTGTTGCGTTGTTGCTAACGGTCTGCGTCGATCCGACCTTGGTGACGTCGGAGTTGTAACTCGCAATCACATAGTCTTCAGCAAGCGCGTCGGTTGGGAGCACAAGAAACGCATCACTGGTAAGATTCGCCTGATTCAATGCATAGACCGTGACCTCGTCGCTTGCAACGATATGCACGCTCTGTGGAGCTACGGATTCGTTGTCGGACGTGGAGTAATTAAAACCTTCGCCATTGTTGCTGATGCCGCGCAATTCCTGATTGCGATAGTACACACTCGTTGTGTAGAGTTTACTAACGTCGGCAATGGTGAAATTCTCTGTGCGCGTCTGACCACTTGCATTGCGGTAGGTTATTGTTCCTGTTGTTGGACGTTCAGCGCCGATGTAGATGTACAGCTGATGCTCTCGCTGCCTCAACGGGTCGGTAGCGAGGGTTGTTTCACCATTGTGCCAGTTCGGCAGAAACGTAAACCAGAAATCACGTCCCTTACTATCGGGCCACTTCTGTGCTGCTCCACTCACAACAACGAGCAGCATACACAAAAGGGTTGCGATGATCCGGCTGTTGTTCACAATGTCATGCTTTCCACGGTCAACCCTGATGCATCACACATGTCGATCTTGAGAGCACCATTTGACAGGACGTGCAGTTCAGCGAATCCACCCGCGTCGTGAAACGCCTTCGTGTGATCTCCACGACGTGACGGACGTGTTCCTCCGCCTGCACCCGAGACCAGACAGCCGAACGCATCTGATGGGTTCTTGATTCCCTGCAAATCATGGTCGTGACCAGACGTGTAGAGTCGAACCTTATGCTTATCGAGAAGTGGTTTCACATGTGTAATCAAGAACGCTGAATCTCCGTAGTGACCGTAACTCCGCAGTGGATGATGTCCGGCTACAATGTTGACTGTGGCCTTCGACGCTGCAAGTGTCTCATCGAGCCATGCGAGCTGCTTCTTCCATCCGTCCTGCGTTTGCATGAGCGCAGTTGTGTCGATGCCTGTAATACCAAGCGACGTCGAAGAAGTTACAGGCAACGTCGTGGACCATGTCCTGCCGGGCATATTCCATTGACGATTGTTCTTGCTGTAGGCAACCTGTGCGTCGACATTTCCCCGGTGATCATGATTACCTAGGATTGCCCACCATGGAACATCAATTCCCGCGTAGATCGATGTGTATTTCGACCCCCATTGCTGGTCGTCAGCAGAATCCACCCCGCTCGGATAAATGTTGTCGCCAGTGCTGAGGATGATGGCCGGTGGCACGCCACTCTTGGCGATGCGGTTACGCATTCCTTGCGCTACGCGCCGTTGGAGCTTCCCACCTGTACCCCAATCGCCGATCACATAGATCGACGACGCACCCATCCCAGACGATGCAAGCCCCCTGAGGGGTCCGACCGTGAGACCAAGTGCAAGCGTGGTGAGGAATTGTCGGCGAATCATAGGCCAGCAAAGTACGATATTCGCATTGTGAACAAGCTTACCTACGACGAACTCGTCGCAACACGATTAACAACCGCCGAGGCGGCTTCCGTTCCTCGCCATCCGGTGGTGGTGATTCTCGACGATATCCGAAGTCTGTACAACGTTGGATCGATCTTCCGCACGGCAGACGCATTTCATGTTGCATGTGTTGCGACGTGCGGGTTTACGCCGGCGCCCCCTCGTCCGGAGATCTCCAAGACGGCGCTTGGGGCTGATGCCGTAGTGCCGACACTGGCGTTTTCCAGCACGGTAGAGGCCATCGAGCACTACCGCTCGGCAGGGTTTACCATTATGGCAGCCGAGATCGGTCATGGTTCGCGCACCACGCAAGAACTTGCGTCAGGCGACTACCCTCTCGCTGTCGTCGTTGGCAATGAGCTTACAGGGGTTTCGCAGCAAGCGCTTTCGCTGTGTGATGGTATGATCGAGATTCCGATGTTTGGTACGAAACACTCTCTTAATGTTGCTGTAGCAACAGGCATTATTCTCGCTGGTACAGTTCAGCGCTATCGAATGTTCTCCTCATGAAGATTGCTATTCCACGACTTGCGCTTGCCCAGCCCCTTCTCGAGCATGCAGCAGAGCTTGCTGCGCAGAACGGCTTCACGTTGATCGAGGCTTCACTCGAAGAGTGTGGCACGATGCTCCTCAACAACAACGTCGATGTTGCGCTGATGAGTCCACACGGATACGGACTCGGTGTTGGGAAGGTCGATTATCGCATCATTCCTGGTCCGTGCGTTGCACTCGAAGAATACACGCATGCCTACGGACTCTGGTTTCCGGAATCAGGATCTGCGCTGGAGTCGTTCTACGCCACCAACCCCGATGCCTACCTCAGCGTGATCAGTCGGCTGGTGATGGCCGAAAAGTTTGATGTACATCTCACGTTTACCGAATCCGCGCACGACGCAGATGTAACGATCGGTCCAACCAGCGAGAATCCCGTACCAGCCATGGACCTTGGCGAGGAATGGTTCGATATCGTGGAATCCCCATTGCCCCTTGCCGTGTGGGTACACCGCGTGGACACGGAACATCTCGAGCAGGTTGAGCGTGTCAAGGAGTTCGCGAACCAGCAGCTGTTGCACCGCGAAGTGTCAGAGATCGTGCCCATAACGGCCGACCACATGCCGCGTGAAGGGAAAATCCTCTACCGCTGGAACGACGATGTCCAGGAGGGCATGGAAGCCGCCCTGCACATGCTCTTCTACCACCAGCTTCTGTCGGAGATTCCGGCAATCAAGCTCTTCGGTACGAACTGACCGTAGAGCGGTATCTTTGTGTTCATCTACACGGAGAACACACATGCAATTGTACGTTGATAGTGCGAACCTCACAGAGATTCAACACGCCGCATCGCTTGGTTTCATCAGTGGTGTAACTACCAACCCTTCGCTGCTCGCGAAGGAAGATCCATCGATCGACATCCGCTCGCTGATCCTCGACATTCACAAGTCTGTCGGTGGCCATACGAGCGTTGAAGTGATCAGCACAGAGACTGACGGAATGCTGCGCGAAGCCGATGAGATCCTGAAGTGGTTTCCAGAAGCAACGATCAAGATCCCGTTCATTCCGGCTGGTCTGACGGCTGTCCGCAAGCTTGCCGACCAGAACATCCCTACGAACGTCACGCTGCTCTTCACAGCAACACAGGCGCTGATCGCTGCCAATGCCGGTGCAACGTACGTGAGCCTCTTCATGGGTCGTCTCGACGACATCGGCACAGATTCGCTGCAAGCACTCAACGATACATGTGAGATCTGGGACACACAGGGTCTCGAGTCGCTGATCATCGCCGCTTCTATCCGCACACCGATTCATCTGCTCGAATGTGCCAAAGCTGGCGCGCACATCGCAACAGTGCCATACAAGGTGCTCATGCAGTCTATCAAGCATCCTCTCACCGACGCTGGTCTTGCATCGTTCCTGAAGGATGCAACCAAGCTGAAGATGTAATCTGATGCGCACAATCCTCACCACAGCTCTTCTCTTCTGTGCAATGGTCTGCGCCACGTCAGTGCGCGCAGATCGCACAGCTGTTGGCAAGCGTGCCTTCGACTTCACGATTGAAGACCAATTCGAGAAATCGTGGTCGTGGTCTGCTACCTACAAAGGCAAGCCAACGGTCATCGTCATGAGCGATCGCTCTGGAGCCGAATTCATCACTGCATGGACTACTCCGCTGACGAAGCAATACGCCAAGCGCGTGAGCTTTGCAGCGATGGCTGATGTGTCTGCTGCTCCGTTCTTTATCAAGGGTTTGCTCCGGAGCAAGTTCCGTGACGCGTACTCTGTGAGCATCCTTATGGACTGGGACGGCGACGCCTTCGAATACTACCTTGTGCACGAGGGCGTTCCGAATGTGCTCTACATCAGCCCTGACGGTATCGTTCGACTTCATGTATGGGGCAAGGGTACGCAGGGTGAGATATCTGCCTTCACGCGTGAACTCGACCGTTGTATTTCGCAACCTTCTTCCAAGTAGCCATCGATGCCTGCCATCGTCGATAAAGCAGCGAAACGTGCCGAGATCGTGCGTCATGCCGCCGACGTGTTCTCGCGGTTTGGATATAACGCCACGAAGATGCAGGATATCGCCAATGCTGCTGACATTGGCAAAGGCACCATTTACGAATACGTCCGCACGAAAGAAGAACTCTTCCTCGCTGTGTACGACGCATGGATGTCTGCTTACGAAACATTGATTCGCGAGCGTGTTGCTGCATGCACAGATCCACTTGCGAAGGTCGACGCTATTCGCGACAGCGCTGTTGAGTTCTACACGTCGCGTGCTGAACAAGCCCCCTTGCTCCTCGAATTCTGGGCGCATGCATTGCGTACCGACAACCCAGCGTTTCTCGAGCGCATCACGCGCACACGCACCTTCTTGCGCGACCTCGGTTCGAAACTCACACGCGAGCTTGTGGCTGCGGGATGGTTCACGGACGTCGATGCACGATCGTTCGCAGATCTCGAAACAGGCATTAGCGACGGCATCTTCTTAGCATGGGTCCTTGAAGGTCGCACCTTCCCTCTGCAAAAGGCCTTCACGTTCCGTCAGAGTGTGATCGGCTTAGGTCTGCTCTCGGGAGACGCGCGTGCATTGCTCAACGAACGCCTCTCAGACAAGCTCAAGCGCGGGATTTAGAACCACGCCAGCGGCGTACCCAGTGCAAGCAGGAACACCAATACGGCATAGAACGCGAGCTTCGCACGACGCTTCGTTTCCTCACTCGCCGACGATCGCATAAAGGCGTCGATCGCCCACACAATGCCGAGTGTGGCGCACATGATCAGAGCCATCACACCAAGACCTTGCTCTAGTGTGAGCGCGCGATAGCGCGAACGTGCAATGCCGTCCCACCATGGTGTGCCCCATAACATCACAATGTGAATCACATAGATGTACAATGCACGACGTCCGAACATCATGTACCAATGATGGAGTGGACGTGTCCACCGCGCGAGATGATAACTCGCACCGAATACAAGGAGCACTACACCGACACGACTCATAAAGGTGGTCGTGCTTGCAGGCGATCCAAAGAAGTCTGTGTGGAAGCTCGACTTCCAGATTGCCATGTTGACGAAGTACTCGACAGCAACGACAGCTGCACCAAGTGCGGGAATGCCATACGCCATCATAGTTGTTCTGCGCTCAGGCGTGCACGACCACAAATACGATCCCACGGCAACGCCCAGAAAGAGGTACGCTGCAAAGGGGGCAAGTGGAAACATGCTCCACTGCGTGAAGCCGATGTACGGGGCGAGTGGCATTGGCATCCACCAGGCATTTGCTAGGTCTGATGCCCACGGTGTTACAAGCAACACTGCACCAGCAGCAAGAGCAGCCACCTTGCCAAGATGCTGCACCGACGTGGTGCGTCGTAGCAACACGGTAAGAATCAGCATCGCTGCACCTGTGAGATGCAAGATGTTCACCGACAGAAACTGCGGCCATGCAGCAGCGTCGATAAATGGTAGATCGATCAGGCGATTCGCGGGGAAATGCATCAGATAGCCAACACCGATTATCGTGAGTGCCCACCGCATGCGTCGCTGGAGAATGTCTTCGCGTACATGTCCATCCGCTGTACGCTTGGCAGCGAATACGTGCACAACGCCCGATACCATCAGGAACAATGGCGCCGTTACACCCCGAAGCGCATGCCACCTACTCCATGGGAAGACGGTGACGTCGATGAAGCTCTGTGACACGAGCGCGTCAAGGACGTGACCCTGCATCATGAGCAACATGGCCACGAACCTCGCGAGGTCCAGCGCAATCAGGCGGTCACGGGAATGGTCGTTCGAACTCATACGTGGCAAAGTTCGTGAAACAACCCTCACATCGGAACGCAACGACCTAGGCGTATGTTTGTACTTCCTCATTTGCACATCAGAGGTTCACGTGAAAGTCGTCGTCATTGGTAGCGGATTCGGTGGTTTGGTCGCAGCTATTCGCCTGCGCGCCAAGGGTTTCGATGTCGAAATCGTTGAAAAGCGCGACAAACCAGGCGGACGTGCCTATGTCTACGAGCAAGACGGCTTCGTCTTCGATGGTGGTCCAACCATCATTACAGCCCCCTGGCTGATCCACGAGCTCTTCGAATTGTGTGGCAAGAAGACTGACGACTACGTGAAGATCGTACCGATCGATCCGTTCTATAACGTGCGATTCCAAGACGGAACGGTGTTCCGCTACAACGGGAAGCGCGAGGAAGTGATTGAGCAGATTCGTTCGTTCAACCCGAGCGATGTGCGTGGGTACGAGAAGTTCTATGCCAAGACCGCGGCGATCTTCCGCGCTGGATTCAATTTGATCGATCAGCCGTTCTCGCGGTTGGTCGACATGTTGAAGGTGCTCCCAGATTTGATTCGTCTGCGCTCTGATCGCAGTGTCGCTGCATTTGTCAACTCGCACATTAAGGATCACCGACTCCGTCAGGTGTTCTCCTTCCACCCGTTGCTGGTGGGCGGCAATCCGTTTCAGACCACAAGCATCTATGCGCTGATCCACAAGCTTGAGCAGGAATGGGGCGTGTGGTTCGCGATGGGTGGTACTGGTGCACTCGTCAAGGCGATGGTGAAACTCTTCACTGACATCGGTGGTACGATTCGCCTCGATACCGAAGTAGCAGAGATTCGTGTAGCGCCAGGAGCAGACGGACGTCCAGTTACGAAGGGCATCCGTTGTGCGGATGGTACACTAATCGACGCAGATATTGTTGTGTGCAACGGCGATGTAGCGCAAGCATACCGCACCCTGATTCCAGCACGGTATCGCAAGAAGAACACCGATGCGCATTACGAGAAGATGCGCTACTCGATGTCGCTGGTGGTTATCTACTTCGGCACAAAGAAGAAGTACGAGGACATTGCGCACCACGAGATCTTGATGGGACCGCGCTACAAGGAACTCATCGAGGACATCTTCACGAAGAAGCATCTGTCGGAAGACTTCTCGTTGTATCTGCACCGTCCAACTGCAACAGATCCATCGCTCGCACCGGAAGGCTGCGATTCGTGGTATGTGTTGTCGCCTGTTCCACACTTGGATTCAGGCACCGATTGGGCGACAGAAGGACCCAAGTATCGCGACCGCATCATGGAAGAGCTGGAGCGTCGCTATATGCCGGACCTGCGCAAGAACATTGTGACGGAGTACATGATCGACCCTGTGCACTTCCGCGATACGCTGAATTCATACAAGGGCAGCGCGTTCTCGGTTGAGCCAATTCTCTTCCAGAGCGCATGGTGGCGTCCGCACAACAAGAGTGAAGATGTCGACGGACTGTACTTCGTTGGTGCTGGTACACACCCGGGTGCGGGACTGCCAGGCGTAATGAGTAGCGGTACGATCGCGTCACGCATGATTGCTGCTGATGTTGTGGAGCGCGCTCAGTAACGAATCACGTCGTAGCGTATCCGAAGTCCAGCACCGAGTGCAACGATTCCGCGTCCGCTCAGTACATGAAGATGAAGTTCTGGTCCGAAGCTTAGTCGATCGACCACCTCAATATCGTAGCCTATCCATGAGCTCACGCCGAGCTCGGTGGCGGTGCTATTGACGCGTTGTTCTCCGTTAACGCGCCATATCGATTCTAAGAGATAGATGCCGATTCCCGTACCAACCTCAACCCCGTATGCGCGCATTGAGAGTACAAGCTGGAGAGGTATGGCGCGGAGCGATGCATAGGCGTTCGTTTGTTGTACGGGCAGATTTTCGCCAAACTCCTCAGCACTGAATGTCGTGTATCCTGTCTGGAAGCCTATACCCAACAAGTGATTCGGACGCCAGATCGCTCGCCCCGTAAGTGACGATCCTGTAAAGCGATCCGTTGCGCTGAGCGATGTCGGTGCAACATCATACGACGTCGCTTGCACCAGCACGGAGCCAACAAGCTCTATGCGATACAAAGAGTCGCGCAGCGCAGCATGCGCAGATGCGGCACACAGGAAGAGCGTAAGGATGAGAAGACGATGCCTCATGGTTCGATCTGCCGTGTATAGAATCCCCACGCCAAGAGCGTTGGGTAGTTCGTGAGAATGCCATCGAAGAGGTCGGCAGCGATATATCGTCGGATAAAGGCCGCATCATCTAATGTCCATACATAGACATCGCAGCCATCACGTTGCAGCTCACGCACAACGGATTCCTGTGTGCCGAGCGTGAATCGAGGTGCCCATACGGCGGCTTTCAATCGCCGCGCCGTGGTTGGATCTAACTCGCACAGCACGGGAACACTACCGACGAGCGGACTTGCCTCATAGGCCTGAAGAATATCATTCGATGGGATACCAAAGAGGATTTGCAGCTTCCGTCCTTTTCGCGTTCCGTAGTCGATCATCTCTCGCTGGATCTGAAGAATCGAATCAACAACGCTTGCGTTCTTTACGTCTAGCCAAACTAACGTAAGCTCCGTACTGTCAATCACTGCTGAGAGTGCTTCGCGCAGCGTTGGTATCTGCTCCCCATACACCAATCGCGCTGCAATGCGCATCTGCGACAAGGAGTAGTTGTTGACGTCGCCAATCATGTACGGACTCGGCACGGTGCGCGCAGTAAACGTTGGATCGTGAAACACAATCGGCACACCATCCTTCGTCGCATGTACATCGATCTCGATACCGGTAGCACCAAGCGAGGACGCAAGCAGCATCATCGGGATGCTGTTCTCTGATCGTCCCAAGCGCTCTGAGTTTCGTCCACCACCGCGATGTGCGATAATCTGGAAACCTCGCAAACGTGCCTTAATCGCTCCGAGCTTGCGCAGAACAAGACCGTCTGTTTTGGAACCTATACGGACGGTGCCGCGCAGAATAAGCCCCCTGCCATTCCCCTTCCCTTGCACGAGGTCACGTCCGCCCTCACCCGCCGATACAACAAGATCAACCCTTCCAGCATCTTGATTCGTGATAGCGCGCCATGTGCCTATGACGATCGCTGAATCACCACGCGATGCACCGATTGCACCAACAAAGGTCACATTGCGCTCTGCGTAGATACCAAGACGACGTCCGTCAAAGCGCACGGCAACTGTATCGCCAAGACGTCCTTGTCCGGTTTCCACAACGTAGACGCCACTCAGAATGGATGGACGTGATCCCTCCGTGAGAGGGTCTGTGCCGGCGAGTTCAGCAGCATAGTCGATCACCGGCATATCAACAGGTGTGAGCTCACTCACGCATGAACTCAGCACGACAGCAACAGTGCACCAGAGGACGAGATATCTGTACATCATAGGTAGAACCCTACGATGAACTCCGTGGTGATGAGTCGATCCTGAAAGGTGTTGTAGAGAAACCATGACTGATACGGATTGGATGATCGAGCAATCGTCACGCCGAGCAACACATTTGTTGTCCCAAAGAATGGTTGTTCGAGTGTGAGTGTTGCCGATGCCCCTGTGAACAGATTCGCATTCGAGCCAACGACCTGCTCATCAATTGTTCGGTCTTGCGATGTCGTGAGCTCTGCTTCAATGCGCGCCGACAGCGTGTACTCAGCAATGCTCCAGGATGTTGCGATCATCGGATGATTCATCCAGCGCTGTTCCAGCGAGTTGAATCCATCGATGTAGGTGAGATTGCCATAGACGAAGCTCACCGAGTACCCTACCGCTAGCGTCAATGGACCAACATCACGGGCGTAGTATCCACCAGCCTGTGCAATTGATGTTGCAACGTTCGATCCTGCGCGACCAAACGCGTGGAGACCGAAGGGAAATGCTAGACGCCAACGCACATCAATCATGGGTGCAGGCACACTGTACTCTGTGAGTGGCTTTGGAAGCATTGTTAGTGTTCCACCAACCGATGCCGACATCGTGGTGTGTTGTACGGCGCGCGTAGACATCACATAGGCGCTATCGTTGCTCTGCGCGTAAATGCTGCAAGGAACACACAGCATTGCGCAGAGAATACACACGTAGGATAGTATCGTCGTGATAGAACACATTCTCTAGTCTATGGAATAGAAGGGCCAAGCGAATCTACAACAAAGGACTCCTCGCGTGCATACAATCCATCAAGGGGCACCATCGATACACACAGGGACGCATCTCCTCGCATAAGTGTCAGATAATGGAATGGACGAATGGGTCCACCCCGATATCGATCGTGATCAGAATGCATCACAGAGTCGATTCGGAGAAACTGGCGCGGTCCGCCCCCTCCTCCAGACACAAGAAAGTGCACGTTGCCGTGCTCAAAGTGCTCGTACGCATGCGAATGTCCGCTCAACCACAACCGTGCCTTCGGTGAGCGCAGAAAGACAGGCACGAAGTATTGCTGTTGAATGTAATCAGGGGGCACAACAGTCGAGTTCGTAAACGGCGGATGATGCCCACAGGTGACAATGCACCGCACGGAGGGATCAGCGGTGAGCTCCTCAATACGGTTGATGTACCATCGGCGCAGACTTGCCGTTGAGTCACGATCATACTCATCAAAGTTGGTGTCAAGCATCACGAATGCTATTGAGTCGATCACCACCACGTAGTAGCGATGTGTCATTCCTGGGAAGCGCGACGCAACGTTATCGAGCATCACGCGATCCATGCCGAAGTACTCGTGGTTGCCAAGCAGCGGGAACACGGGAATCTGCGCGCGTTGTACAGGACGCATGATGCTGTCGAAGAACATCCAGTCGTCCTGACTATCACCGCGGAACACCTGATCACCAAGCAGTAACAATGCCGACGGATTCGACTTCACCATCTGTCGAACTAACTGTCCGTGCATGGTGTTGCGCTCGCGCCACACTTCAAATGGACTTGTTCGCTGCTGATCTCCGATCACAGCTATAGACGCCACGCCTGTGGGAACGCGATGTAGAAATGGCGAGGGGGCTCGCATGGGCGAACTACATGCGATGAAGCCGAGGAGGCAGGCGAAGGCGATGAGCCATCCAAGCCGCATTATTCAGTCCACACGACGTCGAATACGAGATACGATACCGTTGCGACGATACCGGTATGACTCAGCATCAGAGCGAGATCTGACCATACGTCGCTGATCGCTACGTCGGCCATGGCAAGAAGCGTTGCATTCATGCCAGGCATAATGAGCGGAAGCAACACGGGGAAGGACAACACAGGAAGCAGCGGACTCCGCGTGCCGGCCGTGGCAACGATTGCCGATGTAATCGTGATCACCGTAGCAAGACCAACACTTCCGACAAGCAAGACAAGGAGCAGAAGCCATGGTGATCCAATCGGAATAGTACCGATCAACATCACGAACAGGAGTAGGACTGTTAGGTTCGACAGTGACGACACGAGCACATTGCTGATGAGCTTGCCAAGGATCACTGCATGCGATGGAGCGCTTAGCTGCAAGTAGAGTGTTGTGCCACGTTCTTCTTCGCTGATGAAGCCGCGACCCAGACCCGTCATGGCTGTGAAGAACATCACCACCCACAACACACCAGCAGCTATCGGTCGATGCAGTTGTTCATCAGCGGTTGCAAACGCAACAAGTGCGACAGCTGTAACGACGAACAACGCAATTGCTGTCAGTCCGTACCGTGTGCGAATCTCACTGCGGAGATCCTTCATAACAACGGCCGTGAGCGACTGCATGCGTGTCATCACTTAAAAGCGGAATCGCAGGCCAACATTCAACCCAAATCGTTGCGCCGTCCAGTCGCCGTCGCTCGTCATTGACGACATCCACCTCGTGTACATCGCTTCTGCGAAGAGTGATGCGCGGAAGGTTATAGGATACGAAAAGCCAAGTCCGCCGTACACGCCAACATTAAACGTCGTGAGTGAGCTCAGGCCATCGTTCTGTACGTCTTGCGTGCGCTCACCACCCGGATATGTCCAGTTCGACGGACGTAGGATAGTGCGCTGGATATCTGTACTTGTGCCAAGCAGCATTGTTGCCTGCACACCCGTTGACAGGTAGAAGTAGCGATGTGGGAACCACTCGATTCCAGCACCAATCTGGACGAGCGGCGATGTAACACGTAGCGTTGTCGCCTCTTGATAGGAAACCACACGGCGTGCGATCGAATCATAGATCGGCGTAACAGTGCTATCTGGCGCAAGGAGTGTTCCTCCCACGGATGTTACTCCGAGTCGTGCGTTGAGCACCAGGTCCTGCGTAACACGACGTCCTACAAGTGCACCACCACCGACGAAGGAACCAACCGAAGCCTGATTGAATGATGTCTGCGCGACATTTACCGATGGCATGCGCACATCGACATCATGGAACATTGTGCCAGTTGAGAAGAATGCTCCGACCATCCATGCCCCTTCCGAAGCACACATGACGTCGGACCCCTCATTGAGCATGTATGTGTAGCGCTCGCTGCGACTATCGAACACGTAGCAGATCGTTACATCACTTGTGTTACCGGCAACATCTTCAGAGCGCAAGACAACCCGTCCTGACTGTCCACCAACGGACTGTCGAATCCGGACACCGACTTGCGGAGCTCCTTCGTCGACCTTTGGGATCTGTGCTGTTAGTCCATCAGATGCCAGAACTGAAATCTTGCGAAGCCCCTTATCCGTTGGTCGATCGTCGCGAATCGTCACCATGTAATCATCGCGCATACGTTTACCATCGGCTACCGGAGGCAACGTATCGACGAGCGCTTTCAGTTCGAGGAATGACTGTCCGGCCATATTCCCATACGCATCATAAGCGTCCGCCTTAAATCCGAAGCCGTAGGAGTACAATCCGAACGGCGTTTCACTACGGATCACATGCGAGCCGAACGGAATCGGGACTTGGGCGATCGAGTAACGACTTTCGCCGAGCACGCTAAACGTAGCCGAATCAATCTTCCGTCCGTTCAGCTTGATCTGTGTGATCGAGCTCGTCGGTGCTACAAGATTGATGTAGTGATGCCAATCACCACTAATCGGTGTAGCGATGCGATACTCATTGAGGAACTGCTGCGTTGGACTCACCAGGATCATCATCGGATCGCCTACGCTATCGCCATTCTTAAAGCCCTGAGCAAACTGTGCGACCAGCACTGGCTTGTCGGCAGTGATCTGCACGTGGCGCGACACGTTGAGGTTCTCGTAGAATTCGCCAGCGCGCATCACTGCAACAAGACGTGAGTCTTCGAACACCTTTGTCTGGTCTTGCGATGCAATCACACGGAAGGTGTACTTGGACCGTTCCTTGAGCATGCCCAAGTAGTAGTGCTTTCCCCATGCACTCACAGGTGGCAGTTGCTCGACGAGGTGGTTACATGCATCAATCTTCGGTGGCACGTAGGCGCAGTTATGTCCGCTGAAGACAGCGATGTTCTTGTTCGACGTGATCAATGTTCCGGTCAAATCGCACTGTCCGATTGACTCCCATCGCGCCCCTACACTGTAGACATCGCCCTTGCGAAGGCGCACGGAAAACGGCACGCCCGCTGGACGTCCCGTTGATGTCGTAACTGAGGGCGTAATGGTAACGTCGGTTTCATCTTCTGTTGCAATCACCGAAAGTGCCGACAGCAGATCTGACGAAAGCTTCGTGTAACCCACAGCGCGGTACTCTTTGCCTAACACTTGAATCGGCAGACCCAAGAACGTGTCTGTCGTTTGATAGCGGCTGTTCAAGCCATACACACTCACCGTGGTATCGGCAGTAACGTGTACGGCAAGACGCTCCGGTTGTTCAGACAGGCGCAGCTGTGCTCGTGCAGGAATCTGCACTGGCACCACTGCATTTGCGCGAATGGTAATCGTATTGTCGTAGTTCAGCTCTTCGATCTGAATACGCACGGTAGCATCATAGCTACTCGTAATGAAAAGCTGAAGTCGAAGATTCTCCTGATTGCGGCCATCACGTTGCGCAGCTTCACGAAAATTCTTCATGAAGACCAACCAGAACTCACGTCCTTCAGAGTTCTTCGTTATCACTTCAGGATCACCGCACAGGGCAGTCGTTGCGACTGATGCAAGCAGCATGAGAACCAGGAGGGCGCGCATCATTTCATCACCGTCACAGGGTGATAGTACGTTCCCTCATCGGTCGTGATTGTTACCACGTACGCACCAGCTGCAATCTCCCATGCAATCACGTTGAGGTCGATCGCATTCTCTCCAGCCGTTGCCTCCATTGGAGCAACACTCGTAACGATACGACCTTGATATGTGCGAAGAGCGCAGCTTACCGTTCCGGGGGCACGCATTACGAACACCACGCGAGTGCGATCACGAAACGGATTGGGATACGTGCCGGTAATACCCTGCGTAATGGTATACCCACCACGTGAGCCACCACCACGACGCACTTCGCATTCGTTTGCGGCGAGATCGAGGACGGGTACATCGTTGATCGCGATAGAGTCTACACCAAGCGCACCAATAGAGTCGGTTCCCAGCACACCCTGCACATCCAAGGCCACGAGTGTATCGTTGGTGACTCCGACGCTGAATGCACATCGAATCGTGACATACGCGCGCGTTGAGGATTCAATCACTGGCTCGGAACGTTGTGGCTCCGCGCATCGAATGGCGTACGTTTCAGATCCTCGTGCACCGATGATTTGCATAACGCTTGGGTTGTAGCGTATCGTAATTGCAATATCACCACCTTGTGGAAGACTGCCAGTAATAGCGATACGTGCTACCGAACCTGGCTCAAGGAGAAGTTGCGTAGGCACATTCGCTTCTGCACCTATCGTATACTGGAAGGTACCAGCAAGTACGACGAGTACAATGATGAGGCGGTGCAAGAGGTGATACGACAGCGGTGTTTGCATGCAACGACAAATATACCACGTCCAGAGAGCTAGAACTCCTGCGTGACGATGACTTCGTAACCTGTTTCTTTCCGTCCAACAACGATCAAACTGAAGTTGCTACCGAGAGGGGCCAGCTGAACTGGCAACGTATACAGTTGCGTTACCGTAGATGGGTCGTAGACGTAGTACGTTCCACGTCTGTCGAGATCCGTCACAGATACGTCGGAGGCCACGCCGTAGGGCACATTTTGTGCAAGATGTTCACCCGTCCCGGCGATCTTCGGCATTGAGTCAATACAGACCGAGATAGATGGAATGTCCTCCGTCGCATTGATGACACGCCGACGCGTGATTCCCGCTTGCGGCACCAGCGGCGCCGAGGTGAGAGAGATAACATTCGGTGATCCGCCACCTTCGGCGTAGAGCAGAATCGACCGCTCACCGTTGCGTGTCGTGCAGGTCCCATCGATTCCGTTGATGGCATAGGTGTTCGACCCAACCGGCAACGTCGTGGCAACTGTATTTCCTGCGAAGATCGATCCTGCAGTTATCACATCACCGAGTCGAACGGGAATGGTTGTTCGTCGAGCCGATCCGTTGATGACATATACGAATGCACCCTCGTCGAGCCTGCGAAGCGGTCCTGCTGCTTGCCGTTCCTCAACAAGCATCGTTTGCGCCTGTCCGTTTTCATCATAGACAACGAGGTCGTAATTCTTGTCTGGCTCAACACGAATCGTGGTGAGATCGACAATGCGTGTCGGCCGCGCTGCCGTTGTTACTGTGAGGGGTACAACACCTGCGCGGACTGTTACGGGCGTTGAGAAGGATCCGAGACGGACATCGCGCGCAATGGTCGACCCAGCAACAATGCCATTCGGCGCTGTAGCGTCTTGCCGTGCACCAACTGACACGACCACGTTTGGTATCGTCGTAGACGTATTCACAACGCGGATTACAGCTGAGCCAACTGAGCCGAAAGGACGTTGAATTGCGGGTGTGATCACCATGCTCGCGCGTGATCCTGAGTCGCTTGCATACACCGTGTACGTGCCCCGTACCATCAGCGAGATACTGTCGACCACTTCCCTACCATCGTCAAGTGTCGCAACAACAACATCGGGTCGCTCAGACTCGCAGGTAACGGCAGGCACGAACTGACTACTCGTGCTTTGCGGCAACCCCGATGTAATCGTGGTGGATGTCCGCGGTAATGTGACGCGCACAGCACTGCGTGCAAGGTTGATCACTCGAATGTCTGCCGTTCGCGCCTGAATCGGGACGAATGGACGTGCCGCTTGGCGTGTGAAGTCGTCTTCCTGTACAAAGAGTATCAACGCGTCGTCAGACGTGGCATCACGGTAGACGACAATGCTATACGGAACGCGCTCAGCAAGCTGACACTCAAACGTTCCGATCACTGTTGGTTGCTGATTGCGGATATCAACGATGGAGAACACCGTTGGACCAGGGTACACTTCCGTGTACAGCGAGGCCTGTCCAAACGCAACAGGAGCGCGCACCAGGGTTGTTCCACTCGGACATCCCAAACGCACGTCAAACTGCCGCGTTGTATCGGGAATGAGATTCACAAGGCGAACCTGCGCCACCGGGACCGTTGTGAGCGTAGCATTCGCGTTTGTGACAAGCACGGTGTCAAACACCGTAGGACGTCCGATCTCCGAGAGTGTGAACACATCGTAGATCGCATTCTGAACGAATCGTGCACGAACACCCGATCGAAACTCACGCGTCCCACCAGCAAGGATTTCCAGGAAGCTTGAATCTCCTGGTGAACGAACGGAATCGCTGAACTGCAGCGGTGCTATGTCGGCTGTTTGAAAGCCCTGCTCAAGGACGAGCCTCCTGTTGGCTCCGTCGGGGATCATATTGAACAAGCGCACCAAGATCCGTCGACTACCTGGAGCTGGGTCAACAATCGACATGTCCTCGCTGGCGCAGCCAGCAAGCAGAACAAGAGCGGTCAGGAATGGTAAAACGAGGCGTTTCATGCAATGAAGTTTGGGTGTAGTCCCAGAACGAACGGCAAGTTGCGATATTTTTGTGCGTGGTAGAACGCATACACGCCCTCATCGATCGATTTGCCGAAGTCGAACAGTCGCTTAACGACCCATCCGTCGTGAACGATCCACGATTACTCCGCGAAGCATCACGCGAATACAAGAGCCTCCTCCCGATTGTAACGGCCGGACGTCTGTACCTGCGTGTGCTCGATGAGCTCCGCGAGAACAGAGCGCTCATTGCCGATTCCGCAACCGATCAGGATATGCGCGACATGGCGTATGAGGACTGTCGCGCGCTCGAAGAGCGCAAGGATGCTATCGAGGCAGAACTAACGGTGTTGCTGATTCCACGCGATCCGAATGATTTCAAGAACTGCATCATGGAGCTCCGTGCTGGCACGGGTGGTGATGAAGCGGCTCTCTTCGTAGGCGATCTGTTCCGTATGTATCAGCGGTTCTGTGAGCGTCGTGGGTGGACCACAGAGGTGATCGATATCACGGAGAGCGAACGCGGCGGCTTCAAGGAAATCACCTTCGGCGTCAATGGCGACGAGGCCTACGGCGTGCTGAAGTACGAAAGCGGCGTGCACCGCGTGCAACGCGTACCGGAGACCGAGACGCAAGGACGTATCCATACGTCGGCAGCTACAGTAGCGGTTCTGCTCGAAGCAGAGGAAGTGGACGTACAAATCAATGAGAGCGACCTCCGCATCGACATATTTCGGTCAGGGGGCAAGGGCGGACAGAACGTTAACAAGGTTGAAACGGCAGTACGTATCGTTCACAACCCTACTGGTATCGTCGTTCAGTGTCAGGACGAACGCTCGCAGCTGAAGAACAAGGACAAAGCGATGAAGGTCCTTCGCGCTCGTCTGTATGAACTTGAGCTCGAAAAGCAGCAGGCAGCTATTGCGGGCGCACGCAAGTCAATGGTTCGATCTGGTGATCGCTCCGAAAAGATTCGTACCTACAACTGGCCACAAAATCGCGTCACAGATCATCGGCTGGAAGGTGATGCGAAAAACTACCCGCTGCAGGGTGTGGTCGACGGCGATCTGGAATCCATCATAACGGCTCTTCGTGTAGCCGATCAGGGCGACGACGGTTCATCGTCGCGATAGACGCATAGTGTGTGTTATACCACACATTAATGTAGATTACGGACATGTCATCTGTCATCCTTACGCGACTCAAGCAGCGATCCTTCGATAATCCATACCAGGAGGCTATCCTCAGCCTACTGGTCGCAGCAGATCGTTTCAACCGTGAGATCGAATCACGGTGTGAGCAGTACGGCCTTACTGCTGCGCAGTACAACGTGTTGCGAATCCTGCGTGGCGTGCATCCCGACGGTCATCCGCGGAGTGAGATCATTGCACGCATGATTCATGTTGCGCCCGACGTAACGCGCTTGATTGATCGCCTAGAACGTCTTGATTTGGCTGTACGCGCAAAGAGCGATGCTGACCGTCGACTATCATTGACATTCATCACACCGAAGGGGCTTACGCTCCTCGACAACATGCGTGATGAGTTCGACAACATCAATCGCGCACTTGCTGATCGCCTTACCGAAGCGGAAGCACTTCAACTCGCACAACTCGCTGAAAAGGTCTACTCGATATCCGAGTAGTACATGTTTGTTCAATTCTTGGAGGTGTGATGAACATCCCGACGTTACTTCTTGGCCGTATTCTCCTCGCCGTGCCGTTTCTGGTATTCGGCGTAATGCACTTTCCCGGAGCTGCACAGATGAGCGGCATGGTCCCGAGCTGGATACCGGGCGGTGTGCTCTGGGTGTATCTGACGGGAGCTGCACAAATCGCTGCGGGGATTGCGTTCATTACAGGTAAGCAAGCGCGTCTTGCTGGTCTGCTCACAGCTCTCATGCTGTTCATCTTTGTCGTGACGATTCACGTTCCAGGACTGTCGAATCCAGCGATGTCGCAGATGGCATTCATGTCGATTCTCAAGGACCTTGGCCTTGCTGGCGGCGCACTCCTGATCTGTCATCTCGCTGAATCAAAATGAACATTGTACTAGCATCAGCAATTGCACTGATGATGGTGTGTGGACAGCCCCTTACATCAAGGGGCTTTACACAAGACCGCTCAGCAACGCTTGTTCAAGAGATCATGGTTTCGCTGAATACGCTTCGGACGAATCCATCATCCTTCATTCCAAAGCTGCGTGCCTACCGCGACTACATGCGCTCTCGCACAAAGAATCTCTCTGCGTTAGATGCCGCAATCACCGAGGCAACAGCACGATTGTCGTCAGTAAAGGGGCTACCTGCCATCAATACCAACGGCGGACTTCTGCTGGCAGCACAAGATCATGCAACGGACATCACGAAGAATGCCGTGATGGGCCACACCGGCTCCAACACGTCAACACCTGTGCAGCGCGTCAAGAAGTATTCGCCCATCACATTGATTGGCGAAGTCGTTACCTACGGCTTTCCAACAGCCGATCTCATCCTCGCATCGTTTATCGTTGATCAGGACACTCCCGATCGTGGACACCGCGAGAACCTGCTAAACGCGAAATACACCATGGCCGGCGTCGCCATAGGCGCGCACACGAAGTACGGCACGGCGTGCGTGATCGTCCTCGGCGGAATGTAAGCCTGCGTTAGAGAGGGATGTTTCCGTGCTTCTTCCACGGATTGGTGTCAACCTTCGTGCGCAGTGATCGGAGTGCTTTGATCAACTCCGTGCGCGTCTCTTGTGGTTCGATGACGTCGTCCACATAGCCGCGCTCTGCCGCTTCGTATGGGTTGGCAAATTCCTCGTTGTATTGATTCTGAAGTTCGAGCATACGCTCGGCAGGATTTCCAGACTTTTGGATGTCCTTGCGATAGAGAATCTCTACAGCCCCCTTTGCACCCATCACAGCAATCTCAGCTGTTGGCCATGCCACGTTGTAGTCACCACGAATGTGCTTGGAGCTCATTACGTCGTACGCTCCGCCATAGGCCTTACGTGTGATAACAGTAAGCTTCGGCACGGTAGCCTCGCAGAATGCGTAGAGGAGCTTCGCGCCGTGACGGATGATACCGCGCCACTCTTGCTCTGTACCGGGCAAGAAGCCTGGCACATCTTCAAAGATCACAAGCGGAATACCGAATGCATCGCAGAAGCGCACGAAACGCGCGCCCTTCACACTGCTGTTGATGTCGAGCACGCCAGCAAGCGACGCTGGCTGGTTTGCCACGATACCAACGGGCGTTCCATCGAGCGTTGCGAATCCGACGACAATGTTCGTTGCGTAGTCGGCATGAACCTCAAAAAAGTCGGCTTCGTCGACGACATCGCGAATCACTTCTTTGATGTCATACGGCATGTTCGGATTCGCAGGAATGATCGTGCGAAGGCGCTCACACGAACGTGTTGGCGAATCGTTTGTTGGCTTAATAGGGGGCTTCTCACGATTATTCAGCGGTACGTATGTGAGCAGTTTGCGCACGGCAAGAAGTGTTTCAACTTCATTGTCGAGTGCAAAGTGTGCAACGCCACTGCGCGACGCGTGTGTATCGGCGCCACCAAGTTCTTCGAAGGTTACTTCTTCATGCGTCACCGTCTTCACCACTTCGGGTCCGGTAACAAACATGTACGAGCTACCCTTAGCCATAAAGACGAAGTCGGTAAGTGCTGGCGAATACACGGCGCCACCAGCACACGGACCCAAGATGACGCTGATTTGTGGGATCACGCCACTGGCCAGAGTGTTGCGCAGGAAGATGTCGGCATAGCCGCCGAGCGACACAACGCCCTCTTGAATACGCGCACCGCCGGAGTCGTTAAGTCCGATGACGGGCGCACCAATCTTCATGGCATAGTCCATCAGCTTGCAGATCTTTTCCGCGTGTACCTCGCCAAGCGACCCACCGTATGTCGTAAAGTCCTGCGAGAACACGCAGACCGTACGGTCGTGAATTGTACCGACGCCAGTTACAACGCCATCTCCGAGTGGACGGTTGCCTTCGAGACCAAATTTGGTAGAGCGGTGACGCGCCAACATATCGAGTTCGCGAAACGAGTCGGCATCGAGCAGCACATCCAGACGTTCGCGTGCTGTGAGCTTACCCTTTGCATGTTGTGCATCAATACGGTCCTGCCCGCCGCCAAGGCGTGCTTGCTCTTTCAATGAGCGCAGTTGCGCGATCTTTGGATCCACGATTTTCTCCTGAGGTTCAATCAGCGAAAATAGGCAGTATTTTAGCAGCCTATGACGCACCGCCTCGTTCTTATGCTCTCCGCAATCCTCATGATGTTCGCCATCTTCGGTCTGGTGATGTGGATTGGCGCTATCGAAGGCGAAAATGAGAAAGCTGCCTACGGCAACATGATGCTCTGCTTTGTGATGTCGGCACTCATGATCATTACGCTCATCGTTGGCATCCGGATGCGTGCTTCGATGAATCTTCGCATCGAGAATCTGTTGACGGAGATGTTTCAGCGTGAAGGCTCCGTTCAAGCTACGTCGTTTGCCGAGCGCATGGGTATCTCCCTCGACGACGCACGCGATGTGCTTGATAAGCGCTCGCGCGATCGCGGTTGGTTGCGCACAGAGTATGCGCAGTACGACGCGCGTTACGTACAAGGGTAACAGCGGATGTCCGGCCTACGAACGGCTGTGATCATTCCCGCGCTCAACGAAGAACGTTCGATCGGTATCGTTGTCGGTTCCATCATTCGTGATGTGGATCGCGTGATCGTTGTCGACAATGGTTCCTCTGATCGAACGATTGATGTCGCACGAGACGCTGGTGCACGTGTCGTACATCAACACGAGCGTGGTTATGGCGCTGCATGTTTGCGCGGACTCGACGAGCTGCGCAGTGATCCACCCAACATTGTGCTGTTTATGGATGGCGATGCAAGCGATCATCCAGACGATGCACGCCGCATCATAGAGCATGTAGCCAGCGGCGATACTGAGTTCTGTCTTGGCAGCCGCGTACTCGGTACGGCAGAGCGCGGCGCGCTGACGCCCCAGCAGCGCTTTGGCAATTGGCTGGCGACTACATTGATAGCACTGCGGTGGCGCGTACGCTACACGGATTTGGGTCCGCTCCGCGCTGTGCGATGGACAACGCTTGCGTCGATGAATATGGTTGATCGTACCTGGGGTTGGACCGTAGAGATGCAGATCAAAGCTGCACGTGACGGTGTACAGGTGCTGGAGGTACCGGTGAGGTATCGCAAGCGCATTGGTGTGTCGAAGATCAGCGGAACGGTTATCGGTTCGGTGCGTGCCGGTGTGAAAATCATCGCGACGATTGTCCGCTATGCGATTCAATAACACGTTTGCCCTTGTTCTGTGTGGTACGAGTATCATCATGCTCGTCGGCACGCACATGCTCTTCACGAGTTCCGCACTATTCGACACTGCGATGTGGTGTGTTGGCTCGATTGGCTGGTTACTCCTTGTGATCAGCGCACTTCGATCCGATGCTGAGCAACCTCATCGATTGCATCAAGGCTTAATGATTGGTGTTGCCTTCTGTGCAATGCTTGCTGCACCATTGCACGATGTGTTTTCTGACGATGCACAGCGGTATCTCTGGGATGGCATCGTGGTAGCCTCTGGCGATAACCCGTATGCATCCTCGCCGTTGCGCGAGCCCCTTATCCAGCATCGCACATTGCTTCCCGACGGCACAGTACTTCCTGATGATATGCCGTATGCATCAATGCGGACGATCTACCCGCCCGGCATGCAGCTCATTGCGGGTGCGCTGGTGTCGGTCATTGGCACGCCATCACGAGTTGGGTTTGAGATTGCATGGTGGGTTGTTGTTGTAGTACTACTCGGCATCGCACTGCGGACTGCGGAAGCACGAGATCGATCCTGGATCGCAGTCGCATGCATAAGTCCTCTTGTGGTCCTTCACGGTGTAGGCGACATTCACAGCGACGTGCTTATGGCGGCTATGGCACTGCTCGGTGTGATTGCACTCACACGTGACAGATGGATTGTTGCAGCGGTGTTGATCGCTCTCGCGATCAGTATCAAGTATGTGCCGATCCTTCTTATTCCTGCGCTGCTTCGGGGTCGTACGCGGCGTGAGCAGATACTCGTGCTCGGCGTCGTGTGCGCAGTAGTGATCGCAACGTATCTACCATTTGTTGCGTCATCGAGCTCTGTAGTTGGATCGCTGCCTGTGTTTGCTGCGCACTGGCAGGCGAACTCGCTGTTGTACAGCATGCTGACATGGCTGAGCTCGGCCTGGCTCGCACTGGATCATATTCGTCTTGTGCTGGGCGTGCTAGCTCTTGTGCTCGCTGCAGCGATTTGGCGTCGGCATCACATGCAGCCTATTGGTGCGGCGATGATGACCTACCTTGCGTTGCTGATCTGTTCGCCTGTTGTACACGCATGGTACATCATCCTACCCGTGATATTGCTGCCGTTCGCCCCATTGCGATCTACCATCACATGGGCGACCACGATGTGTGTCTACGGAGTATTCTATGCAACGTACAAGGGCGACGGAGTGTGGTTTGAACACCCCGTCGCCCTTGCGATTGAATACATTCCTGTGTTGTTCGCGTTTGCACGCGACGTCCAGCGTGGACCCTTACTGCTTCGTGATCAGAAGCGTGCGAGTAGCACGGCCTTGGCGTAGTGTGACAACGTAGGTACCAACACCACCGTCGATCGTAAGTACCTCAGTTGCACCGATTGATGCCGAACGTGTTACGAGGCGACCGAGCATATCTGTCACTGTGACCTCACTACCTTCTGCACCAGCAATCGTGAACTGACCGACCGTTGGATTTGGATAGAGCGTGATCATCGCACCCGTTTCGTCGTTGAAGACGCTTGTCGTGCCGACAACAAAGTTCTCTGACCAGCGGTCACAACCAGTTGTGTCCATAATCTGCACGCGGTAGTTACCATCGCCAACAATGTTTACAGTCTGGCTGGTCTGACCATTAATTGCCTTACCCTCGCGATACCACTGATACTTCATGTTCGCTACCGAGCATGTAAGTACATCGCCATTACGAGAGATCGTTGGGATTGGCAAGCCTGCGCGAACTGTTACCGTAATTGTATCGGTGTTCTTGATACAATCGTCGAAACCTGTGACGCGGCAATACACCTTGTACGAGCCAATGCCGAGTGTGCCTGTGCGATAGCGATAGCCAGTTGTCGCATCCTTCTGTCCGTTGACATACCACTCGTATGCCGGGTATCCAAAGCGCGACGCGATCAGGCTATCCTGTCCTTCGCAGATGGTAAGCTCGGCAAGGCGCGGTGTGAGAACTGTTGACGGACCGCAATCAAGAGCTGCGACGAAGATGTCAGAGAAACCATCGCCCTCAATCTCAATGTCTTCGAATGAGCAGCGTGTGTCGAAGATGCCTGTGATGTATGGCACATTCTTCGAATCGACAACGATACCACGACCTTCGTCGTCGTACTCGCCACCAAAACTGCGATACCAGTCGACATCACCATTCGACTTAATGCGCGTAACGAACCCATCACGACCACCGACGGCTTCTTCGATAAATCCTTCAACCGTGGTTGTTGAATCGTAGTAGCCCGTTACGAAGATTGCACCCTTGGCATCGGTGTAGACAGCTTTGCCCGCGTCTTCGAACGTACCGCCATAGCGCTTGAGCAATTCAATTGCTCCGTCCTTCGTGATGCGGCTGATGAAGAAGTCTGATTCGAATTCACCGTTCGCAGAGATCGTCTGCGTGTCGAACGTTGTTGTCTGACGAATAGCACCCGTAAGCACGAGCTTGCCATCCGTCTGTGTTGTTGAAGCAATGATGCGATCATCACCGCTATAGCCGATGCGCTTTGCCCAGCGTGCGCCACCGTTTGCGTCGAATGCACGGACAAAGAAGTCCATCTTGTTAGCAAAGCTCTCATACGTCGCATTGCCGAACGACACATTGCCAATGAATGTACCCGAGACGTAAATGCGATCGCCATTTGGAGATACCGACACCGCTGTTGCCATGTCGTTCTCCGTGCTACCCCAGCCTTGCACCCAGATGAAATCGCCGTTGGCTGACATCTTCGCAACAAACGCATCCATCTTTCCGCCCGATGTTGCTTTGCGTGTACCAAACTCGGCTGTTCCACCGAAGCCCCCTGCCACATAGACAGCACCAAGGGAGTCAACCGCGATGTATGGAGCGCCTTCGTCATAGGTTGTCGATCCGAAGACCTTCACCCATTGAAGAATGCCAATGTTGTTGAACTTGGCAATGAACATATCTGTCGAGCTTGGATCGAGCGCCTCAATCAGTTCTGTTGCGATAGATGCCTCTGTTGAGAAGCTTCCACCGACGTAGTAGTTGCCATTCTTATCGACAACAACTGATTGTGCATCATCGGCATCGAAGCTGCCATAGTTTAGTCCACCGATGAAGCGTCCCTTGTTGTTGTAACGTGCGGTAAGGACATCGTAGTTACCGAAGGACTTAATCTGCTGTGTTCCGAACATCAGCGAGTCGGAGAACACTCCGCCTACCATCAGATCGCCGTTTGGGAACATTGCCAGTGACCGGCTTTCATCGAAGCTTGGACCAACGGCAGGAACAACCCAGTTCCAACGTTGAGCAACCGATGTTTGAGTGGCAAGGGCAAACAGCACAAGGCAGAGCCCGATGAACGAGTGAAACCAACGTTGTGCAACCATGTGCAAACTCCTGAAAGGAAGGGACAACAGTTTCGAGGTGTTAGGAGACTAGTCCGCGACCAGTCTTGGCTATCAGAGATTTTTCCTGCAATTCCAATACAACAGCGTCGAGGATACCGTTGATGAACGTTCCGCTCTTGTCTGTTGAGTATCGCTTTGCAAGTTCAATGACTTCGTTGATGGTCACCTTCACGGGGATGTCCTTGCATGCGGTGAGTTCCGCAACGGCAAGACGCATAAGGATACGGTCGAGCAACGCAATGCGCTCGAGATCCCAGTTACGTGAATGTCGATCGATGAGCTCCGTACTCATTTCGAGTTGCTCACGCGCCGTCACGATCACCTCACGTGCGTACTCCACGTCCTCGTCGCTCCACTGGATTGCAACATCGGCCTCGAGCTCGTGGACTTCTTCGGGACGAAGAATGCGCGACTCGGTTGCTTCCTTAGGGTCGAAGGTAAACTGGCGGTAAAACACGTGATTAAACGCAACGTCGAGACTCACCTCGTCGAGCATCGTCGCAGCAATAACCTGCAACACCTTCTCGCGCGCGAGGTGGCGTGTGCCTTTAACCGTGGCTGTTCGACGAACGGGAAAGTCGTTGTCAGAATCAATGGATGTCACTGTGTTTCCTTGGATCAGACGCCACGGATCGTTGGCGATCCGATGTAGCTACCATGAACGTGACGGACCTTCCGCAGACGCTCTTCAGCGATCGCATTGGATGCTTCGATCGTAAGCATGTTGCGCTCTTCGGCCGTCTTGATGATGTTCATGGTGATGTCGTATACACCCTCCGCTTGACGCATCACCTTTGCGCGATCGTAGCCTTCAACTTCAGAAGCTACGTTCATCAGTCCACCTGAGTTCACGACGTAATCCGGTGCATACATGATCTTGCGATCACGCAGCATCGGTGCGTGCGTAGCTTCATCCTTGAGCTGGTTGTTTGCACCACCGCACACGATTGCACATGTGAGTTGTGGGATTGTTTCGTCGTTAATGACGGCACCAAGTGCATTTGGCGAAAACACATCGCATGGCGTTGTGAACACCTCGCTCGGTGCGATCAACGTAGCGCCCGTGCGTGTTGCCAGAGCCTTTGCCTTCTCTTCGTAGATGTCAGCAACAAAGACTGTAGCGCCATCCTTGACAAGGCTTTCGACGAGATAGGTAGCAACATTGCCTGCCCCTTGCACTACAACGCGCTTGCCTGCAAGGCTATCCGAGCCCCAGGTAGCGTGCGCCGCAGCGCGCATACCCGAGAATACGCCCAGGGCTGTCACTGGACTAGGATCGCCCGAACCGCCAGGACCGCCGACGCCCGTGACATACTTTGTTTCCATGCGGATCCATTCCATGTCGCGCACGCTTGTGCCAACGTCTTCAGCCGTGATGTAGCGTCCGCGCAGGCTTTCGACCATGCGACCGAAGGCACGGAAGAGACCCTCGCTCTTGTCCTTGCGTGGATCGCCGATGATCACGGCCTTACCACCGCCAAGATTCACACCGCTGACGGCTGCCTTGTAGGTCATGCCGCGAGACAGGCGGAGCACGTCTGTGATCGCCTCTTCGTCGGTATCGTACTGCCAAAAGCGCGTACCACCGAGGGACGGACCCAACGATGTGTTGTGAATACCGATGATGGCGCGAAGACCTGTTGTTGGATCTGAGCACAGGACAACTTGTTCGTGTCCCATGGAGTAAAGCGTTTCAAAGATCTGCATGTCAATAGAAGAGGGTTCGTGAATCGAATGGGCTAAAAATACGAACGGCCGCCCTATTGGGCGGCCGTTTCTGACTCGATCTCGAATTCGGGATCAATAGCGAGGACCGCGCTCAAAGCGTGGACGCTCTTCGCGTGGACGTGCTTCGTTAACTACGAGCGGACGACCGCCCATGTTACGGCCATTCATTGCTTCAATGGCTTGGTTGCCAGATGCAGCATCGGCCATCTCAACGAAGCCGAATCCGCGCGAGCGACCAGTGAACTTGTCCTTCACTACAGAAGCTGACGTCACGGCGCCGAATTCTGAAAACGATGAGCGAAGCTCATTGTCGTCCATTGAATACGGCAGGTTGCCTACATAGATATTCATACATCGACCCTTTGCGGAACAGATTACGACACCAGGTTAGAAACATTGATTTACACTCGACTTGGTGCTACTGACCGTCGTTCCGCCTACGACCAGCTCTGCAATATACCCTATAATCACGTGGATGCAAGAAGTTTTCCACATCCACCAAAAAACACCCCTAAACTCCTAATCATCGAAAACCTAGGGCTACGCCCATTACCATCTCATCGAAAACCTAGGGCTACGCCCTAGGCTGATATAGGTCGGGCCTTTGGCCCTCGATCGTCAAGCGCCTTTGGGCCGCATCCATTGAAGCGCCAACGGCGCGATCTATGCCCGCCCGGGGCAACGCCCCGGGTTTTCGAGGGATTTCGAGATAGAGTTCTCGATCGTCAAGCGCGAGGCGAGCCTTTACTTGGCGGCCTTGAGATTGGCCTCAACGTTCTTCCAATTGACCACATTCCACCATGCAGCGATGTAGTCGGGACGCTTGTTCTGGTACTTGAGGTAGTAGGCGTGCTCCCAGACGTCAACGCCAAGGATCGGCGTGGTGCCCCAGGAGCTGAGCTTTTGTTGATTCTCTGCTTGGAGGATGATCAGGCGCTGATCGTCCCGACGATAATGCAGCAAGCCCCATCCGCTACCTTCAACAGCAGCTGCGGCTGCTGAAAACTGCTTTTTGAATGCATCAAACGATCCGAAGCTGTCTGTGATGGCTGCGGCAAGCTCTCCCGTGGGTTCACCGCCGCCCCCTACCGAAGGGGGTGCCATGATCTTCCAGAACATTGAATGCAGCCAATGTCCGCCTCCGTGGAAGGCGGCCTGACGTGACCAGTGCTGAATCATGGAGAAGTCCCCACTTTGGCGTGCCTTGGCGAGCTCTTCTTCTGCCTTGTTTAAGCCGTTGACATAGGCCAGGTGATGCTTGCCGTGATGGATCTGCATGGTCTGCGCATCGATGTGCGGCTCGAGTGCTGCGGGATCATACGGCAGCGCTGGGAGCTCGTGCTTGCCACCAGCAGCAACTGGCTCGGCGCCAATCACGTGAAGAGACGGGGCTGCAAACGCAGCTGCACCGAGCGCGGTGGTAGCGAGAAACGATCGACGTGTTGCCATCGTGATACTCCTTGGTGTTACTGGTGTTCTGCTGCGTGAAGGAAGCGAACGCATTCATCAACATCGTCTGGACTTCCCATGAAGCACGGTACGCGCTGATGGAGTGACGTTGGCGTGAGATCAAGAATACGGCGATGTCCGTCGGTTGCCTTGCCCCCTGCCTGCTCGATGATGAATGCCATCGGGTTGCATTCATATACAAGACGCAGCTTACCGGTGGACATGGAACTGTCGGATGGATACATGAAGATCCCGCCGTAGTGGAGCGTTCGATGTATGTCGGCGACCATTGTTCCAACGTAGCGCAGGGAGTACGGACGCATTCCATCGTCTGACGGACGGAGCAAGTGCGAGACGTAGTCGCGCATGCCCTGCGGCCACTTGTACGCATTGCCACTGTTCACGGAGTAGATCTTTCCGCGTGATGGAATTTTGATCTTCTCGAACGTCAACAAGAATTCACCAATGGTTGGATCGAACGTAAACACATCTACGCCGTTGCCACTCGTGTACACCAGCTGTGTGCTCGACCCGTACATCGCGTATCCGGCGGCAACCTGTTTCCAGCCCGGTTGTAGGCAGTCTTCGAGCGACCCTGGTGTTGTGAGATCCGGATCGACACGCTTGTAGATCGAGAAGATGGTTCCGATCGAGACGTTCACATCAATGTTCGACGATCCGTCGAGCGGGTCGAAGACGAGCACATACTTGCCCGTGCGATACTCCGGCGGAATTGGTATCAATCCATCGGCTTCCTCTGATGCCATCACACAGAGGTGTCCTCCGTGATCCATCGCGCGGAAAATCACTTCATTGGCGTGAATGTCGAGTCGCTTTACGCGCTCTCCATGGACGTTAACATCCTCGGTTACACCGAGTACATCGTTCAATCCGGAACGTCGCACGTCACGCGCAAGGATGCGCAGGGCGAGCGTGAAATCACGGAGAAGATGCGAGAACTCTCCCGTCGCCTTGGGATGCAGCGCACCCTCCTCGGCAATGTGGCGCTCAATGGTAATGAGCTTACTTGTGCTGAGAAATGGCATGCAGACCTAGCTATCGAGGCGAACACTGAGCACTGGGCAAGGGGCTTTGCGAAGCACACGCTCGGTAGTGCTTCCGAACAAGAAGTGCTCGAATCCGCTACGTCCGTGCGTACCAATCGCGATGATGCTGATGCTGTGCTCCTGTGCATACGTGCAGATCTCATCAGATGCCCGACCGCGGCGTACGGAAGTTTCTACCGCAAAGCCTTCCGCTTTGAGCGCAGCAGAGAGTTTCTCGAGTTCCTTCGTCGCATTGTCTTGCAGCTCCTGCTCAATGTCTGCGAACCCTACTTGGGCGTAGCTCCAGTCGGCCGGATACACAACGGGCTCAACAATGTGCATGATGTGAAGCGTGGCCTTGGTTCCGCGTGCAATTTCTTTTGCCAGCGCAAGTGCTTTACCGGCGTTTTCCGAAAAGTCCGTCGGAACGAGTAGTGAGGATACGGTAAGCATGGCTTTTTGGTACTTTGAATAAGATGGATGCAACATAGCAAACCACGTTGTACCCTCAGCATGACTTTCATCATTTGAACTTTCGTCCAGCTATGCGATTCATCACCACGCTCTTCTTGGTTGTTTCCTGCACATTGCACCTCACAGCACAGTCTCCGGACGAGGGCTGGAGGGCCCTGGCAGACAACAACGATTCGGCAGCACGCGCGGCATTTGCACGCGTAACTGCAGCCGATCCTACAAACGCTCTTGCGTGGTTTGGTGCGTCCATCGAGGCGAGTCTTCGAAACGACGACAGCGCCGGCTGGCAGAGTCTCGTTGCTGCATTACGGCATGTTGATTCACTGCATCCCTATCTGTATGCTGTGGCTGCGTCGGATTTGTTTCGCGCGGCTTCGGTGCGCCAGCAACCAGAGGTAACGGAGCTTCTCACGAAGGTGGTCGATACTCCGGATCCCCAGGGCGTGATGTGGGCAACAGCGTTGCATCGGCTTGGTCATGCAGCGGCGGCACGTGAGAATATCAGCAAGGCGCGCGATTGGTACAATCGTCTGGGCGCAATCCGAACGTGGCGGATCGTGGGCCCGTTCGATAATGTTTCGAACTCCGGACACGACCATGCATTTCAGCCTGAAGAGTCCGACGAGCCAGAGGCTTTATATATGTCGGCCGATGGGGGTGAGCTTCGTTGGATTACGCCTCCAGAGCAACGCCTTGATGGTTGGATTGATATGACGTACTTCTCTCCTCGTGTGGAAGGACAGTACTACGCGGTCGTCTACGTGAAGTCAGATGCGCAGCAGCGCGTACAGTTTCGCCTTGGCACCTCTGGCTCGTTTAAGCTCTTCTTGAATGACTCCGTGATACGTGAGAGTCGCGACGAGCTCAACAACGACGTTGACACCTACATCACGGAGTGTACACTTGCAGCAGGATGGAACAAGGTGATGGTGAAGGTTGGAGCAAGCCGCATCGATGCATGCAACTTCCTCCTTCGCATCACAGCGTCGAATGGAATGCCGATTGGCGGTCTGTCCTATGCAACATCTCCGCAGCCATATACCGCGACCGCAGCAGGTGCTCGTCCTATCCCACATCCGTTTGCGTCGTTCTTCCGAACGCGCATCGCTGAGCAACCATCAGTTCTGCTCAATTACCTGCTCCTAGCGGATGTGTACCTCCATAACGATCAGTCTGATTCAGCTCTGTCGGTCATCCGCGCATCGCGAAGTATTGCGCCAGACTGTATCCTGGCTCATACGCGCTCGATGATTGCATATGCACGTACCGACCAAAAGAGTGCCGCCGAATCGACGCGTGAGCACATTATGGCGCTGAATCCGCGCTCAGCCTACGCAGCAAGTCAGCGCTTCTCTCGTGCACTCGAGCAAGAGAAGCTCGACGATGCAGAACGTGCGCTGGCCGACTATCGCCTGTACGACAGCACAAGCAAACTCTTCTACGATCACAGTATATCTCTCGCTCTTGCGCGAAAGGAATACGACGCTGTTTCGTTGCTGATCACGCAAGCACGCATGTTGTTTCCCGACAACGCTACATATGCCGTGATCGCGGCCAACATTGCCGAGAGCACACGGAGTGCAAAGCAACGTCCGATTGAGATAATCGAAGTACATCTTTCACACACGGTCTCATTCGAGGGTCTGAGTGCACTTGGCGCGCTGTACCTCAAGGAATCAAATGTCGCGAAGACACTCGAATGCTATGAGCGCAAACTTCAGTTACTCCCTGTAGGATGCGGCGTCTATTCGCAGATGGCCGACCTGCACATCACACGAAAAGATTGGATGAGCGCTCTTACGTCGATCGACAATGCACTTCGTGTGTCGCCGATGATTCCAGCATACTGGAAGACACGCGGTTTGATCTTCCAGAACATGGGAGCTGTTGATTCTGCACTTGCTAGCTACAAGCGTTGTCTTGCAATCGATCCTGCAAGCTTCGAATCGCGCGATGCTATTCGCCGTCTGCAAGGAAAGCCACATCCATTTACATATATGCCACAGGTGAATGTCGACAGTTTGATTCGCAACGCTCCGTCGGCGCGCGATTATCCGGGCGAATCACTTGTCACGGTGTATGAGGGTGAGAATGATGTGGTGTATGATGGCAGTCGTATCGAATATGAATTCGAGATGCTGCTGCGCGTTCTTACCTCAGATGGCATCGATGATGCAACTTCCTTGCCGATCTCGTCGGACGTTACGATCGAGAAGGCCTTTGTTCGGAAGCCGAACGGACGTGAGATACCGGCTGACCGCGGTCCTGATGAACTGGTGTTTACAGGACTCGAGCCGGGCGATTTCGTGTATTGCAAGATGCGCTCGACGAGTTGGCTACGAGGTCGCCTCGGACGCTTCTATTCACGTCGGTTCGCTCTCTCCTTCGCTAATGCTCCTGCACAACACGTGCGATTTGCTCTACTCACACCAACCGATCTGCCGTTATCATGGGTCGCGCACGGTCTTGAGTCGGAGATGAAGACATCGCGAACCGCGGGCGGCGATCTCTATGTCTGGGAAACGCGCAACGAGCCACGGATCACAATCGAGGACGATATGCCGGAGGTTGAGGATGTTCAGAAGGTCCTCGAGCTGTCGACAATGACTTCGTGGGAGCAGCTGATCTCCTGGTACGACGACGTATCACGCTCGGCAACGGAATCGACATATGAGCTTCGCAGCGTTGTCGATTCAATCCTGCCCCCTTCACGCACTTTTACGCGCGACGAGATTATCGCTGCCGTGTACAGCTACATCACACGCGAAATCCGCTATTCCTACGTGTCCTTCCGTCAATCGGGCTATGTGCCACAACATTCACGCACTGTGCTCAACACGCGCATTGGCGATTGCAAGGATGTGGCGATGCTCTGTATCGCAATGTTGAGGGAGCGCGGCATTCCTGCCTACCCAGTCCTCGTAAATACAGAAACATCTCTCTTCGCACGTCGACCAATGCCAGGCGTCGTCTTTGATCATGTCATCGTGATGATCCCCAACGATCCAATCCCACTCTTCCTCGATCTCACTGCCGAGGGCATGCCTATTGGAAGTGTGCCGTATGCAGATCGCAACGCATTTGCACTTGTCATTCGCCGTGGACTGCGCGAACCGATGTATCTCACACGCGAGTACTTCCGTCCAAACGTGACAAACGTCGAAACGTCGATCGCAATAGATGCCGACAACAACGCACGCATCGTGCAGACAACACGCGAGACAGGATCGACTACGCTTTCATATCGGAGAGCATGGCGGAACACGTCACGTGAAAAGATTGCGCAGAGCATCACCGAGATGTTGAGCGAGCACTTCCCGAACGTTATGCTTGATACGTTTGATCACGCGGATCTTACATCGATTGATTCGACGTTCTGGTACACGGCGACGTTCACGGTACCAAACTTTCTTGCAGAGGCTGGTGACTTCCTGATTGCTCGCGTGCCATGGGAACGCCCCTTCACGCCGATGTCATCGTTGTCGTATCCAGTGCGTGAGCATCCGATGAGCTTTGCGTCGATCTATGACTCGACGTTGGAGATAATCTCGATGAACATCCCAGCTGGCTACGTTGTCTCCGAACGCGAGGGCACTGTCCAGCTGAAAAGTCCGCAGTTCACCTACGAACGCTCAACGACGGTCGCGAAAGACGCTCTGACGCTCCGGCGCGCAACAAGACGTGCATCACAGGTGGTTCACGTTGAATCGTATGCGGAGTTTAAGGAGCGCTACAATCGAGCAGTCAAGGAAGATCGTCGATCGATGCTCTTCATGCCAAAGGGTACAAAGGTGTCAGTACCGAAATCACGAACGTCACGATGATGTACGGAATACCTCGACGCGTTGTGTGTCTGACGGAGGAAACCACCGAAACGATCTATGCGCTTGGCGCAGAAGATCTTCTCGTGGGCATCTCGGGCTTCACCGTGCGTCCGCCTCGTGCACGCAAGGAAAAGCCTAAGGTGTCGACGTACCTTGATGCGAAGTTCGACGAGATTCTTGCACTCAAGCCCGACCTTGTGTTCGCTTGGAGTGATCTTCAAGCTGACATCTCAGCGGAACTCATTCGACGTGGTGTGTCGGTAGTGTGCTTCAACCACCGCACTGTAGAAGGCATTCTCGAGATGATCGCCCAACTTGGCGCATTGCTCGGGAAGACACCAGAGGCGCAAGCATACGTTGATGCGCTCCAGCGGCGTCTCGATACTGCTGCTGATCTGGGATCATATCGTGCAGTGAAGCCGCGCGTGTATTTCGAGGAGTGGTATGATCCGCTCATCACAGGCATTTGCTGGGTAAGCGAGATCATCGAGATCTGCGGTGGCGTTGATGTCTTCAGCGAGAATCGCGTGCATCCGGGTGCCAAGGAGCGCATCCTTGCTGATCCTCTTGAACCGATTCGTCGCAATCCCGACATCATGCTTGCGTCATGGTGCGGGAAGATGCTCAAGCCAGAGCGCGTGATCTCGCGTCCAGGATGGGCCGATCTACGTCCCTATCACACGGGCTTTCTTCGCGACATACCATCTCCGGTGATCTTGCAGCCAGGGCCTGCAGCGCTAACGGATGGTGTCGATGTTATCTCTGCGATCTTTACCGAATGGGAACACGCCGGACGACCATGAACACGTTTGTTACGATACCACACCGCTTCGACGCAGTCATTTGTCTCAACGGAACAATTCCTTCCGATGAGGTCTTTGAGCATATCATGGAACGTCCGCTGATTGCTGCTGATGGCGCAGCAACGCAGCTCTTCGAACGTGGCATCATTCCCGAGTTCATCGTAGGCGATCTCGACTCGATCCGTCACGATGTGCGCGAGACGTTGATGACGATGTCGGAGTTCGTGCACCAGCCGGATCAAGAAACAAACGACTTCGAGAAGGCGCTCGCCTTCGCTGAGTCGATGCTTTGGAAGAATCTGCTCGTAGTTGGTATTCACGGTGGTGACCTCGAGCATACGCTCAACAACTGGTCGGTACTCATGCGCTATGGTCGCACGATGCACATCGCGGTGATCGATCAACAGCGCATTGCCATCCCGATGTTCGAGAGCTTCGCGTACGAGGGCGCCGAACACGAAATCATCTCGCTCATTCCACAGCCAACAGCGCGCATAACAACGCGCGGATTGCATTGGGCGCTGAATGATGAGCATCTCGCACTTGGATCACGCGAGGGGGCGCGCAATCGCGCTACGCATCCGCGCATCGAAGTCGAGTTGCACGACGGAGCGATTCTCTTCTTCTGCGATGCAGCACTGCCGAACGCGCCGCATGTGCGCGAGGCAGCAAGCGCAGCCGACAACGATTAAGCGTCAGGAATTGCTTCGCCGAAGCGCTCGAGCGTAGCAAACCAGCCGCGGTTGCCGAACGCCGAAAACGATGACATCAGGATATCGTCTTCACCGAGTTGCTCATTGATCGGCAGAGGATGCGGATACACCATGTCGAAGACATGACTGTAGAGCAGATAGTTCACAACATGAACATGGTAGAACACATCGTCGTCATCGATCGCGTCTTCCGACACCACAACCGACGACACCATGTACTGTCCGCCCTTGCGCTGTAGATCGCAGCAATACACCACCGAGCCCGTCCAGCTGCGCGCGAAGGTGATCACGCCATCATCAATCGCGATGTCCCACTTCTCTTCCAGCACGCTTGCTTGGAAGATCATGCCACGATCAGGAAGTTCGCGCACATCACCCGGATATGCCATCTGCACATCAATGCGGACTGCATTGTCGGGTCGCTTGCCGAAGAGGTGCGATCCATCGGACGAACGCATGGCAACGAACTCTTCCGCCGAGTCCGACTGTGTTAGCGTCGAAGCCATCGTCGTTGCAACAGCACGGCAATCAAAGATCCGGATACCCCATGGCGACTCATCGGCTTCGATCCAACGAGGTTCAAGTGTTTCGTTGATGTTGTTCATCCTGCAACTTAGGCATGCAACGGCTGTCCGTTGCGCACTGGCTCGGCAGGTGCGTCGCGTGTGGTGCGGAGTGCGGCGAGGACGAGTCGGTGGATTTCCTCTGCAAGCTCGTGCAGAGGAACAGCTTGCTCGGGCTCGATCGCACCGACATCATCGAGGAGACGAACCCAGAGTTTTACGAGCCGAACGTGCGTGTTTAGCTCATAGATGCAGCTGCGGAACAGCTCACGCGACGGAGCTCCGGCGGCGCGCTCAGTCCATGCTCCGAGATCGACCGATGTTTCAAAAAGTCGCCGATGCAGTTCTCGCGCATGGTGCGCCCCTTGTCCGCTGATCCATAGATGCGATGCGCGCACGGCTAGTTCGTAGCAGCGCTGTTGAAGAGGTGAAGCCATGGGTCCTCCAGATTGGTCTTGGACGAGTCTCTGGTTGGAAGAAACGTGACAGCGGGAGTATGGTGAAGTGGTAGTTTTGCACTGTATGCATTTGGATCTTCCTATTCTCGACCAGCCGACCCCATCCCTTGCCATACAGCCCCTTGTTGGCAACGGCAAGAAGGTATATGTCGAGACCTACGGCTGCCAGATGAACATCAACGATTCTGAGATTGTCCTCGGCGTGATGCATGCCGAGGGCTATATGCCAACCGATAGCTCAGATGATGCAGACGTAATCCTGCTTAACACGTGTGCGATTCGCGACAACGCCGAGCGCCGCATTCACGAGCGGCTGTTCCACCTTAAGCACACAAAGAAGACGAACTCCGACCTTGTTGTGGGGGTGCTGGGATGCATGGCGGAACGCCTACGTGCGAAGCTGCTCGATACGCAGTTGGTCGACATTGTTGTCGGACCCGATGAGTATCGTCGAATGCCGGAACTGGTTGCCGAAGCAATGGGTGGTGATCGCGGTATCGCTGTGAAGCTCTCGCGCGTTGAAACGTACGACGACATCGTGCCGCTTCGCACTGAGGGCATCTCTGCATGGATCTCCATCATGCGTGGATGCGATAAGTTCTGCACGTTCTGCGTTGTGCCCTTCACGCGCGGACGCGAGCGATCACGTCCACTCACAAGTGTTGTCGACGAAGCGAAGCAGCTATGGGATCAAGGCTTCAAGGAAATCACGCTGCTCGGACAGAATGTGAATTCGTATCGGGATGATGTAGGTGGTTACGACTTTGCCGACCTGCTTGCATCCACTGCACGTGCTGTACCGAAGATGCGCATCCGCTATTCGACGTCGCACCCGCAGGACATGAGCGACAAGCTCATCGATACCATGGCCGAGTGGGACAACATCTGCAAGTACATTCACCTGCCTGTGCAGTCGGGCTCGAATCGCATTCTCGAGCTCATGAATCGCACCTACACAGTAGAGCACTACCTGAGTCGTATCCGTCGCATCAAACACGTGATGCCCAACTGTGCCATGAGCACCGACATCATTGCCGGCTTCTGCACGGAAACCGAAGACGATCATCAGCGCACACTCGATGTAATGCGTGAAGTGCGCTATGAGGGGGCCTACATGTTCGCCTACTCACCACGCGAGAACACCAAGGCCTGGAAGATGGGCGACGACGTACCCGATGAGGTAAAGAACCGCCGTTTGATTGAGATCATCGAACTCCAACGAATCATTTCAGGCGAGCTCAATCAGACAGAGCCAGGCACGGTTCACCCCGTCCTCGTTGAAGGTCCGAGCAAGCGCAACGCAGCCGAGTGGAGAGGGCGCACCGACACCAACAAGACCGTCGTCTTCACACACGACGGCACCCGCGGCTACATCGTTGGCGACACTATCAACGTCAAGATCGACCGCGCCGGCAGCGGCACGCTGTTCGGGGAGTTGGTGTAACCCCCCTTCGCTACGCTCGGGGGGCTTGCCCTGAACGCAACGAAGGGATTACGCCGCTTAGCAGGTAGATAGAGAAAGAGCGTCATCCACCGAGCGAAGCGAAGGTGGATCACTTGTTCCTATACCCTACCCCAATTGCGCCGCGCACGCCGATGCCGAACCCGATAGTGCCGTTGCTGCCCCATGCGGCCCAGATGGCGGGTGAGATATCGTCGGAGATGTTGATGACGCCGGGGTACACATTGAGGATTGCGGTCTGATCAACTTGTCCGCTCACTGTGAGGGAGGCAAGGAGGGAGTTGTTGCGATCCCAGTAGATGCCGGCGGTAGGAACAATGGCCAGCGTAAGAACGCGTGCACGGTCATCAACGGTAATGAGGTCCTTCCCACGAACTCCTGCGCCGATCGAAACACTGTACTCGTGGTGTGGATCGTAGACGTAGGACGCGCCGAGTAGCGATGCCATACCCATGAGGCCCCATAACCGCAGTCGCGCGGATCTCGGAAGCTCCACCTTAAACGAGTAATTGAGTCCGTTGTTGCCGAGCTGTCCGCTCGGGAATGTGATCATGGGGAGTGACGACCACTCGGTCATGTGCATCTTCTCACTGAAGAAGCGCGCAATGTCGTCGTTCATGAACAAGGCGATGCCCAGCGTGTTGAAGATCAGGAAGTCGGCGATGGGGTCAGTGTTGTACCCAACGTAGCCTCCGTTTTCGACGACCTCGTTGAGGACATGCATTGCTGTGACGGTGGCGATGGACCAGAGTTCAGGCGATGCAATGCCCTGATGATGATACCATTCCGCCATCATGCGATAGGAAACACCCGAGCCGATCAGGTGGAGCTGATAATTCGGAATCCACCGAGCCCCATTTTTCGTCCAATTCAACGGCAGTACTTCGGTGGTGAGCCAATTGCCCCATCCGATCTGACTGATGGTTGCGCCCGGATGCCGAAACGTGTTATCGTAGAAACCACGAAGTCCGGCTCCATAAGGAATCGACAGGAGCCGACGGTCCTTCCCGTCGATCTGGAGAATATCGAAGCCACCGTTCAGGATAAGGCCCCACGGACTCACCATCGACATGCTACCGTAGGTCTGTTCGGGGCGGTAGTAGATGTACGTCGAATCCTCGGCAGACTGTTCCTGGGCGGATGCCAGCGAGAGGGTAGCAAGTAGAAGGAAGAGGGTGGTGACTCGTCTCATTGGCCGCACATGACGTATTCGACAATCCCGTAGTTTGCAGTCATGGAACTTATTATCACTCTCCATCGCTCGATGGAACACCTGATCTATCTCCTCGCAGCGCTTGCTGTGGTGTTCCCACTCATCGATACTCTTCGCAAACAAGCACTGGGCAAACTGTCGGTGTGGAGCGTACGTGCATACCTTGTTGGAGTTACACTTCAGCTGGTAATGGGTCTGCTCCAACTCGTGATGCGCTGGTCGGACTTCGGTGACGGACTTCGGTATCGTCTCGAGCACGCAGCATTGATGATCGTTGCCGTCGGCATCGTCCACATGGCTCCACGCTTCATGCGACGCGCTGATGCGATTGGTTCGCGCAACACAACATTCATGATGATTGCTTCCATCGCGCTCATCGTGCTTGGCACTACGCTCATCAAGAGCGCACTGCGGGGTTAAGGGGCACATGCTGCATACAACGAATCTCTCGAGCTTCCCGCTCTTTCGCCGCGGCAAGGTCCGCGATGTGTACGACCTCGGTGATCGCCTCCTAATGGTGGCAACCGATCGCATCTCCGCATTTGATGTGGTGATGGATGAAACTATTCCTGACAAAGGCGCTCTGCTCACACAGATCTCAGCGTATTGGTTTGAGACGCTTGCACACGTTGTACCGAATCACGTGATCACGTACGATATGCACGCAGTGGAGGGTCTCACCGACGACGAACGCGCGCAACTCCAAGGACGCTCCGTTGTTGTCCGCAAAACACAACCACTCCCTGTTGAATGTGTTGTGCGCGGCTATCTCGCAGGCTCTGGCTGGAAGGAATACCAAGCATCGCACACCGTGTGCGGCGTGGATCTTCCTGCGGGCTACGTCGAATCCTCGCAACTCGCCGAGCCGATCTTCACGCCTGCAACCAAGGCCGAAGAAGGACACGACGAAAACATTTCGTTTGCGCAGGCAGCAACAATTCTTGGTGCTGATGTCGCCGCGCAGGTGCGCGACTATAGCATCGCACTCTACAATGCAGCGTTAGGCGATGTTGCATCAAAGGGGCTTATCCTCGCCGATACGAAGTTCGAGTTTGGCGTGATCGACGGCGAGATCATCCTTATCGACGAAGCACTCACTCCTGACTCATCACGGTACTGGCTTGCATCCGAGTATGCACCGGGTACGTCGCAGTACAACTTCGACAAGCAGATGTTGCGCGACTGGCTCGAGACAACGGATTGGAACAAAGCCTATCCACCGCCTCACCTTCCGCAAACCGTTGTTGACGGAACACGTGCGAAGTACATCGAGGCATACGAACGTATCACGGGACGAACGTGGCAATAAATCCGCTGTTTCTTGATGAAAGCGACGTAGCGATGCAACGTCGTGTCAACGACATGCTCGACTGGGGCTTGCTGCTCTCCGTCGCCGCTGCGATGGCGATGGGACTCATCTCCATTTACAGTGCAGCGTTCGGCATGGGATCCGACGCCATCTTTAAGCGTCAATTGATGTATGCGGGCGTTGGAATCGTAGCAGCCATTGTGCTGTTCTTCCTTCCCGAGCGCGTCCTTCGCAATCTTGCCTATCCGATGTACGGCGTCGGTGTGCTGCTCCTGGCAGCAGTGCTCACGCCCCTTGGACACGAAGTAAACGGACAGCGATGTTGGATCCAGATTGGCTCCTTCTCCTTCCAGCCGTCGGAGTTCGCGAAGATCACCACGCTCCTCGCTGCCGCACGGCTTGCAGGACGAAAGGGATTCTCGATTCAATCGATCCGAGACTTCGGTGCCGTGGCCGGACTCTTCCTGTTACCGGTTGCACTCATTATGATGCAGCCCGATACGGGATCGGCAACGGTGTTTCTCGCGATGCTGCTTGGCGTGTACCTCTGGATAGGTGGTGATCTGTTTGTTCTGTACCTCGTCGCTGTCGCCCCGTTTGTTGCGATTGCTGCGTTGTATGGCGTACTGTTTGATTCGATGATCTGGTTCGCAATCGTGAGTGCATTGGTGTGCATCGGCGCGTTTCTCTTTAAGCGCAACCTTGTGGTGACGATTACGGCGTGCCTCCTCCTGGTGGGTGCGGGCCTTGCTGTAAAGCCCTTCTTCTCGCAGCTTGAGCCATATCAACAGGGACGCTTGATTACGTTGTTCGAACCGGAGCGCAATCCGCGCGGCAGTGGCTATCACGTGATTCAGTCGATCCTCGCTGTTGGCTCAGGTGGGTTCTCAGGCAAGGGATTCCTCAAGGGCACACAGACGCAGCTGCGCTATATCCCTGAGCAATGGACTGACTTTATCTTCTGCGTTCCAACGGAGGAGTTTGGATTCATCGGCGGCGTGATCGTGATTGCACTCCTGGTGAGTATTACATTCCGAGCTCTCAACATCGCCTCGCTGGCACGATCTCCGTTTGCGAGTGTTCTTGCGATCGGCTTTGTGTCGCTCCTCACCTATCACACGCTGGTCAACATCGGTATGGCTATCGGCTTGTTCCCCGTGATGGGAATTCCGCTACCATTCCTCAGCGCGGGTGGTACATCGTTGATTGCCAACGTTGCGGTGATCGGTTTGATGTTGAACTTCTACAAGACACGTCGACGTCGCTCGGCACGCACGTAAGCTATGCGTATCGTGATTTCATGTGGTGATGTAAATGGGATTGGACTCCGCTGTTTAGCCGGAGCCATCAGCATGATACCACGGGACACATCGTATATCCTTGCGATTGATGCATCAACGTTACGTGAAGCAGCACAAGCATACCAACTGCCGGGCACGATAACCGACGATGTGTGGCATGTGCATGATACTGCGATCGCACTCGCACCACTCAACGCGACAACGGTCGTAACACCCGGTGTTGCAGGCGATGATGCGTCGCGTTGTGCAATCGCATCACTCGAGCTTGCACGCACGATGTGTCGTGATGGACGCGCCGATGCGATGGTGACGCTGCCGATCAACAAGCACGCACTTGCGAGCGTTGGGTGGCCCTATCCGGGACAGACCGAAATGGTTGCCGATGGTGGACATGGCGAACCGCTCATGGTGCTGTCGTCTGGAAGTGTGCGTGTTGCTCTTACAACTGTACATGTACCATTGCGCGACGTAGTCTCCGCGCTCTCTGTCGACCGCATTGGTGAACGCATTCAGCAGCTTCACGATCATTGCCGACGTGATTATGGTATCACGTCACCATCGATTGCTGTACTCGCAGTCGACCCGCACGCTGGGGATCACGGCACGATCGGCACAGCCGATACCGAGCTCACATTGCCAGCGATTGCACGTGCACGCGAAGCAGGCATGCAGGTAGACGGACCATTTCCGGCTGATGGATTCTTTGCCTTTGGTGCATACAGACAGTACGATGGCATCCTTGCCATGTATCACGATCAAGGATTGATCCCGCTCAAAGTTCTCGCACAGGGCGGTGGCGTGAACACTACTGCGGGCATCGATATCGTGCGCACATCGCCTGATCACGGTACCGCCTATCAGCTTGCAGCAGGTGGATTGCACATCGATGCGCGAAGCACCTACGAGGCCATTACTCTTGCGTGCACGATTGCAGCGCAGCGTCGCACCATTGCATAGCGACTACTTCTTTTTCTTCGCCGTTGTTGGGGCAGGTTGCTGCGGCACGATCAGTGGATTCTGCGAGTGGAATCCTGTTGGCAACAAGCGAAGTCGTGCATTGCTAACCGGCATCACCGGCCAATCCTCTGAACGTCCAACATGCGTTGTACCAATCGTGCACCAGAGCACAACATCTCGTCGAACAAGACGATCATCGTTTGCGACGAACTTCGGCAGACCCTCATCGCCGGCTGATTGATTTGGATACGCGCCTGCAGCATACATCTCATCAGAATTGTATTTCGTAATCGCGCACTGATACTCGATGAATCGTGCTCGACGACGAAGCGGATGCGATGGTGCGAGAAGTGGATACACTGTCGACTCAGGTATTACCGTGAACGCCGTTGCAGCCCCAACATGATTCGGACGTGTCGACGAAACACGCCACGTGCGCGACATACGTGGGTCGGCAGTGCGCAGACCCTCTCGTTCGGAGCGTATATCCCATTGATCCATCATCATCGCATTGCCAAAACGATTCTCTGATTGGTCAAGGGGCGAACGCACATCCACCTCGGTCACCACGTTATCGACACCATCAATGTCGAGATCGAGTCGCAGATTGAAATAGTGCTGATGTGTGGGTGCGAGCAGACTACGCGTGATGCGATGGGCAAGCATCTGCTCACCAAACTCGCGCGCATCGAATGCTGTATCAGCCGCAGCCTTCACCAACATCACACCCGTCAGACCAATGTCAACAGTAATCGTCCCATCGTTCGAGAAGATGTACG
>CAJAIA010000023.1:140000-141588 GCA_903939735.1 uncultured Ignavibacteria bacterium
TGTTACGACTTAGCCCTAGTCACCGATTTCGCCTTCGACGGTATTGCTACCGGCTTCGGGCGCCCCCGGCTCCCATGGCTTGACGGGCGGTGTGTACAAGGCCCGGGAACGTATTCACCGCGGCGTGCTGATCCGCGATTACTAGCGATTCCACCTTCATGGAGTCGAGTTGCAGACTCCAATCCGAACTGAGACCGGCTTTGGGGATTATCTCTGCCTCGCGGCATTGCCCACTGGACCGGCCATTGTATCACGTGTGTAGCCCCAGACGTAAGGGCCATGATGACTTGACGTCATCCCCACCTTCCTCTCTACTTGCGTAGGCAGTCTCTCCAGAGTGCCCGGCCAAACCGCTGGCAACTGGAGATAGGGGTTGCGCTCGTTGCGGGACTTAACCCAACACCTCACGGCACGAGCTGACGACAGCCATGCAGCACCTCTGTAAGCATCCGACTTTACGGGTCCGTCGACTTTCATCTCTGTACTACTTACACTTCAAGCCTGGGTAAGGTTCTTCGCGTTGCATCGAATTAAACCACATGATCCACCGCTTGTGCGGGCCCCCGTCAATTCCTTTGAGTTTCAACCTTGCGATCGTACTCCCCAGGTGGTATGCTTATCAGATTCCCTACGGCACTGAACCCTTGCGGGTCCAACACCAAGCATACATCGTTTAGGGCGCGGACTACCAGGGTATCTAATCCTGTTTGATCCCCGCGCTTTCGTGCCTCAGCGTCAGTTGCGAGCCAGATGACCGCCTTCGCCACCGGTGTTCCTCCTGATATCTACGCATTTCACCGCTACACCAGGAATTCCATCATCCTCTCTCGCACTCAAGCCCTGCCGTATCAAAGGCACCCTCCGGGTTAAGCCCGGAGATTTCACCTCTGACGCACAAGGCCGCCTACGCACCCTTTATACCCAGTAAATCCGGACAACGCTCGGGTCCTACGTATTACCGCGGCTGCTGGCACGTAGTTAGCCGACCCTTCCTTTGATGGTACCGTCCCAGAACCCCGAGGGTTCCTTTCGTCCCATCCGACAGTGGTTTACAAGGCGAAGCCCTGTCATCCCACACGCGGCATTGCTGGTTCAGGATTGCTCCCATTGACCAATATTCCTCACTGCTGCCTCCCGTAGGAGTCTGGACCGTGTCTCAGTTCCAGTGTGGCTGTTCGTCCTCTCAGACCAGCTACTGATCGTCGCCTTGGTGAGCCATTACCTCACCAACTAGCTAATCAGCCGCAGGCTCATCCCTATCCGCCGAAGCTTTGATCTCACGACCTCATCAGATATTAGCCTCGGTTTCCCGAGGTTATGTCTGTGATAGGGGCAGATAACCTACGTGTTACTCACCCGTGCGCCAGTGGTATTGCTACCCCTAGACTTGCATGTGTTAGGCATGCCGCCAGCGTTCGTCCTGAGCCAGGATCAAACTCTCCGTTGTAGAAAATTTGATTCTAGTTCTTGGTTGTTGTTCCGAATTGATCTCAATTAAGTCTGCCCAAGAGCAGACTCGTTTGACGGGGGTAGAACATATGTCCTACCCTTTTCGTTTACTGCTTGCTTCCTGTTGTCAAAGAACATC
>CAJAIA010000024.1 GCA_903939735.1 uncultured Ignavibacteria bacterium
CGACTTAACCATCCGATTGAAATCGTCCGCGGTTTCGATCGCCCAAACCTCACGTTTCACGTCGAACGCACCGCTGCAAAGGCTGAGGTTCTCTCGCAGATGCTTAAGCCACATCGACACGAGTCTGCTATCGTATACTGTGGCTCGCGACGTCGCGTTGAAACGCTCGCCGATGATTTGCGTCGTCGTGGGGTTCCCGCTGAAGCCTATCATGCAGGACTCCAGAGTCGGTTACGGACTGAGGTGCAGGACCGATTTGTGAGTGGATCGACGCCAGTGCTCGTAGCTACCAATGCATTCGGGATGGGCATCGATAAATCCGATGTGCGTCGCGTAGTTCATGCAGATCTCACGCTCACACTCGAGGCGTACTATCAAGAGGCAGGTCGTGCAGGCCGTGATGGCATGCCGGCTACCTGCACCTTGCTGTATCAGCCTGAAGACCGTCGGTTGATGGAGTTTTACATCGCATCGACATATCCGGAGCGCTCGCAGATAGCTGATGTGTATGAGTATGTGTGCGATCGTGCAGGGATTGCGCGCGGTGGCATTGCGATGTCTCCAGTTCTTGCCGATAGTGCAAGTATCGCAAGCTCGATTCATCTCCCCGTCGCCACTGTTCAAGGTGTACTCACGATTCTTGAGCGAGCGGGTGTGATGATTCGATCGACGTCGCACGGAGGGGCTCGGATTCAACTGCGGACGCATGCCGATCGACTAGCAGAGTTAGCACAGCGTGCGCCTGCTGAACGCCGTGCCGTGATGGAAGTTCTGGCCCGCACGTGCGCCGGACGTGATGTTGGTGCTGAGATTGACTTTTCGCCGATCGAACTGATGAAGCGCACGGCAATCACACCACGCGAGTTTGCTGAAACTCTGCGCTCGTTGCATGTAGCTCGGTTGATTCGATACGTACAACCCCAGCAGGATAGCGGTATCGTACTAGCCGCCGAACGCGTGCCTGCCGAGCAACTCCCGATTGAATGGGAAGCACTTCACGAGCGACGATCTCATGCCATTCAGAAGCTCGAAGTTGTTGTGCGCTATGCTGAGACGCGACAATGCAAACGGAACTTCATTCTATCGTACTTCGGTGATGCCACGGCATATGGAACGTGCGGACGCTGCACGTCATGCACAGGTACAATCAAGACGCGAACACTCACAGAACGCCAGACCTCGGCAATGCAGGCTCTCATTCGTACTGCATGGCAAGTGCAGGGTCGATTCGGACGGCATGTACTGGTAGATGTTGTTCTTGGGTCGATTACTGATCGCGTCACACAGCATCGTCTGGATCGATGCGGTACGTGGGGTTCGATGCGCGAGCGGACACGGCACGAGTTGCTCGAAGCGCTCGACGTTGCACTCGATATGGGCCTCTTGGTGAAGACAGCCGATCTGTATCCAACGATCGGAGTAACCGACGAGGGCGTGCGCATTGCTAGCCCCTTGCCTTCACCGTTACGAGCCGAGTCGTCGGTGCAGCGAACATCTAATGTTGTGTTCGATGCGTTGATTGCGTGGCGCGAGCGTATCGCAGCGCGTGACGAAGTTCCTGAATCGACACTGGTTAGCCGTGAGGAACTCGAGCGCATTGCCAATGATGCTCCTCGATCAACAACGCTGCTGCAGCCAGGACGACATGGTAGTGGACTGTTCCTCGCTCGATATGGTCAGGAACTCGTTCAATGCATCACGGACGTCTCTGACGTCCAATCGCGAGCAGTGCCCAAGGTGCGATGTGACGACGAAGCAATTCTCGTCGCTGGACTTGTCCGCTCTAGCCTGACGCTGCACGAACTCGCCAGGAGCGCCCGTAAAACACCGCCAGCCGCCGCTCATGCACTGCAGCGTGCGATTGAGGGTGGACTTACGATTGAGCGACATGATCTGGTTGATGAGCGCGTCTATCATGAGGTTTACGAGTACCTCCGGCATCATCGATTTGCAAAGTTGCGCCACGTGCGTGAGCATCTGGGTGAAGATGTCGATCTTGCTGTACTCCGACTTGCCATGGCGTTTGCTCGCCGAGACTTGTACGCGGCCTGACTATGAACATGATCCTCCGAATCGCAGTGGTAATCATCTGCAGCCTGCAGCTGTCGGCAGAGCAGTATGTGGTGACGCTGCGCACACGCGACGTGCCTGCGGCGCTCACAGTATTCCGCCCACGGACGGTGATCGATCGCATGGCCGATGCGGTCAAACGATCCGATCGCATCCAATCGCGGGAGCAGCGGATGGCGCTCGAGGCTCTTTCGAAGTATGTTATCGTTGACATCGCCGACGCAGCACAGGTCGAACGCCTTCGTGCGCACGACGACATCGTAGATATTCGGCCCGTCGCACGCTACCAGGTGCATGCTATGCGGACTGAGGCGCTTACGAATGATTCGTTGGTGGGTGATCAGTATGCACTGTCTCTTCTCGGCGCTGCATCCGCATGGACTGTTGCAACAGGGAAGGGCGTCGTTGTTGGTGTGCTTGATACCGGCATCGATTGGCTACATGAAGATCTCGTTGATGCGATGGCGATTTCGGCACGCGAGGACATCAATGGCAACGGACGCTTTGACGACTGGCCATCGACTGTGGAGATTGATAGCGTGTTCGGCGACATCAACAATGTTGATGATGATGGTAATGGTGTGATAGACGATGTCATCGGATATGACTTTGTTGATCAAGCGGTGCGCAACCTCGGGGATGATCGCGACCGCGACCCTATTCCGTTTGACGAACAAGGTCATGGAACGTCGGTTGGTGGCGTTATCGCGGCGACGGCAAACAACCGTGTTGGTATTGCCGGTCTGGCTCTTGATGCCCGCCTACGCGCCCTGCGTGCGTTTGATGCTACAGGAAATGCAGAAGAAGACGACATCGCTAGTGCACTGATCTATGCTGCACTCACAGGTGTTGACATCGTGAACATGAGTTTCGGTGATGGAGTCGATTCGCCGATGTTCCGCGATGCTGTTGCGTTTGCTGCAGCGATGAATGTTGTGATGATCGCTTCGTCAGGCAACTCAGGCGCTATCTCGCGACAGTATCCTGCGGGATACGACGATGTGATTGCCGTTGGTTCGACCAATAGTGACGATCGTCGATCGCCGTTTTCAAGCACGGGCTCGCTGGTTGCACTCACCGCTCCAGGTGAGGGGATTATTACCACAGGGGTGAATTCGCGCTACCGGCGCGTCAATGGTACGTCGTTTGCCGCCCCGTACGTTGCTGCTGCTGCTGCGCTGCTTCGAGAACGCTACCCGGCTATGACGTCAGACGAAGTTCGCGCGACGCTTCAAGTGTCGTCGCTTGATCTTGGTGCATCGGGATGGGATCCAAGTTTTGGCGCTGGACGCCTTCGTGCCGATGTCGCACTGGCGCAAGTAGGCGCATCGGTGCTGCGCATCACATCTCCGACGAATGAGCAACGTATTGATCGTCGTGCACAATCGATGATCGTTGTCACCGGTACGGTGAATCTTGTCAATCAAGCAGTCTGCTATGTCGAAATCGGGAATGGACTCGATCCGGTGTCCTGGCGGCAGCTCGCGATGTCGACCAATGCCGTGCGTAACGCTACGCTCGCAAGCATCTCACTCGATAGCCTTGTTGACGGACTCTTCACGGTTCGCGTGCGCGCTCTTGCCGATGATGGGCGTTCGTTCGAAGATCGGCGTCGCATCACGATTGTTGGCTCTGCGTGCGAGATCGAACGCATCGATGTGCTCTCGGCATGGAAGACAGACCGACGAGTTCCTGTTATCACTGTGCGCACCACACAACCGTCCAAAGCGGTCGTTGTGATGCGAACGGATGGCGGCGACTCAACGGTGTTCAGCGACGTGCGGCGACACGTGCGTCTTCATAGTCTCGTGCTTCCTGAACTGGCAGCACAGGACTCCGTAGGGGAGGTGACTACGTCGTGTTCGTCTCGAGAGAGTGAAACAGTTGATACGACACTGCGCTTTCAACTATCGACAGCATCTGCTCCGCAATTGGGCTGGACGACGACACAGATAGATTACTGGACGGGCTATGTCCTCAATGATGTCCGTGATCTTTATCGTGATGGCACAAAGACTGTCGTGATGACGGATCTCTCAGGCAACTCGTTCGGAACAATCCGAACGATGACCTTCAATGACAAAACATGGCGTGTCCGTGATTCACTGAATGCCACGTGGATACCGCGCGGCATCTCGGATGTGAACGGTAACGGACTCTACGAAGTGTTCTGTCATGTGATCGGCAAGGCAGTTCTCTTCGAACAAGCATCACCTAATGGTACACCATTCGCACGTGTGCTGTTTGCAGATACACTTAATCAGCGTCAAGGGGCTGGTGTTGCTGATATCGACGGTGATGGTCGTGAAGAACTGCTGATGCTGTCGGATTCCGGCTGCACAGTAGTGACCTATCGCAACAATCAATTCGAAACGCTCGGCCGCATTGCGAACACGAGTCAGCCACCACCCGGCGCTAGCTCGAATCGTGTCGATGAAGTCAGCATCGCAACAGGCGACTTCGATGGTGATGGGCGGATGAACGTTGCGTTTTCTGATACAGACGGAGATCTGATCATTGGAGCATGGGATGGTACAGCATTCGCACCTCCAACGATCATTCCACAGGATGGGGCAGGGGGCTCGGGGTACGTCACTGCAGGTGATGTCGATGGTGATGGGCGTCCGGAGATCGTCTACGGTGTGCCAGATAGCACGCAGGCGAATGCAGAACGCGAGTATGGTCGACAGGTATGGACCTATCGCATGGTGCAATGGTCCAATGCAGGTTACAACGTTGTCTGGACTGAGCACTTCGAAGGCGTGCGCTACGGCATCGGATTTCGCAACGGTGTTGCGGTCGGGAACCTCGATGCGAACGCAGGCGATGAGATCGCCATCTGCGTCTACCCTCGACTCTATGTCTTCGGAGCACAGAACGGACGTATCGAACCAATGTGGTATCAGTCTGACGTTGTAACTCCACGTATGCTCATTCATGATTTCACTGGGAATGGCATCAACGAACTCGGCGTTGGAACTACGGTTCCGATGATCGGTGCAATGACGGGCTTCCGTTTCCACGAGAGAAACCTTCAGGCGGGTGGCGATGCGCCATCATCACTCCGAGCACGCCGACGCACACCAACACGCATCGAACTTGATTGGATGCCTATCGCATCCGCAACGTCGTACGTTGTCGAAGCAGCCGCTGATGGAAGAGTGCGGCAGGCAGTTGATACGGTGAGTGCGGTGCGCGCTAGCATCACACCAATACCGGGTGCCCGTTCGATGCAGTTCGCTGTACGTGCTGTGCTGCCGAGCGGAAAGCTGAGCACTTCGTCGGTACCGGTGACCGTAGTGCTTGATGCGCCCGTGCGTGTTGCACGGGTAGCGCCAGATAGTGTGTCGCGTCAGTCGCTACGGAATGGACTCAGCCTTGAGATAACGTTCGATGGTGATTTGGCTCTTCAGCATATCGAACCATCATGGATCTTTCTGTCGGATGGATCAGCACAACGTGCAGTCCGTGCAACATCGATAACTGCAGGGGACGCACGACGTGCAGTCGTACACTTCCCATCGTTCGACGCAGAGGGTCAGTGCATTGTATCGATCGCCGGTATTTCGAGTGCAACAACACTTCCCATAGTTGACACATCGATTGCACTGAGTGTTCGCGACGATCTCTCACGGCGTGAAGACATCATCATCGCAACGCTACGTGTCGAGACGCCGACATCGCTCGTTGTCGGATTCTCACACGATGTGGATGCGTCGGCTGAGTTTGCGAGCAACTATGCGCTGCAACCAGTAGGAACTGTGATCCGCTCTGAACTGCGTGGTGCACGTGAGGTTGCGCTGACACTTGACCCATCGACTCCATTGCTCCCACGTGGTGTACCATATGCACTTACGATCACAGGTATTACGGGCTCTGACGGCACAGTGATGACCTTGGGGGCTGGCCGCACGCGCCAGTTTACGATTCGCGCTGATGACCTCGCGTCGGCCTATGTGTACCCGCATCCAGTGAAGCTACAGCGTGATGAACGTGTAACGTTCGCAGGAGTAACTGCCTCGGCGCGCATTGTGGTGCTTGACGCAATGATGCGTCCCGTCGTCGAGCTTGTTACGCGTGATCGAAGTGGCGGTATTCAGTGGGATCTCTCACGTTCCACTGGTGAGCGTGTCGGACCAGGTCTCTACTTCTACCGCGTTACCGATGAAGAGGGGACGTCGGATCCCGTGTTGCGCAAGCTTATGATTGAGAACTAAGCATCGCACGAAGGCCACCTACATCGCCATTACTCAGCACGGCGATGACGTCTCCAGCAGAAATGCGTTCAGCGAGGATCGCGACAATGTCTGCGCCCCATGTTCGATCGGAAGCCCGTGAAGGATCAAGGGCATGTGCGTCAATTCCTAGATTCGACAAGTCGCGCAACAGCTTATGCGTGTCAAGTCGCTCGTCCTCTCGATATCGTTCCGGTCGATTGATGGGTCCAATGCATACTGTGGCAGCACCTGCAAAACAGGTAGCCAGTTCATCCTGGAAGAAGTTGCGTGTGGTCGTATTTGAACGTGGTTCGAAGACAACGTGCAGGCGCGCTCCGGGGAATCGTTGGTTGAGCGCCTGAATCGTCTTCGCAATCGCCGTTGGATGGTGCGCGAAATCATCGATCACCGGACATGCATTCCATTGCGCAATCTCTTCGAGGCGGCGCTTCGGAGCACGAAAATCAATCAAGGCCGCCTGCTGCTCCACAGCAGTAAGCCCCGCATGCGCTGTAGCAGCAATTGCCATCGACGCGTTGCGAATGTTGTGTTCGCCTGGCATCGGTAGCTGGAATCGACCGTACGCAACGCCATTCCGAAGGAGTGTCCAATGAGTGTTGATGCCATCCTCGTCAATATCCATCAAGCGCCATGTCGCGTCAGGATGCGTGCCAACGCTCTCCACCGGACATGGGGCATGGGCTGCAGCAATCTGAGCATTGGCATCATCTGCATTCACCAGGACAACGCCATTCTGCGGAATCACGCGGATCATATGCGTGAACGAGCGAATGATATCCTCGAGTGATCCGAAGATATCGGCATGATCGAACTCAATATTGTTGACGATCGCAATCGTAGGGCGGTAGTGCACGAACTTGCTTCGCTTATCGAAGAATGCTGTATCGTACTCATCTCCCTCCGACACAAACACACCAGCATGCGAGTCGTGTAGGTGCTCTGGCACCGGACGGCAGCCAACATCGAAGTTGCCCGGTACGCCACCAATCAGGAACCCTGGCTCACGGCCCGCATGCGCAAGGAGCCACGCAGCCATGCTGGACGTTGTCGTCTTGCCATGCGTCCCGGTGCATACAATCGACGTATTGCGGCTAATCAGGTACTTCCCAACGAACTCCGCCATGGACGTCATCGACAGGCGCTCAGTGAGGACGCATTCGAGTTCCGGATTGCCCCGGCTGATCGCATTGCCAACGACAATGAGGTCGGGATTCAGCGCACGCAGACGCTCGGCGCTATAGTCTTCATAGCGGGTGATGCCTGCTGTATCCAGCACGGTGCTCATTGGTGGGTAGAGCGGACCATCGCTTCCGGTCACTGTATGGCCTTGCATTGTGCACGCGAATGCTACAGAACCCATCGCTGTGCCACCAACTCCAATGAAGTGAATGTGCATAACACCCCAAGCCGTCGTGAAAAGTGGTATCTTGACGCTGCAAAAGTACGATTGATTGTTCCTCGAAGGGGTCTCCCATGCGACTTTCACTTACAGCCATCATGTTGGCCGTTGTTTCGGTCTCGGCCTTCGGTCAATTCTGGCAGTCGACTGATGGTCCGCCGTCGGCAACAACATGTATGGTGTCGAACTCCAAGGGACACGTCTTCGTGGGAACACCGTTCTCCAAGGTCTATCGCTCGACCGATAACGGTACCTCGTGGGAGCCATTCGATCAGGGGATCGACGATGGTGGACCAAACTGGTTTCCAGTGAATCAACTCGTGGTTGACGCGCAGGATCGTCTCTATGCAGCTGTTAACGGCCTCGGCTTGTTGCGATCATCGGATGATGGACGGACATGGAATAAGCTGAACGTAGGTCTAGATATCGGATCGAATTCACGCATCAGTGTCTCGGTGAAGTCAGTCGCAGGTGCACCAACGCAGATTTTCATGGGCTATGATGCGGGTGCGTCCAATCTCCGCGCGAGGTTCTCATCCGATGATGGAGCGTCCTTCATCAACATCCCGTTGGGATTGCCAAGCGGCACGTCATCGTTGTTTGAAGTGTTCTTGTCTCCAAATTCAAACAAGATGTTCGTATCGGCTGCCTATAACAAGGGGCTGTTCCGGACAACAGATCGTGGCACGTCATGGCGACGCATTGACAACGGTGATGGAAACTCTAACGAATCGGATGACCTCTATTCGACGTTCGCCTACGACAAGTTCGGCCACATCTACGTTGGTCGTAATGCGCTTCCGGGTTCTGCCAAGACGCAGAATGCAGTGGTGTTGAAGTCGACAAACGACGGTGAATCATGGAAGTATCTCGACTCAGCATGGGACAATCGCGATGTAACGAACAATCGTATCTCGGCGATTGCATTCGCACCCAATGGCGACATGTGGGTCGGCACAGAAAAGAGTTCCGGACCATTCCGCGCTCCGAATTATGGGCAGATCTTTTCTGTCATGCGTGACGGACTGCCAGGCGATGGCTCTGTATCAGGTGCTACGGTGACTCCAGCTGGACATGTCTTTATTTCGCCAACCGGTGAGCCCGTGCAGCGTCACCTGGCTCCGGTGAGTGTGAATGATCAAGGCTTCCCTGCGGTCGTGCGGTGTGCAATCGCACCGCAACCTGCTTCCGATCGTGTTGGTGTTCGCTTTACACCACAGCACGACGGTCAGGCGAGCATCGATCTGCTTTCGATGGTCGGCGAGCGAGTGATTGCTGGAACGTCGCTGAACGTTCGTGCAGGGGACGAACACCGCGTGTGGTTGTCCACAGCAGAATTGCCACAAGGCACGTACGTGGTTCGCATCGCAATTGGTGGAGCTGTCAGTACGACATCTGTTGTCGTGGCCAAGTAAGGCGTAGAGCTCGGATCGTTATCGCTTCGGCGTTACATCCTGAATGCGCGTGATCCACCAGAGGTCCTGAGCAACAATCGTTGTGAACTGCATCTTCCGGATGTAGTCAACGGTGACGTTTACAGTGTGTGCTGTTGCGCTCAGTGTGTCAATCTTTGTATCGGTTATCATCTTCCCAGCCATCAGCGTTTGCCACCGCACGAGATCATCGGCGAGTTCAAACTTCTCAATGGCGAGGAGCGCCCCACCTGCTGGGTTGCGTAACAGTTCCGTTGCAGCGGTGGTGTTGCCACTGTCGAGCTCTGCCGCAAACAGATGGACAACTCCTGGAGCGCTGCGCTGGCTGCGTTCAATCGGGCGCTGACGACGTTGACGTCCGCCGATCACAAAGAGTTCGCATCCGCATAGCAGAACGAGTACGACAAGAACGAGCGGGGTGCGTGACATCAGCGTAGAAGCCATGAGCGTAGTGTAGAAATCATATCGACCAATCCAGGCGTAATGCGGTCGATTGGATGTGTCATCCCAAACGTGTGCGTTGTATTGGTGAGAACGCTCAGCTGCGCAGCACATTGTGATGCTTCGCGCAGTGCGACGATCTCGGACAGTGGTACCGTGAGATCAGCTTCTGCATGCACGAAATGAAGGTTCTCGCCGCAGTTTCGAGCCGCATCAATCAGGGAAAGTCGTTCAGCGTGTTGTTCAAGATCGTCGATGTACGACATGTTCATCCGCAGTTGCTGTCCTGTACGTTCATTCGTGAACGTCATGCCACCCTCGCGCGACCATAGGTCGCGCTGCCGAGGCGTCCAACGCATCCACGTTCCAACAGAGTTAAGCACAACAGTACGAATAGGCTTCGAGGGTTCTGCTTCGATGAGTTCTCTGGTGAGGATTTGCGCAATGCCGCCTCCACGTGAGTGACCGATCACGAAGAGTCGTCCATCCCAGCGGTCTTGCACATGCGCAAATGCGATATCGGTCGTGAGCGCGGTGAGCATGTCGTGCGCATCATCGACTTCGCGTGAGATCGTGTTTCGTGCAAAGGCATCTGTGTCCTGCACCATCCACGAGGTGCCCTTCATCCCATTAAGGGAGAAGTCCATCCGGACGGACATTATGCCCATCTGCGATGCGGATTGTGCGATCCATGGCAGAAAACTGTAGTTGCGGAATCCCTTGAATCCATGGAGGATCAGCAGTAAGGGCACACGCGGTGCATCGCCGTGGGCAGGCGTCACCGTGCAGTACATCGCATCGTTGTGGCGATTTGCAACGGTGTGCGTTGACTCTGCGATGATCACTCGTCACCATCCTTTATGAGCAGGTCGGGGCGTCGCTGCGTGGTCTTTGCAAGCGACTGTTCCTGACGCCAAGCGCGAATGTGCGCGTGATTACCGCTCAAGAGAACGTCGGGAACGGGCATCTCACGGAACAATGCTGGCTTGGTGTACATCGGAGCATCAAGTAGTCCGTGCATGAATGAATCTTCCAGCACGCTCTCCGCGTCGCTCACAACGCCAGGTATAAGGCGTACGATTGCATCAGTAAGGACACCGGCTGCGATTTCACCGCCCGTAACAACATAGTCGCCAATGGAAATCTCACGTGTTACCAGTACGTCGCGAATGCGCTGGTCGATCCCCTTGTAATGTCCGCACAGCAAGATCAGGTTTGTCGAGAGCGACAACGTATTGCATGTTGACTGTGTGAGGACCTCACCATCTGGGCAGAGGTAAATCACCTCATCATAGGTACGTTCGTTCTTCAGCGCCTCAATGCATGCAAAGACTGGCTCGCACTGAATGATCATTCCAGCACCACCGCCATACGGCGTGTCGTCGATGTGGCGATAGCGATCGGTTGCGTAGTCATGAAGATTGTGCAGCACAATGTCGACGTGGCCCTTTTCACACGCACGTCCGACGATCGATGTAGAGATCACCGACGTTAGAACCTGGGGCACGACACACACGATATCAATGCGAAGGCGCGCGTCACTCATCGGAGTCGTCTCCCGAGGTGCTTGTGATCTCGCGCAAACCCGGCAGGAGCTCAACGGTGATGCATCGCTCTTCGATGTTGACGTGTTTCACGACATCGGCAATGACGGGCATTGGGATCGTCGACCCATCAGGTGTCGTAACCACCCACACATCATTTGCAGGCATGAGCCACACGTCGGTCACCGTGCCAATGAGCTCGCCATCGCTCGTCACGACCCGGCATCCCTCGATGTCGCCGATGCGATGCCGATCTGAATCATCAACGCCAACATCTTCGCTTGCAGCATACACAGCTTGATCAATCAACGAGGCCAAGGCATCTGCTGTCGAGAACTCGACGAGACGGAGCGTCGTGCGATGTGGTGAAGCCGAAAACTCTGCGACGGTGTACATCGTAGTGAATTCGCGGCTGTAGCCAATGCCAACGCGGGTCCCGGCCACGAGTGGTTGGGGAAGCGATACTGCATCGACGAGCAGAACCGTTCCATCGAGTCCGTGTGTGCGGGCGATCACGCCGATGTATTCATCCATCATACGTGTGTTGTTCAAATGAGCTGTCGCGAATAAAAAAGGGCATGTTGTTCACATGCCCTGCAAATCTACGGGATGTTTCGACCTTAGCCGAGGTACGTGCGAAGTGTCTTTGAACGTGATGCATGGCGGAGACGACGAATCGCCTTTTCCTTGATCTGGCGCACGCGCTCACGTGTAAGGTTGAACTTCTCACCAATTTCCTCCAGCGTCAGCGCTTGCTGATCGTCCAGACCGAAATACAGGCGAATAACTTCAGCTTCGCGCTCGCTCAACGTGTTGAGCACTTGCTGCACTTCCACGCGGAGCGACTCACGCATGAGTTCGCTATCGGGAGGTGGTTGCTGATCGTTCGGAAGAATGTCGAGGAGACGATTGTCTTCGCCCTGCACGAACGGTGCATCCACCGAAAGGTGGCGTCCAGAAATCTTGATCGTTTCAGAGATTTCAGCGATCGACATCTCGAGCTGCTCTGCAAGTTCAGCCGCGGTAGGTTCGCGCTCGTACTGTTGCTCGAGCTCGGAGAACTTCTTGCCGATCTTGTTCAGTGCGCCGACACGGTTGAGGGGAAGACGAACGATGCGCGACTGCTCAGCCAATGCTTGGAGGATCGACTGACGGATCCACCACACAGCATACGAGATGAACTTGAAACCACGTGTCTCGTCGAAGCGCTTTGCGGCCTTAATCAGACCGAGGTTGCCCTCGTTGATCAAGTCGCCAAGAGAGAGGCCTTGGTTCTGGTACTGCTTAGCTACCGAAACCACGAAGCGCAGGTTGGCCTTTACGAGGCGTTCGAGGGCCATTGAGCCTTCGAAACCACCACGCTTAATCGCCTGGGCAAGTACGATTTCGTCGTCACCGGTAAGGAGGTCAACTCGACCAATCTCCTGGAGATACTTGTCGAGCGACTGGCTTTCGCGGTTGGTATACTGTTTGGTAATCCTCATCGGCTGACCTCGGGTTGCAAATCGTAGCAGTGAAACGACGAACTCCGTCGCTTCTTCGTGCAGAACGGCCATGGGCCGCGGGGCTGCAAAGTTAATGATCCGACGGGACTTGGCTGCCTAAAATCGCGTGATAGGACGACGACCCGAGTAGCTCTCTGGCCACGCGCACCACGGGGTCTGCAGCAAGGGCGCGCTCTTCGCGAGCCTTCGGCGCACCGAACCGGGCTCGGATCTCGCGATCAAGCTGGGCGGTGACTGCGCGCTGGTGCTGTCGGATGGTCTTTTCCAGTTCGCGCTCGATTGAACGCTCGGCATAGTCGAGACCTTGAAGTGCAGCACCTGACCATCCAGCCGACACTGCTTTGCGGCGGACGTCCGCTAGTTGAGCCAGGACGGGTGAACGTTTCGCGGGCGGGAGCGAGGCTACGGACTTGACGAAGGTGTCGACGACGGCAGGAGTTACTGCAAACGAGGACGGCAACGAGTCCATTCGTGCCGTATAGCGTGATGCAAACCGTCCGAAGGCATACTCTGCGTCGAGGTAGGCCAGGGCACTCGGCAACACCGAATCAGTAACGATGGAGTCTGGCGTAATGCCATGTCGTCCATCAACTGGACGTCCGTTGCGCGTGAGGTATCGTTCGGTTGAGGCGTCGCTTGCACGTTTCCCGTAGTTCACTTTTTGGATGCTTCTGCCCGACGGCGTGAAGTACCGAGATGTCGTCAACTTCAAGGAGGCCTCGTTCGGTAGCGGCACGACAGTCTGCACAAGACCTTTCCCAAATGACTGCGTTCCGAGAATAACGCCGCGATCAAGATCCTGAATTGCACCCGCAACGATCTCGGAGGCCGAAGCGCTGCGCTCGTTGATGAGCACGGCCAGCGGATAGGCGGGCTCAAGCGGATCGTCTTGCGAAACGTACTCGCGTGTTTCGCGCGTACCACGTCCGCGTGTTGTCACGATCACGCTTCCGCGGGGCACGAAGACCTCTGCAACGTCCACAGCGGCGTCAAGCAAGCCCCCTGGATTGTCGCGTAAATCAAGAACGACACCCTTGAGCTTCTGGTTCTGTGCCATACTGGTGATGGCATCACGCACGGCATTGCCAGATCCGCGGCCGAACCGCACGAGGCGCACATAGGCGATGCCACCGGGCAGCAGTTGCGAATGGCCAACGAGTTCAAGGGGCAAGGACGCACGAGGAATAGAGCGAACAATCGTGTCGCGCATGCCTGGACGGGTAAATCGCAAGGTAGCCGTGCTTCCGGGTAATCCTCGAGAAAACGGACGCAGCTCGGACGGAGCGAGCGTGTCGGTGCGGTCGCCATCGACCGCTACAAGGTGGTCGCCAACGCGCACACCTGCGGCATAGGCAGGTCCATCGGCACGTACCTCGAGAATCGTCAGCAAGCTGTCGCGAACTCCAACCGTAAAGCCGAAGCCGACATACGATCCACCAGTGAGAACATCGATGTCTTCCGATTCGTCGCCGCGCATGTACGTGCTGTACGGATCGAGACTCTTCAGCATCGCATCGATGCCAACCTCGACCAGATCCTCCGGAGCGAGCGTATCAACGTAGGTTGATGTCACCTCACGAAAGACCGATCCAAACGCTTCAATCGATCGCGCCAGTCGTGCATATGAGCCCCCGTCCTCAACAGCACTCGTTCCGGAGGAGAGTGTGATGAGTGCAATCAGGGCAGGAATGATAAGGTGACGGGTGTTCACGCTTCGAGTCGACGTCGTATCTCGCCAGATAGTGCGTCGGTGTGGACGCGAATTTGCTGCATGGTGTCGCGATCGCGGAGCGTTACGGTAGAGTCGCTGAGCGTCTCGCCGTCGATTGTGATGCAGAACGGCGTGCCGACTTCATCTTGGCGACGGTAGCGGCGTCCGATTGCTCCGCTCGTGTCGTAATCAACACGGAAGGACCGCTGAAGATTCTGCATGATAGCCTGAGCCGCTTCCGGCATGCCGTCCTTGTTTACCAACGGCAGGACTGCCGCCGTAACAGGTGCAAGTGATGGCGCAAAGCGCATAACGGCACGTGTTTCCGAACCGCCGTCGCCAGTAGGGACTTCTTCTTCGGCGTATGCGTCGCATAGAACGGCCATGAACGTACGTGTGGCACCGACAGCTGTTTCGATCACGTATGGCGTATAGCGATCCTTTGTGACGGTGTCGACGTACTCGAGCTTCTTGCCGGAAAACTCCTGGTGACGCGCCAAGTCGAAATCGGTGCGTGAGTGAATGCCTTCAACTTCGCCCCAGCCGAACGGGAACAAGTACTCGATGTCTTCTGCGGCCGCAGCATAGTGTGCAAGCTTCTCATGCGGCTTGCGATGAAGGTGATCGGCCTTGATTCCGAGATTGTTTACGAACCAGTCCCAGCGCGCCTGACGCCAGTAGTCGAACCACTCGCCCTCGGATCCCGGCTTGACGAAGAACTGCATCTCCATCTGCTCGAACTCACGTGTGCGGAAGAGGAAGTTCTTGGTGTTGATCTCGTTGCGGAAGCTCTTGCCGATCTGCGCGATGCCAAACGGTGGCTTCATCCGCGCAGCGTCCATCACGTTCTTGAAGTTGACGAAGATGCCTTGCGCTGTTTCTGGTCGGAGATACACAACGTTTGCTGCGTCTGCTACCGGACCCACATGCGTTTCAAACATCAGATTGAAGTTGCGTACCTCGGTCCAGTCAGTTGTGCCCGAGACCGGATCAGGGATCGCGTTGTCGACAATAATGCGGTGGAGGTCGTCGTTATTCTGCGCCGCAGCGAGTTGCGACTCCACACGTTCAGCATCGGCAGTCTTGTTCTTTGCGCGCAGGCGATGGATGTACTCTTCGATCAGGTTGTCTGCACGATGCCGCGACTTCGACGTCTTGTTGTCGATCATCGGATCGGAGAATTGCTGGAGGTGGCCTGAGGCTTCCCATACCCGAGGATGCATCAAGATCGACGAGTCGATGCCGACGATGTCGGTGCGATAGGTCATCGCCTTCCACCACGAGTCCTTGATGTTGCGCAGTAGCTCTACGCCGAGCGGACCAAAGTCCCAGCAACCATTGAGGCCGCCGTAGATCTCGGAGGATTGGTAGACAAAGCCCTTGCGCTTGGACAGGGACAGAATTGCGTCGAGAGTAGTAGAAGATGCCATGGAGAGGGAAGTATGACGAATAAGTTGGCCAAAGATACGAACGCCCATAGTTGCGTAAGTTTATGGCCTGTATGGTGATGACAGCAATCTCTCAAAGGCCCCGAAGCATGATGCATGCGCAACGTTTCGTAGGAAGCATCCTCGCCCTCGTACTGACCCTTACCACCGTAGTGGCGCAGATGCCATCGGGCAAGGACAAAGTGACTATCGCACCGATCCCGGCTATGCAGGGGGCTGCGGGCGATACCGTCCAAGTGAAGATCTCGATGAAGATCGCCAAGCATTGGCACTCCTACGGATTCACGAAGACGGTTGGTCCAGATGGGCTGGGTCCGGACTACACAGTACTGACCGTTGCTCCTGCGTCCGTGGCAAAGCTTGCAGGCAAGCCGAAGGTGCTCAAGGGTTCGCACAAGAAGTACGACGAGTCGTGGCAGGTAACCACCGAAGAACTTGAAGGAACCGTCGAAGTCCAAGCGGCCATTGTCCTTGATCGTGCGCTTCCGGTGGGCAAGACAGCCCTCAAGCTCACCTTCGGGATGCAGATGTGCGACACCACGTCATGTTTGCCATTTGAAGACTTCGATCCGATCACGGTCCCGGTAACAATCACGGACGTCTACAAGGGGCCAGCAGACGAAGCGGTTGCTCCAGCCACAACACAGACGAGTGTCGATTCACAGAGTGCCCCAGTCGCCCCAGCGGTCGTTGGTGATCAGACTATTGAAACAGAAAAGTCAAAGGGACTCTGGAGCTTCTTCTTGTATGCGATGGGTGTTGGCTTCCTTGCCCTGCTCACACCATGCGTCTTCCCAATGATTCCGATCACGGTATCGTTCTTTACGAAGCGACACGAGAAGAGCAAGGGTAAGGGGCTTCAAGAAAGCCTTCTGTTCGGACTCGGCATTATCTCGACGTTTACTGCCGTGGGTATCATTGCTTCGGTCATCTTCGGCGGAACTGCAGTGCAAGACCTTGCTGCAAATCCTTGGCTGAATCTTGGTATCGGTGCGCTGTTCATGGCGCTCGCGTTTAATCTCTTCGGCGCATTTGAAATTCAAGTGCCTGTGTCGATTATGAATGCGCTGAACAAAAAGTCGCAAGGCGATGGTAAGGTCGCGATTCTCTTGATGGGGCTTACCTTCTCGCTGACATCGTTCACCTGCACGGTGCCATTCGTTGGTACGCTGCTGCTGAGTGCTTCTGGTGGAGACTATCTCTACCCAGCTGTAGGTACGCTTGGCTTCGCAACAGCATTCGCGTTGCCATTCGTTGGCCTGTCGATGTTCCCGTCGCTGCTCGTGCGACTACCGCGTGCCGGTGGTTGGATGAACAATCTCAAGGTTGTCATGGGCTTCCTTGAGATCGCAGCAGCTATCAAGTTCTTCTCGACAGCAGAGTTCATCTTCGGACTCGGACTTCTTCCACGTGAAGTGTTCCTTGCGGTGTGGGCTGGCGTGTGCTTGCTCATCATGCTCTATCTGCTCGGTACGTTCAAGATGAAGCTTGATTCGCCCCTTGACAGCGTGAGCGGTATTCGTGCGCTATTCGCGGTGATTTTTGCGACACTCGCATTCTGGTTTGTAGGGGGCATGCTCGGCAAGCCACTCGCATCCGATCTCGAAGCGTTGCTACCGCCCGAGAACTATCACGAGCTTCTCCTCGAAATGAATACCGGAGTGGTAGCGCCACCAACGTCATCAACGAGTGGTAGTGCAGCAGAAGGCGCTGCAGTTGCACAAGCAGGAACGTCCGTTCATGACGGACTCGTATGGTATTCGAATCTCGATGAAGCAAAGCGTGTTGCTGCGCGCGAGAACAAGCCAATCTTTATCGACTTTACGGGCTTCTCGTGCGTGAACTGTCGGAAGATGGAAAAGGCAGTGTTCCCGCAGTTGATGGTCGTCGAGACATTCAAGAAGTTTGTGCTCGTCCAGCTGTACACCGATCGGAAGTCGGAGCCATACATCTCGAATCAGAACTTGCTCAAGTCGTACGGTACGGTGGCAAACCCGCTCTATGTGCTTCTGCGACCTGATGGAAGCTACGTTGCGCAGTCGGGCTATCAGCTCGCATTCACATCGAATCCGCAGACGTTTGTTGAGTTTCTCTCCAAGGCGTTGTGATCATGCGTGTCGTGTCACTCACGCCAGAGCGATTCGATGACTTTATCGCGTTGGTCTGTGCACTGGCCGATTACGAAAAACTGGACCGACCGTCTGCAGACGCAATCGAGAGGTTGCGTGGAGATGCGTTCAGTGAACATCCACGGTATTGGGCGTTCCTCGCGTTGAGTGATACCGAGGAAGCTATCGGATACGCGATTTGTCTCGAGACGTATTCTTCGTTCCTGGCAAAGCCAACGATGTACCTCGAGGACATCTTTGTGCGTGAAGACGCACGCACATTTGGTGCTGGATCAGCTCTGTTTTCAACAGTTGTCGAACTCGGTCGCTCGCGAGGTTGCGGACGTGTCGATTGGCAGGTGCTTGACTGGAATACGTTGGCACGCGACTTCTATCGGGCACGCGGTGCAGAGGAGATGTCGGAGTGGATGCTCTATCGCATCACGCTTGAGGGTCAATAACAACGTTGTCGATCAAACGAGTTGATCCCAACCGAGCCGCAATGAGCAAGACAATCGATTGGCCCTGAGCGTAATGGTCAGCGTGCTGAAGCGTTGTCGCATCAACAGCAGTTGCGTACTCGACATCGAGCCGGGGTACCGTTGCGAGTTCCTCGCGCATGAGGCTCTCAAGCGCGTCTGATGCTCGCTCGCCATTGCGGAATGCGTTTTGTGCCCGCAGTAACGCACGATAGATTACCGGCGCATCGGAGCGATCTTCGGTCGACAGGTATACGTTGCGCGAGCTGCGCGCTAATCCGTCGGCGTCGCGCTGTGTTGCGAGTACGGTGATCTTGACGCGATGCACAACATCCAGTGGGGAAGTCTCCACGAGCTTTCGAACAACAAGCGTTTGCTGGTAGTCTTTCTGTCCGAAGAAAGCTTCGTCGGGCAGCATTGCCTCGAAGAGTCGGGATACAACTGTTGCGACGCCGTCGAAGTGCGTCGGACGTTGTGCGCCTTCGAGCATCTCGGTGACGCCATCGATGTGAATCGTGCTGCGAGCACCGGATGGGTACATCTCTTCAACGGAAGGGAAAAAGATTGCCGTGCCACCTGCTTCGGCGACAATCGCTTGGTCGCGTTCGAAGTCGCGCGGGTAGCGTTCGAAGTCTTCTGAAGGACCGAACTGCGTTGGATTAACGAAGATTGATACGACCACAACCTTGTGATGTTGGGCCGCTTCGCGCATGAGCGATGCATGCCCATCATGCAAGTACCCCATGGTTGGTACGCAGCCAACGGTATCTCCTCGCTCACGTGCCGTGGCAAGGTAGTCGTGGAGTTCTTCAATGGTGCGGAACACCATGACGTCACGCTCTTGAGTCTTCATACGACGAAGATACATGTTACACCCCTTCTTCATCGCGTTGATGATTCTTGCTGCTGCCGATATGCTCTATGCCCAAGGAACAGCGATGCAGTCTGACGAGCATGCTGATGTGATCGATTATACATCGATCGATTCGCTGTGGCGAGAGAGTCTTGATCGCGGGCGACTTGCGACACAAGCGGTGCGCACTGATGTCTACAGGCGATTCAGACTTCAGTGCGAGCAGGCAGTTCCGATGGCATTCCTGCCGAATGCCCGACTCGCCTTCTGGACGAACGTGTACCTGATGTGCATGATGGAGGCAATGCACATGCGCATCGGTTATCGATCGACAATCACGGATTCGCTGTGGCTCGAGCGGGATACATTCGTTGTCGCGCAGCAGCGACTCACGCTTAACGACATACGCGAGCGCGTTCGGGAAAGCTCGTTGATCAAGCACGCTCTCGAATGTCTGCCTACGGGCAGCTCCAATGGTGCGCCGTTCCCTTCATCGCTCGCACGTGCGCGTCGAGTTCGACCCTGGTATCGCGACCTTTTCCGTCGTGTTGTACGGAGCGAGCGCCATGTGCTCTACGATCCGTGGTCAAGCACCCTGCAGGCATCAAGCTGGCTTCGACCGCTTTGGTGTCGTCTTGGTGAGCGTGACGCAACATTCGTCGATTACCTCCTTGCCTACATGACGGAATCAATCGCTGCACAGGTAGCGTTAGGTGCTCCACGGCTGCGTGTTGTATTCTCTGACAGAATCGAAACGTGGCGTAAGGCTCGTCCTCGCTAAATTCCCCTATGAAGCACAGCATTCTTTCTCGCCACGCCTCGCTCATCTGCCTTTTCACAACCATGTTCGTGATTGCCACTGGGTGCGCAACTGCACCAGAACTCCTGAAAGATACCTGGGAGATAACCGCAGTTGGCAATCAGCGTATTGACACAACGATGTCGCTTCCGAAGAGGCCGATGTTCCGATTCTTTGAAGAGAACAAGGTTCAGGGGTTCACTGGCTGTAACATGTTCTTTGGAACATTCACGCAGCAAGAGGACACCGTACAGTTTAGTCCACTCATGACATCGAAGATGGCGTGCAACGATCGAGAGAACGTAGTTCTTGAGGAGCGCGTTCTGGTTGCCTTTAAGAACATTGTTCGAGCCCGTCGATCGGGTCAGACGCTCGAGTTCCTTGATGCTCGGGATAGTGTTCTGATGACATGTGTTGGTATTCCGAATGACGAGCAACCGATGCCAGCGCAAGAACTGCCTCGCTGATTGCTGAATTCCCGCATGCCCACATCACAACCAGCATCGATTCTCCCATTGCAATACATCAAAGGTGTCGGACCGCGTCGTGCGGAGGCACTCGCGCGAGAAGGCATTGTTACGGCTGAAGATGTGATATGGAGTATACCGCGTGGTTATGTGGACCGTACCGCAGCTCAGAGCATCGCATCGCTTATGCAGGCGTGCCGTGCTTCGAATTTGTGGACGGGAGAAGCTGCAGCCGAGCAACATGCTGTGACTACCGAAGTATCGCTGATCGCCACAATAGCCGATGTCCGACAGCGCACGGTAGGGAAGGGCAAATCCATGCTCACCGTCGTTGTGCGTGATGGATCTGGCGTAGATGCACATCTCGTGTTTTGGAATCAGATCACATACTACAGCAAGCGGTGTCGTGTAGGTGCAGCGTTTGTCATCAGCGGTGTTCCGGAGTATGACGCGCGATGGAATCAGCTCACGATTCATCATCCAGAACTCGAGGAGCTCGACGAAGAGGATGAAGAGCGCTATCGCACCGGTACGACGCTTCCAAAGTATACCATTACGCAGGGCATGCGTAACAGTGGAATCAGCATGCGGCTGTTTCGTACGATCGTTGAACATTGTCTTGACGTCGTTCTGTCAACGATGACCGAAGTGCTGCCGGTATCTGTGTGCGAAGCACAGAAGCTCATGCCCCGCACAGATGCGTTGCGAGAGCTTCACCAACCACGTTCTCTCGAGCACGTTACGCGTGCGACGTATCGCATGAAGTACGAGGAGCTCTTCATGTTTGAGCTCCAGCTTGGAGTGCGTCGTACGAAACAGAAGTCGCCCTCGACAGGACTGAAGTTCACCGCGAAGAGTCCGCTCGCGCGCACATTAGTTGAATCACTCCCCTACGAGCTTACTGCTGCGCAGCGGCGCGTGATCCATGAGATCGTCGAAGACATGACGTCTGGCAAGCCCATGAATCGATTGCTTCAGGGTGATGTTGGATCGGGGAAGACGATTGTCGCATTGCTCTGCATGCTCAATGCGATCGATAACGGCTATCAGGCAGTGTTGATGGCTCCAACCGAGATACTTGCTGAGCAGCACTATCACGGCATCATGAAGCTAGTAGCTGAGATGCCGGTAACGGTGGTGAATGTGATCGGCGCACAGAAAAAAGCCCAGCGTCGTGATGTTCTGGCAACGATTGAATCGGGCGCCGCAAACATTATTGTCGGTACGCACGCGTTGTTCGAATCCGAGGTTGTCTATCAGAAGCTTGGCTTGATCGTGATTGACGAGCAGCACCGATTCGGCGTTGCGCAGCGGAAGGAGCTGCAGCGTCGAGGTCGTGCATCTCACGAAGATCCAAGCCGTGTGCCGCATGTGCTGGTGATGAGTGCCACACCTATTCCGCGCACGCTTTCGATGACATTGTACGGCGATCTTGATGTTTCGGTCATTGACGAGCTACCGTCCAATCGGAAACCGATCCGAACTTCTGTTGTTGCCGACTCCGATATCGTGTCGGTATTCGACATGATTCGTCGCGAGGTCGAGCAGGGGCGTCAGGCATATATCGTGTATCCGCTCGTTGAAAAGAGTGAGAAAGTGCAAGCAAAGAGTGCCGTTGAGCACGCCGAATCTCTGCAGCACGAGGTCTTCCCGGAGCTCCGAATCGGGATCGTGCACGGGCAGATGTCGTGGGATGAGAAAGAGCTCGTGATGCAGGCATTCCTGCGCAAAGACTACGACATCCTTGTCGCAACGACGGTCATCGAAGTTGGGATTGACGTGCCCAATGCCACCATCATGGTCATCGAAAACGCAGAGCGTTTCGGACTGTCGCAGCTGCACCAGTTGCGGGGCCGTGTGGGGCGTGGTGGAGATCAATCGTTCTGCTTCCTGATCACCAAGGATCACATGCGTCATGCAATCAATCGGTCGGGCGCAGCACAAGAGCGTGCAGCCTCGGTGATTCGACTGCGTACCATGGAGCAGACAACAGATGGCTTTGCAATAGCCGAGGTCGACCTCAAGTTGCGGGGTCCGGGCGATCTGCTCGGCGTGCGACAGAGCGGACTTCCCGAGTTTCGGTTTGTTGATCTGGTGCAGGACACCCCGATCATTGTCCGCGCCCGTACCGACGCCTTCGCGCTCCTCGATCACGATCCACAGCTGCGCAGCCCAGAGAATACGGCTACACGCAACGAACTGATTCGCATCAGCGAGCACCAGAGCTTCCTCGGTGTCGCGTAAATTGCAACATGGCCACTGCACCGCTCTTTACGACAACCATTCATGATGATCCTCGCACTGCACAGTTTAATGTGAGCGAGATCTTTCACTCGATCCAGGGTGAAGGCACGCGTGCCGGGCTTCCGTGCACGTTTGTGCGTCTGCAAGGGTGTACGTTGCGATGCAGCTGGTGTGACACGCCCTATGCGCTCGAGCATCGCACCTCTGAGCGCGTCATGACAGGTCAGGACATCCTTGATGCTGTTCATGCAATCGGCTGCACGTTTGTCGAGTTTACAGGTGGTGAGCCCCTTGAACAGCCAGCCATTGTGCCCCTCATGCAAATCCTTTGCGACGAAGGGTATGACGTCGCTGTCGAAACAGGTGGCCATTGCGACATTTCAGTTCTGGATTCTCGCATCATCGCAATAGTCGATGTGAAATGCCCCGGCTCGAAGATGGACAGCCTTAACGATCTCGCAAATCTTTCTCGCTTGCGCCCACATGATGAGGTCAAGTTTGTGTTGGCGTCACGCCGTGACTACGAGTTCGCTCGCGATCTCATACACGAGCATCGGCTCGAGACGAGGTCAGCAAGCGTGCTCATGTCGTGCGTCCCGGATCGTCTGCCGATGGCTGAATGCGTGTCGTGGATTCTTGCAGATGGATTGCCGGTGCGGTTCCAGGTGCAGATGCACAAGATTGTCTGGTCGCCAGAAACGCGGGGAGTGTGATGCAGCTGAATCGATCACTATCCGTTTTGATCGCAAGCATTGTAGCAAGCCATGCAGTGCCGGCGCAGGACTACGATGTGCGACCGTTGACGCATTGCAACTCTCCTCGTGCGGAGTATGCTCCCACCTATGATGTGCTCACCTCGTCGATCATCTTCACCTCTGAGGTGTCGGGTACAGCCGCCATATATAGAGTGCGTGTCGATGAGTCATCTGGTATTGAGCGCGTAGCGGGCACGTTTAACGATCTGCGTCATCATCGCGGATATGTCACACTTGATACATCAGGTAATGGACTAGGTGTGGCGTACTTCATGTACGACGACCAAGCGTATGCTGGGCTTACAACGATCACGCGTTATGGAAATGATATCAACCGAGGAACCCCCATCGACGCGGTGAACGGTCCGATGTACATATCGCAGCCAGCTATCGCGCCTGACGGAAGCAGAATGGCGTTCGTTAGTACGCGCGATGGTGGCAGGGGAGGCATGGATGTCTGGGTCTGTGATCGTCGTGATGATTTTACGTGGTCGGAGCCAGTGAATCTCGGACGGAGCATCAACTCCGATCGAGACGACATCTCGCCATGTTTCGCGTCAGCTGATACGCTTGTGTTCGCCTCGAATGGATTCGGCGGGAAGGGCGGCTTTGATATCATGATGACCGTGCTGCGTGACGGCGTCTGGCAGGAGCCACTGCCAATCGACGGAATCAACTCGGAGTACGACGATAGTGATTGTGCGATCCTTCGAGACGGATCCTACATCTTCGCCAGCACGCGTCCGGGCGGGCGGGGCGGGTATGATCTATGGATTGCTAGACCCAAGTAACACCATGTGGTTCGGCAGAAACGAAAAAAGGCCCGCGAATGCGGGCCTTTTTGTTGTCGTCTGTGTCGTTGCTTACTTCACGATGTTGTAGCGGAGGAGTGTTGACTCCGCGCCGTCGATCGGAAGTGGCGGGATGCCCATAATGTTGACAACCTTCGCTGGTTGCATCATCTTCACCCAGCCGATGTTGTTGGCGAACCAATATGTGCGTACAAGTTGGATCGGCACTGGCACTGCTTGCGGTCCGAACATCAAATACAGTGTGATGTTCAGTGTGATTTCGACCTTCTGCGTTGCTACCGAAACGCCGTTGATCGTTACTGTTTCTGTGCCGAGCTTCTTGCCTGTGAAGTCAAGACCAGCCGAGCCTGTATATGAACCAGAAGGTCCAGCATCGATCGTAAACGTCGGGATTGTGTCCCTCAGTGCTGTCCAAGACGATGAATTTTCGTCATACAGGTTTACCCACTTCTTTCCGAGGTCAACCGGGGCGCCGAGCACGTCGAACTCAAGCGGGAGGAGCGTCGAAACAACACTACCTTGTTGCGCATCATACGACGTATCGATCGGGAAGCCACCGACATAGATGATGGACTCAACGGCAGAGCGACCTTCGACAGTCTTTGTACCCGTGACGACCGTACTGTCTGACAGGACGTCAACAGTATCCGTCGCGCCACCCGCATCTGTATCGAACGCGCGGTTGCCGTGGATGAAGTATGATCCGGCTGTTGCTGGAACGTACTTGCCTGGCTCTACTGGGGTGGTTGATTCAGTTGCGCAGCTCGAGAGGCCAAGTCCTAGGCCGAGAGCGGCTGCTGTGATGATCGCAATACGCTTCATGGGAGAGGTCTCCTGCGGGTAATCCGCGATTTGAATGTAATGAGCGGAGGGCGAGGGACTCGAACCCCCACAACCTTTCGGTCGGCTGTTTTCAAGACAGCTGCAATACCATTATGCGAGCCCTCCGTGGGCGTTGGATGACAAATCTACGGAAGAGATTTGATCTACAATGCACTCATTCGCGAACGATTTCCTGATCCTCATAATGTGCACGGCGTCGGTACTTCTCAAGGTCGAGTTGCAAATAGTCGGCAATCGTACCAGAGAAGAGCTGCTGCTTTAGTGCTCCCGAGAGATCCTGCATCTCCTCAATGAACTTCCCATGCTCAAGATCCCCAAGTGGGAACGGGTAGTCCGTGCCGTAGGCAATGCGCTCGGCACCCATGAGTGCAATCAAGTATCGGAGTGCATCTGCATTGTGTGTGATGGAGTCGACCCAAAACTTGTTCACGTAGGTGGCTGGATCCGCCACGTTGTTCACGTTGCAGAGGTCCGGGCGAGCATTGTAGCCATGAGAAATCCGGCCAACTGTGAACGGGAACGAACCTCCGGCATGCGAGAACATTACACGCAATTGTGGGAAGGCATCGAAGACGCCACCGAAGATCATCGATGTCATCGACAGGGTTGTTTCGGCAGGCATGCCCACAAGCCATTGTTGGAAGTAGCGTGAGGTGCGGTCGGAACCCATCATTTCCCATGGGTGAACAAAGATGGCAGCGCCCATAGCCTGGGCGGCTTCCCAGAATGGCCACAGCGAACGATCGTCGAGATTCATCCCATTGATATTGGTACCGATCTCGACGCCTGGCATTCCAAGCTCGTTGATGCAGCGGTCCATCTCGCGAATAGCGCGGTCGACATCCTGCATCGGCAACGTGCCGAGTCCGATAAACCGTTGGGGATGGTCTGCAACAACCCCAGCGAGATGATCGTTGAGGAATCTGCACCAATCTTCTGTATGCTCAGGCTTTGCCCAGTAGGAGAACAACACAGGTACCGTGCACAGAACCATCACATCTACATGGTGAGCGTCCATATCACGAAGAATTGCCTCGGGGTTCCAGCAATTCTCGTCGATGTCACGGAAGAACACGCCATCATCACGCATCATGCGCGCCTTACCGGGCGCAAAGTGGTCGAGCTCGATAAAGCCGCCATACCCGTACCGTTCCCGTAAGGACGGCCAGCGCTCGGGCAGAATATGGGCATGACAATCGATCTTGATCATGCCGAAACCTTTACCGGTGCTTGCATTACTGTACCACACTTCGAACAGGTGCAATGCTCGGGGTTCCCATAGAATCGTTCGAAGATCGGTGGGAGTTGGCTGACGATGTTGGAAAGGGGCAGGAACTCTTCGTACAGCTTGTTGCCGCAGGACTCACAGAACCACATAAAGGCATCCAACTCGTCCGGCAGATGGCGCTTGCGTTCAATGACCAGTCCGACGGTATTGGCTGGGCGCTGAGGTGAGTGCGGGGTGCGAGGGGGCAGAAGGAAGATCTCGCCCTGCTTTATATGAATGTCCCGTGGTTGCCCATCATCTATGATCTTGACCGTAATGTCGCCTTCAATCTGGTAGAAGAACTCTTCACCCTCATTGTAGTGATAGTCTTTGCGGTTGTTGGGTCCGCCCACCACCATAATGATGAACTCCGTGTCCTCGTACACCTGAGCGTTGCCGACAGGGGGCTTGAGCAAATGGCGGTGTTCGTCGATCCAGGCATGGAGATTGAAGGCGCTTTTGATAGGCATACGGAACTCACTCAGTCGATGGGGTAGTAGATTCGTAGTCACAAAAGTACACACGAACCCTAGGAAGCATACAGCATGGATCTCTCACTTATCGGTCGTCGCGCGCTGGTATGCGGCGGATCTCAAGGTATTGGCAAGGCCATCGCACATGAGCTTGCGCTCAACGGAGCCGAGGTCACCGTCCTCGCCAGAACACAAGCGTCCCTCGACATCGTTGTTCAGCAGCTTCCAACCGGACACGGACAGACGCATCGTACACTTGCCGTGGATATGAGCGACGAAGTTTCACTTATCACCAGTGTGCAAAACGCTGTGGAAAGCCATGGCGCTTTCCACATTCTTGTGAATAACACTGCCGGACCAGCCGGTGGTCCACTTGTGGAAAGCGGTGTGGAAAGTCTCCGTAGTGCATTTGAAAACCATATCCTTACTGCGCATCAGCTCACCAAAGTTGTTGTTCCTGGGATGACAGCCTGTGGATACGGTAGGATTGTTAACATCGTGTCCACATCTGTGAAGATCCCTATCGACGGACTCGGGGTGAGCAACACTATTCGTGGGGCTATGGCAAGCTGGTCCAAGACCATGGCTAATGAACTGGCCGCGCGAGGGATCACCGTGAACAATGTTCTGCCAGGCGCAACAGAGACCGACAGGTTGCAGTCTATCATCGAGCGCAACGCCCGTACGAAGGGCCAACCCGAGGATGCTATCCGAGCCCACATGTTGGCAGAGATTCCCGTCGGACGCTTTGCGCAACCCTCTGAAATAGCGAATGCCGTTGGCTTCATTGCCTCACCCGCTGCAGGGTACATTACGGGCACCAGCATCATCGTCGACGGGGGTCGGACGCGTTCCCTGACCTAAGGTCCAGATACTTTCCACTTCATGTGGATAACCTGTCGACAAACCCATGCATTTTCCATGGGTTAGGTGTTGCTATTTCCTACACGAACAACTACCTTTGTGAGGGTCGTAACTCCTTATCCAATTAGGGATATCGTGAGTTTCGAGGGGACAAAACACCCGGTAAAACGGCCAAACCGTAAGGAAGTTAACCACATGTGTGAATAACCCGTCGGGGTTTTCCACATTCGGAGCAGCAACGTGGCGCGAAAGAACAGGGAAGCATCGATGCACCGAGGCGACCGTAGGTCGTCTGGGCTTGTCATCACCATGCTCGCGCTTGTCTTCCTCGGTTTCATGGCGACGCAGTGGTATGAGCGTCAGCGCATCGATCAGGTTCACATCGAGGGTGCTTCGGGTCTGAGCAAGTCATCCGTGAGCAGCATTGTGGACACACTTACCTCGCAGACACATCGCGGGATTGTTCTCGCAGACGTGCGTCTTGCGCTTGAGTCGCTCCCATACGTTCGCAGTGCATCGGTGTACTTCAGCGGAGTCCGTGAACTCACCGTTGAGATTGACGAACGCATCCCGGTTGCACACGTTGTGCACGCCGATGGCTCGTTGCGCTATGTCGATGCGTCTGGTTCAGTGCTTCCGCATGTTACCGAGCGTACATCACACAATGTTCCTGTTCTGCAATCAACAGACGGGTCAAATCTCTCTGCGGCCGATGTGCAACGCGTTGTTTCGCTCTTGGTGACTGGCTCTCGCGAGTTGGACTCAGAGTTGTACCAGTCAATCTCGGAAGTACGCTTCGATCGCCGCCGTCATACGGTTGAGATCGTAACTGACGACACTCGCTGGCGCCTTGGCCAGATGGATGCAGATCGTGCGCGTAGTGCCTTTGCTGACATGAACGTGTTCTGGAACGAGACATCGCAGCGCATCAACATGGCGACGATCTCTGAAGTTGATCTCCGGTGGAAGAATCAGATCGTCCTTCGCTACCACCAGGTCGAACGTCCAATTGCTGGAGGTGCTGCGGTATGAGCGCTCCCGAGATCCACGTCGGACTTGACATAGGCACCACAAAGGTGAGTGCCGTTGTGACGTCATTTGATCCGACAAAGAACAGAGTCGAAATCCTCGGCACGGGAACGTCCGAATGTGATGGACTCAAGCGTGGTGTGGTAACAAACATCACGAAGACAGCCGAAGCGATCCGTTCAGCAATCGAACGTGCAGAGCAGCAAAGCGGCTATGAGATTCGTCGTGTCGTGATTGGCGTCAGTGGAGAACACATCGCCACATTCACAACGCGTGGAATCGTTACAACACGCACATCAGAAATTTCAGCTGAGGATGTACGCCGTCTGCACGAAGAATTGCGTCAGGTGCACGTCACAGCGGATCGTCGAATTCTTCATGTGATTCCGCAAGACTACATCATTGACGGACAAGACGGAATCTCCGATCCGCTCGGTATGAGTGGGCGCCGTCTTGAAGCGAATGCACTAGTCATTACGGCATCAGCCTCGGCTATTGAGAACGTCTACAAGTGTGCTGAGCGCGCCGGACTGCATGTTGATGCTGTGGTGTTGCAATCGATTGCGAGTGCAATGGCGGTTCTCGATGAGGCAGAGCGTGACGTTGGAGTTGCGCTTGTTGACATCGGTGGTGGCACAACAGACATCGCGATGTACAAGGACAACGTCTTGCGTGCCGTGAGCGTGATCGGTTTGGCCGGACAACGCGTTACGGACGACATCGTCACAGTACTCGGCATTCGGAGCAACGACGCAGAAGAGATCAAGGTTGAACATGGACATGCGATTAGCGAGAGCATTCTTCGCGACGAGCACTTCCAGGTTCCGGGTGTAGGCGGACGTCGAGCAACAGAACTTTCGAAGTCGATCCTCTGTCAGGTCATCGAACCACGCATGGAAGAGATCTTTGAGTTTGTGATGCAACGCATCCACGACTCAGGTCTGTCGCATCAACTGGCGGCTGGTATTGTGATTACTGGCGGTGGTGCGGACCTCCGCGGGTGCGACATGCTTGCGCAGCGCACATTCCGTTTGCCCGTCAACAAGGGTCTGCCGCGCGGGTTTAGTCATGACGGTCTTGCTCGTGAAGTTACTACGCCTGCACACGCAACTGCGGTAGGGTTGGCGATGTATAGCATCGAGCACGAAGATGAGTTTCAACAGGTGCATAGCGACCAGCCGGTTGCTGCAGCACGACAACAACAGCCTCAGCAAACGCAACAGCAACAACAAACAGTAGCACATCCTCCTCAACAATCTGAAGAACCCGCGCCAAAACGTGGACTTCTCCAGGGTGTTAAGGATTGGTTCGAAAACTTATAAATCATGCTTTCATACACCATGACCACATTCCGGGGGGAATAATGGCCATCGAGTTGGATACAACTGGATTTACGACCGACGCGCGTATTCGCGTAGTTGGCGTAGGCGGCGGCGGCGGGAACGCGGTGCGAACGATGATCGCACGTGGACTCGACGGCGTGGAGTTCATAGCAGCGAACACCGATCGCCAAGCATTGTTGAATAACCCAGCGGGGATTAAACTCCAGCTTGGGAAGGACGTCACGCGTGGACTCGGCGCTGGTGCTGATCCGACGCGCGGTCGCGCCGCTGTCGAGGAGAGCATCGACGAAGTCTACGATGCACTCCAGGGCAGCGACATGATCTTTGTGACGGCCGGTATGGGCGGCGGTACGGGAACCGGAGCAGCACCGGTGATCGCACGCGTTGGTCGAGAAATCGGCGCCCTTGTCGTTGGTATCGTTACAAAGCCATTTGCATACGAATCAAAGCGTCGTGCAAATGTTGCCGAGAACGGGATCAAGGATCTTCGCGAACACGTTGACGCATTGATCGTGATTCCAAATCAGCGCATCCTCACCGTCGTCGATAAGAACGTGACCTTCGCAAATGCGTTGGCCATGGTTGACACGGTGTTGTACAACGCCACAAAGGGTATCGCAGATATCATTTCGGGTGTTGGCTATGTGAACGTCGACTTTGCAGATGTTCGTACCGTCATGAGCGGTATGGGCGATGCACTGATGGGTATTGGTATGGCGTCAGGCGAGCATCGTGCCATCGAAGCAGCACAGAATGCACTGAACTCTCCGATCCTCGAGGGTATGTCGATTTACGGTGCTCAGGGACTCCTCGTCAACATCACGGGTGGTCAGAGCATGACGATGTTCGAGGTAAGCGAAGCGGTATCGGCAATTGAAAAGGCTGCCGGTGATGAAGTGAATCTCATTCACGGCGTCGTTGTTGACGAGTCGATGGATGATGAAATCTCGATTACCGTTGTCGCAACAGGTTTCCGTCGTCAGGAAGAGAAGAAGGTCGTTCCTGTGTCAGCACCGCTGGCCTCTACTCCTGTGATCGAAATCGTACGTCCGTCACCAGAGCCGGAAGCTGAACTCACAATGGGTGCACCAGCTCCAGCTCCTGCGCCTATCGTAAGCCCAAGTGCTGATGTGGATGTTCACGATGTAAATGTTCCAGCATATCTGCGCCGACAGCGCGACCAAGAGCGCTCACAGGCAGGCATGCCACGCCAAGAGCCACCAGTGTCGGGTAGTGTTCCGATCGTTCCTCAATCGACGGCGCCCGATGCCGACATGAGCTTCTCACAACCGGTTCGCAAGGCTGCCTCCGCGGGTGGCAACCAGCCAGCGTTCCTGCGGAAGATCATGGACTAAGGCTTCTCAATCATCAGACAGGTTCAAAAGGCCGTTGCGATTCCGCAACGGCCTTTTTCGTGTCCACTCGTACAAGGACGAGAATGCCGATGACAAGCATGACAAGAAGCGAGAGGATTGCCCAGCGATAGCTCTGCGTTAGCGAAAGCGCGATGCCGAACAGAAGTGGACCGATCCACGACGTTCCCTTGTCGCTGAGTTCGTAGAATGCAAAGTACTCCGCTTCTCTGCCAGCTGGGATCATTGTTGAGAACAGTGATCGACTCAATGCCTGCGTGCCACCGAGGACAAGCGCAATGCATCCTGCAAGGATGAGGAATTGCGTTGCGCTCTGCACCCAGAAGAACGACGCGAGAATCACCATGACCCAGCCGATGAGCGACGCCGTCAATGCAACCTTCGTTGTTGTTCGGCGCGCCAACTCTGCAAAGCCAAGGGAACCACCGATGGCAACAACTTGGACGAGGAGGATTGCCTGTGTGAGCACGTCGAGACCAAGGCCGAGTTCGATACTGCCAAACACAGATGCTTGTGAGATCACAGTTTGTACTGCCTCGTTAAAGGCGATGTACGCTATCATGAACCGCGCCGTATGCGGCGATCGCATCGCCTGTCGAAAGGTTGTCCATGCTTGGACGAACGGAGTTCGCAAGGCCACCGAAGGCTCACGCTGCCCTGGAGACGGATCGCGAAGCAGGATAAGTGGAACAACCGTCCAGAGCGCCCACCAGAGTCCGACACTCAGTAAGATGCTACGAACAGTTACCGAACCTGGAGCAGCTGTATACCACACCAGATGAACAGCAAGAAGAACTGCACCACCAAGATATCCAAGTGCCCAGCCGCGGGAGGAGACTGCATCGCGCTCCTCTAATGATGCGATGTCATTGAGAAAGGCATTCGCCACAACAACACTGGCACCGAAGCAGATGTTTGCCGCGATAAACAATACACCGCCAAGAATGTAGTTGCCCAGCTCAGGCGTGCAAGCAAACAATCCCATCGTCGCCGAAGCACCCATCGCTGTTGTTACGCCAAGCATCATACGCTTGTGATGTGTGCGATCGACCAGTGCGCCAACAATCGGGAGCACGAGAACCTGCGCCAGAACGCTCATCGAGATGCAGAAGGAGAACCAACTCCCAACATGCATATCAATGCCGAAGGGCGAGATCACGTTGTTGATTGCCATCGACTGCGCAACAGACGTGAGGTAGGGTCCGAGAAACACCGTGATCACCGACGTCGAAAAAGCGCTATTCGCCCAGTCGATAGTGTACCAGCCAATCCGCTGTGTTCGCAATGCGTGCATGTGGCAAAGATACGCGAGTGTGTGTTCGTTGCATGACCCGTACTTTTGCAGCTACGTATTCTATCTGGAGTTTGACAATGAAGGTCGTAGGTCCAACATCGAATTTTCTCGCCATCGAAAAGCGCTACTCGACATTGGAAGCGTCCAAGGTTGCGATCGTATCAGCCCCCTACGAGCATACCGTGAGCTATGGTGGAGGCACCAAGCGCGGACCCAAAGGGGTGATCGATGCGAGCGCCTACGTGGAGTTCTACGACGATGAAACCCAGCGCGAGCTGTGCTTCGATGTGGGCATTGCTACCCTCAAACCACTCGCCTTTGGTAAAAAGGCTAACCGTGCAGCGCTTGACATGATTGAAGAGCAAGTCGACGACTTGCTCGAGATGGACAAGTTCGTTGTGACGATAGGGGGCGAGCATACGATTTCGACGGCTCCGATCGCGGCGCATTACCGCAAGTATCCTTCGATGAGCATTCTGCACTTCGATGCACATGCGGATCTGCGCGAGAGCTATCAAGGATCGAAGTACTCGCACGCATGCTTTATGGCACGCGTTGCAGAGTTCTTTCCACCGAAACTGATTACGCAGGTAGGCATTCGTGCGCTGTGTAAAGAAGAAGCGGCCTTCATCAAGAAGGAAGGCGTCAATACGTTCTTTGCCTCTTCGATTCGCAGGGGTCTGCATGGCGCGAACTGGCAGCAAAGCGTAGTCGATACCCTGGCGAAGGACGTCTACATAACATTCGATGTTGATGCCTTTGACCCATCGGTTATGCCGGCAACGGGTACGCCTGAGCCAGATGGACTCTTCTATAGTGAGACGATTGATGTGATCCGCGCCGTCATTGCATCGGGACGTCGCATTGTGGGACTCGACATTGTGGAGCTGGCTCCAGATGCGCGCACGCCACATGCTGATCTCACAACTGCTCGACTGCTCTATAAGATTCTCAACCTTGCGATGACACCCGCACCAAAACGCACTTCTACGAAACCATCAACACGTCGCCGATCATGATGCACGAACTCCAACACACCGTCGAACAGCTGTTTGCACTTCCACCTCACGAACTGCAGTATGATGGCCGCACTGCACACACATGTGCAACAATCCTCGATGCGTTGAATTCCGGTGCCATTCGTGCAGCTACCCGCAATGATGATGGCGCGTGGGTGGTGCATGCGTGGGTGAAGCAGGGGATTCTTCTCTTGTTCCGTGCAGGTCGACTCGAGGATATGTCGACGGATGAGAACTTCCGCTTCTTCGATAAGGATACACTTCGTACGCGCGCGTTCACTCTGGACGATAAGGTTCGGATTGTACCGGGTGGAACAACTATTCGCAACGGGGCGTATCTCGCACACGGCGTTATCTGCATGCCCCCTGCCTACGTGAACATCGGTGCACATGTTGGTGAAGGCACGATGATCGACTCGCATGCACTCGTAGGAACATGCGCACAAATCGGTGCGCGCGTGCATATCAGTGCTGCCGCGCAAATCGGTGGAGTTCTTGAACCCGCTGGTGCTCGCCCCGTGATCATCGAAGATGATGTGATGGTTGGTGGTAATTGTGGTGTCTATGAAGGCGTCGTGATCCGCTCGCGCGCTGTGCTTGGAAGCGGTGTTGTGCTTAATGCGTCGACGCCGGTGTATGACCTTGTGCACGAGACAATTCACCGTAGCATGCCAGACCGTCCGCTCGAGATTCCTGAAGGCGCTGTCGTCATTGCAGGCAGTCGAGCAGTTGCTTCACCATTCGGTGCGCAGCATGGACTTAGCATGAGCACACCGCTCATCGTGAAGTACCGCGATGAGAAAACCGATGCTCGTACTGCATTGGAAGCAGCACTGCGTTAATGAAACGTAATGCGATGTGCATTTGCATATCACGCAACAACATGTATATTCGCACCCAATGAACTCGCGCCTAAACCATTCCATGTCGACAACAGCCATCATGCATTGCTGCATGATGTGTATGTGTATGTCATGTGAGGAGTGGCTCGACTAAGAACGCAACAACGATAATCATCAGACGCCATTCCTATCACGGGGATGGCGTTTTTTCGTTTCAAAGTGTTTGATCGAAGCGTCTCCCCACAACGTTGGAGACATTATGTCAAGCACTCTGCGCTACGAAACACTTCAGGTACATGCTGGATACAGCGACGTCGAACAATCGACGCGCTCGCGTGCAGTTCCACTGTACCAAACCACATCATATACGTTCAAAGATGCTCAGCACGGTGCTGATCTCTTCGCGTTGCGCGAGTTCGGCAATATCTATACGCGCATCATGAATCCGACAACCGATGTGTTCGAACAACGCATCGCAGCATTGGAGGGAGGGGTTGCGGCTGTAGCAACGGCAAGCGGACAAGCGGCTCAGTTCCTTGCGATACATACGCTTGCGTCAGCAGGTGACAATATCGTGACGTCGTCGTTCTTGTATGGAGGAACGGTGAATCAGTTCAAGGTGGCATTCCGACGTCTCGGTATTGACGTGCGATTTGCTGACGGTAATGATCCAGAATCTTTCCGCGCGCTAGCAGACGAGCGAACCAAGGCGTTCTATGTTGAAACAATCGGTAATCCGGGATTCGACGTACCTGATTTTGATGCTATCAAGATAATCTCTCGTGAGCTTGGCATCCCGCTCGTGGTTGACAATACGTTTGGTGCTGCCGGTTACATCGCTCGTCCAATAGAGTATGGCGCTGATGTTGTTGTGGCATCAGCAACGAAGTGGATTGGAGGACATGGAACTGCGATCGGCGGAGTCATCGTAGATGCCGGCACGTTTGACTGGGGTAATGGTAGGTTCCCTCAGTTCACTGAGCCAAGCGAGGGATATCATGGTCTGCGGTTCTGGGATGTGTTTGGGAGTAGTGGACCCTTCGGCAACATCGCATTTGCAATTCGTGCCCGCGTAGAAGGTTTGCGCGATCTTGGGCCATCGCAAAGCCCGTTCAACTCATGGCTCTTGCTACAAGGCATTGAAACGTTATCACTCCGTGTGCAGCGAACAGTGGACAACGCGCTGACCATCGCCACGTGGCTCGAATCACACCCCGATGTCGAGAATGTCAACTATCCGGGACTAGCCAGTAATCCTACGAACGAACGAGCGCGCAAGTACCTGCGCAATGGGTTTGGTGGCGTGCTGTCGTTCGAACTGAAGGGTGATTCGGATCGTGCTGCATCAGTTATCAATAATCTCAAGCTTGTTTCGCATCTGGCAAATGTGGGCGACGCAAAGTCGCTCATCATTCAACCGTCGCTCACCACGCACCAGCAACTCGATGCAACCGAACAACGCGCAGCAGGTGTAACTCCAAATCTCTTACGTCTTAGCGTTGGCATCGAGCATGTTGATGACATCATCGACGACCTTGATCAAGCGATTCGGAGGACGCAATGAGCACGTCGAACGCAATGAACACGTTTGGGAGTTCTACACGATTTGATCTTGAAGGAGGTGACTTCCTCGATGGTCTCAAGATTGCATATCACACATACGGCGAACTGGCTCCGTCCGGCACCAATGTGATTTGGATCTGTCACCCGTTAACAGGAAACAGCGATGTGATGTCATGGTGGGGAGAACTCGTAGGACCGGGCTTAGCCATTGACACAGATAGATTCTTTGTTGTTTGTGCTAACGTCATCGGTTCGTGCTATGGAAGTTCCGAACCTTCATACAGTTCGTTCCCGCTTGTCAGCATTCGAGATCAGGTTAGGGCATTTACTCAGCTTCGCGTGTATCTGGGTATCTCAAGGATTGCATGTCTCATCGGCGGTTCGATGGGCGGACAGCACGTGATGGAGTGGGCACTTGTCGAACCAGATGTCATCGAACGCATTATTCCCATTGCAACGAATGCGAAGCAATCAGCGTGGGCTGTTGCGTTTAATGCAGCACAGAGACTGGCCATAACGGCAGATCCGACATTCTACACAAATGTGCCAGGTGGCGGAGCAGCAGGTCTGATTGCAGCGAGAGCCGTTGGCATGCTTTCGTATCGTACACCTGTTCTCTACAATGTTGGTCAAGGCGTAGATGACCAGCGACTGCAGAATTTTCCAGTTGAGACGTATCTCTACTATCAGGGTGCGAAGCTTCGGAAGCGGTTTTCGGCATACTCCTACTACGCACTCACACGCTCAATGGACTCGCACGATGTAGGACGAGGTCGCGGATCGACGGGAGAAGCACTTCGATCGATACGAGCGAAAGCTCTTGTCGTGGGAGTTGATACAGACATGCTCTTTCCAGAGAGCGAACAACAGTACATCGCTGATATGATTGGCGGTGCCACCTATCGACGCATGACAAGTGTGTCGGGACACGATGCGTTTCTCATTCAGCAGAAAGCGCTCGGAAACATCATTCAACAAGCAAGGATATTGCCATAATGTCGACACAACCATTGCGTATAGGTCTCTTCGGATTCGGTGTAGTAGGGCAAGGGCTCTATCACGTCCTTACCCAAACAGATGGTCTGCAAGCCGAAGTCGTTCGCATCTGTGTCAAAGACACGGCGAAGCAGAGACCAATCGCATCTGATGTTATCACGTATAACGGTGATGAGATTCTCCTTGACCCGAGCATCAATGTTGTCGTTGAGCTCATTAATGATTCGGACTTCGCCTTCGATATCGTATGTCGTGCGATGAGGCAGGGGAAGGCTGTAGTTAGCGCAAACAAAAAGCTCATTGCCACGCGACTTCCCGAGCTGTTGGCACTTCAGCATGAAACAGGAGTGCCATTCCTGTACGAGGCCTCGACCGGTGGAAGCATTCCTATCATCCGGAATCTCGAGGAGTACTACGACACCGACCATCTACATCGGATCGAAGGGATCGTCAACGGTACCACCAACTACATCCTGAGTTCGTTGCAAGCATCAACATCATCGAGTTACCAGGATGCACTCTCTCAGGCCCAAGCTCTAGGATTTGCTGAGAGCGATCCAACATCCGATACTGAGGGGTTTGATGCTGCCTATAAGACAACTATCCTGGCGACCCATGGATTCGGTGTTGTCGCACATCCTTCCGACGTTGTGCGAAGGGGCATTTCCGCAATTCGTGGATTCGATGTTGACGTTGCTCAACGACATTGGAGCTCAATCAAGCTTGTATCCCGGATCGTACGAAGCGGGAACTCCGTCTCCCTTGTCACGTTGCCTGCCTTTGTGTCTCGAAAGAGCCATCTCGCGCACGTAAGCGGCGCAAACAATGCAATAGCGCTAACGACAGATTTTGCCGATGTGCAGTGTTTGTTCGGCAAGGGGGCTGGTAGCCGGCCAACTGCGTCTGCAGTGTTATCCGACCTATCATTGATTCGCGACAAGTATCGCTACGCGTATCGGCGTCTGCGGCGATCGTCAGGGCTTACGCTAGACCAACGCGTAACTGTTTCAGTGTATGTACGAGCAAGTGACGAGCAACTCGAGGCACTTCCATTCCTGTCGGTGCAAACGGATCACCGTGGTGTTGAGGGACGCTACATCATCGGTAGCATGCGACTTGATGAACTTCAACAGTCAACGGCATATGCTGATCGTGACGCATTCGTTGCGTTGTATCTCGAGGATTAACGAGATACAACGCGACCACATCGTTACGACATCGTAGGATCGCCCTTGTCGCGGTTGAGGCGTACTGCTTGGCGGACCATTGCTTCGAAGACATCACGCTTGACGTCGTTGACGTGGCGGAGGGTGATGTGACGCATCATTGTTAGGTCGCCAACGAGAAGTCCTTCCGGATCATCCAAGTCCGTACCGCGCCAGAACCCGAAGTTGACGTGGTCGCTGAAGGCCTTGATATAGCACACTGGGCCATTCGACGAGAACACGGGCTGCGACCACAGAATGGCCTCGTCGATTTCGCCCGCACCAGCACGAATGATTGCTCGCAGTGTTGTAAGTACTTCGCGCTGCCAGCCCTTAAAGTGGCCGATGTAGGCATCAACGTTGATCGCATTGACCGGTGCCAGTACTGGTGCCGGTTCGTCTTTCACTTTTGGTGTGTCGTCGTAATCGCCACGAGTTGCACGGCGTTGAAGCACGGAACCACGTGGTGCGCGTTCTTTCTTTTCTCCACCCTTGTCGTCGCGCCGACGATCATTACGCTGTTGTTGCTGCGGACGCTGCTGCGGCTTCTGAGCATCAGCAGGAGCACCTTCGACAGGGGCCGTTTGTTCGCCGTCACCTGTTGGTGCGGCAGCTGCATCGGCTCCGCCCTGACCTGACTTCTTTTTCCGACGGCGCTTGCGCTTGGAGCGCTCTTGTTCCGATCCGCCTTCTGTACCGCTCTCTGCTCCACCATCATTGTCGGATGGATGACCGGCGTCACGCTCGTCGTCATGATGATCGCCACCGCCATCAGAAGCTACTGACGCATCTGTGGACTCGCCACCGGGACGTGGTTGGCCTTCGCCTCCGCGACGTCCGCGACCCCTGCGACGACGTCCGCGACGCCCCTCGCCAGGACCCTGAGAGCCGCCGTCGGCTGGTTCGTGTGATGATTGCGATGCTGGCTGGTTTTCGTCTGCGTGCGTCATGTGCGTGTTATGCGGATCGACGTGATAAGCTGCAAATATACGGAATGCCCCGGCGGGCTTGGTGTCTAAGTTTGTACCATGAACCTACCGCTCCGAATCATTGCTCTGGCAATCATGCTAGGTGGTGCATGCGCATCGCTATCGGCTCAATGGTCTGCCGGTTTTACCGGCTATGCCCAATCGCTGTCCCTTTCGGGTGACTATCCCGATGCACAGGGGATCCATCCTGCGATTGGCTATGGGGCTGGTATGAGTGTGGCATATCGCCTTACTGCCGATCTCGAGCTGACCCTTGAGCCGTCGTTTGATCTGCGTCACGGCGATGTTCGTGAGACGATTCGTGCCACCGCAGCGAGTGACCCTTACGACACAACGCTTGCAACTATACGCGTGACGTCTCTTGCCATTCCGATCGGCGTCCGTATCTGGTCGCACGGCCAAATGTGGATGTTCACAAGCGGTATTCTCCCTCGCCTATGGACAACCGGAACCCGTATTGCAGGATCCGGCGCGTCGACATCATTGTCGGAGGCACTCGCGCAGGTTGAGATTGGCGTGTTCCTCGGTGTTGGCTATCAGTTCCGCATGAGCCGAATTCGGGTAATGCCAGAGCTTCGCTATGAGCAAGGCGTATCGAATGTCCTGAGTGGAACGCCCATTGAAGGACTACCACCAGCACCAATCCTCCGGACGAACGGATTCTCGCTTCGGGTTGCATGTCAATATCGCATCGGAGGTGATGAATGAGCACGCAGCGAATGTTGGTGAGTGTTATGACGACCTTCTTGATGTGCCTTGGTACAGCTTCGGCTGACAATCGAACGGCCACAACAATCGGTCCGGTGCTTGGCGGACACTTGTTCCAGCCATTGGTTGGCCATCAGATGCCGTTTGTGATGAGTTCAACACGGCTTACGCTTGGTGGTGGTATCACGAGTAATCTCAAACTGCCGATCGTGCGCATTGGTGAGCGCATCGTGCTCGCGCCAGAGGGCAGTCTTGCATTTATCGCTACAGGTGCAGAGCACGAGCAACGCATTAAAGAATGGTTGTCGGTGTACGTTGGCGTTGATGTTGTTGGTCGGCTTGGTACCGATGTTAAGGCGCTGCTCAGTCAGGGTGTCAATGCAGTAACATCCTTCGACCTTGGCTGGAAGGTTCGTGCCTACCAATCGGAGCGTGTTCTGCTCACGATGTCGCTTGACCTTGTCAATGGAAGCGTCACAACCGTTGATGTTGATCGATGGGTGCGTGGCATCATTGATAGTGGGGGAGTAACGGATGCAAATCCCTTAGTCGATACCAAGCCCACGATCACAGCTGGTCTTGCAGCGCACTGTGCCTATGCGGTGAGTCCAGCAATCGGACTCATGGCCACCGTTTCCGGTGTGTACGGCGAATCAGCGATTCGTGGTGGAGCATCGCAGATCTTCCTCAATGCTGGCGCGAATGTCAATGTCGACATGCTGCCCCTCGTGGGTGTTCCAGTGGCAACGACTGTCGGAATGCTCTATCGTCAGAACCCATCCGTAGATGATGCATCGACGCGCTCTGATGCGCTGGTGGTATCACTTCGCATCGGTACCACTGTGTCGAACCACTTTTCGCTCGGGGTTCAGCTTAATGCACAGAACGGTGAAATAGGAAACGGCACCCACGTTCTTGCGATCGGGGGTGCCGTTGATATGCGATTCTACTACTAATCGAAGCGGCTTACTTTTCCTTGTCAGCTGCTACAGATGCTTGGTTGTACGGTGTGATCAACTTCTTGATCCCACTCGCAGCCTTGCGAGCTTGCGCTGCACCTTTCTTCGTTGTTGCGTTGTGTCCCTCTTGGAACTGGGCAAACAGGGCAACCATTTGCTCGTAGAGCTCTTGCTTTGACATTGCAGATTCCTCAGTGAAATGAACATTTAGCGTGTGACCCCCACAGGGCACGTGATCCATTATACACACGAAATTCGAAACTGGCGCTCTTGACTTTTACTCAAACGGATGATCGCGAACTGCTGGGATGCGCATCTTGATGAGCTTCTCGATGTCGCGCAGCTGCGAACGATCTTCCGGTGTTGCCAATGTGAGAGCGACGCCAACGTTGCCAGCACGACCCGTACGACCGATACGGTGGACGTATGTCTCAGGTGATTCCGGTACATCGTAGTTCACGACGTAGGGCAGTGAGCTGATGTCGATACCACGTGCAGCGATATCCGTTGCCACGAGCACACGCATACGACCGTTCTTGAAATCTTGAAGCGCGCGCTGACGTGCTGTCTGCGACTTGTCGCCGTGGATCGATGCCACACGCATGCCAACCTTTTCAAGGTCGCGCACAACACGGTCTGCACCACGCTTTGTGCGTGTAAACACAAGGACTGATCCTTCCAGATCTTCCTTCAGCAAGTGTGCAAGGAGAGCACGCTTGTGGTCGCGCTCAACAAAGTACAGGCGCTGGTCAACCTTTTCCGTTGTTGGCTTCTCTGGCGTAACAGACACGTTCACTGGGTTCGTGAGAATCGTGTTTGCAAGCGAGCGAATTTCCGACGGAAGTGTTGCCGAGAAGAACAGCGTTTGACGTTGTTCTGGAACGAGCTTGATGATTTGCTTGATCGATGGCATAAAGCCCATGTCGAGCATGCGATCAGCTTCGTCGAGTACGAGCGTGTGAACCCTATCAAGGCGAAGCGCACGGTGTTCGATCACATCGAGCAAACGACCAGGCGTTGCGATCACGATATCAACACCACGGCGGATCTGATCGATCTGCGGACGGATGCTGACACCACCAAGCAAGACAACTGTACGAATACGCATGCCCTTAGCATAGGTCATGATATTCTCGTTGATCTGGATGGCAAGTTCACGCGTTGGCGCAAGGATGAGCACGCGAGGACCGAACTTTACCGGACCTTCGTTGAACAGGCGATGAAGAATTGGCAAGCCGAATGCGGCTGTCTTGCCAGTACCTGTTTGGGCAATGCCAAACACGTCCTGACCCGTCATGACAACGGGAATAGCTTGCTGTTGAATTGGTGTGGGTGTTACGTACCCAGCGTTATGTACGGCCTTTTCAAGTGGCGCGCACAATTTCAAATCGGTAAAGGTCATAGACCTCTCCTCCTATGTAATGGAACCTATTTCGGTCGAGATCTCTCGCGCAGATTGCTTGTCTGCCAGTTGCGACCGATTCACCAAAAACACAGGGGAGGACGGAGCAGAGAGAAACGTAACCGTGATGCTTACAGCACCGTTGACGCACAAAGGTACGAAGAATTGTCTTTGTGGCTGATTTTATCCCGCAAATTGCGTGCCAAGGGAGCACAGGGAGCAAGCGATTGCTTATACCTCGCGACGTCCAAAGACAGTCTGCAGCATCATGTCGAGTTCCTCAAACGGCGTGAAGCCATATGAGAGAACGTGGACGTTGTCGTTGTGCTCAAGCAGAAGCGTGGGGAATCCCTCAATGCCCAACGAGCTTACATATGTGAACTCATCGTCAAGCGCGTCAGACATGGCGTCGGACATCATGAGGGTGATAAATGCTTCCGGTTCGATATCGAAAGCAATGGCCATCCGTCGGTATGTATCGCTCTCGTTGAGATCGAGACCATCACGATAGAGTGCTTGGTGAAGCCAGTGAGCAGCATTGAGTGCTGCATCAGGGAACATCGCACGGTAGGAGACGAGTGCAAGACCCGGCATGCGCGAGTCGAGCATCATTGAACCATCGGGCAGGACCTGCGTGAGGAAGCGTTCCCCGAAGGTTACGCCGCAGCGCTCCTCGATCGTGCGATACGATGAAGCGATGAGTTCGGCTTTGGTTGCAAGTGGCTGGACACGATCGCCGGTGAGCATGCCGCCGGCGTAGACATGGAGATCAAGCGATGCACCCCATGTCTGGTGGATCTTGGTGAGCGTAGGTTCAAACCCGAAGCACCAACCGCAGAGTGTATCCTGAAAGTAATGGAGTGCCGGACGTTCCTCGATCATGCCAGGCGCTTGCTGAGTTCCTGATCGAGGGCGTCGAGAAATTCTTCCGTGTACAGGTAGTGCTCGCCGTGGTTGACCTTATTGCCATGAATGCACACAGCCAAGTCTTTCGTCATGCGACCACTCTCAACAACGTCAACACAGACGCGTTCGAGGGTCTGACAGAAGTTGACGAGCGCATCGTTGTTGTCGAGACGACCACGGAACTCAAGTCCACGCGTCCATGCGAAGATCGACGCTATCGGATTCGTCGATGTTGGCTTGCCCTTTTGATGCTCACGATAGTGGCGCGTCACGGTGCCGTGCGCTGCCTCGGCCTCCATGGTGTGTCCATCTGGTGTCACCAATGTTGATGTCATCATGCCAAGCGAGCCGAAGCCTTGTGCAACAGTATCGCTCTGGACATCACCGTCGTAGTTCTTGCATGCCCAGACGAAGTTGCCATTCCACTTAAGCGCGGCTGCAACCATGTCGTCGATGAGTCGGTGTTCGTATGTGATGCCTGCTTCCGCAAACTTCGCTGCAAACTCTGCATCAAACACTTCTTGGAAGATGTCCTTGAATCGACCGTCGTACTGCTTGAGAATCGTATTCTTTGTCGACAGATATAGCGGCCAACGCTTCATGAGCGCTTGATTCATGCAGGCGCGCGCAAAACCGCGGATTGAGTCGTCTGTGTTGTACATCGCAAGTGCTACGCCGTCACCCTTGAAGTCGTAGACGTCGAACGACTGCACGTCAGATCCATCTTCAGGTGTAAACGTGATCGTCAGCTTGCCCTTGCCCTTTGTCAAAAAGTCAGTCGCACGGTATTGATCACCAAACGCGTGGCGGCCAATGCAGATCGGCGCAGTCCAGTTCGGAACCAAGCGCGGCACGTTCGTGCACACGATTGGTTCGCGGAATACCGTGCCGTCAAGGATGTTACGGATGGTGCCGTTCGGCGACTTCCACATCTTCTTCAGACCGAATTCAGCAACGCGCGCTTCATCGGGTGTGATGGTTGCGCACTTGATACCGACGTTGTACTTCTTGATCGCCTCAGCAGCATCAATCGTCACCTGATCATTGGTAGCATCGCGGTGCTCGATGCTAAGATCAAAGTACTTGATCTCAAGGTCGAGGTAGGGAAGGATCAGCTTGTCCTTGATGAACTTCCAGATGATGCGTGTCATTTCGTCGCCATCGAGTTCGACGACTGGGTGGTCAACCTTGATCTTAGCCATGGGGCGTATGCTGTGAAGTTCTACAAGTGGAAAAGCAATGCAAGTTACAGTAACGCCTGAGAATAGCAGATGAGAATACGTTCATCTGCAATGGGATGTTAACATCCGAGGATGAGCTCCGCCGCATCGAGAGCGGAGATTATCGCCCCCTCAACACGTGGACCGCCGAATGCGTCGCCGATGAGCACCAGCGATGGGTGCTCAAGGGCATGGATACATGTTGCTGAGGAGATGGTGATGGGGCGACTAAACTTCCACCCATGGACGTCGATATCGGACACGCCGACAAGATCTTTTCCGAATACGCATTGTGCTAGACACCTTGCGACCTCATTACGATCAGCGTCCCACATGCGCTCGGAGAATTCTGGTGTAGCGTGAATCGTGTACGCGGGCAGGGGAGAGATTCCCTTGTCGAGATTATCGCCGATGTAGGCTACGTCAGGGTGGGAGATGCTGCGCACATCGCATGGTGATGTGCATGTGACAAGCGCTGCGATGCATCGCTCATAGACGATGGCCTCGAGCTGTGTTCGCACCTGTCCACCAAGCTGCACATGTCCATTATCTACCAGCCCTATCGTTTGAGGCACTGGTGCCGACGACACCACCGTCGTAGCCGTGAAGACGTTGCCATTGGCACATGCGACGCTCCACACTGTTCCATCATGCAAGAGTGACTGTGCTTCTATACCTGTGCGGACATCACATCCCTCGGCAAGAGCGCTGACGATTCGTGACATCCCTTGCGTACCGCAATAGCGCGGAGTGTCATCTGCACGAAACCACTCGCGGACGATTCCCTGTGTAATCAGATCGTCGAACATCTTTTGTACGCGTTGGTCACGCACAGTGATGAACTGTGCACCATGATCAAATCGCACATCATCTCGACGGCGCGTCGACATGCGTCCGCCAACGCCACGACCTTTGTCCAGAACGATACACTGCCGACCAGCAGCAGTGAGCTTTCGTGCGAGTGTGATGCCGGAGATGCCGGCGCCAATGATGAGAATGTCGGTGTGCAAGGTGTTCTGAAGTTAAAGCGCAATTGTAACCCGACGCACTAACACGGATTGTACAGGAAAGTTCCCACATCACGAAGGCAAAGGGGGGTCGTGCATGTATACGCGTGTTGTCGTTCTCGTAGCGACGCTACTGATCAGTTGTGCATCTGGATTCGCGCATGTCGGAGGGCACGGGAGTGGGCCGCTCCGAACATGGCGTTGGAATGATGGAGCGCGGCACCACATGCATGGTAGCTTTCACAGTGTGCGTGATGGTGATGTGGTTGTGGAAGACGCGCAAGGGCGGCTTCGTGCACTTCCCATGGGGCAGCTGTCTGTAGCTGATCGAGAGGTCGTGCAATCAGCGATCAATCGTCTAGAGGCTCTGCGGGAGCCCATGCGCGTCCAACCGGACGCACAGCCAACGGCGACTCTCGCACCTCGCGAACTGCCACATAGGTTGCATCTCCTCGCGATGGGATGTGTGATTGCCGCTGTACTTGGTGCGGCTGTGTTGGCTACCAAGGTCCTTCGAATGACGTCAGTGCAGCGTAGACTACGTGTGCGTCTCGCTGCGTGTGCGATGCTCGCATGCGTTATGGCACTGGCGCCGTCGGTCGAGGCAGGACTATCGGCCGTGATGGTAGGGACGGATCCAGCAACCATCGATGCATCGTTCGCACCATTCAAGCCCCGTGTAGCAACTCGATGGGATGCGACGTACTTCTACGTCGAGCATGATGGAATGCCCATGGACATGCCTGCGATGAAGGGTATCACGGCGTGGCAGCAACAGGTGCCAATACCACAGAACTACGTTGGGACAAATGCATGGTCGATACCGCTCATGCCATTGCCGGCATCGAAACCGATATCTCTTGATACGGCTCTGCATACCGGTGCTGTAGCACTCGCAGTTAACGGACTTCCCATCTTTAACCCAGAAAACAACCGCGGTGAATTCTCGTATGAGATTGGCGAGCTCGATGCGTTTGGTGGTCATTGTGGTCGGGCCGACGACTACCACTATCACATTGCTCCGGTACACCTCGCAGAACGTCTTGGGTCTGCGTCCCCGATTGCATGGGCGCTTGACGGATATCCACTCTATGCATACAAGGAGCCCGATGGCTCAAACGTAGCTGCTCTCGATGCCAATCTCGGTCACGAGTGGAACGGCGGGTATCACTACCATGCTACGACAACACGTCCGTACATGCTTGCCGCAATGCGCGGACAGATAACGATCGATAAGGATCAGGTTGTGCCGCAGGCACGTGCTCAATCAGTGCGGCCTTTCCTGCAGCCGCTGCAAGGCGCTGAGATTACCGATATGCATCAGTGCGATGCGAATCATTACGCGTTGAAGTATTCGCTCAAAGGCAGCGTGTACTGGGTGAACTATCGGTGGAATGCAGCGAATGCATACACCTATGTGATGGTTGCTCCAGATGGTACCCGTTCGTCAACAAGCTATCAGAGGAAGTAACAGCCATGAAACAGACACTGCGAATCCTCTCCCTACTTGCTCTCATGGGTATGTGTGCCGTCTCTGCAGATGCACAGCAAGTACGCAAGTCAATGCTGCGCTTGCCCGATACGGGGCAGACGGGCGACTATTCGACCGTACCTGGCGAAGATTCTGATTATCCATCGATGCCGATGGGGTTCACGGTGATGGGGCCCGTTGTGCGCGACACTGTTACGGGGCTGATGTGGCAACGTGGAGATGGTGGCGAGATGACGTGGGAACAGGCGCGAACCTACTGCGATACGCTCACACTGGCAGGATACACGGATTGGCGACTTGCACTCGCGCATGAGGCGTTTAGCATTCATGATCTCTCTCATGGAAGCCCAACACTTCCGGAAGTATTTGAACGCACACAAGCTGAGTATTGGTGGTCGAGCGACACGCTGATTGACGATGGCCGCCGCGTATGGTCTACGAATGCTGGGGGCGGAATCGGACCTCATCCTTTGACGGAGACAATAAGTGCTGGCGGAACAAAACGCTTTCACGTTCGAGCTGTTCGTGACATAACAGAACCGCAAACGTTGCCATCACATTTCACAGAGCTTCAGGACGAGATTATTATCGATCACCTCACTGATCGTACGTGGATGCAGTATTGTCTGGCCGGCACATATACATGGGAAGATGCACTGCGTGCTGCCGACACGCTGAACCACGCCGGATTCTCCGACTGGCGTGTCCCCAACATGAAAGAGCTGCAGTCCCTCAGCGTTCGATCAATGAAGATGCCAACAAATGATATTCGCTACTTCCCATGTGTGATGCCGACGGGCACGTACTGGTCGTCAACAACACTCGTGAACAAGACATTCGCACAGGCATGGGTGATGCAGACAGAGCTCGGGATCGCTACATATGCCGATAAGATCACAGAGCAGCGTGTGTTGCTCGTGCGAGGTGGAGATCGGCTCGTCTCTGTTGAGCAGGATGATGCAGCATTGTATGAACGTATTAGCGATACACTGCCGTTCCCTAATCCGACACATGGACGTGTGCGGTTTGGTGGTTCACACGATATCATCCGAGTCTATTCCCCAGCAGGAGTTGAACTTCGATCTGCTTTGTCGACCGATGCCATTGATCTAACCGGGCTTGCTACTGGCGTTTACATCGTTTCGCTGACGAATGCATATGGGCCATGCAAGGCGTTTCATGTTCGGAAGTATTGATGCGAACACCGTCGTTCTGTGGGCGGCGATTGCCCCACCACTACCGCAATAGATGTGATGGATCGCGCTGGGAGTGTGGATTGCCTTCGGAACTCCAATCGGATCGCATGTGCGACACGCATGTCGTAAACGTCCGATAGTGCTATATTCGATCCGGATTGTGAAGTATTTCCACGTAGTAATAGGAGTCGACATGTCAACACGTTTTGTACGAATCATTGCGAGCGTGCTGCTCGTTTCATTTGTGATGATCGGATGCTCGAGCACAACGCTCATTACATCGGATCCTCCTGGAGCGAAGCTCTCCATCAATGGCGTGTCTGTCGGCAAGACACCATATACGCACTCTGACACGCGTATCGTTGGTTCAACGCTGATGATCAAGTTGGAAAAGGATGGCTACGAGCCCCTTAACACAATGATCTCACGTGATGAGCGCGTTGATGTTGGTGCAATCATCGGTGGTTTGTTTGTGCTCGTCCCGTTCCTCTGGACGATGCAATACAACCCGCAGCACAGCTATGAGTTGTCGCCGCTGAAGAAGTAAGACGACTGAGACGATTGAGACGATTGAGACGGTGAGACGATTGAGATGGTTGAGACCGTCTCTCTGTCTCACCGTCTCTCTTTCTCTACCACATTTGCGGCCTCGAGAGGAATCGAACCTCCGACCCACGCTTTAGGAAAGCGTCGCTCTATCCGACTGAGCTACGAGGCCGTGTCGCGAATGCGACGTTAATTGACGGAATCGCTACCGAGCAGTGAAATGCGGTTGCCCGTGGGCAGGAGCGGATTCTGATTCATGATGTACGCAGTGATGAGCGACTTCATTTCATGCGCTCCCACGTGACGTTCATGCCCCATCACAACTGCGCGCTCGAGCAGGTTCTCAACGTCCTCAGACGTTAAGAAGCCGTGCTCGTGATAGGTGAGCAGCATGCCCCATGCATCGGGTGATACCAGTTCGCGCTCAATGCCATGCAGAATGCGGAAGCCGTCGTGATTAAGATCTTCGAGTTCATCGCGATCTGCGCGACGTTCAAGCATCCATGAAATCGCTGCAGCGATTTCCGAATCAGTGTACCCTTGATCGTGCAATGGTCGTGTGTCGATCGATGCAAGCGCTGCGCCCGCCATGTGGCCGGTAATCAGATCAGCGATGATGTCGAGTACACGTTCAACAGAGTACTGAGTGTTCATAGGCAGGGGGTGGTTATCCAGCGGTGATAAACTTACTCTCGAGCTTATGCATCGCTGCACGATCTTCGAGCGTGGCATCGTCGTACCCGAGCATATGTAATGCCCCGTGTACTGCAAGCCGACAGAGTTCATTGACGACGGTCACGCCGTATTCGTTTGCTTGACGTCTGGCGGTTTCCAACGAGACGTAGATCTCACCGTACAACGGTTGCTCATCAAGCGGGAAGGTGATGACATCTGTAGCGTAATCATGCTGGAGATATTGCTTGTTCAATGTCCGAATGCGTCGATCCGACAATAGAATGATGTCGATCTTGGCGTGCTTGACTTTATGAGACTTCAAGCAAGCATCGACAGACGCAATCATTTCGGCGCGACCACGATAGCGGGCGCCAGAGGCATTCGTAATGCTAACGGTTCGTGCCATGTTACCCTTCAAGGAGTCCGTCGGCCAGCGACAGCTGTAGCGCTGCCAAGAGCGCGGCGGGATTGATCTCGGTGAGGTCAGCGCGCAGGAGCGACGCGTGGATGTTGGCGAATTGCGACACAGTGCCTGTTCGCCCTACAACCAGACTCGAAAAACGCTCCTGATGCGTTGCGAGGAACATTATCTCGTCGGGTTCGATCGAGAGGATGCCCGTTACGTTGTGCAATTCAATGTAGCCCTGCGGGGTTTGCGCCGTAACGATCGTGCATGGATGCCCATCGATCACCACATCGGTCGTGATGGTCATGACAACTGCACGCGCCCCATTCGGTGCGGAGATGCTCCACGTCCAGGACGTGGCTGTACGTTGTTCGGGAGCTCCGAGCCGTTCAGTGCATTGGTCGATCTGCGTTGGGCCAACAGTCATAGCGGAAAACTACGAAATCCCATTGTCCTTTACCTTCCAGAGTTGCCACCACGGAGTACCTGGGGAAACGTGGTGCTCGGTGTGATACCCAAAGAAGTAGCACGAGATCAACGCCCACACGTGATTTGCTGATTGCGATCTCGCATTGTGGGGCATGCCTGCAGTATGGGGCTTACGGTGCGGACGATACGTGCCGAAGTAGAAGAGTTGGAATGATCCCATGAAGGCCGGCACAATCCAGAACCACCAGAGGGACGCTGCAGGTACCCACACGTTGAGAACGTTGTAGGCAGCGCCCATAACAACGATCTGCCACACCGTAGCATAGCGCCACATAAAGGTGAGGTACCACACAACAAGATTGTTCGACCGGTGATAGTCGGGATCGTCATTATCGTCGGCTGGATGTGCGTGATGCATGTGGTGGTTGACGACGAGTCGCGGATACCAGAGTCCGGCATAGAGGAACGACGCTATTCCGCCGATGATCGCATTTAACCGGGGACGACCAGGTGCCACCGTACCGTGAATGGCATCATGTGCCGTAATGAAGAGTCCGGTCGACAGGTACGCCTGCAACGCGATATGTGCATAGGTCAGGGGGCTTGCAATGTCGACCGTGACCTGCACGAGCAGATAGGTGACGTGTGCAATCCATGACAGGCAAATGACGGCGGCGAGAAGTAGACCCATGAAGTGCAATATGCAGGTTGTAAGTTCGTACGACAACGCCGTATGAAAACTCTTCGTTCCGTACTCCTCCTCATGATCCTTGCGCCGGCGATGGCGTTCGGACAGAAACTCATGATCCAGATGGATCTTGAGCAGACGAATCATCTGAAGGCCTACGGCATTGTCTACTGGATCCTCACCAAGGATCAACCTGTTGATTGGCTCTTGAACTACCGCGGTGGTTCGTTTATGACCGACTACACGGAGGCGATCGCTGCAGAATGTCGCATTCGTGGTGTTGCCTTTGAGGCACTCGACGGCGCTTCAGCGGCCGGTGTCTACGCATCTGTGCAGGCAGAGAAGAGCAATACAGAAGTGGTGCGCCTCGAAAAGCCCCCTCGCATCGCGGTATACGCTCCACCTGGGTTCCGTCCGTGGGACGATGCTGTAACGCTCGTCATGGAGTATGCCGAGGTCAAATACGAAAAGCTCTGGGATGAAGAGGTGATGCAGGGTCGACTCAAAGAGTTCGACTGGCTACACCTGCATCACGAGGATTTCACTGGGCAGCATGGAAAGTTCTATGCGAGCTCTGCCGGTGAATCATGGTATATCCAGCAGGTTGCATTGCTCGAAAAAACAGCCCGTAAGCTTGGATACCAAAAAGTGAGTGAGCTCAAGAAGGCCGTTGTTGAGACGATCCGTGAGTTCGTTGCCAACGGCGGATTCATGTTCGCGATGTGTAGCGCTACGGACACCTACGATGTAACCCTCGCGGCTGCAAACATTGATATCTGCGATGTGATCTACGACGGTGATCCAGCCGACCGCGATGCAAATCAGAAGCTTGACTTCTCCCGCACATTTGCGTTTGAGAATTTCAAACTGGTGATGAATCCGCTGCAGTATGAGTACAGCGATATTGACGTTGATGCCAATATGATCCTGCAGACAGAGTCGAGCGACTACTTTACGCTGTTCGACTTCTCAGCGAAGTACGATCCCGTCCCGACTATGCTCACGCAGTGCCATGTGAATGTTGTGAAGGGCTTTCTTGGACAGACCACGGCCTATCACAAGGGCATCATCAAGAAGTCTGTGACAGTGCTCGCTGAACGTGATGGAACCGACCAAGTGCGCTATATCCACGGCAACGTCGGACGCGGTACGTTCACGTGGTATGGTGGGCACGACCCCGAAGACTACCGCCACGCCGTCGGCGACCCGCCAACAGATCTGGCGCTGCATCCAACATCACCCGGCTACCGGTTGATCTTGAACAACATCCTGTTTCCTGCCGCAAAAAAAAAGAAGCAGAAGACGTAGAGGTGCGCGCCGGGTACTGACTGCCGCTGCGATCAGTCTCCGCGTTGGACCATCGCCCCGAGTACGGCAGAAGCCCCTTGCACAAGAATCTTCTCCGTTGCGATCCATGCTGGCGCGTCGATGATTTCTGCGGTCCCATTCTCGATTGTCCCAACCTGTACTTCACGTCGTACGCAGGCTGTTGGGCTTCCGGTGAAGATCCACGACTTCCCGTCGAACTGCACAACTGCATGCTCTGGCACAACCCACGACATGCGCGGTTCGGACTGTACCACTGCGGTGAGCGTTGTACCTGGAACGATCGTCGGATCTGGTTGGCGCAGATGCGCATGTACAGCAAGCGTGCGATCGGGACGTACGTCCTTGCCGATCAGATGGATGTAGGCTTCACGCTGCACTTGTGGTGCATCTGTGAGCGAGACCAGCACCGATTGGTCGACGCGGAGCTTCTGAATGTCACGCTCGTACACCGAGAGCTCGATGTGCATGTGTGATGGGTCGACGAGTTCCAGCATCACTGTATTCGGTGAAGCAAACACGCCGTTGTTCACGCGAACACTCGTGACATACCCACTGATCGGAGCAGGAACCTTGATCGAGCGGGAGATCGATCCAACGGTGAGCGTGCGTGCGTTGATATGCACAAGTGCCAGCTGCTCGGAGAGCGCTTTGTATTTGGCACGGAGTGTTTGCACATCAGACGTTGCTGCTTCGAGACGCTTGCGTGCGTTGATTGAATCCGTGGACAGACGCGACTGTCGAGCAAACTCAAGTTCCGCTGCCTGGAGCTGGGCACCGGTTGATATATAGTCTTGCTGAATACGGATGAACTCAGGGTTCTCCAACGAAAGAAGTGTTTGACCTTTCTTGACCGATGATCCGGGCAATGCCGTCAGGTTCGTCACCGTTCCGCCGTACGGATTCGTGATCGAGAATGCATACTGAGGGGGTACATGTACCATGCCGGTCACGCGTAGTGCTGTTGTTCGCTCGGCCTTCACCGCAGCAGCAAATGCAAGGGTCGTATGCGAGCGTTGTTCGCTCGTCAGTCGCACGGTGTCGCCACATACCTCGGCAGCCGGCGCCGCCTGTTGCTCTGGCGTTTGTGTGCACGAGCTCACAATGCCCCAAGCAAATGCAACGAAGCAAAGTGAGCGAAATGTATGATGTGATGCTATGTGCGAGATCATTGAATGCCCAAGAGATAGTCGAAGGAAGTAGTGAGATCAAACAACGTCTTGCGAGCTTGTGCATCCATGATGCGTATGCTCAGCAGACGTAAGAGTGCCGTCTGTACGTCAAGCCAGTCAACGTCGCCCTGCTGATAGGCCGTCTGCATTGCGGAAGCCATACGTTGCGCTTCCGGGAGTGCGAAATCCCGGTAGTGCTCAACCGCCGTCCGTGCAACTGTGAGCTCGCTCATAAGCTGCTGCTGCCATGCACGAACGAGGCGATCCTCATGCATAGCACGTTGTTCGGCCAGGTCGCGCTGGAGCGATGCAGCATGATCTCGAGCGCGCGTAGGAACAAACCAGAGTGGCACTGCCAGGCCGATCATGAAGCCAGTAAAGCGTTCTGACGATGATGCGATCTGTCCGGGCTGTGCGAGCGGTATGCCGGCGAGTGTTTGTGTAAAGAAAGACACAGAGAGATCAGGCCAATAGGCAGCCGAAGTGACATTCGAGTACTCATCCGCAACACGTGTGCGCTGTGTCGCAAGTTCCAATCGAAGTGGAACGCGCGGTGATGCATCAGGATTGACAGCGTGTAGGGGAACGAGTGAATCGACCGACGTGATCCTGCGTGATGTACCGCATATCATCCGCAAGTGGAGTTCAGCACGCCGGAGTTCCGACGCTGCCTGAATGCGCTGTATGCGTACATCTGATCGCTGCGCTTCAGCCGCACGACGGTCAAGTGCGCTTACATCACCGGTTGATTCGCGAAGCGAAGCGGCCTGAACAGCGCGATCGAGAAGGACTTCGTGCTCTATGGTGATAGCAACACGCTCACGAGCAAGGCAAACTTCTGCGTAGGCCTGCGCAACATCACGTCGAAGCTTTGCATCCATGTCCATTCGTGCCAGTTGTGCTTCGCGAAGTGATGCATCGTTATATGCCGACGTTGCAAGAACTTTGAAGGGGTTGGGAAGCGGCTGGGTAATCGTCAGGTTATTATCGTTGAGGTAGGAATTGTATTGGCCGCGCATGTATGTAACGGTTGTCGGCGCAATATCAACGGATGTAGATCCTAGTGCATCGGCCTCGCGTTCGGCTGTAATCGCTGCATAGCGATCGACATTCAACTGCCGTGCGAGGGCAATTGCCGAATCGAGCGAAATGGGCTCAAGGGGCTCGCGATCAGCATGTGCAGGTGTTGCCATGGCAATCATGAGGAGTACTGAGATGCTTGCAGCAGTGCCGCGGAGTTTCTTCCATTGAAACGCACTCACGACAACGTACAGCGTTGGTAGCACGAGTAGCGTGAGCATCGTCGCGGTGATCAAGCCTCCTATGACCACGGTTGCCAGCGGCCGTTGTACTTCGGACCCATCGCCAGTTGAGATTGCCATCGGCAGGAAGCCCAACGATGCTACCATAGCCGTCATTGCAACAGGACGGAGTCGCGACTGCGTTGCCGTCATGACGATGCGTAATGTATTCGTACGACCAGCTGTGCGCAGTGAACGGAAGGCACTCAGGAGGACGATGCCGTTCAACACGGCAACGCCAAACAATGCAATAAAACCAACTCCAGCAGAGATGCTGAATGGCATTCCCCGTATAACCAACGCCGCAACGCCTCCGATAGCTGAAAGCGGCACGGCAGTGAAGATCAGCAATGCATCAATTATGTTGTGGAAGGTGAGGTACAGGAGGAAGAGAATCAACACAAGAGCGATCGGAACAGCAATCGCGAGGCGCTGTTTCGCTGCCGCGAGGTTTTCAAACTGTCCGCCGTAGGTGATGTAATAGCCTGGAGGAAGATTGATTGACTTCGCAACATGTGATTCAAGTTCGTTTACAATACTTTCAACGTCGCGGCCACGCACATTGAAGCCAACTGAGATGCGACGTTGGGCATTCTCACGCTGAATTTGATTCGGACCTAGTGCGATGGAGATCGCTGCCACTTGTGTGATGGGAACAAGCTCATCTGTACGATTGGGCACCATGAGTTGCGCCACGTCCTCAGGGTCATGCCGGTAGGCGGTATCGAGACGGAGTACGATGTCGAAGCGACGTTCATTGTTGTACAGTGTTCCGGCCACTGCTCCGGCAAACGCAGCGCGCACAGTTGTGTTGATGGTTTCAACATCGACACCCAGGCGAGCACATGCTTGCCGGTCGATAGCAACGGTGATCTGTGGTAGACCTTGCACAGGTTCGACGTAGACGTCGGCGGCCCCTTGAACGGTTGAAGCAAGACCGCCGATGCGTTGTGCGATTGTCGCAAGAGAGTCCATGTCTTCGCCGAACATCTTCACAACGACATCTTGTCGTGCACCAGTCATCAACTCGTTAAAGCGCATCTGAATTGGTTGCTGAAATCCAAATGTCACACCCGGCAGCGCCGCGAGCGCATGCTGCATTTTCTCTGCAAGCTCTTCCCGTGAATGTGCCGATGTCCACTGATCTTTGTCCTTGAGCACAACAATCAAATCACCTGACTCCATCGGCATCGGGTCGAGAGGTATCTCTGACGTGCCGATCTTTCCAATAACACGTTCTACTTCAGGGAATTGCGTTTCGAGTATTCGTGCGGCGCGTTCTGCCGTTGCGATTGTCTCTGTGAGTGATGTGCCCGTCATCAGGCGCATTTCAACAGCAAAGTCACCCTCGTCGAGCTGCGGCAGAAACTCGCCACCCATCGAGAGGAACGTCGTAACACCAGCAACAAACACGACTGCAGTTCCACCAAGTGTTGCCCACTGCCAGCGTAATGCCAAGCGTCGAACAGGTGCGTAGGTACGTGCGATTGCATCCATCACGCGATCGGCAAGCGACCACGTCTTCAGACCGGGCTTCAACAGCCACGACGACATCATCGGGACGTAGGTTGTGCTGAGGATGAACGCGCCAATGATGGCGAAGATCACCGTCTGTGCCATCGGAGCAAACATCTTGCCTTCGATACCAACGAGTGCAAGGATTGGGAGATACACGATCATGATGATCACCTCGCCGAAGGCTGCAGAGCGACGAATCCCTATTGCTGCTTCACGCGCTGTGTCGCGTGTTGCCCCGCGGTTCTGTAGTCGGTGCAGCACACTCTCGACGATGATGACTGCGCCGTCAACGATCAATCCGAAATCGATAGCGCCAAGCGACATGAGATTGCCCGACACACCGAACATCCGCATCATTCCGATGGCAAACAGCATCGAAAGGGGAATCACGCTAGCCACGATCAATCCTGCACGCAGATTTCCCAGCAGCAGCACCAGAACGAAGATTACGATCAGAGCCCCCTCGATGAGGTTCTTCGACACCGTGGTGATCGCTTTGTTGACCAGTCGAGTACGATCGAGGTATGGCTCAATCACCACACCTTCAGGGAGTGTGCGTTGCACAGCTTCGATCCGTTCCTTCACCGTTGCGATCACTTCGCTTGAGTTTGCCCCCTTCAGCATGAGCACAATGCCGCCGACCGTTTCGCCGCGATCATCGCGCGTCATTGCTCCGTAGCGAACGGCGCGACCCTCCTTCACCGTTGCTACGTCGCGCACGAGTATGGGCAGTCCGTCGTCGCTCCGGCTCACCTCGATTGCGCCAATATCCTCGAGAGAGGTTACGATGCCTTCGGTGCGGATGTACTGCACGTTCGGACCCTTCTCGATGTAGGCGCCACCTGCGTTCTGGTTGTTGCGTTGAACAGCGTCAAGTACATCGCTGATCGAGTGATTCATCGAACGTAAGCGCTGAGGATCAATCGCGATCTCGGCCTGCAGCAGATTGCCGCCAAAGCTCGACACATCGGCTACGCCCGGCGTTCCGAGGATCCGACGTCGCACAATCCAATCTTGAATCGTGCGGAGTTCCGTAAGCGAGTAACGACTTTCGTAGCCTGGTTTGACGTGAAGCGAGTACTGGTAGATCTCGCCGAGTCCTGTCGTGACTGGCGCAAGAAGGGGCGTGCCTGCCCCTTGCGGAATCTGATCCATCACCTCGGTGAGACGTTGGTCGGCCTGCGCGCGGGCCCAGTAAACATCGACGCCGTCGTCGAAGACGATCGTAACCACCGACAGACCGAAGCGCGAGATTGATCGCATCTCGTGGATGCCGGGAATGGATGCCATCGTGAGCTCGACGGGCATCGTGATAAGGCGTTCCACTTCTTGCGGAGCCAGGGCAGGTGTGACCGTAACGATCTGCACCTGGTTGTTCGTGATGTCGGGGACCGCATCAATGGGCAATGTGCGGAGTGAATTCAATCCCCACGCAATGAGCGCCAGAACGCCAAGTGCAACCAGCAAACGCTGACGCACTGCGAACGTGATAATCCGTTCGAACATGATTGTGCCTCGATGGTGAAATGCAACAACAGCTGAGCGAGAGTCAGCTTAGGCGCGAGGCGGCTGGAAGATTGTCTGCGTGAATGTTGGCGTTGCTCTTGTCTCAGGCAACGGAGCAAGCAAAACGTCGCTGAGTGGTGCGACGAGCATTACATTACGGTAAGCGAGCACCGGAATCACGGTCACGCCGCTGGCGTGCAAGCCCCCTAACAAGGGGAGACTATCGTGCTCATCATCAGGCTGCGCCGATGTTGAAAAGTGCGACACAAGAAACTCAAGCACCGAGAGGTTTGTCTCTCCGTGATCATCGACATGGTGTTGATAGTGCTCCACCATTTCGGCTAGAGAACCGAGTGCCGACGTGTCGAACCCTGCTACAACGGTCGTAAGCAGAATGAACGGGGCGACGATGATGGAAATCAGCTTAAGCACATGGAAAATTACGGTGATAGCGTGAAAAAATGAACTCAAGTTCATTGGAATCCAGGAAAAACTTCCTGAACTTTGCCCCGTGAAAACGCGGACAGTGTCAACTTTCTTCCACAAGTCGTGGGCGCTCGTACCGCAGCGTACTTTGATAATTGGACTTGCACTCTGCAGTTTATTGGTTCATTCGTGTGGTGGCCACAAGCCATCACCATCTGAGAGCAGACATACATTTTGCTACAATGAACCTGATGGAATCTTAAGTCTCGACCCCGCTCAGGCTTCGTACCGCAGTGCACTCTGGACCACCTCCCACCTGTTCAATGGACTCGTGGAATTGGATTCAACGCTCACCATCGCCCCTTGCCTTGCAACGCGGTGGACCGTTGATGGGACTGGAACCGACTGGACATTTCACCTCCGCACGGATGTGATGTTTCACGCCGATCCATGTTTTGGTGCAGCACGTACACGCCGCGTCACGGCACACGATGTAAAGTTTAGCATCGAACGTATCGTTGACGCACGGACGAAATCAACTGGTCTGTGGGCATTCCGAACATCAATCGTTGGTGCTGATGACTTTCATCAGGCAACGCGTTTGGGACAACGAGGATCGATTTCCGGCATCACGGTGATTGATGATTCAACATTACGAATCACCCTCACCAAGCCTTTTGCTCCGTTTCTTGCAGTTCTTACCATGCCATACGGCTCGATTATTCCAAGGGAAGCGATCGAAGCGTATGGAGCCGACTTTGGACGACATCCCGTAGGCACGGGCCCGTTCACCTTCGGATCCTGGAACCAAGATCGAGAGCTGACACTCACGCGGAACACGCGGTACTTTAAGGTAGACGCTCAAGGGCGTCGGCTTCCGTATCTCGATACGGTGCTCATATCCTTCCTCCGCGATCCGAAAAACGAGTTTCTCGAGTTTACCCGAGGTCAGTTCGACCTCGTCTCGAACGTCGATGAATCGTTTGTGCCAAGTGTCTTTGCACCAGACGGTTCACTCCGTCCGCCGTACGATCGATTTCGCGTCCTGCGCACCGCCGCCAACACCGTTGAATACTACGGTATTCTCATGGACACGACGCTTCCTATGGGAAGCGCCTCTCCGTTGTCGCGAAATAAGAAACTTCGTCAGGCATTGAATTATGCCATCGATCGACATCGCCTCGTGGCCTACCTTCTCTCGGGAAGGGGGCTTCCGGCAAAAAATGGAGTTCTTCCTCCGGCTATGCCGGGATTTCAGGACTCTGTGCGTGGGTATCGGTACGATCCCGACCTCGCACGTCGATTGTTGGCAGAAGCAGGCTACCCTAACGGACGTGGTCTGCCGACGCTGATGCTTCAGCTCGGCAACAGCCAACGTACCGCATCCATCGCGGAAGCGATTCAAGCACAGTGGAAGGAGATCGGCGTCAACGTCGAACTCCGTCAGGTAGATTTCCCGCAGCACCTCTCAATGGTGCGCAACGGAGATCTCGCGCTGTGGCGAACAAGTTGGATTGGGGATTATCCCGATCCTGAGAATTTCCTCGCCTTGTTCATTCACGACAACATTGCGCCGAACGGACCCAACACAACCCGTATCGACCGTCGTGATCTTGATTCGCTCTATGGCTTGGCACTCTCGCCAACGCTCACGTTCGACGAACGTGCCGCACTCTATCATCGCATGGAACGCATCGTGGTGGAAGAATCCCCGTGGATCTTCCTTTACTATCACGTCGTTCTCCGTGTGATGACCCCTCGCGTCAAGGGGCTCACCCTTGACGGTTCTGATCGCCTCATCCTCGAGACGGTATCGAAGGACGGCTGATCGTTTTTATTCACGACAATAGGAGACATGCTGATGCTACGACAGACCGGCTTGTCGCTCCTGTGCGTCATGTTCACGCTTGTCTTCGCCGCTTCGTCGATGGTGACAGTTCCGCTGGAAGCAGCGGTTCGCACCAAGTCGTCGGCAAAGAAGGTTTCGAGCAAGAAGAAGAAGAAGAAGCGTTCTTCGCGAAGCTCGAAGTGCTCACCTGCTGCCCGTGCAGTAGGGAAGAAGCAAGCGATTGATCTCGTTAGCTCCCAAAGTCCAGAACTCTGTCGCCTAACTGGCATGGAATACAAGGCAGGATCGGAAGATCTCGCCGACATTTCGGCCATCATGGCAGCAGATGGAGAAATTCTGGGCGAAGCATCATCAGTTCGTGAACTCCAGTATCAACAAGGTGAAGATCTTGCGGAACTTGAGCGCGAAGATGACGTGACGGTTGATATCGATGCATTCACATCACTCTGGCTCAGCTACGTTGATCAAGAGGGTGGAACGATGACCGAAGGAGGCATCCCGAAGCAGAAGGTGATCGACGTTGTGATGGACTGGCTTGGTACGCGGTATCAATACGGTGGCATGACACGCGGTGGCATTGATTGCTCGGCCTTTACACGAATGATCTTCGAATCCACATCGAAGGTCACGCTCCCACGCAGTGCAGCACAACAATCAACTGTTGGTAAGACAGTTTCAAAGCGGTCCGAGCTCCAGCTCGGAGACCTCGTGTTCTTCAACACACGCCGTCGCGTTGCTGTTGGCCACGTAGGTATCTATCTGGGCGACGATCTCTTCGCTCATTCATCATCACGCTACGGTGTGACGATTTCCTCGCTGAAGTCAACGTACTATGGCAAGCGCCTCATCGGTGCCCGCCGTCTGACAGAAGCAGACATGGCTCAGTTGACAGCAGAGACGGTCAGACACTGAGACGTCTGCTGTGCGAGTCTGAGTATCGAAATGTAGTTCGAGCGGTGGGGGCCCC
>CAJAIA010000025.1 GCA_903939735.1 uncultured Ignavibacteria bacterium
GGCTATGCACGCGTAAATGATCGCATTCATCCGTCGCGCTATGAGATTGGCTTGATCCGTTCGCATTATGTGGGACGTACCTTCATTGCGCCGGGACAGGACAAGCGGGAGTTCAAGGTAAAAACCAAGTTCAATGTTGTTCGTGGTGTTCTTGCCGGACGTAAGGTCGTGGTGGTCGATGATTCGATCGTGCGCGGAACAACGTCAAAGTCCCTGGTGAACCTTATCCGCGAAGCAAAACCACAAGAAGTACACCTTCGTATCACGTCGCCTCCTGTGAAGCATCCATGCATGTATGGCATGGACTTCCCGAGCAGCGACGAACTGATTGCCAATCACTTTGCGAGCGAAGATGAGATCGCAAAGGAACTTGGCGCAGACTCTCTCCGTTACCTCAGCGTCGAGGGCTTGATGAATGCCGTCTATCAGGGTCCTGGCATCGGCTACTGCCGTGCTTGCTTCACAGGCGAGTATCCTGTTGCGGTCGAACTTGACGTCAATAAATTCTCAACGGAAGACTAATCAATGTCTGACGAGCGCTTTGTTCCTCCAGCACGGAAGAACGGTTGGCTTATCGTGTACATCTTCTTCGCTGTCCTGGCGGCTGCGGGAGTTACGCTCTCATTGCTGTACCGCGACAGTGCGAAGCCGGGAGAGTCGATCAACAAGGAACGTCGTAAGGCAGCCAAGTATGTTTCCTACGTGATCATCTTCAGCAAGATTGACGAAGCTCGCGCGGATTCAATCATTGCCGATATCGTTGCTGATGTAGGAGCCGACACAGCAGTTACGGACTACGTCATTGGCTCGCCGATCACGGATCCGTGGTGCGCGTCTATCGGTGAGTACCAGCGTAACCTGAAGAAGGCGATGACGCAGGCCAAGTCGATGGTAATCGGCAAACAGTCGGTTATTGTGTCGATGGTAGCCGGCTTGTTGATCAAGAATCAACTACCAGCACGCATCTATTTCGTGGGATCGATCACAGGTGATGACATCACCTCTATTGCTCCGCGGACAGCCAACACGTCTGCAGCATTTGAGCTGCGGGCAAATGTTCAGGGTCCGATTACGGTTATCTCGTACCTCGAGCCTGCAAAAGCTCCGGCTAACGCGGCCTATTGGGCGCTCTATCAGGGCAAGGCGTTTGCCACAGAACAACGCATCAAGTAACTGACGTTACTTCGCCGTTATTACAATCTCTGTTCGTCGGTTCAACGATCGTCCGAAATCGGTTGTATTCGGTGCAATCGGACGCGCAGGGCCGTAACCAATCACCTTGATGCGGTTACCATCCACGCCATGATTGACCAGGTACGTACGTGCCGCGTCTGCACGCGCAAGGGATAGTGCTTTGTTGAGCTTGATCGCGCCCACGTTATCCGTGTGTCCCTCGATCAGCACCTCTACGGCAGGACGTTCCTTCATGAAGTCGACGAGAACGTCGAGCTCCTCAACCGTATCGGCAAGGATAGCCGCACCAGTTGGGAAGAGAAGATTCTCGATGATGAACTTCCGACCGATCTCTACGATTGGAATAATCTGCTTTACCAGCTCTCGCTTCGTGTCGTCAAGAATCGACACATTAATTGAGTCGCTTCGAAGCTTTGAATCGCCACGATAGTAAATCGTATAGAGATTCGTTAGCTGATCTGAGTACTGATCCAAGATCTTCGAGAATGGAAGATCGAGATTGAAGATTGCACCACGTGTGCCTTGCACGATGCGATCGTAAAGACGCAAATGCGGCGGAATGATACAGAAGACGCGAATCCCAGACGCAGCAAGATGTTGCGTAAGCGTTTCCTTCGTGTAGCGTGTTCGTCCATTACCGCGTTCACCGAGCTGGTGATAGCCTGCATCTGTGAGAAGAACAAGTACCTTGTTCGCGTTCGGTCGGAACTTCACGATCGACGCATCATACATGCCTTGGAGTGCGTTCTCCTTCTCATCAAACCCGCCGAAGGCTGTCACCTTACTCATCCACTTCATGAACAGCTCAACCGAGTCTGTTGGCTCGTACACGTCCTCAACGACGTCGCTAAAGAGGGCCAAGCCTATGCGATAGTCGATGCCACGTTTCCGCAGTGAAGCGACGAAGGATCCAATGTTGTTGCGAATACCATTGATATGCGCCTGCATTGTTCCGGTGACATCCACCACGAACATGAAGTCTACGGGAACACGTTCTGTGACATCGATCTTCTTGATGCGCGTCACTGGACGCAACACGCCATTCTCCATCACCCGTAGTGATGTGGCTGTAATCGTATCGAGCACCTTGCAGTTACTACCGCACTCAACGATAAGGCCAATTTCAGGGAAATTGGCCATCGTAACGTTCTGAATACTGATTTGCAGACTGTCGAGTGCGGACATCACACGCGCTTGCTCAGCAAGGCGGCGGCGCACCTCGAGTGTGTCCCCCTGTGCTGTTGATAGCACTGGGAACACGAAGATGAACGCTATGACAAGGAAATACACCGCAGCGACGGCGTGCATTCCGTTAGAAGTTCAGTCGCAGAACAGGGCTGATCATGAATACATGCTCGCGCTCGAACGGACGAACTCCACGAAGTGGCGTTGCATACTTGCCTTCGATATACAACCACTGGCCAAGCAATGGAATGTATGCATGCGCAAGGAGGATCTGATTCGAGTACTGGAGGCTTGCACCAAATGGGAAGGTGCTCTGATTACGGTACTCAAGCTTTGCGTAGATCCAGTCGCCGATCTCGTTTGGCTTCCATGTGTTCAGTCCTCGCACACCTTCGATGCCGAGGTAATTGAACGAGTCTGACGAGTCGCGGAACATACCTGCTTCGCGGATCTCGTAGTAGTTAAGACCCATGTCCAGTCGGAAGAAGTTCTCTGGGTGTTGCTGATCAACCCACCAGTTGTAGAACATCGTCACTTGACCTGTTGAGCGGAGAAGATTCACTGTTGCGATCGGATCTGAGTCGTACGTAGGTGCTGTGATGCGGCGGCTGCCGATATCATTGAGTACATACGTTGTTATATCCACCGATTGTGACGCCTGCACTGCACGGAGTGGAAGTTCCATGTTCACGCCAATACCAAATTCCGGATGGAACGGCATGTGGAAGTCAAGCGCGCCGACGAACTTTCCGCCATACCCTGCGTCGAGACGACGGCCAGGAATGAAGTCGAGAAGCGAACCATTGTCTGGATTCGACGAGAGGCGATAGCCGAAACCAAGCTTCGCATTCATGAGATACGGGATCGCACGACGTGTCGATGCATCATCGTTCACATAGAGAGGGCGCTGAAGTGTAACCTTCGCTTCGCCAGCATTCCAGAAGTGGTAGCCAGCTTGGTCTGTGCCCATTGTGTTCGACAACCAGAATCCTGAGTTGCCAACCTTCAACGTCTGCTCGAATGCCGAGAGCGTGAACGAGTGGTTCACGTTCGTTGGATGCATGAAGTTGATGATCGCTTCCGCCTGCGGACGTGTCGCTGGGATCGATGATGGGATTTCTGAGTAGCAATACGGACGGCTCTTGTCGGCAAGCTTTGAGTAGATCCGCGGGATGTTCGCCTCGAGATCCTGTGCCGTCATACGCTCTGTGCCGCACTCAACGATCAGAATGTCGTAGGGAGCTTCTGGTTCTGACACTGGCTGTGCGGTAACGCGAATCTGCTGTTGGTCGAGATTCGTCTTGCGGTAGCCAAGCACGCGGAACGCGTTGTAGATCTTCGCTTGAAGATCCGGCTCGCAGACATACCAACGTGGGAAGTACTGCAGGAGCTCTGGGTCGATCGACGTGAGACGTGCGAACACAACCGAGTCTGGCTCTTGTGCTCGAGCAGGCAGAACGAGTGCACCTCCCAGAACGGTCAGAAGTGCAGCGATGCTGAGTGTTCGGCGAATGATGTTCGTCATGTTCGGTGTCATCAGAAGTTGAGAATTGCGCGAAGCGATGGCATGAAGACTGCGTCGTTTTCCCACGCACGTGCATCGCGGAAAATTGGAGTGAACACATTGGCATCGATACGGAAGCCAAGATTCGGTGATGCTTGGAATTGCAACCATGTGTTGATCAAGATCGACTCATCGAAGTACTGGAGCGAAGCACCAAGTGGTGTGCTCCAGTTCGTGTTCATGAACTCGATCTTACCAGAGACTCCACCAATGAATTCATTGTCGTACTTGCTGAAGACCTTTGTTTGCTTACCATCAACAACAGAATCGAGGTCGGTCCAGCGCTCCATTTGGTACGCTGTTCCACCAAGACGCATACGAACGAGGTTGTAGTCGTCGATGCGTACAGCGAACGTGTACTGAAGTTGTGCGTGGAAACGAACCAGGTGGTCGAAGTTTCGCTTCTCGATGTCATCATACCGCTGGTGGTCCGACTTCACTGCATTGTCGAAGACGTAGCTCGCTGCGATATTGAACACGCCCGACTGTGCGATGAGCTTGATTGGAACTTCAACGTTCGCGTTAACACCAAAGCCTGCATTCGTCATCGTGCGTGGGCTACCAAGCGATGTCGAGAGTGACGACCAACCGCTTGTCGGCAGGATAACGCCGAGGCGTGCCTGGCTCCATACTGCATTGACAGAAACGCGTTCGCTCCAGATCGACGGATAGTTGATATCCTCGAGGCCATAGCGGAGTTCGACGCCGTAGAGTGGAAGGCGTGCATTATATGTCACGACTTCGCGCTCAACTGTTGACTCTTCACCATTCGAGTCGAGTTCGACTGTTGTGACAATCTTTGGTGTTGGGTCTGGTGCGTAACGGCGGTATGCGATCAGATCTGCAGCCGAAAGTGTGATTTCATTCGGACCGACGTACGATACCGGAATACCGTTCGTGATCTTGATGAACTGCTGCACATCGTCTTCCGATACTTGCACAGCGTTTCCAAACACTTGGCGAACAAAGCGCGTATCTGGATCATCGATACCTTGCGCTTCGAGTGTAACGTTGGTTACGTTGTTCTGGATGACTTGTGACTTGAGATAGTCATAAAGCTTACCAGGAACACTTGAGTTTGCTGGAGGAGAAAGCTTCGTGAGCGAGTAGCGTGGAATGATATCGTTGTTGCTAACGCTTGCAAGATCCTTCACCGTGTTGCCTGCTGGTGTTACGCGGGTCTTCACCAAGGCAACCACAACGAGGTTTGCTCCATCATCGCCGCGCTGGTACTTCGTTGTAACGATGTATGCGCTCTTGAACAACGAGCTTTGATATTCCTTGTCCTGGAGGAAACGCTCAATCACGGTTTGTACATCACGATCGGCTACTTCTTCAGAGCTGAAACCTTGCTTTTCAACAAGGAGCTCAACAACCTTATCAGCCGAGCTTGAGCGGCGAACAGCCTTGCGGATTTCGTCGAACAACGTGAAGTTGCTCTCTTCAAGTCGCTTCACAGCACCCGTTGTGTCAGGTGGAAGTGGAGGATTCAGAAGATTGCTGACGTCTGTAAAGAGCTGGCCCTCAACACGGAAGACCGAGATATCGCCATAGCGATAATTGGAGAGGGATTTGAGAGAGTTCTTGTACTTGCCTTCATAGCTCTGGTCTTGTGCGTTCGACGCAACAATTCCGACCGACGCTACGAGGGTCAAGATCAAACCTCTACAAATTGCTGTTGACAGACTCATGTGTGAACTCGATTTGTGTACGTGTGTGAGAAGATCAACGGAATTCAGGGATCGAAACGTTCGTCTCTTCCGCTGCAGATTCAGCACCATTCGCGCTGGCAGAAATCTTCATAAGGATGTTAGCACCGGTGAACTTCGAGCGAGGTCCCTTCAGTGTCAATGTCACCTTATACGTTCCGCCACCCTCAGGGTCGATCTGTGATACGATCTTGTACTTGCCAGCAGATGGTGGGTTAAGGTCAACCGAGACCTTCACATCATTTGCATCTGCCTTCTTCTTGCAGTCAATCGTAGGGGGCTCAACAACGATGCCACTGATGACAAGCTTCAAATTCTTCAGATCGAATTGCTCGCTTGTTCCGCCAAGATCGATCTGTGGAGGATTCTTCTTCGCATTGCTGCTCTGGTGTTCGAAGAGCACGACCTGCTCAGAGTACTGCGATCCTGCAGGACGGTAGTTCCAGACGGCTGAAATCTTGAGAAGACTCATGCCCTTTGGAATACATGGCAGCTTCATTTGCAATGGCTGGCTTCCGTCAAACTTATTCGTCTGTCCATCCAACTCGTACTTCAGCGAGAATTGGTTGGCAGGGATTTCGCCTTCGCTGCTTGGTTGGAACGCAATTACCGGTTCCTTACCAATGCGCAGACGCTTATCCAAAAGGTCGACAATCTGGTCGCGATTCTTCTGCATCAGTCCGGCCGGATAGACCGTGATGAACGCATCAGGGACCGTTCCATCGCTCATTGGAATATTCGCAGCGGCGAAGTTCACCTTGTATTCCTTCTTCGCATTGCCATCCGATGTCAGACCTGAAATGCGGAGCTCGAAGGCTTGGCTCTTCGTACCGCCTGGCTGAGTCGATGCTGCCTGACCCGGCATTTGGACAACTTCAACGTTGACACCAGCTTCACGTGGCTCAACTGTAACCTGCGAAGGCAATGGTGCAGTCTTGAAGCTGTTGATTGTGAATGGGATCACAACGTACTTCACACCAGAGATAACCTTGTGCTTCTCAACGAGGTCAGCAATCGTTGGCTTCGACATTGGAATGTCTGGCTGCACAACTTTCACCGTGAAGCCCATGCTTGCTTGGTTCTGTTCGAGGTCCGAGCTCTGATTCGGACGCAGGATCATGTTGATGTAACCGTAGAGACGCGCCTCACGTGCTTGATCCGGGTTGCTTGTCTGGAGCGTCAGGACGCGCGCATTGAGCTTCTCGTTGTACGTCTTGCCCGACATCTTGCTGTCTGGCTTCGTGAAGTCTGTTGTAAGCGTCAGGATCTCGGCATCGTTCATCGTACGGTTGAGTTCCTTGAGCACGCTGCGCAAGTCCTTCACCGTCAATTGAACAGTACCGATGTTCACCTTTTCTTCGTCTGATGCCTCCACATTCATGGAGTTTGGATCACGACGAATACCGAGGATCTTGTTTGTCTTTGAGTAGAAGTGGAGCTTATAGACCCCTGTGCGCCCCTTTGGCTGGAAGCGTGCCATGAAGGAACGAACCTTCAGCGATGCCGGGAAGCGATTTGTTCCTTGGCTGAGCGTTGTGTCGTGGTCGTATTCGAACTGAACCTTGCCTTCGAGACCGCCCCAGAATGCGCGATAGTCGCCACGAGGCTCTTCGAAGTTGTAGACAGGAGTGGTTGTCTTGAACCAGTTCTGCGCCTCGGAGAGTCCGAGAGGAATGTTCTGCTTATCGAGCCATGCTTGATCGAACGTCGCACGCTGGTAACCAAGGAGGGTCCAACCATGGGACACCTGATTGAGTCCACCGTTATTCGAGAGGACCTCGGCGATCTCACCGTCGTTCGGGAAATCTGAGATGTCCTTGCTCGCGTCCGAGCTGTGCCAGATCTGATAGTAGATCTCGCGGACGTTCGATGCGAGAACGAAGTCCTTGATACGGGACGACTTGAGCTTTTCATCAATGCGCTCATCCTTGAGTACCTTCGGAAGGTCGCCCATCACGTCGGTAACGCCTACCTCTACGAGGTACTCGCGTTCTTCCTTGATGAGATCCATGCCCGGCATGTTGGCCCATTCTGGGCTCTTCAACACGATCTGGTCTTGTGGTCGAGTACTCAGTCCCTCTACGCCTGTACCTGTCTGGAGCTGCGACAAGATCGACTGAACGATCTTCATCGACTCCTTCTGCTTGGCCATGAGATGCTCTTCAGCTTCGTCGCGCTCCACAATGATGATGAGGAGCTCGAGAATCACAGCCAGATACAACACGAAATAGACTTTTCCTGCTCCGCCCTTTGACATGGCGTTTCTCCCTTTTATGCACTACTGGTGTTGGGCACAGTCCTAATAACCGTGCAGACGTCGACCCGTTTCCGGGCCAGTAGAAATAGTTACTTCTGCGGTGTCGCAGGAGTCGCTGATGCTGCTTCCGTTGCCGGAATCACCGATGTGGACTTAACGTCCTTTGCCTTCATTGAACAGCAAGAGCCAGCCGACGTCATGCTTACCTTCTTTGCCTTTGCTGTCTTCGACGTAGAGCATGATGCACCTTCTTCTTCTGTGCATTCCTTTGCGTCTTTCTTGGCCGTTGTCGAACATGAAGCGCCTTCGTCAGATGCCTTTTTAGCTGTTGACTTCGATGTTGTAGAACAGCATGAACCTGAAGCTGACTTCTTTGCTGTGGATCCAGTTCCACAGTTTCCACCTGCTGTTGCAACCGTCAACGAGACGATTGAGGCAAACGCCATCGCGGCAAGGATGCGTGTGTTCATGTGTATCTCCTTGAAAGAATTGGTCTTATGTTCAGTCATACCCACGGCTACACCATGGGACGACCGGAAAAATAGGCCGTAACTCCCTGTTCTCCAAAGAATTTCCGTGCCAGAATACACGCAGTCAGGTTGGTGTGGATGAAAAAAGAACGATCCCATCTCGGAAAACCAAGATGGGATCGGAAAATCTGAGCTGCTGTGGAGTTTAGCTGCAGCCTGTCGTGGTGCCACAATTCAGGCACATGGTACAGGCGCCATTCCTAACAACCTGGGTTGATTGGCACTTAGAGCACGATTCCCCCGTATAGCCAAGCTTGCGAGGATCGAGCTTCTTGAGTGTCTCAGCATCTGAAGCGCCCCCTGACTCGGTGGAGCTTGCAAATACTTCCATCACATCATTAAATGTGGCTGGTACATCAACATCTTGCTGTGCTTGCGCTGTTGGGTTCACTGGCGTCGGTGCATCGAGAGCCGGAGCCGGGGCAGAGGCGTCCACGGCATTGACATGTACGAAGTCCGTGCGCTTGAGGTAATCGTACCCAAGGGTCCGGAAAATGTAGTCCAGAATCGAGGTTGCATTCTTGATGGCCTCGTGTCCTTCTACAAAACCGGCTGGCTCGAAGCGTGTGAACGTGAAGGTGTCAACCAGCTCGTCGAGTGGCACACCATACTGGAGTGCCTTCGATGTGAGTACGGCGAAGCAGTTGAGCAGCCCCTTGAACGAAGCGCCTTCCTTGTACATGTCGATGAAGATTTCGCCGAGCGAACCATCATCAAACTCACCTGTACGGATAAACAACTTGTGTCCACCCACAGATGCTTCGCGAACGTAGCCATGACGACGCTTTGGAAGACGACGACGTTCTGCACGCTGATAGACGCGCTCAACGATGACCTTCTGAAGTGCCTTGTTGTCGACTGTTTCATCCCAATCATCCGCGTCGCCGAGCAAGACGAGCTCGTCAAAGTCATCATTGCTTGCATTGAGCGGCTGCGAAAGCTTCGAGCCGTCGCGATACAACGCGATAGCCTTCAGCATCAAGCGCCATGATGCTGTGTGCACATCACCAACGTTATCGATCGTTGCTTCTCCAGGCATGTTGATCGTCTTGGAGATCGCACCGCTGATGAATGGTTGCGCTGCAGCCATCATACGTACGTGCGCCATGTAGTCGATGTAGCGCTCGCCACGCTTGCCGCACTTGTTTGCGCAATCGAAGATTGTAAGATGCTCTTCCTTGATGTGCGGAGCACCTTCGATCATCATCGTACCACAGATGTGATCGTTGGCTTCTTCGATTTGCTTTGCCGTAAAGCCGAGCGCTGTGAGGATGTCGAATCCTGGATCTTCGAGCTGCGCATCAGAGAAGCCCAAGGCCTTGCTTAGATCATCACCGAGCGTGTAACGATTGACGTTGAAGCGAATATCAAATGTGCTTTCGAGCTGCGCTTCGACTGCATCAATCGCTTCGTTCGTGAGATTCAGTGCCTTGAGTGATGCACGGTTGATATGCGGACATCCAACGAGCGAACCGTGGCCCTTGCAATACTTTTCGATGTCGTCGATCTGCTCGGCTGTATAGCCCAGCTTTGTAAGTGCTTTGTGCACCGACTGATTCACGATCTTGAAGTATCCACCACCAGCGAGCTTCTTGTACTTCACGATCGCGAAGTCTGGCTCGATACCCGTTGTATCACAGTCCATCACAAGTCCGATCGTACCAGTTGGTGCGATCACTGTTGACTGTGCATTGCGATAACCGTACTTCTCGCCAAGCTCGATTGCACTGTCCCACGCCTTGCGTGCAGCAGTGAGCAATTCCGTCGGACAATACGTAGCATCAATGCCTTGCGGCTTGATTGTGAGTCCCTCGTACTCACCTTCCACTGCGCTGTATGCTGCACGCCTGTGATTGCGCATGACGCGAAGCATCGCGTCGCGGTTGTTCTTGAACTTCGGGAATGGCTTGACGTCACGTGCCATTTCCGCGCTCGTTGCGTATGATTCCCCCGTCATGATTGATGAGAGCGCTCCGCAGATTGCCAACGCCTTTGGCGAATCATACGCAATGCCCATCATCATCAATACCGTACCAAGGTTTGCATAGCCAAGACCAAGCGTACGGAAGTCGTAGCTCTTCTGCGCAACATCTTGCGATGGGAACTGCGCCATCAAGACCGACACTTCAAGTACCATCGTCCAGAGACGCACGGCGTGACGATAGTCCTCGACCTTCATCGTTTGCGTGTCTTCATCATAGAAGTGCGCAAGGTTCAGCGACGCAAGGTTACATGCTGTGTCGTCAAGGAACATGTACTCCGAACATGGGTTCGATCCATTGATGCGACCATCGTTCGGACATGTGTGCCATTCATTGATTGTCGTGTCGAACTGAAGGCCTGGATCAGCACTCTTCCACGAGCTCATGTTGATCTTGTCCCACAGATCACGTGCACGCACAGTTGTGCGCTTCGTGCTATCCGTGCGCCATACAAGATCCCATGTACCGTCTGTCATCACCGCTTCCATGAACTCATTCGTGACACGAACGGAGTTGTTGGAGTTCTGACCAGATACCGTGTTGTATGCTTCGCCTTCGTAGTGCGTATCGAACTGGGAGAAGTCAAGCGTTGTCACGCCTTGCTTTACCAGCGACAATGATCGCTTGATGATGTTGTATGGGACACCACGGTTGAGTGCACGCTGAATCAGAACACGCAGACGCTCGTTCGTTGATTCATCAGCACCACCTGTGACCGCTGCATCGACAATTGCTTGGAGGAATGTCGAAGCAATCTTCGATCCTGCTACAAGCGCGGCGACCTTCTCTTCTTCTTTCGACTTCCACTCGATGAACTTCTCAATATCCGGGTGATCAACATTGACGATCACCATCTTGGCTGCACGACGCGTCGTGCCACCGCTCTTGATCGCACCAGCCGCGCGGTCGAAGATCTTGAGGAATGACATCAAGCCTGATGAGACACCGCCGCCTGAGAGACGTTCAGTTTCACCACGGAGATTCGAGAAGTTCGAACCAGTGCCCGAGCCATACTTGAAGATGCGCGCTTCGCGTGTTGCGAGATCGAAAATGCCGCCTTCGTTAACGAGATCGTCATTTACCGACTGAATGAAACATGCGTGTGGTTGCGGATGCGTGTATGCATCGCTCGAACGCGTAAGCTTCTTTGTGTCAGGATCAACGTAGTAGTGACCTTGCGCCGTTCCGGTGATGCCGTAGGCAAAGTTCAGACCCGTGTTGAACCACTGTGGTGAGTTTGGCGCGGCCATCTGCTTGAGCAGCATGTACGACACTTCATCATAGAATGCTGATGCATCTTCTGCAGTGTCGAAGTAGTTGTACTTCTCACCCCAGAAACGCCAGCATCCTGCCAAGCGATGCACCACCTGGCGCACAGATGTCTCTGGGCCAAGCTTCGGTGAACCATCCTCATTGAGGATCGGCGCACCCGATGCATCTACTTGCGGTACACCCGCTTTGCGGAAATACTTCTGTGCAAGAATATCGGTTGCTACCTGCGACCATGCCTCAGGTACTTCGATACTCTCCATGCGGAAGATTTCCATACCGCTTTGATTGCGCAGTACTGAATCGCGCTCCTTGTACCGGAACATGTCATACGGGCTTGTTCCCGCACTGGTAAACCGTCGCTCAATCTTCATGTAGTCCCTCCAACAGGATCAAATAGATTTCGCCCTCCCGATGGGCAACATCCTTGACGATCACTCAGCCTAACACCTCAGGCGAAAGACACGTTCCTCACGCACATCAAAAAGACGTACGCAACGATTGTGGTGGAGGTGCTGGGTTGTGGGATCGTAAGGCGGGTTGTTGTCTCATCGACGCGTGTCGTGCAGCGTACCGAACAGGACCTGTTGGAAAGCGAAGTATTTCCCTACGTGATCATCTGTGCTGTAGCTGTTGTTCTTCCTCTTCGTGCTGCTGCGTGATTGGAGACAACGTTGGCAAATTAGTGTCATGGAGTAGTGTGTTCCATGCACAAAAGTTTGTGTGGAAAACTATTCAAGTTGCACATGTTCAGAACGTGCGAAACAGTCTCGTAACACGGACATGACATGACTGTAATTATGCCTAGCTTCGCCAATGCTTGAATCGCTCAAATCCCTTGATATTAGCCTCTTCCGGGCTATCAACGATGGCTTGTCACACGCATGGCTCGACGTCTTCTTCGTGGTGATCACTACCACGAAGTTCGCACTTCCGTTGTATGTCGTTGGCTTGACTGTGTTGATCGTGGTTGGCGTCGTGAAGCGCGCTACGCTGACGGGTAAAATGTACCTCTGGTGCGCGGGCCTTCTGGTGGTCACTATCACGGTAATCGACAAGGCCAGCCACTACCTCTTGAAGGAGGTTGTTCAACGCCCACGACCGTATCTCACACTTTCCGATGTGCATCAACTTGTGGGGTCAGGGGGCGGATCCTTCCCGAGCAACCACGCAATGAATACTGCCGCGATGGCGGTGATCTTGGGGTGGTGCATGCCTCGTGTGCGACCCTACGCATGGCTGTATGCGGTGCTGGCGGCTATCTCCCGCGTGTATTGCGGCGTTCACTACCCAAGCGATGTCCTGGGCGGTATGGCTCTGGGCGCTGCTGCGGGATGGGGCGCTACGCTGGTAGCAGATCGCTGGCTGCAAGAACGCCACTGAACGCAGCACCTTCAAGCGTGGCCGGCAACCCGGTCTGCACCCAATCTCCTGCAATGCGGAGGTTCTCGATACCCAACGCATCGCTTGCAATGCGCTCTGCGTTGGCGGCAGGCGTAAAGACTGGCGTGGCGGCCTTCTCCTTGATCACCTGGCTATGCAAGAGCTTCACTCCGTTGAGCTCCTTAGGAAACAGCTGGCGCACCTCAGCATCGCATCCGGCAACGATCATATCCCGCTCTTGCCCCGCAATGTCACTTGCGGCGCTGATCGTGAGCGCGACAAGTCCTGGTGTGGTTTGATGCTTGTTGAAGATCCACTGTGTGGCGGTGCCTAGCGCCGCAACGAGGTCGGTGGTCATCCATTGCGCCGAATACCAGAGATACACGCTTACGATGGGGCTCACAGCGGGCTCATGCAGGTCGACGAGTGGGTACTGCGAGGCCGCACAGATGCGCGTGAGCGCCCGTTGTGGTACACAACTCACCACAGCATCAACGTCAGTGATCTCCTCACCCGTGCTGAGCACGACCGACGTTACGCGGTCTTGCGCGACGGTGAGCCGTTCGACAGCGACACTCGTGTGAACCGACCCCCCGTGCGCACGCAGCCAGTCGGTAAACGGTTCGAGCAGGTCGCTCAAGCCACGACGTGGCACGAGGATCTGTGAATCCTCGGTGCTGCCGAGAAATGCCAATCGCATGACGGTACAGAAGACGTCTGCCGAGGCGTCGTTGATGGAAGCATTCATGGTCGCAAGCACGATGGGCTCCCATAACCGCGATACCAGCTCTGCTGGCTGGCGATACCGCGCAAAGAGCTCCTTGCATGTCATGCCACTGGAATCAATGCGATGAAGTGTAAGGCGGAGCGCGAAACGCATGGCGGCGAGCCGAGCCTTTAACGGCAACTGCTGCAGTCGGAGAATGCCAAGGGCAACGCCGAGCTTACCGGGAAGAGCTGATGCATCGAGTACATCACGCTTGCCCCCTGCATCAACAAAGCCTACACGAAGGGCTGCCTGCCGATCAAGCTGATGGTCGGTGCCGAGCGTACGCAGAACATGCAGCACTTCGCGATAACACCCCATCATAATATGCTGTCCGTTGTCGATCACGGTATTCGTCTCCCGGTCCGGGAACGACCGAGCACGTCCGCCGATGTAGGGACGTTCTTCGATGACAGTGACGCGTGCACCATGCTCAACCGCATGGATCGCAGCCGCTACTCCTGCCCAACCAGCACCAATGATCACAACATGCATGTGTGCAAATTGCGCACAATGGCACATGCAACATTCGATGAGTTCGACCGACTCGATATTCGCGTCGGCACAATCGTCCGCGCCGAACCCTTCCCCGAGGCCCGCAAGCCCGCCTACAAGCTGTGGGTGGATCTGGGCGAGCTGGGTGTATTGCAATCGAGCGCTCAGATCACGGAACTCTATACGCCTGAACATCTTACAGGGAAACAAGTTGTCTGCGTCTGCGGGTTAGGGGGCAAGCAGATCGGACCCTGGATGTCAGATGTGCTCGTCACCGGCTTCCACCAGCCAGATGGATCTGTCACTCTTTGTGTACCAGACGCGCCCGTACCGAATGGCACTAGGTTACGGTAATTCCGTACCTTTGCGGTTCTGCGGAAGTGGCGAAATGGCAGACGCACCAGACTTAGGATCTGGCGGGGCGACCCGTGAGAGTTCGAGTCTCTCCTTCCGCACAATTAAATCCTTTCCTGTTACGGCGATAGAAGGAGCCCCCTAGAGTGGAACGCAGCCTGACGACGATTGAGGCGTGCATCCGTGAGGTACGTATTGACCTCACGGAAAGCGAACTGAAACCCCACTACGAACGTGCCTACGAGCGAGCACAGGAGGGCATCACGCTTCCTGGCTTCCGCAAGGGTAAGGTTCCGATCCCGATCATTAAGCAGCGCTTCGCTCGTGATATCGAGAACGAAGCACTCGAAACGATCGCCGACGCAGAGTTCCGCTCGTTCGCGACGCAGGAAAAGCTTCGTGTTGTGGGTAACCCAGCATTGACGGACATCCAGAAGTCGCCGACGGGTGTGTCCTTCACGATTCGTTTCGATGTGATGCCTGAGTTTGAACTCGGCGCATATCGCGGACTGGTCGTTGAGCGCCCTGTCAAGAACGTAGCAGACGATGATGTTCAACAGGAAGTCGACCGGATCTGCCTGCGCGCAGCCTCGTTCGAGCCTGCCGAACAGATCGATGGAACGTTGTTCCTGGCAACGATTTCGATGCACGAACTCGACCGTGAAACGTCGATGCCGATCATCGGCGCTGAGCCACGCGAAGAACGCGTCTTCCTCGAGGACGACAACATCGACATGAATCTTCGTTCGTCGCTTGCGAACACGAAGGTTGGCGATGCCTTCACCTACGTTGCAGAAACGCAGGACGAAAAGGAACAACCAGCCAACTATCGCGTTACCGTGACAGACATCCAGCGCGTGATCCCAGCCGAATTCACCAACGAATTCGTGTCGATGGTCACTGGCGGACGTTTCACGACAACCGAAGAGCTCCGCGGCGATATCGAACGTCAGCTCCAAGAGTATTTCGAGCAGGCAACGAAGGAACGCGTTGAAGCGCAGATCATCGATCAGCTCGTCAAGACACACGAATTCGAAGTACCAGAGCCTCTCGTCCATGCTGTGATTCATCAACTCTTTGATGATTTCAAGAAGCGCAACGAAGGTGCTCCTGGCATCGACAAGCTGAACGTCCACGAACTCGAGCATGAGTTCCGTCCATCAGCAGAACGCATTGTTCGCTGGGAACTGATCCGCGACCGCATCGTTGAAGCTGAAGGATTGGCAATCACCGACGAGGACGTTGCATCAGCTGCAGGACGTTTTGGATTGCAAGAAGATCAGTTGCGCATGATCATGCGTCAGAACCACTCTGTGGAAGATCAACTTCTCGCAGAAAAGGCCGTACGCTCGATCATAGACTACGCAATCGTAAACGACGTCATCGTCGATTCTGAACAGACTGCGATCTAAGTTTCACTGCGAACCTGCACCAAGGAGCACATCATGCACAATCAACTCGTCCCAATGGTGGTCGAACAGACCAGTCGCGGAGAGCGTGCATACGACATTTACTCGCGATTGCTCAAGGAACGGATCATCTTCATCGGAACACCGATTGACGATACCGTAGCAAGCCTTACAATCGCTCAATTGTTGTTCCTCCAGAGCGAAGACCCTAACAAGGATATTTCGCTCTACATCAACTCACCGGGCGGTAGCGTGTCGGCTGGCCTGGCCATCTACGACACAATGCAGTTCGTTAAGCCTGAAGTATCGACGATCTGCGTTGGTATGGCCGCTTCGATGGCGCAAGTATTGTTGTGTGCTGGTGCGAAGGGCAAGCGATATGCATTGCCAAACTCACGTATCATGATGCACCAGCCGCTTGGTGGTACACAAGGTCAGGCAACAGACATCGAGATCTACACGAAGGAAATGCTCCGTATTCGTGATACACTGTACGGCATCATTTCGACGCACACAGGAAAAGACTACGAGACGATCAAGAAGGATGCTGATCGCGATAACTATATGTCGCCACAAGAAGCTCTTGCCTACGGCTTGATCGATAAGGTCATGGAACGCACGGCATAATGAGCACTCCTGAACCACCACAGTCTGGCACTCCCGAAGAACTTCATTGTTCATTCTGCGGACGGAGCTCACGCGAAGTCGTGAGCCTGATCGCAGGCAAGGGCGTGTATATCTGTGATATCTGTGTTCAGAATTCTGTTGAGATCCTTCGGAAGAATCAGCCTATCACGACACTCCGCACGGACGCTGCAGCACTGCCACGTCCATCCGAGATCAAGCGTCAGCTCGACACACATGTGATCGGACAAGACGCGTCGAAGGAAGTGCTGTCGGTGGCAGTGTACAATCACTACAAGCGGATTCAAGCAGAGAACTTGGTAAGTGCCTTCGACGATGTCAGCATCGAGAAGAGCAACATCCTCCTGCTGGGGCCAACTGGTACAGGTAAGACGCTGCTTGCGCAAACGCTGGCGCGCATTCTCGATGTACCGTTTGCCATCGCTGACGCCACGACGCTTACCGAAGCAGGGTATGTGGGTGATGATGTCGAATCGATCATCGTCAACCTGCTCCAAAACGCCGACTACAACGTAGAGCGTGCCGAACGCGGCATCATCTATGTCGATGAGATCGACAAGATCACGCGCAAGAGCGACTCTGCATCGATCACACGTGATGTTTCTGGCGAAGGCGTTCAGCAGGGCTTGCTGAAGATGCTCGAAGGCACCATCGCTGGCATTCCACCGAAGGGTGGACGGAAGCATCCGGAGCAACCTCTGATCTACGTGAACACGCGGAACATCCTGTTCATCTGTGGTGGAGCATTCGAGGGTCTTGAGAAGATCATTGCCCGCCGCAAGCGTCCATCAACGATGGGCTTCACCGCGCCAACTGCAGCAACCGTCGAAGAGTCAACGCAGTTGCTGCGCGAAGTTGAGCCGGAAGATTTGATGAGCTTCGGTTTTATTCCTGAGTTCATTGGTCGTTTGCCGGTAATCACGGCGTTGGATCCATTGAGTGACGCGGCAATGCTCGACATTCTGACGAATCCGAAGAATGCGATCGTGAAGCAATACCAGAAGCTTCTGTTGCTTGAAGGCGTTGAACTGCAGTTCGAGCTCGAAGCCCTCCTGCACATCGTTGCCAAGGCGAAGTCCCGCCGAACGGGAGCACGCGCGCTGCGCGGTGTGATGGAAGAGGTAATGAATCCGATCATGTATCGCCTGCCAGATGTGCAAGGCGTTCGTAAGTGCGTGATCACTGCCGATGTTGTTGAGCGTGGCTCAGCACCGCTGCTTGAAGTTAGCGACAGCCCAACGGCACGCGCATCGTCCTAACGACGCGGATTCACAAGCAGTCCGGCACACACTCCACACGCCCATACGCCATGAATGATGGCAAACACTATGGGGGCTGCGACTGTCGCAACAACAAGTGATGAAGCCGATGGGTAGCGTTTCGCCTCTGCTAGAGCTGTTACTATTGCAACACCGCTGTACGCCACTGCGCACCATACGAGCACATTCGCCGAGAGTGCACCGAGCATAACAGCAACAACGAGAGTGAGTGCTGCAATCAGCGAGATAAGAGGAATTGCCTGACGCATGTGAAGTGACGACGGCATTTTGTGCAATACTGCACCCTTCCACCATCCATAGCGCCAACGCTGCTGAGCGAGTGCTCCGAGGGTAGATCGCGCTACAAGCGAGAACACAGGCGATGGCAATGCAAGAATGCGAGCACCTCGTCGATGTGCACGCATGTCGAAGTCGAAATCTTCATTGGACAGCAGGGCTTCGTCATACCCACCGTTGCGCTCCCACACGTCACGTCGGTAACACGACATCACGGCGTGTGATACGTCGACAGGAACTGTGAGTGCACGACGTGATGCTGTACCACCTGTGCCGAGCGCGCTTCCAGAACACACCGCTATCGCTTCTGCGAGCGGAGTAGAGGACCCTGCGAGAAGCTGAATCTGGGGTCCGACGACATCCGCCATCCCACTACGCAACGGATGAACAATCTCCGTGAGATAGGTAGGTCCAACACGCGAATGTCCATCAACACGCACAATGAACATCCCACGCGATGCTTCGACTGCACGATTGAGAGCACTTGGAATAATCTGCGCAGGGTTATCAATCACGTGAAGATCGAACCCCCATGCAGACTGCTGGAGCTCTGCAAGTAACTCACGGGTGCCGTCGGTCGACATTCCATCGGCGATCACAACTTCGAACGCATCGGAGAACGTCTGCGCATCGAGATCGCGCAACACCTGAGCGATGGTACGAACCTCGTTGCGACATGGAACGATAACAGATACGGTCGGAGCAGACAGCGACATGTGCGAATATACCGACCAGTATCCGGCAAGCGGATACTTATCGTGCTACGACCACAACACGATGAAGAACTTCGCCTCGTGCGCGTACTTGCACATGATACGAGCCGCTCGGAAGCTGCGCGGCATCGAACGTCAGCGTATGCTCGCCTGCATCATGCACTCCGTTGGTCAGCGTCGTGACGTGGAACCCACGTGCATCGAAGACATCCATGCGGACATGCTGCTGCTGTGATACGATCATACGGAGTGATGCTATGTCGCGCACAGGATTTGGATACGGCGCATCGCATTGTACACTTCCGTCGGACGTGGCGTAGTCGGTTACCGATGTCGTGCCGCCCTTGATCACCTTTACCGTAGAGAACTGGTCGAACAATACCGACCGGGCTACGCCTGGATCAGCACCGAACCACTGCTGAAGAACACTCGCATAGATCTGACGGAAGTCGTGCTGCATGCGCAGGTTCCCGTTGTCGAGATTCTCGAGGTCAGGATTCGATCCAACAATGCCATGCTCCACAGGAACACCGAAGAAGAAGAGTGGCGCAGCCGTTCCGTGATCAGTACCCAAGCTTTGATTCGACGCTGCACGACGTCCGAACTCGGAGAATGTCATCGATACAACTCGATCGCCTGCTCCCAGCTGCTCGATGTCGCTCTGGAATGCCGCCACGGCGTCGGAGACAAGTTGCAGCAGGAGTGCATGAGCGCCAATCGTTGAGTTCTGTGCATCAACTTGCGCTGCGTGTGTGTCGAAGCCGTTGAGCTGCACTACGTAGACGCGCGTCTTCAGACCACCAGCAATCAAACGTGCAACGATCTTGAGTTGATCTGCAAGACGGTTGTTCGTGGGATACTCGGCGATGTTCTTCGCTTTATCCGCCGCTGCTTTGATGACTGTCGAAAACTGCATCGATTTCGACTGTACTTCGCGCACATAACGCACGTTGCTCGCTGCGTAGGCTGTCGAAGGCACATCGGTGCCTGGCTCATCAGAACCACTCACAAGACGGTAGAATGCCTCTGGGTCCTGAAGTGCAATACCCATTGATTGACGTTGCAATCCTGTGAGTGCTAGGCCAACAACTGCGCTCATCTGAATCGCAATAGGGTCTGGCATCGCAGCATTCGGATAGCCTTCTGGATACGTTGGATACTGCGTGTTGAGGTAGCGACCTACCCAGCCTGTTGGTTCATTCACGTTCGACGAGCTCCCGCTCATCCAGATGTCATTAGAGCGGAAGTGCGATTGGTTTGGATTCGGATACGTGACGCCGTGAATGACTCCCACCTTTTGCTCAGACCATAGGCGATGCACTCCGGTCATTGCTGGGTGAAGGCCTGCCTCGTCTCGAAGCTTGAGCACCTTGTCCGTTGGTATCGCGATGTTGCTCCGCAACTTCTGATACGCACTGTAGGTATCAAGTGGAATCACGGTGTTTAATCCATCGTTGCCACCGTTGAGCTGGATGAGTACAAGGACACGATCCGTCTCGACATTAGCATTGAACAGGTCGTTAACGAGCGGACCGTCAAATGCCTGCAGTGGAAGTCCGTTGAGAACCAGTGGAAGCGTGATCGCACCCGTAGCGCGGGTAATGAACGAGCGGCGACTCAGATCAGGGTTTGTTGTTCGCATTGTGGTACCTCCTTATCCGAGTTGGTATTCCGCCATGCGGAACATGTACTTGAACAATCGATCGAGCGGCGTCTTCACGGCGGTGCGCGCCGGCCCGTTCGTAGGATTCTGCATGTGCGCGTTCCACAGAGCTGTCCACTCGTAGTACCGTCCGCCGTTCATCAACACCTCTTCAGCGAGCATCATCGTCGTAGCCTCGCTGAATGGCACAGCAAAGAATACTTCGTTGATCTGCTCTATCACACCGAGCGGATCACCAACATCGGTGAGCCCCTTCACAAACTCCACTGTGTCGAGGATCGGCTTGCGTCCGAGTGCAGCGTTGTTTGTGAGCAACCCATCGGTATATCCGTTACGCAATGGAAGCGTTGCCGTTGTGAGCCACATACGATCGTAGTCGGGCGCTTGGTAGTATGCCTCCCAACCGGCGACGCTGTTCGGATCGACAAAATCCATTTGCTGACCGATCAAGGACGACATGAATGCACCATACAAGCGATTTGCAAGAGCCTTGTCTGTTGGTGCGATCCATGTTGGTGTAGAACGTAGTGTTCCAACAACAACATCGGCTGGACTGCGAAGCTGACAGCCCAAGAGCGCGGAGTCGAAGAAGTGTTCCGATGACAGCAGTCGCTTGAGAACTGGTCCGACTACGTAACCGTTGGAACGGAGATCCGCTGCAAGTGGCTCGATGATATCACGACGTACATCGTCCGTGATCGCCGTGTTGACGAAGAATCGATAGAGTCGTGTTACGATGTAGCGCGCTGTAGCTGGCTGCTCGAACAGCATGTCGAGAAGCTCATTGAGCTCATCAATGCCAGCTTGCTGACCTGTACGCCCCTTGATGACGCGATTACCAAAGCGAGCAGAGAACGCCTTATCGGTTGTGTCGTGATTTGCAGCGATAAACACCACGTTCGGATTGTCTGCAAACATTGGTGCGGTTCGCGGTTCGTTGTCACGATAGTCGCGATCACCTGCAGTCAACGTAAGGTCGCGGGTACCAAAGTCGCGCCATCCGGTTAGCACACGTGCAGCTGCTCGAACATCCTGCTCTGTGTACGTCGTGTAGTCGTCGGGTCCGGCGAGTGGCCCCTTACCGATGGTAAAGAGCTCCATGAGTTCGCGAGCATAGTTCTCGTTTGGTGAGCCCTTCGTGTTCACGTTACCGTTGAGGTACCGTAGCATCGCTGCATCGAGCGTAACACGACGTGCCATGTCTTTCACGTTGCCGAACGCATTTGCACGCATGTAGGCGAGCAGTTCGAACGAGAAGATTGCGTTCTGAACGATTTGCATTTCTGTTGCGAAATGATTCGACCAGAACAGTGTGAGCTTCTCGTGAATCGCAATTGGTCCGTGAATCATCTGCTTCAACCACCACTGCTTTGTGGGGTTGTTGTAGTATGCTGAACCCTTACCGAGATCGTAAGCGGTAGAAAGCTCTGGCTTCGTCTGATCGGTCACAAGAGCCATCGTTGTCCAGACCTTACCGGTTGGAGGAACCCACTGCGAGTCATCATTGGGGTGCGTCGGGGGTGCCAGTGGAGCAACTGGTTTCAACACCGACGTGAGTGTGGCATCAAGTCCGTTCTTGACGGCTGCGGTCAGTTCCGACGGCGATGCGCCGAACGAACAACGACGAAGCAGGTGCGCTGCTTCGCGCTTGCCCCAGGGTCCGGTGTATTTCGATAGTGTCGACATCACATCCTCAGGAAATGCCATTCAACATACGATCGTTTGACGACTTACTCGAGGTCCTTGATCAGCTCCAGTGCGTCCTGCTTTCGTTGAGGATCGCCAGGCTCCTGATTGCGCATACCGGCAATCGTGCGTGCGTGGGCGATCGCTCCGTTATCGTCATCCATCTCGGCCAAACAGTTCGCGTACTCAAGTTCGAACATGATGAAGCCCGGACGTAGCTCGCGAGCACGCTTCAGATTGCGAAATGCTTCGTCAATCGAGCCCCATCCCAATCCGAGGGGCGAACGAAACAACTTGGGCTTCTTTGCAAGATTCAAATGGGCACGACCAAGAATGTAGTGCGCTGCCGCCAGCATCTTCGGTGTGTCGTTGTTCAACCGAATTGCCTGCGATGCATCATCGCGTACGCGCGCGACCACGTCAGCGACGCTGAAGATCCCCTTGAAGAGCGCAATCTTCCCGTTCGCAGCAGCACGATACACGTACCCTCCCATGCCCTTGGCATTGGCGGCAATGGCACGGTTGCCGTAGTCGAGCGCTTTCTCGTACAAGGCAAGCTGTTGCTGCTCGTTGCGCTCGTCGTTGCCAAGCAACACATGCAATCGCGCCATGCGATACAGCACATCGTAGGCATTCGACGCAGGTGACTGCAATCCAGTGAGCGTAGCTTTTGCCGTGCGAAGATCCATGCGTTCGATGGCTTGATCGAACGCAGCACATGCTTGCTCCACCGGTGACTGCGCCACAAGTGCATAGGGCGCAAGAAGTATCGCACAGAGAAGGAGGCGACGAACCAAGATCATAGTCCACCAAAGAATGTGTTGTCTGCTAATATCACGAGCAATGCCGAGAGAACACAGAGTATTTTCGTACCGCTTCTCTCTGGAGTCCATCGTATGTCAATCCGCCGCACGCAAGTCCTGATCGTTGTCGTATCTGCCCTCCTGTTCCTCCCGTTTTTAGGGGGCGTGCGGCTGTTCGACTGGGACGAGGTGAACTTCGCTGAGTGCGCACGCGAGATGATCGTGTCGGGCGACTACATGCACATGCAGATCGACTTCCGTCCGTTCTACGAGAAGCCCCCTATCTTCATCTGGCTCCAAGTGCTCTGTATGAAGGCCTTCGGCATCAACGAGTTTGCCGCACGCCTCCCGAATGCACTCCTCGGCATCGTCACGATGCTCATTCTCCATGGCATCGGGACGCGTCTGTACTCGAACCGCATGGGCATCCTCTGGTGTGTTGTCTATGCTGGATCGCTCCTGCCAACATTCTACTTCCACTCGGGAATCATCGATCCGCTCTTCAACCTGTTCATCTTCCTGAGCGTGTGGTGGATGCTGAAGTCGACGCAGCAGCACTACATGCGCAATGCACTGATCGCAGGAGTGTTTGCCGGTGCGGCTGTGATGACAAAGGGGCCCGTAGGATTTGGCTTGGTGATGCTCACGACCGGCATTGCATGGCTCGTACTGCGTCGATCTATGCCGCTGCCATGGAAGCACGTGCTCGTTGCAAGTGCGACAACGATTGCAACAGCATCGATCTGGTTCATCGTGGACTACATCCAGAACGGACCCACCTTTATCATGGAGAACCTCGCCTATCAGGTGCGCCTCCTCACCACTGGCGATGCAGGACACGAGCAACCGTGGTATTATCATCCCGTGGTTGTTGCCATTGGCTGTTATCCAGCTTCGATGCTGATTGGAGGGGGCATCCGCAGCACCACAGATGAAACGCCATTGCAACGCATGATGCGCGTGTGGATGATTGTGCTCGGTGCAGTCGTGCTGGTTGTGTTCTCTCTCGTGAAAACCAAGATCGTCCACTACAGTTCGATGACGTATCTGCCGTTGACGTTCCTCGCTGCGCTTGCACTCGAGCGCATGCTTGCATCACGTGGTCACTGGAAGCTTCCAACAACGATCGGACTCAGCATCGTGGGTGTTGTACTCACAGCCGCGACCGTACTGGTGCCATGGGCATTCCAACATCGCGACGCGCTCCTCGCGCTTCCATCGTTCCGCGACAAGTACCTGCGCGCCGCAATCATGCGCGATGTCGACTGGATTGGGATTGAACCATGGATCGGACTCGTGCTCTTGATCGGATTGCTTGCAGCATGGCTTCTGCAACGTCGTAGCAAGCTTACTGCAAGCATTGGCGTGCTCTTCGGAAGCGTGATGCTCTTCGTTGCGTTGTTCCTTCCGCTCGTCGCTCCACGCATTGAACCATACACGCAAGGCGCTGCTCTGGACTTCTACGAGTCGCTCAAGGGCAAGGATGTCTACGTCAAGCCGCTCACGATGAAGAGCTACGCGCATCTGTTCTACACCGACAAGCCATATCACCTCAGTGGTGCAGCAAACGGTGTCGCTGTGGATGCGTGGGAGCCGTGGCTCCTTGAAGGGGCTATCAGCAAACCCGCATACTTCGTTGCGCGTATCACGGATGCTGATCCGTGGCGCACACACCCGAACCTGCGTGTACTTCGCGAGGAGGGTGGCTTCGTGATCTTCGAGCGCGTTACTTCCGCTGACTCGTCGCTACGCCGTAACCGCTGAGTTCAATGGCTTCGTAGCCAACGAGCGATGTACGAAGAACGGCATCAACATTGAACGGACCCGGTGCGGTGGGCGTGTACTCGAAGGTGATCTTCGCTCGCTCTCCACGTGCTACCGTTACCGGCATGGGCGTAACTACGCGTACACCGGGTGTTGGCGTTACAGCAGTAATCGATACAACTGTGTCGGCATTCACCGTGAGTTCAACTTCTGCAAGCGACGGCACACCAACCTCGCCTCGATTGAAGGCAAGAAATCCACTCTCGAGCTGAATCGGACGAAGTACGTTTACCGAGAGTCGCAGCACATGTGCACCCGACGGATCATTCGAGAACACGGTAACATACTTTGAGAGTTTACCACTACCCGCAGGCAATGAAAGCGTGATGCGCATCGTTGTCTGCTCGCCCGGAGCAAGCGTCTTCTTGTCGAGCGGCGCTGATGTACATCCGCACTGCACGCGTACCTCGCCGATCTCGAGTGTGCTATCGCCAGCGTTGGTGATCGTCACAGCACGCTGCACCTGCTGATCCTCCTTCTTCGGCGTTGGCGGAATCACCGTACCCCACGCAACCTCATTGTCCATCACCAGACGTGGTTGCGCATTGAGATGTTGTGGCGCAGCAACCGCCGTGATGATGATCGCCATCAGCATGATGAGCATGTTGTGCGTTCGCAGTAGTTTCGTTGTATGCATCGACTCGTTGTTTGTAGTTACGTTCTTCTTGCTGTTGCGCTGACGTCCATTGCATGCCAAGCACAGCATAGCGGTGGAGACGATCTCCTCCCAGCTCCCAGTGTTGGACAAACACATCTCTCGCGCGCGATACAGCGTGCGCGTTCTCTCGGCGTAGACTCTGCGTTTCTTGCCGGCGTTGTGCTTGCACCTGGAACGGCATTCGACGAGAAGTACGTCCGCGTGAACGTCACAAACTACGCGTCCAAGCCCAATTATAGCTTCAACCTCACGCCTCAGTCCGTCGAAAAGGTGCGTGCATTTCTCGTCAGACACGACTCGTTACTACATCGCGCGGATTCGATCTATGGCGTGCCGAAGGAAGTCATCGCGTCACTCCTCTGGGTAGAATCCAAGCACGGCGTTGTCCTCGGCAAGAATCACGTTGCGAGTGTGTATCTGAGTACGCTACTTGCAAGTGACAGTGAGTTCGTCGACAAGAATACTACGGCTGTGATGACGGCGCAGAAGATCGATTCAACAAAGATCGACAGCGTGCGTGCTGCTATTCAGAAGCGTGCCGACCGCAAAGTGAAGTGGTCTGTCGAGCAACTCAAGGCCTTGCAGGAGATTCACCGTCGACGCACAATGAACGTCCATACACTGCATGGCTCGTGGGCCGGTGCATTCGGTATGCCGCAGTTCATTCCGTCGTCGTATCTCTCCTGGGCAGCCGATGGAGACAACGACGGCACCATCGATCTCAATGATCTCGATGATGCCGTGGTAAGTGTCGCAAACTACTTGCGGAAGAATGGCTGGGGCGCTGCTGAGTCGCAACAGCGAGCCGCCGTGCATCACTACAACAACAGCAATGCGTATGTCGACTGCGTGCTAACGCTCGCGGCCAAGGTTAGTGGCCAGCCAGCTTCTCAGCCTCGCCAATAAAGCGCTCAACAACTGCCAGACCTTGGTTCCAGAACGTTGGGTCTGTGATATCGACGCCAAGTGGTGTCAACAAATCTTCTGGTCGCTTTGATCCGCCTGCAGCGAGTAGGTTCATGTACTCCGGTACAAACCCTGCTGGATCCTTTTGATAGAGCTCGTACAGCGCCAACACAAGCAACTCGCCAAACGAGTACGCATACACGTAGCCCGGCGTTGAGATGAAGTGCGAAATGTACGACCACCATGTTTCGTATCCCGGACGCAGCACAACTGCTTCGCCGAACTGCTCGCTTTGTGTACGAAGCCAAATGTCATTGATCTGCGCTACGCTCAGTTCACCCTCTGCACGACGTGTGACGTGCATCGCATGTTCGAAACGATTGAGGGCGATCTGACGGAAGATGGTGTTCACCATGCCGTCGATCTTCGACATCATGAGCGCAAGCTTTTCTTCCTGCGTCGTTGTTGACTCCATCAACTTCTTAAATGTCAGCATCTCGCCGAATACGCTTGCTGTTTCAGCAACTGTAAGCGGCGTGTACATCAGCAGTGAGCCAGCAGAGCGCGAGAGGTACTGATGGATGCCGTGACCCATTTCGTGTGCTAGCGTCTCGACGTCGCGTGATGTGCCCGTGAAGTTCGTGAAGATGTACGGGTGAGCAGATGCGCACGTTGGTGCTGCATAGGCTCCCGAGCGCTTGCCCTTCTTGACTGGCGCATGGATCCAGTTGCGATCGAAGAACATCGCTGCAATCTCACCAGCCTTAGGATCAAAGTCGGTGTACGTTTGGATCACGATATCCTTGGCTTCCTGCCACGACCAGTGGCGCGACTCCGAGCCAACGGCAGCATTACGATCGTAATCATAGAACGTGTCGAGTCCGAGCAGCTTCTTCTTGAGTCCGTATGCACGATGCACGAGATCGTAGCGCTTCACGACACTCTGAATCAACGTCTCAACGGCTGCATCAGAAACTTCGTTGCTCTTGTTACGACTCGAGATCCACGTCGGATACTTGCGCAGTTGGTCGGTTGCTTCGCAATCGGCAATGATGGTGTTGAACACGTATGCATGTTGTTCTGCATCCTTGGCAAGGCCTGCAGAAAGCGCATCCGCAGCGTCCTTGCGGAGATCACGGTCGGCATCGAACATCAACCGTGATACCGAAGCCAGCGGCATCTCTTCGCCGCGCACCGAGAACGATGCACCATTCATCAACACATCGTGCAGACGCACCCACGAGCTACGGGATGTGTTGGACTTCGCCGACATCACGCGCTCGCCGTCTTCGGTAAGCATGTGTGCCTTCTCTTCAATGATGCCTTCCAACCAGTGGCGGCGAGAGGTCATCTCAGGAGCATCCAGTAGCTGCGTCAGTCGCTCATCCGACAGTTGCGTGATCTGCACTGAGAAGAACACCGTGTGACTTGATGCACGCGCCGATACCTCACGGACACGCTGAAGCATGCGACCATAGTCGGCATTGTTTGAGTCGGTTGAGTACATCAGGTTCACAAAGGAACCCATGCGGATGTAGGACTCCGACAACTGCTCGTACTCTTCAACCATCGTCATGAAGTCAGCGATGGAGAGTGTACCGATCTTCCCATACCAGCGATCGCTAAACGCCTTCGAGCGCTCTTCAATTGTCGAAAGATCTTTGCCTAGACCATCATCACCAACGCTCGTGTAGAGATCGGAAAGATCCCAAACAACGTTCTCGGCACCTGTCTCGGTTTGCATGTAAACTCTGGTAGTTCGTTGCTCGCAGGGGGCGAACAACTTATGGATGAATACGGTAAATCATTCGTGGGAATGGGATCACTTCGCGAATGTGCTCTGCGCCAGTAATCCACTTTACGGTGCGTTCAACACCAAGGCCGAACCCTGAGTGCGGGACCGAGCCAAACTTCCGGAGATCGAGATACCATTGGAATGCTTCTTGAGGAAGGTTCTCGTGCAGGATGCGCTCGAGAAGAAGATCATGATCGTCTTCACGCTGCGAACCACCGATGATTTCGCCAGCCCCTTCCGGAGCGAGCATGTCCATCGCAAGCACAACCTTTTCGTTTTCCGGATCGCGCTTCATGTAGAACGCCTTCACCTCTGTTGGGTAGCGGTGAATGATGCACGGACGATCGAACTGCTGCATGATGGCTTCTTCCTGTGGCGCACCAAAGTCTTCGCCCCATGGGAAGTCAACTTGAATTTCTGATCCATCAGGTTGCTTGCGATTCAACTTCACATCGTTCTTGTTGAGCCACTCAACAGCTTCGGTGTACGACATGCGATAGAAGGGGCGACGCACCGCTTCGAGTTTCGACACATCACGTCCGAGTGTTGCGAGTTCGCGCGGACATGTCTTGAGGACTGTTTGCACGATGTACTCGACGAGATCTTCGGCAAGATCCATGTCGTCGTTGAGATCGAAGTAGGCCATCTCTGGCTCCACCATCCAGAACTCTGTGAGGTGGCGACGTGTCTTTGACTTTTCCGCGCGGAAGGTTGGACCAAACGTGTACACCTTACCAAGCGCCATGGCACTTGCTTCGGCATAGAGCTGTCCAGACTGCGTGAGATACGCCTTGCCAAGATCGAAGTACTCTGTCTCGAACAACGTTGATGTACCTTCACACGCGTTTGGCGTGAAGATCGGCGAGTCCATCAAGCGGAAACCGTTGCCATCGAAGAAATCGCGGATCGCCTTGATCACGGTTGCGCGCACGCGCATGATCGCATGCTGACGTGCGGAGCGCAGCCACAAGTGGCGATGCGCCATCAGGAATTCTACACCGTGTTCTTTTGGCGAAATCGGATAGTCCTTCGCTGTTTGCCACACACGGATGTTCGTTACGTCGAGCTCGACGCCCGTTGGCGAGCGCTCTTCCTTGCGTACTGTGCCTGTGATCGACACCGATGATTCTTGCGTGAGTCCTTGCGCAGCCGTGGCGATATCCTCGGCTACATTTGGCTTGAACAGGACGCATTGCACCGTGCCGCTTCCGTCGCGGAGCTTGATGAAGACGAGTTTGCCTTTTTCCGTTTTGTCGTACACCCAGCCATTGAGTGTTACCTCTTCTCCGATGTGATCGGCGAGGTGTTCAACAGAAACGAAGCTTTTGTAGCGGGACTCCATATCGGGTGCCTATGCATTGCCAGTGAAAATCAGAATGGCAAATCTACGACACCAGAGGACGGTATCATGGCTTCAGAGTAAGACCATTGACACACTGAAATGCGCAAAGACATTGTGCACCTGTTGTTGCACGGTGATGAAGTCCTGCGCAAAGACGCTGGTAAGGCCATAACTGACGCGGAAATCAGCCGATACATCGCTGAAGACCTTCCATTGCGCACCAAGCTGGGTGCCAAGGTCCAAGCCGTTCATGCGATCACCGAATTCGAGGTTGCGCTGGACCACTTCTGGTCGGATTCCGACAGTACCTGTTCCCGTGGCCGAACTTCCCGTGCTCATCATCCAGCCGAGATAGCCCCCTGCCAGAACTGACCACGAACTCCCGAGTGCGTAGCGAGCCAATACAGGGAGTTGGAGGTAGTTGTTGTTGAACGCACCCACTGCAACGCCCGTAAACGTGGTGCTCACGTCGAGGGTAGTGGTTGTGCCATCAGGAAGTGCGATCGGCACGCGATCGATGTACGGCTGTTGATCGAGCACTGTGGCGAACCGCGAAGCATACTTCACAAACTGTGGTTCGACGACGATGCTGAATGCATCGTTAACGGGCACATCGATCGACAATCCGCCGAGAAGTCCAGGCACAGCTTCTCCCGTTGAACCCGCTGGGATATCGCTAAGTGGAATCGGCGAACCCACTGCCAAGCCAATACCCACCGCAAGTTGCGGCTGCGCCATACAGGTGATCGCAAGCAGCAGAGCAGCTGCTATGGTTATGCAACGTTGCATCGCGTTACCTCGCAATGAGGACAGATGCATGCCAGCACTGGCGATCGCGATCATCAAACCCCTGCACAATCCAGAGTCCGCTGTGCATTCCGTGCAGGTGCACAACGCCCCCTGCATGCGGCACAAGCGTCACATTGCTGCGTCCATCGAGTGATGTTGCACGAAGGCGTGTTACTGCGTCGGACACAACGAGGTGGTCTGCCGTAGCAACGATTGTTCGCAGTGTAGCATCATCGTTCACAGAGCTTGGTTGATAGTCGAACGCGACATCGTCAATCCACATTGTCGAGCCAACGCTTCCGCGGAAGAACTCACCGGCGGCACTCGACGCTGCGACCACAGTCATTGTATCGGCTTGTGCAGCTGATGCACCATCAAACATCATTTCGAATTGCGTCCATGTACTCACGCGTTGCTTGATGATCATCGATGCTGATGCAACGAGTTGTCGCGACGAACCATCCCAGCGTGTAAGCTGCGCATAGATCGATCCCGAGTCGGACGCAGCAGGCTCGTACTTCATCCATCCACGGAACGAGCGTGGCAGAGCGCCTGTAAACGGGATACCTCGCTGTGCACTTGCCACAGGGTTTGCGAGGTTGAGTGCGAAGCGACCAAGGAACACCGAGCCCGACGCGATCTGACCGAAGATGCTGCGCGTGGTCAGCTTTGCGCTGAAGGCCCCTTGATGTGCATCTGTCGACTTCTCGCACACCGGATCAGCGCCTGCAGCAACGTGAATCACGCCATTGCCCGAGGCCCATCCCATTGATGGTTCCTCGTAATCCTTAAACACCGCAGACCCCTTCACGAGGGTCCAATCCTCGAAACCTCCATTTGGAATCGGCTGTTGCGCAACGGCTGTTGCGCACATCAGTACTGCTACACCACACAGCAATACACTTCGCATGGATCCTCCCCAATTCAACGTGGGTAGAAAATCGCGAATTTTGCGACATGCATCATCCGATTTCCCTCAAGCGCGTCAACGACGTCGTCCTCGCATCACAATGGAGCGACGGATTCGCATCATCCATCCTGCTGTCTGACCTCCGCGAGGCATGTCCATGCGCGTATTGCACTGGTGAAGAGATCATGGGGCAAACAGTGTTCCCCGGCATGAAGACCTTTCAACCCGGCATGAACGAGCTCGCATCACTCACACCAGTTGGCAACTACGGCGTGCAAGCAGCGTGGAAGGACGCACACGACAGCGGCATCTA
>CAJAIA010000026.1 GCA_903939735.1 uncultured Ignavibacteria bacterium
TCGGACTTGTCTCACTTGTCTCGATTCTTGTGTTCACGCTGGTGCTACCATCGTTTACATCGAGCGTTGAGGGACCGTATTACTCCACACAACAGTTGATGTTTGCGGCCTTTGCGTGTCTTGTCGTGTATGGGTCCTATATCCTTGCGCAGACCGTGCGTCATCGCGAGGCCTTCCTCACTGCAGCAGTCGATGGCGAGCACGAAGACGATCACGTTGTAACCAAGCGCGCCCTGATGACAAGCGTGGTGTTTTTGATTGTTAGCCTTGTGATCGTCGTGATGCTCGCTAAGTCGATCTCACCAACCATCGAGTCGGTCGTTGTTGGATACGACCTGCCGAAGTCACTCGTAGGTATCATCATCGCCGCCATCATCCTCTTGCCCGAAGGCATCGCCGCAATCGTGGCTGCGAAGAACAACAAACTTCAGACAAGCCTCAACCTCGCTCTCGGTTCGGCACTATCAACGATCGGCCTGACGATTCCCGCCGTGTCGATTGTATGCTACATCTTCAACATCAACATATCTCTCGGATTGGACGTCGTGCCCCTGATCCTCTTGACGTTATCCGTGTTCACCGTGATGCTCTCTCTAGTGAGCGGACGCAGCAATGTGGTCTACGGCACGGTGCTCCTCACCAACCTCGTGGCGTTCATCTACTTGGTGATCTTCCCGTAAGGTGGCTCACCCTTCGCTGCGCTCGGGTGATGACGCGAAGGGGCCTGCGCTCGGGTGATGACGCGAAGGGGCCTGCCCCCGAGCGTAGCGAAGGGGGAACATTCGATACCCTGTGTATCTTGGCTGCTTCTTCATACGCTATCACCACGATCACATTATGCTCGATATCAAGCCATCGCATAAGCCGATAAAAGAATACTTCGACGAGCTGGCCTCGTTTGCACAGCATGGACAGGTCAATGAGATGACCGTCCGCAATGCGTTTCAGGATCTGTTGCAGATCTACACGAAGAAGCTCGGCTGGCAGTTCGTGGAAGAGTATACCATTAAGCGAACAGGACGCCGGAACGCATCGGTGGACGGTGCCCTACTGGATCAGTTTTCGCTGCCACGGGGCTTCTGGGAAGCCAAAGACACAAAGGATGATCTTGGCGTCGAGGTGCAGAAGAAGTTCGCTGATGGCTATCCGAACTCGAACATTCTGTTCTGGCAGCCGGGTCGGGCGATTCTGTACCAGGATGGACGTCGTGTGCTGGACGAAGACATTTCGTCGGCACCGAAGCTGGTAGAGGTGATGAAGGCATTCTTCGAGTACGATCAACCGTACATCAAGGAATGGGAACACGCCGTCGAGGAATTCAAGAACACGATCCCAACGCTCGCCGAGGGCGTGCTGAAGATCCTCACTGAGCAACGTCGCACCAATCGCACCTTCCAAACGGCGTTCGATGGGTTTATGACGCTTGTACAACAGAGCATCAATCCGTCGCTCTCTGTGGAAGCCGTTGAAGAGATGCTCATTCAGCACTTGCTGACGCGTCGCATCTTCACGACAATCTTCAATGCGAATGACTTCTTGCAGAAGAACGCCGTAGCGTCTGAGTTAGAACTCGTGATCGCTACGCTGGTGCAAGGCTATGGCGTGAGCGTCGAAGACTTTCTCAAGCCGCTCGACCGGTTCTACAAAGCTCTCGAGATGGCGGCTGCGAGCACCGATGACTACTCGCAGAAGCAGACGTTCCTGAACCACGTGTACGAGAAGTTCTTCCAGGGCTTTGCAGTAAAGGTGGCCGATACCCACGGTATCGTCTACACACCGCAGCCGATTGTCGACTTCATGGTGCGCAGCGTGGAGGCAGCACTGCAGCGCGACTTTGCAACATCGCTTGCGAACGAAGGCGTGCACATTCTCGATCCATTCGTTGGCACGGGCAACTTCATCCTGCGTGTGATTCGCGAGATTCACGCACAGAACCCTGCAGCGCTCAAGCACAAGTATCTGCACGAGCTCCACTGCAACGAAGTGATGCTGCTTCCCTACTACATCGCCTGCTTGAACATCGAGCACCTGTACTTCGAACTCACCGGCGAGTACCTGCCATTCCCTGGCATCTGCCTTGTGGATACCTTCGAGCTGGTCGAAGATCGTCAGCTGGGAATGTTCACCAACGACAACACCGAGCGTGTGCAACGTCAGAAGGATGCACCGATCTACGTGGTCATTGGCAACCCGCCGTACAATGCGGGTCAGGTGAACGAGAACGACAACAACAAGAACCGCAAGTATCCTGCGATTGATAAGCGGGTCGCTGAGACGTATTCGAAAGACTCAACAGCATCGAGTGTTTATGCTCTCCAAGACCCATACGTCAAAGCATTCCGCATGGCATCCGATCGCATTCTGTCAAGGGGCGAGGGGATTGTATGCTACGTTACCAACAACGGTTTTCTCGATGGAATCGCGTTCGATGGAATGCGGAAGCACATGCGCAAAGATTTCGATCGCATCTCGATCATTGATCTCGGCGGAAATGTGCGGAAGAATCCGAAGCTTTCTGGAACAACACACAATGTATTCGGAATCCAAGTAGGCGTGAACATCACGATCCTCGAACACCACGTGGATCGCGAAGACGGATACGTGCGCTACGCTCGCATGGATGAGTTCTGGACACGCAAGCAGAAGTATCGCGAGCTCGAGCGCCTCGACGATGCATTCCATTGCGACTACACCGATGTTGCCGACAACAAGAAAAACCTCTGGCTTACCGAAGGTATGGCCGACGATTGGGATGAGATGGTGCCGCTTGGCAGCAAGGAAGCGAAGGCAGGGAATGGGAACGCACTGTTTGAATCTTTTGCGCTCGGGCCTCAGACGAATCGTGACCCATGGGCATACAACTATTCTGAGTCAATGCTGATAGACAACATCAGCAGGTTGATAGAAACATACAATACTGACCTTGGCCGCTTCCAGCGTTTGGCAATTAAAAGGGACTCAATTGATGACTTTGTCACGACCGACGACAAACTGATCAGTTGGTCGAGCAGACTGAAGGAGTACTTCGTCAGGGGCATTTATGCCGAGTTCTCATTGAACTCCATCCGCGTGGCCTTGTATCGGCCGTTTACGAAAACCCACATGTACTTTGACCGGATGCTCACACATAGACAAACGCTGTTCCCTGTCTATTTACCCAAGGCTGATACCGAGAATACTATCATTGGTGTCATTGGTATCGGGATTGATAGACCGTTCCATTTGGTTGCATCCAAGTTTATCGTCGATCTGCAGTTTACGCCCAACGGACAATGCCTACCACTCTACATCTATGATACTGACGGCACCAACCGTCGCGACAACATCACCGACTGGGGCTTAGAGCAATTCACATCGCACTACCACGACGCGGCGATCACAAAGCTTGATGTGTTCCACTATGTGTACGGCATCCTGCACGACCCAGCATATCGCGAGAAGTACGCTGCGAATCTCAAGCGTGAGTTGCCCCGTATCCCATTTGCCGACAACTTCTGGAAGGTCGCGGAGCTCGGGAAACGTCTGATGGAATTGCATGTGCATTACGAAGACCAACCAGAGTATGCGTTGCACGAAGAATGGTCACTCCCGAAAGGCTACCTCCATCCATACGGACTTGTTGTAACGTCTGTCGATCAAGTGCCCGAGCGTGACCGCTACCGCGTTACCAAGATGAAGCGCGACAAGAAAGATCCAACACGCCTCATCGTTAATGACTTCCTCACGCTCAGCGGCATCCCTGCAAACGTAGACGACTACAAACTCGGCAACCGCTCAGCACTCGATTGGATTGTCGACCAGTATCAAGTGAGCACCGACAAACGCAGCGGCATTACCAACGATCCCAACCGCGACGACGATCCAACGTACATCGTCCGCCTGATCAAGAAGGTTGTGACAGTGAGCGTGGAGACGGTGGGGCTCACCCCCCGGCCCCCTCTCGCACGCGAGCGGGGGAGCCATACATGATGATGTGGATGATTACAAGGCAAGTATGCCTTATTGTTTTCGTGCTGAGTGCGCTTGTAGCCAATGCCCAACAAATCACTGGATCTGGTAGGCATGCCTCTATTCTGTGCGTGGATGGAGCTGTTTTTTCTTGGGGTGAGAATTACGACGGTCTTCTTGGTGACGGGACAATGACTCCGTCTCAGGAAGCTGTTCGGTCGAAGGTGCCCCCATCTACTCGGCTGATCGGTAGACATGATGGTGTCATGGCAATTGACGTTGATGGTCGCGTCTACACCTGGGGAGGAATTACCGGAAATCAGTTCGGGATGCCTTCTTGGTCGATCACTGAACCATTGCCACTGCAGGTACCCTACCTAGCAGGTGTTCGAACTGCCGTGACCGGTAGTAGGATTGTTGTATACCTCTCGATCGACGGACGCGTATTCGTGAGTGGTGTGAACTCGCGAGCACAGTATGGAAATGGCACTACAACTCGACTTGATTCCGGCTGCTCTCTGGTTCCCATAGATAGCGTGGTTAGCGTCTTCTGTGATTTAGCAACGGTGTTCGCAGCGCGTGCTGACGGTTCTGTTTGGGCTTGGGGTTCAAATCAAGAGAATCAAATCGATAGCTCAACCAATCTGTACTATGACAAGCCAAGAAAGATGTTTCAGACACCAGGTGTTGCCTTGACCTTAGGAACGTCTAGTGGGTTCATGAATGTCTTCGGATCTATGCGAGTCGTCACAGTTGATGGTGACGTGTGGGTATGGGGTCAGAACGACAAGAACCAGCTGGGTGTATCGGACATGAAGAGAGTTAAGGTGCCGACGAAGATTACTTTGCCAGGCAAGGTTATTGCCATCACTGGTGGTCTATACCATACCGTGGTCTTGCTTGAAAATGGTACGGTGTGGACATGGGGCGATAACGGCTTTGGTCAGCTAGGAAATCCGTACTACAACAACACTGCTGAACCGGTTAAAGCGATAGGACTTGCTAACGTGGTCGCGATCGGTTCCGGTTCATTCTCTTCGTATGCCATCATGCGCGACGGAACTCTCCACGGATGGGGCGATAACACGTATCGGCAACTCAACCGCGACGATGCACCACGTCAGTACACAGCTGTTCCGCTGCCTGTGCCGTGTGGACTTGTATCTGGAGTGGCTGTAGATGGTCAGAAGACCACGACCCAAAGCTCACCTAGCCCCGTGATCGATATTCTGACAGTTCCGATTGTTGAGGGTACTACGAGAGTTGAGATATTCTCGATCGAGGGAAGAACAGTTAACGTTGTACAACCCTCATTCACCGATTCAATGGTCAGATTTGATCTGTCTTCTGAGTCTCCTGGGCTTTATACGATTGTTCGCACGAGAGGAAATGTTGTGACTACCGAGTTGGTGATCAAGTACTCATCAAGAAGGTGGTAACGGTGAGCGTGGAGACGGTGGGGCTCACCCCCCGGCCCCCTCTCGCTGTTGCAGCCCATTCAAATACAACAACGCTAAGGTTCGCAGATGATCACTGCTCTCGTTTTCCTGATGGCCATGGCCACGATTCCTATGTCGAGTTCGGATTCCATGATCAACTTCGGACGTGCCGCGGGCGGAGTCCAGGAATGGATCATGATATCGGATAACGTGATGGGTGGTATCACGGCGTCGAACCTTGCGTATACGGATAGCTCGATGGTGCTCTCAGGCACAATCTCACTGGAGAACTACGGTGGGTTCGCGTCGGTGAAGACCAAGTTCGGTCGGTTCGACTTGTCGGAGTACAAAGGTGTGCGAATCCGTTTCAAGGCTGCCAACCAGCGGTTCGCGTTCACGCTCGAAAACAGTCGCAACTGGACGCAGCCGAACTTCAAGGGCGAGTTCGGAACCGCGAAGGCGAACACGTGGACAGAGACCACGATCTACTTCAAGGACTTCAACGAGTATCAGATCGGCGAGCCTACCGGCGGCAAGCTTGATCCTGCGCAACTCAAGGGCATCGTCAGACTCGGCATCATCACAAACGAGAAGAAAGAGGGTCCGTTCTCCCTCGAGGTTGATTACGTGGAGTTTGTCAAATAGACACCCCCGAGGGGCCTACGGGATTACCGCATCCCGCAACGATGTTACGTCTGCCTGTTCGTCAACGCGGTGGAGGAAGGCGGCGTGTTTGCCTTCCTGTTCAAGCGCGCGACTGTAATACCAGTCTTCAACGCCGCTTTCGGTTTTGCCTTCGTTGTACGGTGGCGGACCCCACGCGTGGAGCGTTGTCAATGGCATGTGGAATGCAGCTCCGTTGAACGTTGCTCCGAGTTCAATGCGCATGCCATCATGCTCGATGGTTTTCACGACGGGATGATTCTTCTCCTGCGTGCTATCACGGTGCAATGCAACAACGCGTACGTCTGCGTGTTCGCATACTGTTGCGCATGCCGCGAGAAATGGCTCGCGCACAACCATGTCGTCGTCGACTACGGTGATGCTGCGTGGATGGAGCATCGACGCAACACGCCATGCTTCGTGAATGCCGTAGCCCTTCTGCCACTGCGCAACCGACATCGGCGCGTGGTTGATGGTTGTGGATACTACACGCTCGTGCACCAGACGCTGCAGGACGTTTGCAGTATCGTCTGTGCTCCCAACATCAACAGCAATGATATGAGCGCCGGGCTCGTGCTGATGGATTGATCGCAGACATGGTTCGAGCAGTGCACTGCGATCGCGCGTCACGACCACGACTACATCTGTTGTGCCTGGCGCATCAAGTCCTGATTGAAAGCGGAGTCGCGTCTCGATGCTCGAGAGCGATCCAACTACCCAACGCTGCATCGCATCAAGCGTGCGCCAATGCGAGCGCTGCAGCTTCAGGAAGAGCAGCACGCTCGTGCCGATCACAACTACGAGCGTTACAAGAACCGCGATAAGAACAGCTGTGAGCATGAGATATCCCCTCTTCGCTTACACGCGCTGATCGAGCCACTTCACGAGCTGCTTGCGCGGCGCAACAAACATCACCACGGCGATGAGACTCATCACAACCATGATGGCGAAGTAGTTCTGGTTGCTCATTTTGTCGTAGTAGGATCCAATGAATCCGGCGAGGTAGTTACCGAAGAAGCTCGACAAGAACCACACGCCCATGAACATGCTCACCATGCGTGCTGGCGCTACCTTCGACACCATAGCTTGTCCGATTGGCGACAGATACAACTCACCGATCGTGAACAGCAACACAACACTCGCTACCCAGATCACGTTGATCTTGTCAGCCCCTTGCGCAAGACTCGCAACGAACATCATGCACAAGAAGGCGATCGCCATCCAGCCGCAACCGATGGCCATCTTCACGATCGAGCCCGGTTCTTTGTCCTTCGCGCGCTGCTTAGCCCAAATGCGATTGAGAAGGGGCGCAAGCAGGATGATGAAGAATGGATTGAGCACTTGGAACCACGACGATGGAATGTCGATACCAAGAATACTCCAGTTCGTTTTTTCATCGGCCCATACTTGCAGTGCATTCCCCTGCTGCTCGAACACACCCCAGAAGAGGATGTTCACGAAGCAGAGGTACCCGATAACGATCAATGGACGCACCCAGCTCGAACTGCCGGCTTGCTCTTCTTCAGCTGTAGCCTTGATGACGTTTTGGTTGTGCTTCGGGAAGTGCTTGCTACCCATCCAATAGACCACGGTTCCGACGAGCATGCCTACGCCGGCGGCGGCGAAGCCGTAGTGCCAGCCTACTTTTTGTCCGAGCGTACCGCATACAATCGGCGAGAAGAACGCGCCAAGGTTCACACCCATGTAGTAGATCGTGTAGGCGCTGTCGACGCGTTGATCGCCGGGTTGATACAGCGAGCCTACTTGTGCCGTGAGATTGGGCTTAAACATCCCGTTGCCTGCGATCAGGAAGAGCAGCGCAATCAGGAAGAAGCTCTCAAACGCCATCAGGAAGTGTCCGACAGCCATGAGCAGCGCACCCACGTAGACTGCGTTCGTCTTACCCAGGTAGCGGTCGGCCACCAAGCCACCAATGAATGGCGTGAAGTACACGAAGCCCGTGTAAAGTCCGTAGATCTGCGACGACACACCAATCACCGAGAGATCGCCGAAGAGCGCCTTCAAGAACCCTTCAAGCGCCGTAAATCCAATAACGCTCGACGAAAGCGATGGATCGATCAGCAGATACTGCGTCATGTACAGCACCAATAGTGCTCGCATGCCATAGAAGCTGAAGCGTTCCCACATCTCGGTGAAGAACAGGTACGACAAACCAACGGGGTGACCCAAGAACTCTCGCGAGGTCGACGACATGGTAGGACCTAATGACTGTGTTCAGATGCTCTACGCAGAAGTAGCGTAGGCACCAAGATAGGCCGAAGATGTGGTGTGAGAAAGCGTAGTTGCATCGAATCCCCCATATTCGCACCATGAGAATCAACATCTCGGGCATCGCCCTCATCCTCGCTATCGTAGGTGTACTTGCATCGTGCACCTCAGAACAACCGATTACTCCGTCGGCACCTGGCACGTTGGTGCGCTTCGACTCTGTCGGACACTATGGTGTTGCACGCATTCAAGCTGTTATCGATATCGGTCTGCCGCTGTTCTTTACCGGCGGCACCATGAACGCCTCTGACTTCTCGGCTGATATGACGCGTCCGCAACAGGGCGTAACGCTGTACAAGGTCACATACAGTTCCGTAATCCCAGAGAAGGGCAATCAACCTGTCACTGCCTACGGACTCGTTGCGATTCCCGACAGCGTCAAGCAAGGCGCACCAATCGTCAGCTACCAGCACGGGACAATCTTCGATCGCTCATGGGTGCCAAGTAATCCCGACGGCTCCATCGAGACGCAGTTCATGATTAGTCAGTTCGCGTCGCAAGGCTACATCGTGATCTGCGCTGACTACTTCGGCACAACTGCCGGTAGTACCGCCCCCAACTCCTACTTCGTCGCGCAGAGCACCGCGCAGGCATGTCTCGACATGTATCGTGCGTCGCTCGAAGTACTCAAGCAAAAGAGCATCACGCCAGGCAAGCTCTTCGTGAACGGTTGGTCGCAAGGGGGCTACAGCACGCTCCTCTTCTTGCGCGCATTGGAACTCGAGAACATCCCCGTCGCCGCCGCCGCAACTGCCTCGGGTCCAGCCGACCCATTGCTGTTTGTGTCGGGATCGATGAACAATCCAAGCCCCTTCGCTGCGCCATTTACGGTTGCTGCGCTGTCGAACTTGATGCTCTCGCTCGATGCGTACAATGGACTTGACGGATACTTCGAGCAATCGATTAAGCCAGAGTACCTCACACTTGCACAAAAGCTTCATCGCTTCGAGATCAGCTACGACTCATTCGATCGTGCCGTACCGCACCGTCCAGACAGTGTGTACACAGATCAGTTCTATGCGGACGGTCGATTAGCTGATAAGCCATTCTGGAAACTCCTCGACGCAGGTGCGGCGTATCGCTGGCGCATGCGCACCCCATTGCGTGCGTTCTACAGTCTGCGCGACGAAGCAATTCCGTGGCAAGTAGCACGCGTTGCTGCTGATTACCAACGCACGGTGGGTAACACGCAAGCCGAAGCCATCGATGCCGGCGTAAACGCCGACCACCGCGCAGTGTACATCTATTCGCTGATCAACATCAAGCCGTGGTTTGATGGGTTGAGGTGATGCTCTACATCACCTCACCCATGCTACCATGCGGCGTACTGGTGTACCGTTGATGAGGGCCTCAATTGCATAGGTGCCGGTAGGTGCCGAGGAGAGATCTGCCGTTAGCTGCGGAGCACCACCCCGCATGTGCGTGACAAGGCATCCGTCAATCGCGTACACGTTGAGTGCGGAGATGTCGCGCGTCGATGAGACGTTCAACCGACCATCACGCGAGAGCGACACTGTAATGTCGGAGTCCGTCGGACTGCCCTGACCGTCGCGGACGCTGACAATGTCGTCGGTGCGCATGCGGGCGTAGCCGTCAGACGTAGCAAGGTGTGCATAGCCGTCGGGAGTGAACACGATGTCGTTGATCTCGGGATTACCAATGTTAAGTGGATCGCCAATCGCCCATCGCTTACCGTCATCGGCACTGATCGCGACACCGAAGTCGGGATGGAGTGCCATCACACGTCCGTCGGGCATTTCAATAAAGCGGATCTCTGTGTCACCCAATGCCTGCCGGTCGGGAAAGATGAAGACTCGCGTCCACGTGCGACCGTTATCCGTTGAGCGGTAGATATATGATTGATCGAGTTGATACGCGTTCTTACCCCAACCAATTGAAAGACTCGAGTACCGGCGGTACTCACCGGAGAAATCTTCGATGTACCACGGGTCAATATTGACTTCGGCTGCGATGCAGAGCAACGTACCAGTTGGCGTCTTGTACAACGATGAGATGTACAGAGATGTGTCGATGGTGCTTGGGATTCGCTCCCACGTGTTGCCATCGTTCGTGCTGATGATGAGTCCACCGGGCGTGGTGTCGCGAGGTACGCGCTGTCCGTCACTGTCGAGATCATAGATGCGCATACCACGCAGACCTGCAATGATTGCCCCGTCATTAGCTACAACCATGTCTCCGATCGCAGCACGTGTAGTGTCGTTCCCCTGCACGAGTACAGGCATCGTCTTGCTTACATACACCCACTCCTTGCCCTGATTGAACGAGAAGTACACAGAGTCCATGGCCGATACGATGATGCCCGGCGACAGCTGCTTGATGTAGCGTGATTTGCGAGGAAGCACGGTATCGATAAACGAGCCATTCGACGCGTAGCGCGTCGCGACATCTCCCGATACCCACATCGTGTCTGGATGGGCAAAGTGAAGTACTGATGGACCGTACCGATGTCGATACTGACGATGGGCGTCTGGTCCGAACAGGAGTGATCCTCGTGTGATATCTTGCGTTGAATTCGGTGAAAGCTTGATCTTGTGCAGGAACGGACCCGACACAACAATGTCCCACGAGTTCACGCCTGGCTCATTCAGCATCACACGTCCGTGCTCACTCAACAATGCCATCGAACCATCGCCGCGCGGATAGAGGCGCGACACACTGATATAGCGCTCACCCCATCGCGGATCAGGATTGATGTTCGACACGAGCTTCCATGTGCTGCCAGCATTGGTCGTCATCAGTAGCTCGCCCGATTGAAATCCGCCGTACCACACACTATCACTCACAGGTACAATCTGGTACCGATCAAGTGAAGCAATAAATGCGAAGTACTCTACACTGGCGGGACGCGTATGAATCGTCGTGGCCCCGGTTGCTGTGTTGATCAGTGTATAGACTGTTCCCGCTGCAACATTACCCTCGGGGATATAGGTCTTCACAAGAAGTCGATCACCGAACGATCCAACAGCCGTAACCTGCTGATATGCTGTGTAGCGCTTCGGAAGGTAATGCGGCCGA
>CAJAIA010000027.1 GCA_903939735.1 uncultured Ignavibacteria bacterium
AGATGAAGGCTTCCAGTTCGCGCTCGTTCACGGCCGATGTGCCGTGCATGTTCACGTTGATCGACACCGGCTGGGCCACGCCAATGGCGTAGGCAAGCTGGATCGTGCACTCGCGAGCAATACCAGCGGCAACGATGTTCTTCGCTAGGTGGCGTGCCGCATAGGCAGCCGAACGGTCAACCTTCGTTGGATCCTTGCCCGAAAACGCACCGCCGCCGTGTGGTGCACGACCGCCATAGGTGTCGACAATGATCTTACGTCCTGTAAGCCCCGTGTCACCGTGCGGTCCACCAATCTCGAACACACCCGTTGGGTTTACGTGATACTTGGTGTCTGATGTGATCAGGTGTTCTGGGATAACGGCCTTCACGACGTTTTCGATCACGTCGTCTGTGATGCGCTTCTGAGCATTTGCCATCGGGTCGTGCTGTGTCGATACAACGATTGTATCAACGCTCACAACTTCACCGTTGTCGCCATATACCACAGAAACTTGCGCCTTTGCGTCCGGACGCAGGTATGGCATCAGGGCCGCATCATTCTTACGAATGTCGGCCAAGCGCTTTACGAGCTTGTGCGAAAGGTGAATAGCCGTCGGCATGTATTCGTCGTTCTCATTCGATGCATAGCCGAACATCATGCCTTGGTCACCAGCACCGCCTGTGTCGACTCCGGCAGCGATGTCGGGAGACTGGCTGTTGATCACGTTGATCACGGCGCATGAATCAGCTTCGAAGCGATACTCGCCACGGTCGTAGCCGATCTCGCGAATCACCTTACGCACAAGCTTGGGGAGATCGATGTAATGCGTTGTTGTGATCTCGCCACCAACAACGATCATACCTGTCGTAGCAAAACATTCGCATGCTACGCGTCCAGTTGGATCGTTGGCAAGAACTTCATCGAGGACGGCGTCAGAAACCTGATCGCAAACCTTGTCGGGATGTCCTTCGGATACCGACTCAGAGGTGAAGATGTACTGCATGAAACCGAGGAAAAGTGATAGAGCGAGAACTGTTCGTTTACTGTGAGAGGCGGACGATGGAGGCATCGCCGATGTTGATCGATGAGAAGCGACCAGTGACTTCGGCGTTTTCACCGATGATCGACTGATCAAGTGCGATGTCGCATACCGTTGCTGCATCGCTCACGATACTGTCGCGCAGGATGGCATTGCGCACAACAGCACCCTTCGAAATCGACGCGTAGGGTCCGATCACGGAATGCTCAACAATTGCAGATGGATCAACGTGCACCGGCGGTACAAACACGCACCCTAGCGGAGCAGTCGGCATTTCGTTGCGCTTGGTGAGCAGGAAGCGATTCGTTTGGAGTAGTGTTTCCGGCTTGCCACAATCGTACCATCCATCAACGGAGAACGTGGTGAACTTTTCGCCACGATCGACCATCAGCTGCAGAGCATCAGTGAGTTGGTACTCACCCTTGGTGCGCATGTCGTTCGTGATGAGTGTCTCCAACGCGCTGCGGAGCTCTGTTGGACGGCTGATGTAGTAGAGTCCGACGATAGCCATGTTCGATACTGGTGTCTCGGGCTTCTCGACTAAGCGGCTTACAAAGCCACCTTCTTCGATCACCACACCGAAGCGACGTGGATCGTCGACATACTTCACGCCAAGCGACGAGAACTGTCGCGACGAGAGCACAGACAGATCAACATCAAACACGGTGTCGCCAAGAATGATGAGCACCGGTGTATCACCTAGCGATTCGCGTGCGCACCAGATCGCATGACCAAGACCAAGCATTTCATCTTGCTCAACGAACGTTACATCGAGTGTGTAGTTCGACGCGATGTAGTCTTCAACAAGCTCACCTTTGTATCCCGTGATAATGGTGGCACTTGAGACGCCTTGCGCGACAAGGGAGTCCAGGATATGACCCAGAATTGGTTTGCCCGCAACGTTGACCAACACCTTCGGCAACGAGTGTGTGAAGGGGCGAAGTCGAGTGCCGATTCCGGCTACAGGGATGATGGCATGCATGGTCGGCAAAGATACGGGGCGCAGGCGACCTAGTTGATCTTCAAGACCTGTCCGCGGCGAACATTTGCAGATCGACGCAGGGCTGGATTCTTTGCCTTCAGGGCGTCGATCGTGGTGCCGAACCGCTCAGCAATATCAGTGAGGGTGTCGCCGGCCTTTACGCGATACGTGGACGGTCGGTTTGCTCGCTCTGACTCCTCTGCCAGTGCTGCCAGTTGCCGTTTTGAGAGGCTTGTTTCGATTGTGACCGTCGAGCCCAGCTGGAGCGCGCTATTGCGCTTCATGCGGTTGAGCGTGCGGATGCGATCGACGGTAGTCTCGTATCGGGATGCCAGCAACTGGAGCGTTTCGCCCTTGCGAACGCGGTGCTCGACAGTGCGTGTTACCGAGAGTTGTTCAACCTTCTGCTCGCGAGCAGCGGGTGTGGCAGAGATCGCCACCACCAGCGTATCGCCGATCCGGATGTTGTCGTTTCCAGCTGTCAAACCATTCCATGCACGCAGGTCGGTAAGGTTCACCAAGTAGCGTCGTGCGAGTGATGTGAGGCTTTCGCCAGAGCGCACAACATGCTGTGTTCGTGTTGTACCAGAAGCGCTCGCCGCAGGAGTTGGCTCCGATGGCGTTGCCGTTACAGCTGCAACTGCAGTTGGCTTCGTTGGTGTGGGTGCCTGAACGGCCTCTGCTGCAGCGGCTTGCTCGGCTGCCTGACGCGTAGCTGAGGTCGACGGAATGCGAAGGACGGAGCCGCGCCGAAGCTTTGCCTTGTAGCCGCTAAGACTGTTGAGTTCGGCAAGCTCTGCACCCGATACACCATAGCGGCGTGCGATCGATGCCAGCGTTTCACCACGACCAACCTTGTGTGTGATGAACGGACGCTTCTCGTCGTCGGTAAGGGCGGCATATCGTTTCCGAAACTCTTCTGCGGCACCCTTGCGAACCTTCAAGTTGTAGGTCGCTGATGGTGGTGTGGCCTTGCGTACGAGTTCCGGATTGAGTTCACGGAGCGAGTCGATGGACATCCCGGCACATTGTGCAAGTGCTGAGAATTGTACCGCCTCGGTTACCGTGACCATCTCGTACTCATGTGGCGCATGGAGCTTGATCGAGTCGTCACCAAATCCATACTGATCGCGGTTTGCAGCAATGAGCGACGTTGCGATAAAGCGCGGGACGTACTGTTGGGTCTCGCGCGGGAGGAACGGACGCACCTGCCAGAAGTCTGGCTTATCCAGACCCGACTTACGAATGGCCCGGCGTACACCTCCAGCACCGCAGTTGTATGCAGCAAGCGCCAAATGCCAGTCGCCAAGATCGCCGTACAGGTCTTTCAGGAATCGCATCGCAGCACGAGTGGCCTTTTCAGGATCGCGGCGTTCGTCCACCCAATACGTTACATCAAGGTCGTACTCTTCACCAGTTGGTTGCATGAACTGCCACATACCCATTGCGCCTACGCGCGAGAGCGCGTTTGGCGACAGGCCCGACTCGACGATTGCCAGGTGAGCAATCTCCGGTGGCATGTTTTCTTCATTCGCGATGCGTCTGATCATGTCGAACCAGCGTCCCGTGCGCTCAAGCGACACGCGCATAAACTTTCGTCCAACCGGACGGTTGGCAAAGAAGTCGATGTTCTTCTGAACGAACTCGTTGTACGTCAGCGGAATCGTTGTGCTCGGCAAAAGCTTCGGCGGCTCTGGTGCTGGCACGGCAATCGTCTCAACGGTGGGTTTCGCCGATTCGATCTCTTCAAACAGGCGCTCACGCAGGATGAAGACCGATGAGTTCTCGTTGAGGTTGTCGATGTTTTGGATGTACGACTCGTAATCCTCGATCACGGCCTGGACAAGGTCTGTGAAGTCGAGATTCTCCTCAATGCGGGGATACGATGCGAGACTGTTGAGCTCGGCAATAGCCGCTTCGAACTGCTCGGCAGCGAGTGCTGTGTCCTTCTGCTCAACCAGCGTCAGCGCTCGGAGATAGCGTTTCCGTGCTCGTTCAAGGTTGTTCGTTACTTCGGGGTCCCACTCACCCGCGGTCGACGTTTCCTCGTCCAAATCGCTGAACTCATCAGGAAACACAGGCCGCTTACGGGCCGAATCAGGGATGGGCGGACGTCCCGCGCGGACGACAGGAGCGGTATTCGGCGTCTCAGAGCCGTGAGCCGCAGTTAGTCCGGATAGGATGCACACCAACACGGCGGCCAGAAGCCACAATCCTCGTGAGTTGGTGCCGATCCTCAGGCTCATCCGTTTCCTTCAAATGGAGAGAAGTGCGCCGTAGCGCAGAAACCACAAATATACGCCGAAGGGGCATAGGACGGCAAACCCAGAGAAGGATTGTCCATGAACGGAAGTTCATGATTTATCGAGCCTTAGCTCGGTTATTCGCTATCGTAAACCTTGCTGTTTCCACGCCTGGATGGTTGCAAGCGTACAGTCGTCCAGTTTGCCACCGCTTGGTGGCATTGCGGCAAATCCCGCGAGATGAGCCATCGAACCGTAGAGCCGACCCGACGTTGCCATCGTGGCCACAACGGTACGGTCGGTAAGGTTGATGCCAGCGCTCGGATTCGTGCCGCTGTGGCAGCCGGTGCAGGAGCGCTGCATGATGGGCTGGACGTGCGTGGTGTAGGTCACATTTGTCGTGTCGCAACCCGCGCTGTCCTTCGAGCAGTCGCGATTGCGAGCCCCCTCGCGAATCCAGCGTGCGACCAAGGCGATTTGCTCTGCTGTGAGTGAACGTGGCGGGGGAGGCATGATTTCGTCGCGATCGGTTTCGATCAGCGAGCGGTAGAGTTTCGACTCGGCAGGATTGCCGGCTCGCACGATGCGCTCCGATCCTTGCATGATGGATGTATACGACGTGAGGTCGACGTCTTCTTCGGGGTCGATTGCATCATGGCATTCCGCCATGGTGCAGTTCGAGATGAGCATCGGGAGAATGTCGCGAGTAAAACACACGGCACTGTCGCTGTCGCCACCGGTTGTGTCGACCGATCCGCCCGTGGTATCGGTGTACTCATCATCATCACGTGGATGGTAAGGTCCGCCGATGTAGTCTGCACACGCAGACATCACGAGCGAAACAAGAGCGAGGAGTACAAAACGACGTAGCATGCTGCAAGATACCCTCGCAGCATGCTACGGTTACACCCACCACCGAAAACTTAGTATCGAAGGATCGCCGCCACGCCGGTTGCTGTGGGCATTGCCTGCGCAGGCAACACATGAACGGTGCCCTTCATGCTCATCACCATCACGGCCAGATCGTCGAGCACGTCGTCGATATCCGGCTGGCTAAGATCGTCGAAGGTGATGTCGCCTGTAACGGGATGAATCTTTCCCGGCACTTCGCGTTGATCCTCGACGAGGAGCGTATCGATACGACCCTCAACGGCAGCATGGGCAACCTGTACGATATCATCCAGACCGTTCCAACGTGTAGCAGCGCTCCGATAGAGGTCGATCAGATTCAGACTGCGCTTGGTCGCGAGCGGCTCGATAATCGACCACGCACGCTTCGTCATTTCACGTCGATCGAGGGCATGTGGATGTGTTACGATCGCATCAGCAAGGATCTTCTGATTGCGTGTGATGCGACGAAACTCACCAACCAATTCGGTTACACCGCAGAGGATCAGCGGCAGACCCTCGGCGCGTGAGACACGTTCGAGAACGGTACGATCAACGACACGGAAAAACTTCTCTGTGTCGAGCTCAATTTCATCGGACGTGGTTGTGTGGCCGACATGACGTTCGGTGCCCCCTGAGTTCGACCGTGTAAAGTGGCGCTCCGTGATCGTATGTCCGAGCGCGCGCTCGAGTGTCATCGGCGCATCGGGTCCGAGATCGACCTCCTCGATGCCGTCGCGATCACCCACGTGCAGATGTGCCGAATCACGCGTGAGCGTGAGCACATGATAGCGGTCGCTTGTCTGCAGAAGTTTGAGAAGGGGCTTCACATGAAACGTTTCAGCAACGATTGCCAGATCTCCAACCGGACGATCGACGTGAAAGCGCAGGAACATGTCGGGTGAGCGAAACACCACGATGCCTTCGGTTCGTGCGTTCCAAAATTCTTCGTTGCGCTCGAGATGTTCAAATGGAGCGATGAGTTCAGCAACCATTGCGGGTGAGTACGCAGAGCTGAGCGAGTCGCGGATTTCCCGTACAAGGTTGCGATAGTGCGTTGGATCATCGCGACGTTCAGGTTGTGTGCGATGTGTTGTAAGGTACAAGCTGGCGCAGGGTGCTTGTTGGTGCTGCATAACCTGCTGGACGATCGCTTGAAGATCGGTCTTCATGACTATCTCTCTGTGGTGAATGTATCGAACTACTACTGCGTCAAGAATCGCGAGATTCGTCGAAGCGTACTATGACAAACGTCAGGGTTTATCCACGAGCCATTCCGTGTTGTCATTTCATTACGACGCCATACGTGTGGTGATGACGAGGCGAACTGACAACGATTGCAGATTGTGAATGACGTATACTCGCACTGGTTTCACTCCTCACGCAAATCATCATGATCGTCGACACCCTCGCTTCGCCTGCAGCATTCGCACATTTGCCGTGGTTTGTGCGTGTGCGCGATTTCCTCGCTGCGCACGATCTCACAACTGTAGAGCCTGGCCGCCACGATATTGATGGTGACCAGTGCTTTGTGATTGTCGCCGACGATGTACGCCGCAACGACGTAGCACCGCTCGAGGCGCATCGTCAGTACATCGACGTGCAGATTGCACTACAAGGATCGTTCGACATTATGTGGTCGCCGCTATCATCGTGCACACTTGTAACGAAGCCGTACGACACCGACGATGATGTCGAGCTCTATGCCGACGCTCCGTCGACGCGCGTGCATGTAGCCGAAGGCACAGCAGTGGTGTTGTATCCCGACGATGCACATGCACCCCAGCCCCCTGCAAATGCCGTACGAAAGTGTATTTTCAAGGTCCACACTTCGTACATGCAATGACCAACGACCCCGAGCTCGAGTATTCTCCGCTGACGCAAACGATCACCGAACACGACCGTTCGATCGACGTCTACATCTATCGCGAGAAAGGGGGCTCGGAGTGGTACCTCGAAGTCGTGGATGATCAGGACAACTCATCGGTCTGGGAAGACGCGTTTGCGTCGGACAAGCAAGCGCTGAACCTTGTGAAGAAGATCATCGCCCAAGAAGGCTTTACGATCTTTCTCGGTCCGGGTCCAGACGATGATGTAGAGATGCCCGCAGAGTGAGGTAGATGCCAATGAAAAGCCCCCTGCCAGCGAATGGTAGAGGGCTTGATTCGAATGCTATGCCGGGAGCTATACTTTCCCGGCATTCAACCTTTATCGGCCTGCGATCAGATTCAACGCGGAGCCTGCCTTGAACCAGCCGAGTTGCTGCTCGTTCATGGTGTGCTTGAGTTCGATTGTTTCGCTGTTGCCGTCGTCGTGCGTTACTGTGAGCGTGACGTTTGAGCCGGGAGCGAGCGTTGTGATGTCGATCGACATGCGATCGCCTTCGCGGATCTTGTCGTAGTCTGCTGGGTTCACGAATGTGAGCGGCAGCATGCCTTGCTTCTTGAGGTTTGTTTCGTGAATACGCGCGAAGCTCTTCACGATGATTGCCTTACCGCCGAGGAAGCGTGGCTCCATGGCTGCGTGCTCACGTGATGAGCCTTCGCCGTAGTTCTCGTCGCCAACAACAACCCATGCGATGCCGCGTGCTTTGTAGTCGCGTGCAGTTGCTGGTACTTCGCCGTGCTCGCCCGTGAAGACGTTCTTGACGCTGTTGGCGGTGTCGTTGATGTAGTTGATAGCGCCGATGAACATGTTGTTCGAGATGTTGTCGAGGTGACCGCGGAAGCGCAACCATGGTCCGGCCATCGAGATGTGGTCGGTTGTGCACTTGCCCTTCGCCTTGAGCAACAGTGGCATGTCGATGTACTCAGCTGCAACTGGTGCCTTGAATGCTTCGAGTGCTTGCAGACGGTTGCTTGATGGCTCGATGACAACCGAGACCGTGCTGCCATCAGCAGCTGGTGCGATGAAGCCCGCTGGATCTGGTACGAAGCCTTGTGCCGGAAGCTCGTCACCAACAGGTGGCTGGAGCATGACGCCGTCGATTGGCTCCTTCATGAAGTTCGTTGTGAGCTTGCCAGCAAGCACAAACGCTGCAACTGTTTCTGGCGATGCAACAAAGGCGTGCGTTTCCTTGATGCCGTCGTTGCGACCTGTGAAGTTGCGGTTGAACGAGGTGATGATCGAGTTGCGATCGCCTTGCTGCACGTCGTGACGCTTCCACTGTCCGATACACGGACCGCATGCGTTGGCAAGCACGGTGCCGCCGATGTTCTCGAGCTTGGCAAGAATGCCGTCGCGCTCGATCGTTGCACGCACCTGCTCGGAGCCCGGCGTAATCGTGAACTCTGCCTTCGCCTTGAGTCCGTTCTTCGTTGCAAAGTCTGCAATGGCTGCAACACGACTCATGTCTTCGTACGATGAGTTGGTGCATGATCCGATGAGACCAACGCGCAGATCTTCCGGCCAGTTGTTGTCCTTGACTGCCTTGACGAATTCAGAGAGCTCCATTGCACGGTCTGGTGTGAACGGACCGTTGATGTGCGGCTCGAGTGTGTCGAGGTTGATTTCGATTACTTGGTCGTAGTACGCCGATGGATTTGCAAACACTTCTTCGTCTGCACGCAGGTGCTCTGCTACTGTGTTCGCGAGCGCTGCTACATCTGCACGGTCGCTCGAGAGCAGGTAGCGCTCCATCGATGCATCGTATGGGAACACCGATGTTGTTGCACCGATTTCCGCACCCATGTTGCAGATCGTACCCTTACCTGTTGCTGAGAACGATGCAGTGCCGTCGCCGAAGTACTCAACGATTGCGCCTGTTCCACCCTTTACCGTGAGGATACCAGCGAGCTTCAGGATTACGTCCTTCGGGCTCGTCCAGCCGTTCATCTTGCCAGTGAGCTTTACACCGATGAGCTTCGGCATTTGAAGCTCCCATGGCATGCCAGCCATTACGTCCACTGCATCAGCACCACCAACACCGATGGCGATCATACCCATACCACCAGCATTCGGTGTGTGTGAGTCTGTGCCGATCATCATGCCGCCTGGGAAGGCATAGTTCTCAAGCACCACTTGGTGAATGATGCCTGCGCCTGGCTTCCAGAAGCCGATGCCGTACTTCTGCGAAACGCTCGAGAGGAAGTCGAAGACTTCCTTGTTTTCCTTGAGCGATGTTTCCAAGTCGTTCGTTGCGCCATGCTCGGCACGGATCAGGTGATCGCAGTGCACTGTCGACGGAACGGCAACCGTTGGAATGCCGGCCGACATGAACTGCAGCAACGCCATCTGTGCCGTTGCATCCTGCATCGCAACGCGGTCAGGATTGAAGTCCACATACGCGCCACCACGTGTGTAGGCCGCTGTTGGCAGCTCCACCATGTGTGCATAGAGGATCTTCTCTGCAAGGGTGAGTGGACGTCCGACGAGTGCTCGCGCAGCCGCGACTTTTGATGGAAGGTGTTCGTACACCTTCTTGATCATGGAGATGTCTTGAGTTGCCATGGACCTATACCGTTGTTCAGAATTGGCGCGAATAGACTGCAAATATCGGAAAACGGCGCTGGATGCCGTTACGCGATGCGCTCGCTCAGCTCCAACCAACGTGTCATGGCAGTATCGAGGTTCCGCGCGGCTTCGGCATGTTCCCCGGCCCAGCGGTGGTGATCCTCGTACGACCCTTCACCCGAGGCCATCTTGGCTTCAACGTCGGCAACAAGCGCCTCAAAACGGGGGATGTCGCGCTCGAGTTGCTCAAACTCCCGCTGATCGTTGAAGTTGAGCTTCTTCTTGGAAGGGGGCGGCGCAGCCGGGGTGCGCTGTGGCGCGTCCCCGCGGTCGTCGTTGGATTTCTTCGACCGTGCTTCGAGCTTCTCGAGGTACGTGGTGTAGTTGCCGGGGTATTCCTTGATCACGCCACCGGCTTCAAAGGCCCAGATGGTGTCGACGGTTTTGTCGAGGAATGCGCGATCGTGCGAGACGATGAGCAGGACGCCTTTGAAGTACGAGAGGTATTCCTCAAGTGCCGACAACGTCACGAGATCGAAGTCGTTTGTGGGCTCGTCCAGGAAGAGGACGTTGGGATTCGACATCAACACGCGAAGCAATCCGAGGCGACGTCGCTCGCCCCCTGACAGCGTGTGCACGTATGCGTGCTGCTGCTTGGAGGAAAACCCGAAGCGATCGCACAGCTCTTTCGCACTGATGTACCGCTCACGTCCGACGCCCGCATCGATGTACTCTGCGATGTCACGCACGTTCGTCACAACGGTGGCATTCTCGTCGAGATCCTTGATCTCTTGTTGGAAGAAGCCGATCGTGACGGTGTCGCCGATGCCGACGTGACCGCTGGTTGGACGGATAGAGCCGTTAAGGATGTTGAGCAGCGTAGTCTTACCGGCCCCATTTGCACCAATAATGCCGATGCGATTAGAGGGGGCTGCCCGATACGTGAAGTTGGTGATCATGGAACCGTGGGTGATATCGACTGCGTCGATAATCTTCCCACCAAGGAACCGTCCGCCCACTTCAATGTCGATATCGCGAAACTCCGTCGATGCAGTCTTCTGCTCGCGCTGCATCTTTTCGATCCAGTCGATGCGGCTTTGCTGTTTCGTGCGGCGTGCCTTTGCGCCTTTTTGCAGCCATGCGAGTTCTGTGCGGAGTTTGTTCCGCTGGTGATCAGCCGTTGCATCAGCGACGGCGATCATGGATTCTTTGCGTTCGAGGTACGACTCGTACGAGCCGTCGTAGGAGAAGAGGCGGTGCTGATCGAGCTCGATAATGCGCGTACACACAGCGTCGAGGAAGTACCGATCGTGCGTCACTAGCAAGAGTCCGCGTGATGTTGCCTGCAAGTCGTCCTGCAGCCATTGCACGCTCACAGCATCGAGATGGTTCGTTGGCTCATCGAGAATCAGCAAGTCTGGCTGGGCCATCAACGCACGAGCAATCGCAACGCGCTTGCGCTGTCCGCCCGACATAATGTGGACGTCGCGGAGTGGATCGTGAATGCCGAGTTTGCCGAGCGTGCGATTTGCACGCGTCTCAAGTTCCCATTCCTCGAGAAACCCATGTCCTTGATCGTACGCTGATGTCACGGCATGCAATGCAGTGTCGGAGCGCTCGAAGGTAGGAAGCTGCGGGAGGTACTCGACGCGTGCGTCGCGATTGAACGCTACCTCTCCTGCATCCGGCGTGTCGAGTCCGGCGATGATGCGCAGGAGCGAGGTTTTACCCGCGCCGTTGCGACCGATAACACCGATGCGTTCGCCTGACTGCATTCCAAAGGAGATGCCTTCGAAGAGAACCTTCTCGTAGTACGATTTACTGAGGTCGGTTGCAGAGAACAGGGTCATGCATGCTCTTCTGGCTCACCATCCTCGGTCATCGACAGCACTTGCACGTTTACGGCGGCAAGGGAGCCGTCGTAGCGACGCTTCTCGAGGAGTGATTCAGGAATCCGGACGACCTTCTTCACCAGTCCGAGCACTTCAAAGAGTCGGATGCTGAGTCCAGTAAGATCAAACTGCCACCACTTCATACCGTGGAATGCCGAAGCAGGGAACGCGTGGTGATTGTTGTGCCAGCCTTCGCCGAGTGCAAGAATGCCGACAACGAAGTTGTTGCGACTCTTGTCGGTTGTGGTGAACATGCGACCACCGATGTAGTGGCATACCGAGTTCACGCTCCAGGTGATATGCGACGAAAGGAACACGCGCACCAGACCACCCCAGATGAAGCCCATGAAGGCTGCGTGCCCCGTACCCTCGATCGCAAACGCGATGATTGCTGGGAGTACAAGACTGCCCAGACCCCAGAACAGGAAGGTGTCGGAGAACCACTTGATCATTGGATCCTTGAGGTAGCGCTGACCCCACTTTGCCTTGATCTCGCCCATGTCGTCGCTGCCCATTTCGAGCAGCCATTCGAAGTGCGCGTAGAGGAATCCGCTGATCGTCGGTGAGTGTGGATCGCCCTCTTGATCGCTGTGAGCATGGTGCTTTGTGTGGGTTGATGCCCAGTTGACAACCGGACCTTGGAAGGCCATCGAACCGAGTGCGAGAACGACTGCCTTGAGCGCTGGGTGCGGCTCGTATGCCTTGTGGACGACCAGTCGATGGTAGCCCATCGTGATGCCATACTCTGTAAGGATGACGCCCACAACGCACATCACAACGTTCAACGTAGTGATGTCGCCATTAAGGGCAGCCCAAATGGCATAGATCACGCCAAGCGTTGGAAGAATCAGAAGTCCAAGAACTGGAAGCTTGTTCACGTATGTCATTTTCCGAAGGTGGATGAGCGACACAAAGTTACGGATAAAGGGGTCTGTAATTGCGGGCGAAAACGAAACGAGCCGCACATGTGTGCGGCTCGTTGTTCAATGCTATGGAGCGTGTCTTACTTCGTGATGTCGAGCAACTCAACTTCGAAGATCAATGTCTCGTTTGGTCCGATCGCTCCGCCTGCGCCGTTTGAACCGTAGGCAAGTTCCGATGGGATGTAGAACATGTACTTCGAACCAACTGACATCAGTTGTACGCCTTCTGTCCAACCAGCGATCACGCCACCGAGTGGGAACTCAATCGGCTCACCGCGCTTGACTGAGCTGTCGAACACTGTGCCATCGATGAGTGTGCCTGTGTAGTGCACCTTCACCGTGTTTTCCTTGGTTGGCTTCTTGCCCTTGCCTTCGGTGACAACCTTGTACTGCAGACCAGATGGTGTTGTCATCACGCCGGCCTTCTTCTTGTTTTCTGCGAGGAATGCTTCGCCCTTGCCCTTTGCTGCTTCGCCCTTCTTCGCGCTTTCAGCTTGCATGCGAGCCATTGTCTCCTGCTGGAGCTTCATCATGGCTTCTTGCAGTGCTTCATCGCTCAGGAGTGGCTTGCCCGACATCATGTCGCGCAGACCTGCGAGGAGCATGCCGAGATTGAGGTCGAGACCTTGATCGACGAGTGACTTTCCGATTTGCTGACCAACGGCGTAGCTCGTTGTGTCTTTTGCTGTTGTTGGTTTCACGCTGTTAACCTGTTGTTGTGCTGAAGCGTTCGATGTCAGCGCCACGCTGACGATCACGCTAGCTGCGAGAATGAGAAGTGTGCGCATACGTTGGTGCTACCTTGATGAACAATGATGAGTTACTTCTTGATGCCGAGGAGTTCAATCTCGAACACGAGAACGCTACCCGGTGGGATGAGTTCGCTGCCTTGTGGTCCGTACGCAAGTTCATTCGGCAGATACGCCTTGAACTTCGAACCTTCCGGCATCAGCTGGAGAAGCTCAGAGAAGCCAGGGATCACGCCGCCGACAGGGAATTCAGCAGGTTGGTTGCGCTGAATGGAGCTGTCGAACACCTTGCCGTCGATGAGCATGCCGGTGTAATGCACAACAACAGTTTGCGTTGCTGTTGGACGTGGACCATTGCCTTGCTTGATGACTTCGTATTGCAGACCAGATGCGGTTGTTGTTACGCCAGCCTTTGTCTTGTTCTTGGCAAGAAACTCATTGCCAACCTTGCGCACAGAGTCAGCCGTCTTGGCCATGTCTGCTTGCTTCTTTTGCTCGTTGGCCTTCATCTTCTCCATTGCCTGCTCTTGCACAGACATCAGCACCTTTTGCACGACAGAATCGGCAAAGAGTGGCTTTTCGTTGAGCGCATCTTGGATGCCGGCGATGAATGCACGCGAATCGATTTCGATGCCTTGCTCGCGGAACGACTTACCGATTTGCAGACCGATAGCATAGCTAGTCGAATCGCTCTTTGTCGATGCTTCCACGCCATTGATGTCGGGAATTTGGTTGGAGCAACCGATAAGGATGCCAGCCGCAACCACGGTGGTCAGGATGACCTTCATTGTGAATCCTTTGAATTGAAACGGACGGCAAAGATACGGCGATTATGCCTCCGTCGGCGGTTCCCAGAGGTGATGGCGCATGTCAACGGCCTCGCCCAGAAACTGGACACCCTCGGCTTCGAGGCGCTCGCGCATCACGTAGGGGGTCTCGAAATGCATCTTCCCGGAGAGTTCGCCGAGGCGATTCACCACGCGATGGCAGGGGATGTCGATCCGGTCGCTATGCGCTACGGCGTTCAGGGCCCACCCGACGAGCCGCGCACCCCCTCGGGATCCAATGGCCGCTGCGATGTGTCCGTACGTGGTGACCTTCCCATGCGGGACGGCACGCACGATGTCGTAAATGCGTTCGTAGATGTCAGAGGCCATGCCGCAAGATAGCGCGCGAACCTCCGTAGCTTCGTAGCTATGCATCGCAGAATTGAGCTCGCCCTACGTCCGTCCCAAGCCGCCGACCCCGTCGATGTTCGACGGATGGTTGCATCGGAGCTCGGGTGCTCCGACGACGATCTCACCTCGATCCGTCCGGTTCGCCGGTCGATCGATGCACGCTCGCGCTATCCTGTTGTGCGTCTGACGGTGGATGCCTACGTGCACGAAGATGCTCCGGTTCCGCCGCGCGAGGTGGATCGGTGCCTTCCAGCCGACCCAACGAAGCGCGTCCTTATCGTTGGGGCAGGTCCTGCCGGCTACTTCGCCGCGCTGGAGCTACTCACGCAGGGCATTACGCCGGTCGTGCTCGACCGTGGTAAGGATGTTCGGGCTCGACGCCGGGATCTGCGTGCAATTCAGCAGGACGGTGTGGTGAACCCCCATTCGAACTATTGCTTCGGCGAGGGTGGTGCCGGAACATATTCCGACGGAAAGCTCTACACCCGATCGCACAAACGCGGCAGTATCTCGCGCGTGTTGCAGCTGTTAGTCGATCATGGGGCAACGCCCGATATCCTCGTCGATACCCATCCGCACATTGGTTCCAACAAGCTCTGGGCCGTGGTCCAAGCTATACGCGAAACGATCCTGCGCCTCGGGGGTGAAGTGCACTTTGATACGCACGTCACGGGTTTTGCGATGCGCACAACGCCGGAGCGTCGGATCGCTGGCGTTGTATGCGCCAATGGGTCGGAGATACTTGCCGACGCCGTGATCTTGGCAACAGGACACAGCGCGCGTGATGTGATCGACATGTGCGTGGAGCACGACGTTGCGATCGAAGCCAAGCCCTTCGCACTCGGTGTCCGCATTGAACATGCCCAAGCACTTGTTGACGAGATTCAGTATCACCAATCTCCCCGCGATCCTCATCTTCCCGCGTCGTCCTACAAGCTGGTGTGCCAGTCGAACGGACGTGGTGTGTTTTCGTTCTGTATGTGTCCGGGCGGACTTATCGTGCCGGCCGCAACGGCGCCTGGCGAGATCGTTGTGAATGGGATGTCGATGTCGCGACGTGATTCGCCGTTCGCGAATTCTGGGACGGTGGTTGCGGTCGAAGAGGATGACTGGCAGCCATTTGCAGCGCACGGTGTGCGTGCCGCGCTGGAATATCAAGCATCCGTAGAGCGCGCAGCGTTTGCCGCAACGGGCGATGGTTCGCAGCGTGCGCCAGCGCAACGGTTGATGGACTATCTCGATGGTACAGTGTCAGCAACAATCCCACGCACGTCCTACATTCCTGGTCATTCGAGCGTTGATATTCGATCGATACTTCCAGCACCTGTTGATGCACGTCTGCGTGCTGCGATTCGTGAGTTCGGACGGATGATGCCGGGATACCTCACGAACGACGCTGTGATGGTTGGTGTTGAGTCGCGCACGTCTTCACCAGTCCGCATTCCACGCGATCCGGTTACGCGCGAACACACGTCGGTGCGAGGCCTCTATCCATGTGGCGAAGGTGCCGGGTATGCAGGGGGCATTGTAAGCGCCGCGCTCGACGGACAGAACGTAGCGCAGTCACTGATGCAACAGGTGTTTACCCACGTGCCGCGATGATGCGTTCTGCTGCCAGACGTCCGGTTTCAGCGGCACCGTTCATGTAGCCCTTGTGCTGCAAGCTGCAGTGTTCGCCCGCAAAGTGCAGGTTGCCAACAGACGCACCTTCGACGCCGTAGAAATCTGTCCATTGGCCCGGACCATATGCTGAATACGATGCCTTGATGAATGGCTGCGTTGGCCAATGCATGCGCTCGACGCGCGTAGGTTGAATGCCCACGCTGAACGGCCAAGCGGTGTTGATATGCTTCATCATCATTGCGCCGGCATCCTTGTTCGACATGCCTTGAATCACGCGACTCATGCTGCCGCCGTAGAACATCGTAAGGCCAGCGCCCTTCGTGCCCTGCATGTGAGAGTTCTCCCACACCAGCTGCAATGGAAGGTCGGTGAGGATGGTTCCGCTGCGTTCGTTGTTTACCCAGAATGCATCGCTAAAGCCCATGAGCAATTTGCCGTTTGTGCCATAGCGCAGCTCGTTGATAACGCGACGCTTGCTCTCCGGAAGTTCGACGTTGATCGCAACGTTGCGCAGCATCGTAAAGGGAAGAGCGAGAACTACGTGATCGGCCGCAACATGCAACGAGTCGATGCCTCGCTGGAAGGCGAGAACATACCTCGTGCCATCATGCGACACATCAGTGAGGACATGGTTGGTGTGGGTTGTATCGCGCACACTCGATGCGAGCGCATCGGTAATCCGCTGCACGCCGCCCTTGACGACGAACCGTTCATCACTCGAACCAAACGGTCTGAACTCGCCATCAGTTGTGTCGGTGCTGACCATGGTGATGAGGTTAAGCGCGCTCTGCTCACCCAGCTCGAGTCCGTTCTCCGTAACGAAGGCAATCTCCAGAAACGACCGAAGCCATCCCTCAATGCCGAGTCCGGCAAAGTAGGATTCAAGCGAAAGCAGATCGAGTGCGCGTGCCGGGCTGGTACGAAGATCTGACAGTGATGGTGGAAGCTTCTCGGCGTCTGCGGCGATACGTGGAAGGAATGGCTCGATCGCCTCGACAACATCCTCCATGGTATAGGTGCGACCGTGGAAGTAGTAGGTGTCGTTCGTGTGGTAGCGCATCGAGTCCGTATCGATGAGTTCAACACCAAGCGATTTGGCAAGTGTGAGCATGTCGCCATGTCCACTGTCGATAAACTCGCCGCCAAGCTCAGTCCATGAGTTGTCGATCAACAGATTGTTCGCCGTCAAACACCTGCCCCCTACGCGCTTCGATGCTTCGAACAACGCAACCTCGACGTTCGACTTCTTGAGCAGCCATGCGGCATGCAATCCAGCAAGGCCAGCACCAACAACCGCTACCTGCACGGTGCGGTCAATGCGAACGGATGGCGACTTCGTGCAGCTATGCACGACAGCTGGTGTTGCCGCCGCAGCTGCCGCAAGTGCTGATGTGTGCAGGAACGACCGCCGTGAAGGACTGTGCTGCGCTTGCGCGAGCGCACGACGGAAGAGTTGCATGAGAGGTGTTCGAGCCATACCGCAAAGATACTGGGCAACCTGGCTGTGTCGCATCCGCTACTTGCGGAGAATGCGAAACACCGTTCGGCGATTCTTTGCTTGATTCTCGGGTGAATCGTTCGGCACCACCGGCATGCTGAACCCATACCCCTTGGTGCGAAGTCGTGTTGCATCAATGCCACGTCCGACGAGCGCCGACTTAACAGCCTCGGCACGCGCCATGGAGAGTCGAAGATTGAACTCTTCACCACCAATGTTGTCGGTGTGGCCCTGCACTTCGAGTACAACACGCTCGAAGCGCTCGAGCGCATCAGCCAGCTCATCCAGAATGTAGTACGACGAGGTGTCGATCGTGCTTTGATTGAAGGCAAACAGAATCGGCCTTGAGAACTCATCGCGAATGTCTGGAGGCACCAGTGGCGACTTGTCGTACTGACCGCGGGCAATCAGCGTGTCACGTCCTGGAAGCTGCACGGTGAGATCTGCTACGTGCAATCCCTCGTACCGAGGCGGAGTGTAGGTAACCAGGTAGTAGTTGCGCAAGCTTCGGTAGATGTCCATGAAGATTGCGAGCAGGTCCTTCTTCGTATATGCACGGTAGTACTTGCCACCCGTATAAAGCGAAAGATCCTGCAGCGGCTCATCCCGAGCGTAGCCGAAGCCAACGCAGTAGATCGAAATGTTGTGTTTGGTGGCGTACTCAAAGATGTCGCCCACCTTAGCTGTCGACTGATTTTCATCGCCGTCGGCGAAGACGACGCAAACCTTTGGTTGATCGAGTGGCACGCGCTCGAGCGTCTTCAACGTCTTGAGAATTCCGTCGTACGTCGCTGTAAACAGACCCTGCGACATCTTCCGATACTCACGGAATGCAGGTAGCATCTCCGCCGTATCAGACGTAAGCGGAAACACCGTGCGAATGTCTTTGTGATACGCCGTCAGCGACACATTGTCGAACGAACGCTTTAGTCCGATGAAGATCTCGGTTCCATAGTCGATCGTCTCTTTGACGCCTTTCATCGATCCCGAGCAGTCGATTGCCAGCGCAATGTTTGCCGGCACAGAGTCGGCCTCGCCGTATTCTCGAACACGATAGTCTGTGATCGTCGCGTGCTTCTGTTTGCGACGTGCTCCGAGATGTTCAACGAGCTGCGGAAAATAGTCCGGCGCGCTGTCGGCCTTGTACGGAGCAGCCATGTGCGTTACGACAAACCCTGTGGTGTCGAGAACGCGCACGAAGAGACGAATGGAATCCGGATAGGCGTAGTGCTCAACCTTCCACACATCGGTGCGAACGTTGCGCACATCGACCGAGTCGACGTGCTTTGTGCCAACAAAACGGAGCTCAACCTTCTTCTCACCCTCGGTGCGAAGGTCGAAGTTCTGTTGGAGTTTGCGGGGTCCGCCACAGGCTACGCAGACCACGGCAAGAATGCACCACCGGAGGATGTTCATGAAGGGAGTTTACTTGCGATGACCAAGCCCAACGTTCACGTTCACGCCATCACGTCCGAAGTCCTTCAAGACCTTGCGGAGCGAGATCAGCGTTGAGTCGAGCTTGCCGAACAACTTGTCGTCGTACATCAACGCATGCAGCAGACTTTTATTTGTGCGCAGGTCGTTGACCATTGCGCTTACGCGTGTTGTGAGTGTGTCGACGTTTGTGATCGCACCGTCAGCCTTTGCCAGCGTGCCTTCGAGACTCTTTACAACGGTTTCCGTGCGTGCGATGATACGCGTAACACCCGGCTCGTTACGATGCACGCTCTCGCGAAGCTCTGATGTAAGTGCTTTGAGATCCTGAACTGTTGTGGTGAGTGGACCCCGATTGTTCTCCATGAACACACGCAGATCGGTAAGAGCCAGCGCACCATCGTTGGTCATCGTCTTGATGTTCGCAACAACCGATCCGTCACGCAAGAGATCGCTCACCGACATGCTAATCGTGTCGAGGCGCTTGATCAGACCCGTAATGTCGCCACTCGCGTCGCCCAATACGCCAACCAATGTACCGATGTCGGCTGCGACACGGCCCGGGATCTCGGCACTTGGATTCAGTGCCGTAGCGGCGCTTCCAGGCGTGAGCTCGATCTTCTTGCCGCCCGTGATCTCCAGGATCGATACAAGAGCTTGCGCATCAGACTTGAGATCTGAGACATCGTCGAGCGTTGCCGTAACCAGCACGCCTCCGTTGTCGTTGCTCACCTGCGTCACCGTGCCACGGCGTACGCCGTTCACCACCACTGGGCTGCCAGCATCGATACCGCCTGATGTTGCAAGGCGGATCGCAACTGATTTCTGTGTTGGACTAAAGCTGATACCCTTGCCAAGCATGATGCCAATCACCAACAGTGCGATCGAGATCACGCTAACGATGCCTACTCGAATTTCCGTGCTACGCGAAACGTCCAAAAGTCAGGTCTCCAGTGAAGATCAGAACGGGATATCGTCTGATACATGTGATGATGGTTGTTGCTCGAGATCACTGCCATTTCCAGGCGTGTCTGAGCGCTTTGCGTCGAGCAACAACAAATTGTCTGCTACGATCTCGGTGACGTACCGCTTGTTTCCATCACGGTCGTCGAATGAGCGCGATTGGATCTTGCCCTCAACGTACACACGGGCTCCGCGCCGGATGAGCTTTTCCACCACGTCTGCAAGACCGCGCCATGCGACGACGGTATGCCAATCGGTGTGTTCCTGCACAGCCCCATCCTTATCCTTCCACGTTTCCGACGTGGCAAGGCGGAAGTGCGCAACCTTGACGCCGCTCGGCGTAAAGTTGACATCGGGTTCCTTCCCGACGTTGCCGATGAGCATCACTTTGTTCAGAGTACGCGACATACGTCACCTATTGAATTGTTCCAACGAATCGTTCCGGAGCACGCGTCGTTGATGGCTCGAATATACCACGCCACATCGCGCCGTCCATATCCTGTCGTGGATTGAAACGGTGAAAACGTGACGCCTTATGTGAGGATTGGCAGAAGGTGTGGTCGACTTGGAGCCGCATCGCCATCAAATCCGGCGATGTTGAACATGATGCCATAGATGCCGTCGGCGACGACATTCGGCACGTAGATAAACTCCGTGATGGTGCAGGTCTCGCGTGGTGCTGCGGGCCACTGCCAAAACGTCCAATGCGCTGGGAGCTGTCCGGCACTCTCCTCACGATCAACCGAGGGAAGGTCGATGAGAAGATGCCGCACGCCACGGCCAACGATTGTCTGCATGGCATCAGGCTGTACGTATGGTGGGTTCGTTCCCGACCATTGACGGAATTTCTTGGTGTCGTCGTTAGGTGTGGTGCGGATAACAAGTGTTGTGCACCCGGCATCGTTCCAGGCGCTCTCAAGTGCCTGACGTGTGATGACGTGATCGCCGTCGACGTCTTCGAGCGCGACGGTAACGAGCTGTGCAGTATCGACAAGATCCGTCATGCACTGCGGCAAGCGATAGCGCTGTCCGGCGACGTGTCCGATACACTCTGTGTGCGTACCGTTGCCGTGCGGTGCAAACGTGATGATGTCGCAACGTACTGGGCCCCCTTCCTCGATACTGGCCACAAACGATCCACTCCGATACGGCTCGAAGGCCGCCATCGGAAGAAAGAACGCATTCGGCTGCTCGTTGGGAGAAACGCTCAACGAGATATCGATGGCCTTCGATACATCAACGATGATCGGTGCGCCTGCGATGGAGAGCGTGAGGGGAAGTGCGGACATGCCTGAAGTTACGAAGCGGAGCTACAGCAAACCGAAGTCGTCAATTTTACGGTACAAGGTGCGCTCACTCAGACCAAGCAGTTTTGCCGCTTCACGACGATTTCCCTGTGTTCTGCGCAGAGCGGTTTCAATGGCGCGTCGTTCGAGTGTTGCAAGCTGAAGATCGTCAAGTGGGGTTTCTGCAGGGGGCGCTACAGCCGCCGGACGGATGTCGGTGGGCGCGGGTTCGTGCAGGTCGACAGACATGCTGAGGAGGTGGCGCAGTACCGACTTCATCTCGGAGACATCGGCCGAGAGTTGGATCAGCGTGCGATAGAGCATGGCCATATCGGCTTCCATTGCTGACGATGATCGTGGGGCCTCGTTGACACGCACGAGAGCTGTGGCCATGGGTGCAATAGGCTCGTCAGTTGGCTCGGGGAGATAGCGTTCGAGCATTTCCTGCGTGATGCGAGCCCCTTGTTCGAGGGTAACCATTGTTTCGACGATGTTGCGCAGTTCACGAACGTTGCCGGGCCAGGATAGGGTGCCGAGATGCTGCAGCGCATCAGCTGCAATGCCCTCGTACGCGATGCCGAGCTTGTCGGCCGTGCGCTGTCCAAAATGTTCGACAAGCACGGGTACGTCTTCACTATGCTGGCGGAGCGGCGGCAGATGAATGTTCACGCTGTTGAGACGGAAGAACAGGTCCTGTCGGAAGCGTCCTTGCCGTACCTCATAGGCGAGGTCGCGATTAGTGGCGGCAACGAGACGGACGTCCACCTTGTGTACGTCGGATGAGCCGAGGCGTGAAAACTCGCCCGACTCAAGGATGCGCAACAGCTTCACTTGGGTGCCGATCGGCATTTCGCCGATCTCATCGAGGAAGATGGTTCCACGATGAGCTGATTCGAAGAAGCCCTTACGTTGTTCGACCGAGCCAGTGAAGGCACCTTTCTCTGCGCCGAACAGCTCGCTCTCGAGCAAGGTCTCGGGAATTGCTCCGCAATTCACGCTGACGAATGGGTAGCGTTTACGTCCGCTGAGTTCGTGGACGGCGTTTGCAAATACTTCCTTGCCGGTACCGGTCTCGCCGGTGATCAGGACGGAGAGGTCCGTCGGCGCAACCTGGAGCAGACGCGAGAGTGCCTGTACCATGAGCGGTGATTCACCGATCAGACCGAATCGTGTGGCAAGCTGGCGAATGAGCTGGCGTGATGGAGTTGACATGGGTTATTTCTTCGTGGTCCACTCGGCCCATCCACCTGTGTAGATGAAGATGGGTCCGTACGCAAATCGTTTAAGAACGTCGGCGACGTGATGAGAAAGTTCGCACTCACCGCCGTCGCAGTAGATCAGAATCACGCGATCCTTCGGCACAGACTGAAGCATGTCGGGAATGCGCGCTTCTGCTTCACCTCCGTAGAAGTTCACGGCGTTCGCGATGTGACCTTCTGCGTACTTCTCGGCACCGCGTGCATCGATCAGGTAGTAGGGACCGGAGGCGAGGAATGCTTTGAACTGTGCGTGCGTGATCTCGCGAACAACGCCTGGTGTAGGAACAAATGTCGACTGTTCCTTTGCCGGCTGTGATGCAGTTGCGGTCGACGCCGTTGACTGCTGTTGCTGGGTCGGTTGCTCCGCGGCGGGTGATGCCGTGGGAGCTACGGGTGCGATATACGTGGTGATCTCCGACGAATCGAGCGTGATGCGCTCGTACTCTTTCTTGATCCACGGGATCGACTTCGTATTCAATGCGTTGAACGTGATAGCCAGGCCGATCGCACAGGCAACGATCAATCCGGCATCTCGAAGCACCCCGCTGCGTGCCGGAGCATGCGAGCGTTCAGCCCCGCTGTTCATCCGACCGAGTGGTTGACCACCGAGAAGATGGAAATGGATGTGCGGCACGGTCTGCCCGGCATCAGCGTTGGTATTTGTTACCACGCGATATCCGGAGGCGTCAATCCCGAACTTGCGCGCAAGAGTGCGCGCAACAATGAAGACCTTCCCAACGAGTTCGGCATCGGCATCGTCGAGCGTGTCGACACTGGTGATGACGCGCTTTGGAATGATGAGCACGTGCACGGGCGCACTCGGAGCGATATCGCGAATGGCGATCACGTCGTCGTCTTCATACTCGATGGTTGCAGGAATCTCCCGCTGAATGATCCGCTCGAAGATGGTAGGTGTCATACGTGTGCTCTGTTACGCGATTCCGTAAAACGACTTCAATGTTTGGTAGGCCGACGTAATCTCTCGCGCCCGGGTGTTTGCGTTGGCATGCGCTTCTGCATCTGCATTCGCAAATCGGTCTGGGTGCCAGGCGGCAATTGACGTACGATAAGCCTTCTTGATGTGCTCATGCGACGCACCGACGGGCACATTGAGCACGGTGTGGGCTGCAATGATGTGTTGTGGAATGCTTGGAGGTGGTGCTGGGGGAGGCGCCGGAGGGGGCCCATCCTGCGAGAGCTCGTCGATGATGCGACGAAGTTCATCATCGTCACCTGCGAGAATGTCTTCGATCGACGGACTCGATGCGCGATGCGAAGAGAGCTCGCTCGCCATGATGTTCCTGATTCGGTTGAAGATGCCCATGCGGCAAATTACAACCGCGCGCCGATGGAGAAGTAGAACAGCGTCGGACCCCAGGCAATTGAGTTTGGGTTGCTCAGGAAGAAGAACGAACGTCCGACCGAGAATTGGGCCGGTCCGACCGGTGTGTCGAGTCCGATACGCAGTCCGATTCCGTGATTCATTTCGGCGATGCGAATCTTCTCGGGACGTTCCCACACGGCACCCAGATCGTATCGAAGCGCGACGTAGGTATCGAAGAAGATCTGGAATGGCATCTTCCATCGTGCCTCAAGATTTGCTACGGCAATCTGGCGTCCGCGTTCCTGGTCCTCGCGCCATCCGAAGAACAAGTCCTCACCGCCCAGACTAAATAGCTCCGGCGATGGCAATGTGAGGTCGGCCGCACCGATGAGTCCGCTCGGTGTGATGACCACGTCGCCAACTTGCACCGATGTGCTTGCCGAGGCTGTGAACTTGGTAAACGAGAGACTGTTCGAGAGACTCAGAATCGATGATTCAAACGTGAGGTCGATCTGACGTCCAAGCGTTGGGAATGTTAGCGCATCACGGTCGTCCCAGCGAGCAACGCCACGAAGTGTGGCGAGTGGTTGATAGACGGGAGCAGTGCTCGCATTGAGATCGCGATAGCGTTGCTGTTCGTATCGGAATTCACCAAGGATCACGCCGTTACGCTCAAGCTGACGTCCAGCAGAAGCACGGACGCCGTAGCGCTCTTCAGAAAACTCGCCGACACGCTGCGGCACTGGTGATGTAGCTGGAAGCCCTGGTTTGTTCTGGTAGATCCATACATCACGAAAACTCGAATAACCACGGATCGACGCTGTCCAGAGCGTGCCGCGTATGCGCGGGAGCTCGACTGATGCTGCAACAAGGCCGATGCGCTCACTCAGAGCGCCACGCACTACCACGCGCACGCCGGTGGTGAAGAGATTCTCGTGCACAAGATCGATGCTTCCCTGCGTATAGCGTTCGTTGTCCACGCGTGCGCCGATGCGCAGCAACTGATTGCCTGCATCACGCGCTGCGATGTCGATACGCGTGCCGATGGTGTCGCGTGCTATGAGAATGGATGCATCAGCAATGATGTCGGAAGCATACATGTTCTCAAGTGTACGTTGTAACTGACCGTTTGCGTGTGTAGAGCCTGTGCGGACTGATACCTCACGAAGAACGTCGCTGGCACGTAGTTGATCGCGTGTGGCAACTGCGATACGATTGATCCGGCCGTCATCAAGGGCGATGCGCAGTGTTTGTGACGCTGTATCGAAGTCTGTCGACCGCACGTAGCCGAGCGAGTAGCCTTCGTCGTGCAGTGCAGATGTAATGCGAGGAAGATGATAGCGCTGCGTTGCGGGTGTCCAATCGCGGCCTGCAAGATCATCGATGCATGCACGTACACGTGGCAGCGTATCGAGTCCACCCGAACCAGGCGAACTGATCGCACGGATCATGCGCGGTAAACTATCCGGTTGCTCGGAGGATATCTGTTGAGGAACAACCTGCTTGAGCGATGGAAGCATGCGTTCAGCTGCCGCCTCTCCTAGTGCTATCAACTGATCAATGTTGGCAAAGTCAAATGTTCCCACGCCCGTGAGAGACGGAGTGATGACTACCGATGCTTGCGCAAGTAATGCGGAATCGCGCTGCTTCATTGCAGTCGTGAGTGCTTGGTCAGCAATCGCCCACGGCGTTGTTAGATCAGTCGTTGGGGCGAGGTTGCTCGAGGTGTTTACGACGATGATGGCCGTGGGTGCAAATGCTTGTGCGACTTCGATTGGAATGTTCGCGACAAGGCCACCATCAACCAGGAGGGTGTCGCCATTCCACGTCACAGGCGCGTAGCGCAGCGGGAAGGTGGCACTGGCCAGCATTGCCGAGGCAAGATTCCCGTTGCTCAGTGGTACGGCGCGACCGGTAGCTAGGTTGGTCGCAACGGCGCGATAGCGAACATGAAGCGAGTCGAAGTTGGTGATGGTGTTAAAGGGGCTTTCCCACAGCACGTGCTGCAGGGCCGACGTAAATCGCGTGCTTCCTCCAAGTGCTACTGGTGTGATGAAGGAGAAGTTGCGAAAGCGCAGCGTGAGCAGACTTCGATCGTTCTCCTGCTTCTGTCCGTAGAACTGAAATTCGCGTCGCGTATCGGCGCCTATGGATGTGACATCGTTCCAATCGACTGCGCGCATAATGCTCGCGATCGAGTCTGGCGAATATCCCGCAGCGTATAATCCGCCAACGATTGCACCAAAGGATGACCCAACGACAACGTCGGGCACGATACCGTTACGCTCTAACACGCGCAATACACCGATCTGTGCAAGACCCCGCGCACCTCCACCAGTGAGCACAACCGCTATACGCTGCTGCGCTGCAAGCGGCAGTGCACAGAGAATGGCTACGATGGTGAAAAGTATCCGCACGAATGTTATCCGCGTTGCTCATGATAGGCGTCTGCCATAGCGCGCCAAAGCGCTTCGAACCGATCTTCTTGAGCATTGCGATCTTCAACAGCTTGCACAGCAATTGGCTTTGTGCCTTCGTGCGTGAAGATGTCGTCGCACCGGCCTTGATCAACTGCCGTGATAATGATCTGCGCGCACTCATCGGCCGTCATCATGCGCGAGAGGGGCGCGAGCTCAACACCGAGCTCCTGCGCGATACGTCGGCTCTTTGGGATCGCAGCGCCGTACAGTGCGCCGATTGATCCGCCTTCTGTGACGTCGGCCCATTCCGTGAGAATGCCGGCAGGACACACGCATGTTGCGTTCACCCCGCTGCCAACAAGTTCGGTGCGAAGTGCTGCGATGAAGCCAACGACGGCGTGCTTTGCTGCCACATATGCTGCATTAAACGGATGCCCATAGCGTCCGGCAACACTCGAGATTGCCACGATATGCCCACGTCCGCGCGCACGCATCGATGGCAGTGCGGCACGTGTGCACCAGAACACAGCGTCCATGTTGAGTGCGAAGATCTCGCGCCACTGCGATGTTGGCGTGTCTTCGACCGATGCCATGTTGCCACGTCCTGCATTGGCTAACAGCACGTCGATGCCGCCGAATGTGGCGATGGTTTCATCGATCACGCGCTGACATTCCTCCTCACGTGATACGTCGGCAACGATCACATGTGCTCTGCCACCTGCGGCACGCACCTGCTCGGCAACCTCGTTGAGACGATCAGCACGGCGCGCGATAAGAACGACAGTTGCTCCACGATGGGCATACTGCACAGCGCACGCTGCGCCAAGACCCGACGATGCGCCGGTGATACAAATGACTGACGTGGCATCGATAACCATAGGGGTTGCTTTCAAGGTGGTGAACGAAGTGAGTGTGTCAGAGGATCCGGAAGGTTGTATACCGTCGTGGATCGTTGAGGTCATTGCACGTTACCGAGGTCACGATCGCATGCTGGGGTCCGAGCCGCAGCAGCGTCTCGAACTCCGTTAAACTCTCAACGTCCCCCTGAGCAATGCACTCTACCGTTCCATCCTCGAGATTTGTTGCAAATCCACGCAGATTCAGTTTGTGCGCATGGTGTAATGCGAACCGACGGAAACCGACACCCTGCACGGTGCCATCAATGAGAAACTGAACTGTTGGCATGATCACAACTCCTTATGAACAAGGGTCGTGGTCGCTTGTGCAGTTGGTGTTATCAGAATGTCTTGAACAGATACGCGCTGAGGACGGCCGGCAGCAAACAGCGCGCATTCGGCAATGTCGTGTCCGGTAAGGGGTTCGTAGCCCTTGTATACGGTTGCCGCACGCTGCGAGTCGCCGTGGAAGCGGATGTCGCTGAATTCGGTTTCCACCAGTCCTGGGTCGATGTTGCAGACGCGGACGCCGGTGCCGTTGACGTCGATCTGGAGTGAATCAGAGAGCATCTTCACAGCGGCCTTTGTAGCTGAGTAGACATTACCGCCGCGGTATGCTTGGCGTCCAGCGATAGATGCGATGTTGATCACAGTGCCACGTCCGCGTGCTACCATGTTGGGTAGGAATTGACGTGTGACGTAGAGCAGACCCTTGATGTTAGTGTCGATCATCTCTTCCCAGTCGCTGTGAAGTCCTTCATGCAACGGGTCGAGTCCGCGGGAGAGCCCAGCGTTGTTGATCAGCACGTCGGGCGCCTGTTCTTCGGCGCGGAGTGCAGCCACGGCTGCGGCCACGGCATCCTTGTCGCGCACGTCGACTACCTGCGTGGTTACCGTGATGCCATGCGTCGTGCGTAAGCCCTCAGCAACCTCCGTAAGGCGGTCGGCACGGCGTGCCCATAGGACCAGATCCGCGCCAGCATGGGCAAATACGTCGGCACATGCCAGGCCAATTCCCGACGATGCGCCCGTAATTACTACGATAGAGTTCTTCATTGCGGTAAATTTACCAAATGCATACCACGCCCCCTCTATCGACCGAGCCTCTGAAGTTCGCGCTTCCAACGATTCACCACGATCAGCTCGACAACGGCACACCGCTTCACTGCATCTTCGATCCTACGGAAGATCTGGTAACAGTGACGGTGGCGCTTTCGACGGGTTCGATTCACGACGGGATACCGGGCGAAACCTCCGTGACCGCGCAAATGCTTAACCGTGGCACGACACGTCTCGACGCAGCACAGTTCGCCGAAGAAGTTGAGCGGCGTGGCTGCAACTTGCGCACCGTTGGCGATACAGATGCCTGCAGCTTGCAGGCATCGGGTCTGCGCGAATGGTTCGATGATCTTGTCGACCTTGCTTCGGAAGCACTCACACAGCCAAGATTCGATGCTGTGGAACTCGATACACTGCGTCGCAGGATGATCGCTGACATGATGGTGGATCTGGTCGATGTTGAGTGGCTTGCTGCGCGTGCGTGTGCTACACGCGCCTACGACGGACACCCCTATGCGCGTCCACGGAACGGTACGCCAGCGACACTCCGGACGCTGTCACGTGAACAGTTGGTCGCAGTGCACGAGCGTATGATGAACGCACCGCGACACATCATCGTGGCAGGACCAATTCCGCCGGATGTTGCGCGCGAGAAACTCAATCGTGCACTCGGTTCGTTGCCAAATCACACAGCATACCATCGCCTGGACCGTGCGGCACTACGTCCGCGCAGCGGCGTACTTGCTCTGAAAGATGATGCCGTGCAGACAGCGTTTCGAGTTGCGCTTCCCTCGACGTCATTTGCGTCGGACGACTACGCTGCAGTGCAGATCTGCACTGGTGTGCTCGGCGGATATACGCTAGCGCGCCTGTTCACGATCCTTCGCGAGGAAAAGGGCTACACCTATGGTGCCTATGCCTTTGGCGACGTGCGTCCGCATGGCAGCACGATCGGTGTCGTAACAAGTGTTGGCAACGAGTTTACGCACGACACAATGCAGGTGATCGCAGCAGAGATTGAGCGCATCGGAACGCAGCGCATCAACGATGAAGAGTTCTCGAATGCACAGCAGCATTTGCTGGGATCATTTGCGCGCTCCAACGAAACACCGCAGCAGACTGCTGGCTTGGTCTGGAGCATGATACATCATCAAGTGCCGATGTCCTTCTACAACACCTACGTTGAACGCTTGCAACGTCTCACGCCAGATGACGTCCGCGAAGCGCAGCGCACCTACTTCACACGTGATGCGTGGGTCGTTGGACTTGCCGGACGTGAGGATGTGATTCGACCAGCGATCGACGGCATGGTCGACACCGTTGAGGTGTGGACGCCAGAAGGCTACGCATGAGCATACAGATCGGCATCGCGCTTGTAATCCTCGTCGGAGCTATTGAGCTGATTCGACGAGGCATTGACGTACGGTTCGTGCTGATCATAGCCGGTGTGCTCATTGCATCACTTGCCGGAACGCCCGGTGTTGTGCTTGACGCATTTCAGAAATCACTCGGCAAGGCCGATGTCATTGGTCCGATCTGTACGGCAATGGGGTTCGCCTATGTGCTCAAGGCCACGGGCTGTGATGCCGACATGGTGCGGCTGTTGGCACGTCCACTGCATGCGATGCGACGCTATCGCTGGGTACTGGTGCCCGGAGGATGCATCATCGGGTATGTCGCCAACATGGCAATTACGAGTCAGACCGCTGCAGCTGCTGCCGTCGGACCCATCTTGATTCCGTTGCTGCTTGCAGCGGGGTTTTCTCCCCTTGCCGCAGCGGGAACAGTGGTAGTCGGCACAAGCGCCGGTGGTGATCTCTTCAATCCTGGTGAGTCGGAAATCATCAACCTCATGGCCGGACTCAATAAGGGGGCTGGCAGTACGCTCACACCAGGTGATATTGTTGCTGCGATTGCGACGCCCAACGTGATGTCGCTACTCATTGCTACTGCCGTGATTACTGTGATGGTGATGATGCGTGCAACATTGCGCGCGCCTGTGCAGGATGGTAACGTGCCCGCGCTCGAGCCTTTAACGCGCGGGAGTATCCTGCGTGGTTTGTTACCACCGATACCGGTGATCACATTGCTTGCCGTGCAGCCGCAGCTTGGATTGCTTCCGTCGTGGATTACCTCGCACCATATTCACGTTTCGTCGGTGATGCTTGCGTGCTCATTGCTCGTGGTGGTCGTTACGATCGCGTCGCGCGATACGGTGGGGACACACATCAGCACGCTCACGCGAACGTTCTTCGATGGCATGGGCTATGCGTTTGCGACCGTGATTTCGCTGATCGTTGCGGCAGATTGTGTAATTGAGGGATTGACGGCAATTGGATTGGTCGATGCGTTGTCGACTATGCTTGTATCGAACCCACTTGTTGCAACTATCGGTAGTCCGATCGGTACAGCCTCGCTTGCAGTTGTGAGCGGCTCCGGAACAGCCCCCACATTGATGTTCGCCAAGGGCGTGCTGCCGAGTCTTGCGGCATCGATGCCGATTGACTATGCATTACGTATCGCCGCGGTTGTTGGTATTGCGTCGGGGGTAGGACGTAGCATGTCGCCCGTTGCAGCGGTCACCGTCTTCACCGCAGCACTCTCCAACGTCGACCCAGTACGCCTTGCGCTGGTCACTATGTGGCCCATGCTCGCGTCGCTCCTCGCACTTATCGCGTACGGCCTTTTCGCTGGGTAATCTTGGGCGTGACGATTGCCGACTTCGCATATGCCACAAGTGCTGGCCACGGAACAATCTCTTCGATGAATTCGGCGTGATCAAGCTCCGATGTGCGCGCTCTGCGCACTGGTCGTTGAGCATGTGCGGAGCGTACGACGTCAATAAATTCCTTGACGCCCTTTGGTCGCAGCGAAGACGGAGCGCGTTGAAGCTGCGATGCCAGGTTCTGTGTAGCCTCAACAACATCAGGGTTGTGTTGCTGCAGCATTCGTAGGATGTCAATCACACGATGATGGAAGAAGCGCGACGGCGTGATACGGTCCATACGTCGGCGTCGCTCATACGTTGACCAAAGCGGCTCGGAGTTCGTAAGTACAGCGAGATAGCCGGCAGTAAACAGCAAGATGCGACGTAGTGACGGATACATTCGACGGTAGTTTTGGTGGCTAAACCCAGTCATAATAAGTGTCGCAGCTTGCTCGTATGCCTGATTACGGATGAACATCTCGCAGAGTCTGCTAATCAGATTGTACCAATTGGATGATCCCGGTGTGTCCGAATCAAGAAGTTGTTGCGCCGTGTCGATAGCAGTAGTGTGCTTCGATGTGCGGAGCTCCACAGTAAACCGAATGAGAAAGTTCTCCCGCATCGTTGAGCTGTTCCATTGATTCAGCCGTTTGTAGGCGCGCTCTTGTGCACGTGTCCAGCGCATGCCATGCTCGTACTTGCCTGTGAACTGACAATACAGTGCTGCCAATAGTCCGATCTCAATTACCGCGGAGTCTGGATACGAGGATGTGCGTTGAGCAAGAATCCCGGCTGCTGCACGTATTGTTGATGCATAGACGTGCTGGTCTACGCGGGTAGTTCGTTGTATGGCAATGGCTCGAAGTGTACTTGTGATCACGCTGATTCGCCGAATCAACTCCACTTCGCCAAGCAGTTCGTGCATGAGGTCTGCATAGAATTGTGTTTCAGGTAGGTCTCCGGCGAGTGATGCCCCCTCCATACCCTTCATGGCCGCGTGCGTCCGCAGTAGTACCTGTGATGGATTTGTTGCATTACGAATGATGTAGCGGATGTGGCGCCGTGAGTTATCGCGCGCATCGGTTCGCAACAGCATTTCAGCAGCGAACAATCTTCTGCAGATCTCTGCCGCATGGCGAAGTCGAGGCGCAGCGGAACGTGATGTGCTGTGCGACATCAGCATCTCGCGCTCAAGGTTGTCGCTGCAACGCACGGCAGCCTTTCGAGCAGCAGTAGGTGTCATGCCTGTAAACAGTGTCGAAGCATCGAGTGATGTAAGCTCGCTCAACTTCACACTCGTACCCGCGTACTTGCGCAGCCAAGATCGCATTGGTGCATCACCACATATCTCCGCCCCTGTCCGGATCAGTTGTTGTAGGTACTGAAATTCTCGCATTGTGGTTGTTGCTGGTAAAAAACGATGTCGAAAAACTAACCTAATCAAATTGTTGAACGACGGCAACTCCGAGACCTTGCATCACGCCGACGCATATGCGCCGGGATTGCACACAATCTCATCAGGGGGTGATGATGGAGTTGCTGTTATCGCTATTGCTGTGGCTTGGTGTCATCCAGGCAAATAGTCAATACACAAGTCAGTGGATTACGGATACGACGTCGGCAAATGCTGCTGCAATCAACGCCGCAATGCAGGACTCGACGCTGTGTAGTCAAGTGCTACAGGTGAATCAGTCGACGATTCCGACAATCAATGTTATTGATCCCGTCGGTCGATAGATCCTCGTTGAAGTATCTACCCAACGGCGCACCATATACACGTTCATAAATGCTATCACTATACGCGTTAGGGATGGCTGCTTGCATCACGGGTATGACGCCCATAGGCTGATGTAAGCACACGGTGTATATCCGTTGTAGTGGCCCGCGATCCCATTATGGTGGTCGCGGGCGACTCTAGCGAGAATCTCCGTGCGTCTGGTGTGGCTTGGGCTCGTATTTTCGCTGTCATGCATCTGATCTACGCTGACTACGCCGCAACGACCCCTGTCGACCCACGAGTGGTCGAGGCGATCACGCCAACATTGACCGAGGTGTACTACAACGCATCCAGCGCTCACCTTGGTGGGATGATGGCGAATGCGCTTGTAGCTAAAGCTCGTAAGCGCTGTGCAGCGCCGATTGGTGCGCAACCCGACGAGATCGTGTTTACGTCGGGTGCAACGGAGTCGATCAACCTCGCAATTCAAGGTCTTGCTACACTCAAGCAGCTGCAGCGTCCAGATGCACGCCGCCGCATTATCTCTGTGCGCTCTGAGCACTCAGCCGTGCGCGACGCGGTAACGCGTTGTACGGATCTGGGGTACGATGTGCAGTGGGTGTCGGTAGATCATCAGGGACGCGTAGATCTTGAGCACCTGGCGCGACTCTGCACACCTGATACGTTGTTGGTGTCGGTGATGATGGTCAACAACGAAACCGGCGTGGTGCAAGACATCGCAGCGATCAGTGCGATCGCACATGCAGCGGGCGCGGTGATGATGTCGGATGCGACGCAGGCCTATGGTAAGATGCCGGTGAATGTCGACGAACTCGGAATCGACTTGATGCCATGGAGTGGACACAAGATCTACGGTCCGAAGGGCATTGGTGCACTCTATGTGCGTGGGCATGGCGATCATGCTGTAACGCTCGAGCCAATGGTGGTAGGGGGCGGACAGGAGCGCGGTGTGCGCAGTGGAACGATGAATGTGACAGGTATCGTCGGACTCGGTGCCGCGTCGGAGATTTCATGTGCCGACCTGGAGTCCGATGCTCCGCGCATTCGCGCATTGCGTGAGCGCTTCGAGGTTGCGTTGCGCACGCTCGATGGTGTGGAAATCTGCGGAGATGGTGCTCCGCGTGGATACAACATCACAAACGTCGTTTTTCACACGGCTCGCGTTGGCGATGTCCTCGCAGGGATCCCAGATGTTTGTTGTAGTCGCGGTAGCGCATGCCACGGCGCATCAACCTCGCCTTCGGCTGCACTCCTTGCAATGGGCTTCAGCGAGGCGGCCGCAGGCAACGCCGCTCGCTTTTCCTTCGGTCGATTTACAACAGAAGCAGACGTTGATCGCCTGATAGCTGGAATCACGCAGACCTATGCAGGTCTGCAATCACACACCTAAGAACCTACCGTTGTCATGACTGATACAGCACGTGTCGAAGATCTCTCCAACCGCATTGGTACGGCAACCGCCGAGATCGCCAAGGTTATCGTTGGACAGACGGATGTTGTTGAGCAACTCCTGATTGCACTCTTCGCCCGCGGACACTGTCTGCTGGTAGGCGTGCCGGGTCTTGCCAAGACATTGCTCATTCGCACGGTGGCTGACTCCATGGACCTGAGCTTCTCGCGCGTGCAGTTCACGCCCGACCTGATGCCGGGCGACATTACCGGTACGGAAGTGATTGAAGAAAACAGAACGACGGGAGAAAAGGCGTTCCGCTTTATCAAGGGGCCAATCTTTGCCAACATCGTGTTGGCCGACGAGATCAACCGTACGCCACCGAAGACGCAAGCCGCTCTGCTCGAAGCCATGCAGGAGCACTCCGTAACGGCCTCCGGCACAACGTACCGTCTTGAAGAGCCGTTCTTCGTGCTCGCAACACAGAACCCGATCGAACAAGAGGGTACATATCCTCTTCCGGAAGCACAGCTCGACCGTTTCATGTTCAACCTGCGACTGGACTATCCATCGCACGATGAAGAAGTCACCGTTGTGAAGACCACAACATCGAGCACTGCAGCATCGATATCGAAGGTGATGAACGCTGCCGACATCCTTAGCTTCCAAGAGCTTGTGCGTCGCATCCCGGTTGCCGACAACGTGATTGAGCATGCCGTATCGCTTGTGCGCTCTACACGCCCCGTGACAAGCACCGTGAAGGTTGTGAAAGACTTCGTGAGCTACGGTGCCGGACCTCGCGCATCGCAGTATCTCGTGCTCGGCGCCAAGAGCCGTGCCGCATTGCAGGGTCGCTTTACTCCAAGCATCGACGACGTCAACGCCGTTGCGCTCAGCGTGCTTCGCCACCGCCTTGTCACCAACTTCAGTGCCGAAGCCGAAGGCGTGAGCGTCGATACGATTATCCGAGAGCTGTTGAAGAGCTGAGAAGTTATCGCGCGACGAGAAAAACGGAGTTCGCCACCTGCGCATCTCCGGAACAGCGCGCGACGTAGGTGCCGGGCGGCAGCGAAGAAACATCGATGGGCACGGAATCCAGGGTTGTGCCTACCGTGATGACGGAGCGACCAAGAATATCTACGATCTCAATGGTCACCGCTATGGCAGAGAGTCCGTGGCGGATGGTCACGTAACCCGCAGCTGGCTGGGGATGGATTTCGAGAACGAGTGGTATTTGGCCATCGGCTACGGAGGTAATCGAGCATGGATCGATCATCCGTATCGGAGAGAGCACGGCATCACGTTTGGAAATCCCAATCATCAAATTGTCCAGATTTTGGCCCCACGTCCACCACTGCCCCGTAGAGTCGACGGCAAAACACGACATTCGTGAGGAGAAAATCTCACGTATCGGCGGCAGGCTCGTCACGCGCTGCGGCGTGAACGATGCGAGGAACGATGGTAACCCAAGCTGACCATATGAGTTGCTGCCCCAGGTCCACACTGAACCATCAGCCCGCAGTGCAATGCTATGATACCTTCCGCCTTTGGCATCAACCACATCTGTTAGATCCAGTCGATATGGTGCTGAACGGTTCGCTCGAGTTCCGTCACCGACCTGACCGCCTTCATTCGTTCCCCAGGTGTACTGAAAAGCTTCACACCAAATAGGACAAGCAAGGAAAAGTTGCAAGCAATAGATTGGTGCTGAACTCGCAACGAAAGGAACGGCGATGACAGCAAAAGAGCAACGGCGGCATTACAGCCCTGAAGAGAAGGTCGAGATACTACGCGAGCATCTTGAGAAACGACGCCCAGTGTCGGAGATCTGCGAGCAGTACGGAATCGATCCGAGTCAGTTCAGTCAATGGAAGTAAGTCTTCTTTGAGGGAGGTATAGCGACGTTCTCCGCTCGATCTGGTCGTCCGGGTGGATTCACGTCATAGCAGCGCAAAGCGCAACAGTCGGAAGCGGAGATCCGCAGGCTCGAGGAGGTCGTCTCCTTTTGTCATGTTTTGAGCATTTACAAAATATTCGACGCAAATCGGATATGCGTCGCCCCTACGGTCATTCCATTATTCGGATTCCGTGATCGCCGGGTATTGTTGGTGTTGCGGACCGGATCGTACAGCGTGTGGTATTTCCGGGGATGCGCCCGGGTAGGCGTGTCAGGTAGATACGATCAATTCATCACGATGGTATAGCTACGTATCGCCGACGGACGATTCTCGGGATGGACGCTGAGCATGTAGCGTCCGGCAGGTAGGGATTGCGGCAGGGTTATCACAAGGCGGCCGCCGGCGGCCATGCCTTGTCCGCCATCGATGCGGCTTGCGGTGGTGCTCCATAGTGACCACGCCATGGGTCCATCGGAGGATGTTGGCAGTGTAACCGTGCCCGTGGTGGGATTGGGAAACACCGGCGCGCCACCTGCATCGGTGCTGCCGCTAGTTGTCGCGTCGGGCCCGGTGCCTGTTGTGAAGTCGTAATCCAGCGCCATGATGGTGAAGGGATAATATCCCACCGTGCCCTGCCTCGGTGAGACGAAGCGTCGCCGCAGGTC
>CAJAIA010000028.1 GCA_903939735.1 uncultured Ignavibacteria bacterium
ACAGTATACGATAGCAGACTCGTGTCGATGTGGCTTAAGCATCTGCGAGAGAACCTCAGCCTTTGCAGCGGTGCGTTCGACGTGAAACGTGAGGTTTGGGCGATCGAAACCGCGGACGATTTCAATCGGATGGTTAAGTCGAAGTGATGTGCGAATATCGGTCCGCACGTCGGGCGTTGCAGTTGCCGTTAGGGCAAGAATGGGCACACGAACGCGATCATCAAAGAACGTTGCTATTGACTGATACGACGGACGGAAGTCATGTCCCCACTCACTGATACAGTGTGCTTCATCAACCGCAAGCAAGCTTAGAGGGATCGTTCGTAGTTGTCGTCGAAACGTCGTCGACTCAAGACGTTCCGGCGCTATATAGAGCAGCTTGATGCGTCCAGCGTGGGCCTCATGAAGAGCATTGTTCACCTCACCCGCTGCCATCCCACCATGCAGAGCAGCGGCAGGAATACCACGCTCACGCAGACGTTCTGTTTGATCTCGCATCAGTGCGATCAGGGGTGAAACCACAAGGGTCACATGCGGAAAGATCAGCGCAGGAACTTGGTAACACACGGACTTTCCACCGCCCGTTGGGAGCACTCCGACTACGTCACTACCACCGAGCACTGCGCGGATAATGTCTTCCTGTCCCGGACGGAACTCCTCGTACGAGTAGTACTGTCGGAGATACTGACGCGCACGATCGAGCGCTGAACTCATGGGCGGACGTGTTGATCAGGTGTAGGAAGGAGTGTCTGTCCGGCTATGACGCGCGTAGAGTCTGCGATGTGACACGGCACGATAGCTGCACCAATGCCGTCGTCGCGGATTAGTTCGCAGCAACGACAGATCCAACGACAAACGGCTTTTCGTGTTCGCATGCTCGCATGACATCGTCAACACGATCTGGCGATACCACCATCACCATGCCGACGCCGAGGTTGAACACATGCCGCATTTCGTCGTCACTAATGTTGCCCGCTTGTTGGATAACCGAGAATATTGGCGGCATCGACCATGAGCCCCAGTTCACCTGCAATGCGAGTCCATCAGCGAGAATACGCGAGGTGTTGCCGACAAGACCGCCACCGGTGATGTGGGACAGTCCGTTGAGGAGGTCAGCATCGAGCAGTGGAGTTATGATATGCAGATACGAGCGGTGCACCTGAAGAAGTGCTTCGCCCACAGTGCAGCCAAGTTCATCGAGATGCTCACCAACCTTGTACCGCGGGAAGAGCGCTGCACGAGCGAGCGAGTACCCGTTAGTGTGGAGGCCATTTGATGGTAGTCCAATCAAAACGTCACCAACCGCAACACGACTGCCATTGAGAATCTTCGCCTTATCAACGACGCCAACAATCGTTCCGGCCATATCATAATCGCCATCCGCATACAGCGCCGGCATCTCGGCGGTTTCACCACCAAGCAAGGCGCAACCGTTCTCACGGCATGCGATTGCAATGCCCTTGATCACATCATGTGCGACGCCTTGTTCCAGCCGACCAGTAGCGAAGTAATCCAGGAAGAACAGCGGACGGGCGCCACAGGCGAGAATGTCATTCACGCAGTGATTTACCAAGCACTGGCCTACGGTATCGTGGACACCGGCGTCGACAGCTACCTTGAGTTTCGTTCCGACACCATCCGTGCTCGCGACGAGGACGGGATGATCAAGATCTGGGAAGCGCGCATCGTAGAAACCGCCGAAGAGTCCGATCTCGCTCAGCACACCAGGAGTGCGCGTTGCCTTCACGTAGGGCTTGATTGAATCAACGAGTGCTTCACCAGCCTCGATATCTACACCGGCGCTCTTGTAATCCATTGTGGGTCTCTCAAAGACGTCGTTAGCGAACAGGTTCCCATTTATCCGAGGACGAGCGGCCGCGCAGCAGCACACTCAGTGCGTTGATTGTCCATGAGAACAACACACGAAAATACCCAAACTTGCGGAACCGTCTGGGCGACTCGTAGACAAGCAGCTCGGGAGCAAAACGTACGCGGGCGCGCACGCCGATGCGCGCAAACAGATCGAAATCTTCTCCGGCGACGAGTTCAGGACGATAGCCCCCTACGCGTTCGAATACCTCGCGGCGCACTACTTGGCACTCACCCCTACCAGCTCCGATGCGAAGGATGCTCAGGAAATGCACATAGCGGTTGTAAAACACATGGAATAGTATGTCGGGCAGACGTTCCTCACCCTCACGGAAGCGAACGGGACATGCCAATGCGGATGCACGAGCGTACCGACCATTTCGTTGGGCGAAATCGACAATGCAGCGTGTGAACTGCTCTATATCAGCTGGGACGGTATCACCATTGATAAACACGATCACTGCACCACGCGCGATGTGCGCTCCGGCGTTACGCCCGCCCGCAATGGTTTGGCGTTCAGGCCCCTTGTGCACCGTGATACTGTCTGCATACGCTTCTGCGATCGCAAGCGTTCCGTCGGTACTGCCGCCATCGCTAACGATCAACTCGGCATGAACACGTCGTCGCCAATCGCGATCAAACACGGAGAGCGTCTGCTCGAGCAGCTTCTCTTCCTGCAGTGTGGGAACAACCACGCTGATCATCGGTGCAGAAGATGGTGTTGTTGAACTCAGATTGGCACCACGATGGCAAACGGATACAACACACCGAGCTTGACGCCTTCGTCGCCGATCTCAAGCGTTGGTCCGGGAAGACGGATATAGTTGAGCGCTTGGCGCAGGTAGTTCAATACTCCAACTGATGACGGTGGAATGATCTTCACCCAGTCATAGTCAAGTCCAATCAGGAATCGTCGGGTTGCACCAACTTCACGACCAGATGCGTCGACGACATCGTAGTTACGAATGCCATATCCCAATGAGACCATCATCCAGTCGGGCCAGTATTCGGCGGCTTTCGCTGGCAGCATGTTGTTCACGTTGCATGCCAACCAAAAGGTCGTGCTGTTATAGTCGTCTATAAACGTCTTTGGTCGTTGATTGCTCGTTGGATATCCAACCCATGCAGCCGGAGTGTAATTCCACCGCGGTGTAAAGTTCTGGAGGTACGGCACATACTCTTGAGCAACGTAGAAGCTCGACCCGACAAGATCGGCAATCGCATCCGACGGTGAGAAGCCCCAGTCACGAGCATAGCCATCCATGATTTCAACGTAGAGCGTGTATGCAAGTCCCGTGGCACCACCGATCCATGTCGCGGTCTTTCGATCGAAGCCCGACTCCATAAGCACGTCGCCCGTGAAGGTCGCCGTGATATAACTCGAGTACACGTGACCCGCTTTATCGAGCCCACGAGCATACTCAAAGTCTTCCTTGAACCGGAATGTTGCGCTATCTCCACTTGGCCACCATGCATTCTTCTGATGATAGTGCAGCGCCAAGGCAAGTCCGGTGAAGCCAGCACCTAATGCAATTGTTGGGATTGGCTGCACTTGCGTCTCGCGACGCGGCGTTCCGCCGAACATCGTGTAGCGTTGATTATCGGCGTACCGGAACTCATCCGGCCGCAGATACAACGAGTCGGTCTGCCCGAATGCTTGCATGCATTCCAGCAGAAGGACGACGACGAGCAAACTATGCTTAGAGCTCATCAACCTGAACTGTCATGTCCACAACGCGCTTGTCGAGCAGCGCTGGGAAATACGCCACCACATCACTCGGCTTTGGGCGTCCTCCGGAGAAACCGGTCACACTTGGTGGACCTGTCAGAATCAGCGGTGCCAGTTCCTTGCTGAATCGCTCGATCGCCGACTTATCGGCACCGCGCACACCGATACGCATCATCACTTCGTTTGGTTCGATGTTTGTTGCAATCGGACCATGGCACGCGTTGAGTCCGACATACTCCGTGCGAATCTCATCGAAGGACAAACCGAGCACATCGAGACGCTTGCGAAGAATGGCATCTGCGGCTTGTGCCTTTTCGTACGCATCAGGTGCTGAATACGTAAGCGACCCAAACGCGACAAAGCCATCGAGGTAGCTTGCGCTGACCTTGTAAAACGGTGTGAAGGGCTTACCGGTGATACCAAAGACGCGCACGCGATCGTTGCCAAGATCTTCAAGATGAATCGACGAGAAATCAGCAATACAGTCAGGTGTGATGTACATCGTCGGATCACCAATCTCATACATCAGCTGCTCGCTCACTGTCTCACGCGTAACCGCACCACCCGTTCCCTCGTGCTTCGTCACAATGAACGAGCCATCTGGGAACGCCTCGATGATTGGGAAGCCGACGTCGTACATGTTCGGGAGTGAACGCCAATCTCCAAGGAAGTTGCCGCCACTCGCCTGCGCACCACATTCATTGATGTGGCCCGCAACTGTTCCTGCAGAGAGCAGATCCCAATCTTGTTCGCCCCATCCAAACTCATGAATCATTGGAGCAAGCGTCAAACCGGTGTCGGTCGTGCGACCAGTGATGATAATCTGTGCACCTTGGCGCAGAGCTTCTACAACAGGCCATGCGCCTGTATAAACGTTTGCACTTAGGAGGCGATCCTTCACCGAGGCGATCGGTTCGTCTGTTTCCATGTGCCGGAGCTCATGTCCTTGATCGACGAGCTCACTGATACGCGGCAGAATATCATCGCCCATCACAACGCCGATTTTTAGCCCCTTTACACCAAGCTTCCGCGCAACCTCAAAGATGCGATCACGCGCTGCGATTGGATTTACTCCACCACCGTTTGTGATAAGGGTAATGCCGCGCTCGACGAGGTACGGTAGAATCTCTTCACACACATCGACAAGGTCGCGCGCATAGCCGAGGTCCGGATTGCGCATGCGCTGCTTCTGGAGAATCGACATTGTTACTTCGGCAAGGTAGTCCATGACGAGGTAGTCGATCGGACCACGCGATACTTGCTGTAATGGTGCGCTTTGTAGGTCGCCCCAAAAACCTTGTCCTGATGCGATCCGAATAGATGATTTCATGTCAATGTCTACCGTATTGAGGAAGTGTTGCGCTCGGTTGTCCCGACGTAGAAAATCTCTGCCCGCGAGTTTGCGCGCAAGATCTGCTCCAGGGGGCGAACAGAAAACGTAAAAATACGAAACGTCACAGGCCCGTTCGTCGGATCTAGAACCGTAACAGCCGTCCAAAGCCGTTCGGAGCGGAACGAAACGGTAATCATTCGATCATAGTGCATCGCTGAGAGTGTATTTCGAAGCACGGGGCGGACGATGATTCCGTGCGTCGTGACGCGTGTTCGCTGAAAGACCAGCCTGAGAAACATCTGTGCGTTTTGGACCAGAAAGATCAGAGGAAGCGCATAGAGGAAGATCGACTCGTGGGGTGTAGCGTAAATGAGGCCCATCAGCAACACCGTGGCCATCGTGACACCGACAGCGATCAGAATTCCCGGAGCACTGACGTAGGATGCGCGATCCTCACCGAATCGAAGACGGCGGACGTCGAGGTTGTCGAGCACCTGACGGTAGGCCAGAGCCCCGAAGAAGAGAACCCCAAAGGCAAAGGCGACATACGCCCCGTGAAGCCATAACGACCAGTCCATAACCGTACCGTCGAAAAGGTGAATGAATGTCGCGCAGGGACGGCATATTTGCAGTCATGGATCCCCTGTCACAACGGTTTCAAGCAGAGCGCCAGCGCCGCGGTTTATCTATCCGCGAACTCGCAACCACAACGAAAATACGAGAGCCCTACATTGAGGCGCTCGAGCGTGGACGTTACGACGTTCTGCCTGCCGTCTACGTGCGGTCATTCATACGAACACTTGGATCTGCCCTAGGAATTCCCTCGGATGAACTTGCGTCACTCATGACGGCAACATTCGATGAACAGCAGGATGTCGGCGAGCGACTTCCCGCATACCAACCGACGCCACCTCCACGCGAATCCTCTATCTCCCTGAGTCAGGCTGCTCAGCGAACGTCAGATGCTGTCGTTGCATCCGTGGAAAAAGTACGTGCAGCTGCGCAGCAGCCAATGCAGCAGATTCACGATGCATCATCACGCATTCCGCGTGTTGCTGTCATTGGCATCGGAGTAGCACTGCTGGCAGTCCTGCTGTGGCTCACTCTTCGCATGTTCGATTCGTCGTCGACACAGGAACAAGCCAGTGAGGATGTTCTCACGGTTACGGAAGATGGCAGCATCGCCCCGACTGACTCGATCATACTCACAGCTGTGGCACAGGATACGGCGTGGGTGAGCATCACCATGGATGGCACACGCTCACAGCAGGTTGTGGTAGTACCAGAGACCGAGTATCGGTGGAGCGCGATGGAAAAGTTCGTCGTGTCGATTCAGAATGCCGGAGCAGTGCAATTCTTCCGGAATGAGGCACCACTCCCCGTCTTCGGAAAAGCTGGTGAAGCCGTCCGCGAGGTCAAGATCACAAGGAAGGATGTAACGGCTTCAAACACCGCATACAAGCCCCCAACGCAACAGCAGCCTCCACCGAAACCAGCACCAAAGCCTGCACCGAAACCTGCACCGAAACCTGCACAACAAGTAGCGCCAGCGCGGCCAAAGCCAGCAGCTGTTGCTAAGGCTGCCCCATCACGACAACAACGTGGTGCTGCTCAACAGCGTGGACGCCGGCAGGTGGTCCAGCAGCGTCGCAAGCCAGCTCCACAACGCCAGGCTCAGCAGCGGCGTCCGGCTACATCGCAGCGACGTCGTGCAATCGAGCAGCCGATCATCACGCCAGCACCACGTCAGCCAATTCGTCGATAGTTACAACTGTGCTCGCACGATGTCGTGCACACGCACAACACCCACGCAGCGATCATCATGCATAACTGGTACAGCGCCGATCTGACGATCGCGTTGCTCCATGACTTGCAGAGCTGCATGCAGCGTTTCTGAAGCCTGGACAACTGCTGGCTTCGTGGTCATCACATCACGCACGAGCAACGTCATTGGATTGCCAGACGTTGCCATGAGACGGCGTACATCGCCATCTGTGAGTACCCCGGCAAGCACACCGCTATCATCCATAACACAGACGATCCCCAGAGCTCTGCGCGAGAGTTCGTCGACAGCATCAGCCACGGTGGCACTGACAGACACACGTGGGAGTGCCTCCCCTGCGTGCATCACCTGCTCTACCGTCCGAAGAAGCGTTGAACCTATACCGCCATGTGGATGAGTACGCTGCAGCCGCTCAACAAGATCACCGTTCACCTGTGCTGCAGAAACACTCAAGAGGTCAGCCAGAATCAACGCCTGTGTTGTACTCGTCGTCGGCAGGATATTGTGCTCGTCATACTCGTGAACGATGGGAGCATAAAGACTGATCGATGCGATCTCATTCATTGTGGTGTTTTGACGCGACGTGATCGCAATCACTGGCATCCCTAGCTCACGAACGAGCTTCACAATGTGAACGACTTCTGATGTTTCACCGCTCTTTGAGAACGCTACAAGCACGTCCGTCGGACCCAGCAAGCCGAGATCACCGTGTAGCGCGTCAACTGGATGCAAGTAGACCCCAGGGATGTGCACACTCGTTAGCGTTGCCGCCATCTTACGGGCGATGAAGCCAGACTTACCCAGCCCCGTCGTCACGACCTTTGTCGCTGCCGCAAGGAGCTGCGCTGCTTCAACGAATCCTCCGTCTAGTTGCTGCTCAAGCAGCAGGAGTGACTCTCTCTGCCACGCCAAGGCTTGCATAGCGTGTGGTAGTAGTTCTGCTCGTTTCATACTGCAATCTCGTAATAAACAGCGAAAGCCCTCGACACAACGTGTCGAGGGCTTTCGAAAAGATCAACCAATTCGCTTAGCGAACGATTGTGAGTGTCTTCGAGAGCACTGTCTCGCCAACAGTCAGCTTGTACATGTACGAGCCTGATGCGACATCCATGCCGAGACCGTTACGGCCGTCCCACTCAACAGCATATGTTGAAGTAGCACCAGCGACATTGTTGTCATAGACTGTGTGAACGAGGTTGCCCACCATGTCGAACACTTCGAGCTTCACCTTTGAGCTAAACGGAACGTTAAAGCTGAAGGTTGTCTTACCGTTCGTTGGGTTCGGGAAGTTGTCGTCGAGCGATACTGCGTTTGATGAACCGAATTCAACATTCACAACGTTCGAGAACGATTGAGCACCATCTACGTCTACCTGACGGAGGCGATACTCATACTTCGTCGCTGCAGCAACGTTGGCATCGAAGTACTTGTAGTTCGATACTGTAGTTGCATTACCGACACCTGCAACGTAGCCGATCGGCTGCCATGGGTTTTCGATCGAGCTTGTGCGATCAACACATGTCAGTGATGTAGCTGTTGCGAGGTTCGTTACTTCCTTGACGGAACGACGCTCTACATGGAAGCCAGCATTGTTCTTCTCTGTTGCTGTTTCCCAGAAGATGTCGACACCCTTTGCGCGAGCCTTTGCATCCAAGTATGTGAGTTCCACTGGAACACCACAGTCGACGAATACAGGAGGGCTTGCGAATGAGCGGTTACCGAAGTATGGACGAAGCATCGGGATCCATGAACCACGTGTGAACGTAGCATAGCCAAGGCTTGTACCCATAGCGTCGAGGTGTGGATAGCCAGGGTTACCGATTGTCGGTGTGAATGGCACCCAGTCACCGCTAAAGCGTGTGAGTTCGTATGCGAAACGGTTGTCATTGAGAAGAGCACCGCTACGCTGACGAACGCGGAAGTTCTTGTCGACAAGAAGTGTACGGTTACCGATACCGAAGACAGGAACGTCAGAGTAGAGCGTTGTCACCATACCCATGCGTGACTCCGATGCACCGAGTTCGTAACCTTCTGTACCCATCTGAGCAACCGATGCCCAGTATTCGCCTGGAGGAATAACAACCGGAGCAGCGAGGAGGTAGGTTACATACTTACCGAACTGAGGCTCAGTGAATGCACCTGTCTCATCTTCACCACGACGACGGAGGATTGTCGAGTTCGCGATACGATCATCACCAGGCAAACCGCCTTGGTCACGATAGAGCGAGAACGAGATATTCAACACGTCTTGGTTGAGTTCTGCCCAGTATGCTTGGTAACCAATCACTGTGTCTTGTGAATACAGCGAGAAGCGCATAGCGATCTGACCCGAGGCATTACCAGCGTCGGCACCGAACATGTCGTTCGCTCCAACACCTGCTGGGAATGTACCCCATGTGCTGCCAGCCGTGTACTGAGAATTTGGACCAACGAGTGGTGACTGCCAGCCTGAACCTGCTGCACCTGATGATGCACCACGGTGGTTCAGACCCTTACCTGAGATACCAGAGAACTGAAGCTTCGGTACATCGTTCGTTGTATTTGTTGGGTTGTTCTCATACGAGAACGACGGACCAAATGTCATACGGAACGTTGTGAACGTTGAATCGTTCAGAGTATCAAGGTCATTTCCTGGGAAGAAGATGCGACCAGTGATCTTGTACAGACCTGGTGTTGTCGTGCGGAAGTTCGCATCTGGGAATGGGAGCAATACTTCACGGTTACCAGCAAGAGTTGGAACTGTGATTGTACGGCAGTAGATCTGTTGGAATTCGTTACCGTCAGGCTTGATCTGGAGACGAACCGAGAACGCCGGAGCAGCAATGTTTGTGTTGTTCGACAGCTTTACGCGAATCGGAACACGTGTTGCCTGCGATGCCGGAGCCATCGTGTATGGCCAGATCAGCTGGATGTTCGAGAACTCAACGTCAGTGACTTCATCTGGATAGAGGATCTTCACGTTGTCGATGAAGAAGTTATCCTCGTCATCAGCTGGGTTTGGAGGTGTCGAGTTGTTCAAGCAACGAGCACGGAGACGGAAACGGAAGTTACGAGCACCTTCGTTGACCCAGCGAAGAACTGTGTCTGGGATTGGGATCGTGACCTTGAAGTATTCGAAGTCCTTACCGTCGTCGAAGAGATCTTCACGGAAACCACCAAGTGGCGGTGTCGCATTCGCCTCCATTTGCATGTTATAGTCGTTCAAGTCGTAACCACGAGCCATACCACCACCACCCCACATACGGAACGGCTGGAGGTAACGCGTGCCACGGTTTTGAACGTCCATCACCCATTGCTGGATGTTTGTGATACCGTTGAGCTGGTCGACAGATGGACGTGCAAATTCAACCCACAATTCGTCTGGGTTACGGTATCCTGGTGTGAATCCGTTGACAGCAAGCATGTTCACACGGTGCTCTGGACCGATCAGACGGTTGTCTGAGAAGCCACGACCAATGTTTGTGAGCTTACCTGTACGCTGATACGAGATCGAGAGTACAGCGCGCTTGCGACGTGACAGATTGATTGGGAACGAACGGAGTTCGTCACCACCATACTGACCGAACGCAGGAATATCACCGTTCGAGAGGTTCACGCGGTTGATACGGATCACCGGTGACTTCAGACGGAAGATGTCAGAGTTCTTTGCAGCATACTCACCACGTGGAGGCGGTGGGTTGTTTGTCACTTCATCACCGTCAACAACGTCTGTTTCAATGTTTACCCACTTGAGAACCGATGGCATTGCTGCACCGCCTACAAGGTGGAATTCATTCACATCGTCGTTGAAGTCTGTAAGGCGGCGCATCACGAAGACGCGGATCGATGTCGTATCGTCAAACGGCCATTGGTCGCCAATCGGCTGATTGAGCGAGTCCTTTGGTTCGGCGATAACAGTCGTCAACAAGCGACCGATCTGGTCGTCGATGAACTCGTTTGGTTCGAATGGAGGGAACACAACCTTGACGAACTCGTATGGCAACACGAACGTACCAGCTGCCTGGTATGCAAGGTTGTTACCATTGATGTCACAGCGGTAGATACCTGAAAGAGTTGTGTCGCGAAGAGCAGCATCTGTAACAGACTTCGAAGTGTTGTACACGATCTTGCCAGTAGCCTCATTCACGATGCGGAAACGCACCTTGAAGTTGATACCCTGCGCTGTGTAGTTGACACCTTGTGGGCCTTGTACATCGTTCGTCAAGTTTTGTACGATAGCAACCGGCTGGATAGCGCCGAGGCGGATATCACCAGCAAGAAGTTCGTAGTTGTTCGCTTGTGCCGTAGGAACGACAACTGAGAAGGCAAGATTTGCGTTCTGGTTCAGCGCACGGACACGATACGACACGTTGATAACGCGAAGTACGTTCTTGTACTGCTTGAACTTGATCGCAAGGAAGTCCTTCGGAACTGTGTTGTCATCGTTACGTGCGCTCACTGCACGGATACCACCGTCAGCAGCTGTGTTCACGTTGTGCAGATACTCTGTTGACTGCTGATACTTTACAGCATTGAAGTCAAGGATTGTGCTTGCAGGCATAGCAACAGGGAAACCGCTCCAGTTGAGGCGGCGGGCTGGACCTGTTACACCAACTGTTGAGTTACAGCGCATCCAGACAGTTGCTGGGTGCGGCTGCAGAGCGGCACGTGGTGCGATACCGAAGAAACGCTCGTACTGAACAACAACAGAGCTGTCGTTACGGTTGAGTGACACCTGGAGCGAGAAGCGATAGTGCTCACCAATACCAGGGCGGTTGTTTGCTGCAAAGTTGACGTTGTGCGTTACGCCGCCAACAACAGCTGTCTTTGCGCCGATTGGCGTGAGGTTGACATAGTAGATCACAAGGCGGTCATTTGACGGCGAACGCTTGTAATACACCTTCGAGAAATCATCAACAGCACTGTTTTCAGTGTTGTATACCGATACCTGGAGGTCATCCCATGCTGGAGCAATCACTTGTGGAAGACGTCCACCAAACAGCGATGAGATATTCTCGAGACGCATGTTTGCGCCAGAGCGAATACCGCCAGTTGCGTTGGTAGGCGCGCCGCCTGTGGCCATGTCGTAACCCCAGTTGTCAAGAGTGACATCTGATGTTCCGTCGCCTGAGCGACCACGCGTATCGTCAGAGGCTGGGTCGTATGTCGAGAAGACGCCTGGCGTTACTTCGAGACGGGTACGTGTCGTCGGGAAACCAAAGTTGTCGTACTCGTAGAAGTAACGACGATTGGTCAGAAGGATCAGACCGTTCGTCGAGACGTAGAACGAATCCTGACGTACGCCGTTGAAGTAGAACGGGAAGCCGATCGAGATTGGACCTGCGATGGCGTTGTCCGTCGAATCGTTCCCAGTACCTGCTGGGTTACGGAAGAAAGCCCAGCCACCATAGGTGTTCTGCGCTGGATCCGTCCAGTATGATGCCGCGAATTGCTTTGGACCAGAGACGATGCGACGCCAGGTTCCTGGCTCTGTCAATGTGTCCACAAAGAGTGTCGGATCTGGACGCCAGAAATCTGGCGCTTCGTCATCCGAATCAACAAAATAGTACCCCGTGGAGATCTGTGGGGACAGTCGCGAATTGGCTCCCGTTTCGATAAACGGACGCGGGTAGGAGGACACAGGTGCCCGGCTACCACTCTTTCGCAACACATCCTCACCATCTTTCCCGTCTCCGGCGTAGGCAAGCGTGCTGCCGACCATAGCCGTCATGAGAGCAAGAAGTAGGAGTCTGCGGCTCATGCAAACCTCTGTTAAACAGTGAACAAGTACAGAAAAGTAAAATTCGATCAGTTTCCCAGTGAACAAGGCATAACACACCCCACGCGGTGCAGGGAGCGTCCGATAAAATTGTGATTTCGATCCGAATTGTCAAACATTTTCTTCACACACCCACAATAATTGTCGGATTTCCTTCACAGATCGGTCCCGAGGTATCAACTTACCCCCGCTGAAAAAGTTACTCGAAATGCCATAAGTCCTCATTTTTCAGCGGTTTTGCTCGAAAAAAGCCCTGCCGGCTAGTTCGGCGCAGAACTTATCAACAGCCCGGGGGTAGAGGCTGTGTTCCAGAGCCTTTACGCGCTCTTGAAGTTCTACGTCTGACTCCCCGGTACGAATGTCGAGCTGGTCCTGTGCAACAATGCGACCATCATCATACTCCTCTGTCACCACATGAACCGTTGCACCGGTTACACTATCGCCGGCTGCGAGAACTGCGCGGTGCACGTGGATGCCATACATTCCCTTTCCACCGTGCAGTGGCAACAGGGATGGGTGAATGTTCAACACATGTCCATGCATCACCTGAACAATGCTCATTGGCAGGTGTCGCATGAGTCCGGCAAGCAACAGAACGTCAATCCGATGCTGAAGAAGAGCCTCGAGCACGCCTTGCTCAAAGGTCTCAGAGTATTCAAGCACACAAGCCGGTACGTCGAACTCCTCGGCAACACCCATAATGCCTGCAGATGCCTTTGTGCTGATCACAAGACATACCTGGTACGTGGACGCAGAATCGCGGGCGTGCGAACAGAGTGCCCGTGCATTCGTTCCCGAACCAGAGCCGATGATTGCGATACGCATAGGTTGTGGCGATAGATGCATGGTGGCAAGCTAGACCTGGGGCAGATGTTCCCAAAGCGGAACTTTTACACAATTAGTTACTGTTGTGCTGCCTTTACTGCAATGATCATCCTTGGGAGCTGTATGCCAACGACTGCACTCGTTCGCATTGTTACATTCGCTTTTGCATTCGTCGTCGCGACCACGCTGTATGGTCAGTCCGACACGACGGAGCCACAATCCCCAACGGGCATTGTTTCCGGACAGGTCGTGGACATGATTACACAGCAGCCAGTTGCCGGTGCAACTGTTGCTGTGGTGGGAACGAAACGGGGCGCTGTAACGAAGAAAGACGGACGCTTTGTGATCACGAAGGTGCCCGCTGGTATCTACGCTGTGAAGACGACGCTCGTTGGTTTTTCAACCGACATCTCAAGTGATGTTGTGGTTAGCCCGGGGAAGCCCGCTACGCTTCTGATACGGCTTACAGAAGGCACTGTGCAGCTCACAGAAGCCGTTGTTGTGTCTGATGCATTCAAGCGTGATGGTGCGGCGATCACGTCAACACAGCTTCTCACAGGCGAGGAAGTCCGCCGCGCCCCCGGTGTCCAAGAAGACGTTATCCGCGCTGTTGCTCTCTTGCCGGGTGTAGCTGTTGCGGGCGCAGGACGTAACGATCTTGCCGTACGTGGTGGAGCCCCCTTCGAAAATCTCTTTGTTGTCGACAACATCGAGGTCCCGAACATCAATCACTTTGGATCGCAGGGTTCATCGGGTGGACCTCTTTCGTTGATCAACATTGCATTTGTGCGTGACGTATCGCTCTCGACCGGTGGATTTGGTCCGAAGTATGGCGATCGTCTCTCGTCCGTTACGAATTTGTCGCTTCGCGAAGGCAACGATCAACGATTTGCTGGCGAAGTCAATCTCAGCGCGACAGGCTTCGGTGTGATCGCAGAGGGTCCGATTGGTGAGCATGGATCATACCTCGTATCAGCACGACGAAGCTATCTGGATTTGATCTTCACATTGGCGGGGTTCGGGTTCATCCCGGAGTACTGGGATTTCTCTGCGAAGGTCGCCTATAATCTCTCACCGAATGACAAACTGACGTTTCTGACGATCGGCGCACTCGATCAAATCAAGTTCAACAACGACTCTGCAGACAAACGGTATTCAAACAGCCGCGTTACTGCCCCGTCGCAAGACCAGTACTTCTCTGGTCTTACATGGCGGAGATTGCTGTCAAACGGCTACTTCAATGTCACACTTGGTAGGACGTTCACTGCGTACAACACCACGCAGCAGGACTCGCTTGAGAATGTTGTGTTTAACACGACGACGTACGAAGGCGATAACTCCTTGCGCGGAGACTTGGTTCTACTTCCTTCCTCAGATATCGAGATCAATGCAGGCGCAATTGTTCGCTACGCTAGCAACCTCGCATACGACATCACGCTCCCAGGCTTTGCACGCCTCGATGAACGTGGACGTCCAACACCGCTGCAAGTTGATACGTCGTTCACTGCTCTGCGGGCTGGTATCTATGGGCAGCTCGACTGGATGCTTACGGATCGTTTGAAGGTTGTGCTGGGTGGACGTGGCGAATACTATGGCTTCCTTGCCAACGACAAGCTCGTCGTTGCACCTCGTGCAACAATCAGTTATCTCGTCGCACCAGAAATGACGGTTCGACTCGGTGGCGGACGTTACTATCAAGCCCCACAGTTCATTTGGCTGGTTGGCGATGCGTCGAATGCATCAACACTCCGTCCACTGCGCGCCGATCAAGCAGTCCTTGGCTGGGAGTGGATTGCAGCAGAAGATCTGAAGATTCAGGTCGAAGCATACTACAAGGTCTATGGCTCCTACCCAATCCGCACATTCCGACCACAGGCGGTGATCTCGCCAGCAGGTTTCGATGACATCTACAACGACATTCCGTTCGGACTTGAACCACTCTCAACTGCGGGCACTGGTGTTGCGTATGGTCTTGAGTTCTTCGTTCAGAAGAAGCTCAGCACAGCTATTCCGATCTACGGTCTCGCTTCGATCTCGCTGAACCGCACAGAGTTTACAGCGGCCGACGGAGTATCTCGACTCGGAGCATTCGACTCACCAATCATTGGTTCTATCGCCGTCGGATGGCGTCCTGATGCCGAATGGGAAATCAGTAGCAAACTTCGTCTTTCGCAAGGCCTGCCAACGACGCCATACATCACCACACCAGAACGCGCTGCAGAAACAGGATTCCCAATCGGCACCCTGGATTTCGCATACTACAACCAAGGCGATCGTCTCCCGTTCTTCTACGCACTTGATGTTCGCGTCGATAAACGGTGGTTCTTCTCCGGCTGGCAGCTTATCGCCTACATCGACGTACAGAACGTAACGGGCCGGCGTAACTCGAACGCAATACGGTTCAATCAGCAGACCTCATCGGTGGAGCTCCAACAAAGTATCGGACTGCTGCCATCGATTGGATTAAACATCCAATTCTAAACCGCTCGCCACATCGTTACATGGACAGATTTGGAGCAAGCCAGCGCTCTGCAACATCTCGTGTCCATTCCTTCCGCTTGGCATAATCATCGAGTTGGTCCGACGTGATTTTGTTCACAGCGAAATACGTCGCTTGCGGGTGGGCAAAGTACCAACCGCTTACACTTGATGCGGGCGACATCGCGTACGATTCGGTAAGCGATACACCAACAGCATTCTCTGCATCAAGCAAAGCAAACAGCTTCTCTTTCTCTGTGTGGTCAGGACATGCCGGATAGCCTGGAGCTGGACGGATACCTTGGTACGATTCCTCGATGAGCTGGTCGCTTGTAAGTTGTTCGTTCGTTGCATAGCCCCACAGCTCGGTGCGCACACGCTTGTGCAACCACTCAGCACAGGCCTCCGCGAGACGATCTGCAATAGCCTTGACCATGATCGACGAGTAGTCGTCATGCATGGCTTCGTACTCAGCACATAACGCATCAACGCCGATGCCCGTATTCACAACGAAGGCACCGATGTGATCGCTTGCTCCAGGTGGTAGCTCTTCACGCGACGCAATGAAATCCGCCAACGATAACTGCGGCAGTGTTGGCGCTTTGACAGACTGTTGACGTAGGAAATTCAAGACGACGCCATTGTCGAGAACAACATCATCGCCCCGACGATGCGCCGGGAACAATCCGCACACAGCACGAGCTGTTATCAGACGTTCGGCGACAATGCGATCAAGCAGAACGTCGGCATCATGCTTCAGTTTGGTCGCCTCCACGCCAACGACTGGGTCTGTAAGAATTGCAGGATAACGTCCGCGCAACTCCCACGAGAGGAAGAACGGCGTCCAATCGATAAACGCACGTAACTCATCGAGTGGAACATCATCAAAGCTGATGACACCACTGTGCGCTGGTGCAGGGGCTACGGCTGCGACATCAAGCCGCAACGCTTTAGCACGAGCGGCATCAATCGTGAGGTAATTCTTTGCGTCACTCCGCGATGCGTAGTCGCTTCGAACACGGTCGTATTCGGTTCGCGTTGTAGCAACGAATTCATCGCGCTGATCTTCGCTTAGCAGCGTACCTACAACTGGTACGGCACGTGATGCATCTAACACATGGACAACTGGGAATGACGCATTGGGCGCAATCTTCACAGCGGTATGTGTTTTACTTGTCGTCGCTCCGCCAATCAAGAGTGGAGTCGTGATGTGTCGTCGCTCCATCTCCTTCACAACATGCACCATCTCATCGAGAGAGGGCGTGATGAGTCCGGAAAGACCGATTACATCTGCACCGACCTCAAGCGCTGTGTCGAGGATCTTATCTGCTGGAACCATCACGCCGAGATCGATCACCCGGAAATTGTTGCAGCCAAGGACAACACCAACAATGTTCTTTCCAATGTCGTGTACGTCCCCCTTCACTGTGGCGAGAAGGACGGTACCGGCATTCTCGTGCACTGCTCCAGTGCGGCGCTTTTCTTCCTCCATATACGGAGTGAGAATCGCGACAGCCTTCTTCATCACACGAGCGCTCTTGACGACCTGCGGTAGGAACATCTTGCCGGCACCAAACAGGTCGCCAACATGATTCATCCCGTCCATCAACGGTCCTTCGATAATCGACAGCGGTGATGGATACGTCACTCGCGCTTCGTCAACATCTGCATCGATGAATTCGGTGATCCCCTTCACGAGGGCATGCTTCAGACGATCAGCAACTGGAGCTGATCGCCATTGCTCGTCTTGTCCGGCAACCTGCTCGGTAGCCTTCACAGTTTCAGCAAAGGTCAGCATCCGTTCCGTTGCATCGGAGCGTCGATTCAGCAACACGTCTTCAACGTGCTCGAGCAAATCCTGTGGGATCTGATCATACACATCGACCTGTCCAGCATTGACAATACCCATGTCCATACCGGCGACAATCGCATGATAGAGGAATGCTGTGTGCATTGCTCGACGCACTGGCTCGTTGCCGCGGAATGAGAACGAGATATTGCTCACACCGCCACTGACACGTGCGTGAGGAAGATGCTGCTTGATCCATGCTGTAGCTCGAATAAAGTCTACAGCATATCCATTGTGCTCTTCAATACCGGTTGCAACAGTGAGGATGTTGGGATCGAAAATGATGTCGTAAGCAGGGAATCCTACGCGATCGACCAGAATGCGATACGCGCGTTCGCATATCTCAATGCGACGTTCATACGAATCAGCTTGTCCCGTTTCATCGAACGCCATCACAATGACCGCTGCACCATAGTCACGACAAAGCTGTGCACGACGCACAAACTCATCCTCTCCGTCCTTGAGAGAGATCGAGTTCACGATTCCTTTACCCTGCAGGCAGCGAAGTCCCGCTTCGATGACCGACCATTTCGATGAGTCGACCATCACCGGAACCCGCGCGATATCGGGCTCTGCCGCTATCAGATTCAGGAAGGTCTGCATGGCCTGTTCGGAGTCGAGCAAACCTTCATCCATGTTGACATCGATGATCTGTGCCCCGTTATCAACTTGTTGTCGAGCAACATCGCATGCTTGTTCGTAGGCACTTGAGAGAATGAGCTTTGCGAACGCTCGCGAACCAGTCACATTCGTGCGCTCACCTACGTTAACGAAGTTCGTTTCAGGTCGAAGCTCGATCATTTCTAGACCGCTGAGCCGCATCGTGCGTGGTCGCTGTGACGGAACACGCGGAGCGATCTCCGCCACGGCATCTGCCATCGCACGAATGTGGTCTGGTGTAGTGCCGCAGCATCCGCCCAGGATATTCAAGAAACCTGCGTTTGCGTAGTCGCGAGCCTGCTCAGCCATGTACTCTGGCGACTCATCGTAGCCACCCATCGCGTTTGGCAGACCTGCGTTGGGATAGAGCGAAACAAATGACGATGCAACGCCTGACAGCTCTTCAATAAATGGACGCATCATCGAAGAACCCAACGCACAGTTGAGTCCGATGGAGAGCACGTTTCGTGCATGCTCGACCGATGTCCAGAATGCCGAGGGTGTTTGCCCTGATAGTGTGCGACCAGACATATCGGTAATCGTTCCAGAGATCATCACCGGAACACTCAACCCCAGCTCGTCACACAACTCTGCGTATGCTTTTAGTCCAGCCTTGAGGTTCAACGTATCTGTGACCGTTTCGAACAGCAAGAGGTCGACACCACCTTCGGTAAGACCGAGAATTTGTTCACGAAACGCAAGACGCATTTCATCAAACGTTACAGCGCGGAAGCCAGGATCATTGACATCGGGCGACATCGACAACATCTTGGTTGTTGGACCGATTGATCCAGCGACAAAGCGAGGCCGTGTCGGCGTGCGTTTTGTCACTTCGTCTGCTGCGCGTCGAGCGATGCGAGCCCCTTCACGACTCACCTCACGAGCAAATGCTCCAAGGCCATACTCGGCCTGACCAATCGACGTCGACGAGAACGTATTCGTCTCGATGATATCGGCACCTGCCTCGAGATAGGCACGATGAATGGCGTGAATTGCGTCCGGTTGTGTGAGTGACAGGAGATCGTTATTCCCCTTCAGCGGTACATCGTGATCACGGAACCGTGAGCCACGATAGTCTTCCTCAGTTAGTCGGAGTCGCTGAATCATAGTGCCCATGGCACCATCGAGCATCAAGATGCGACGCTCAAGTATTGTTCGAATGGAGTCGGTCATTGCGTGCAAAACTAGCGACTAGGCAAGTATGGTTACTGTGGTATCGTCAATCCGAAACCTGAAACGTTGATCACGCACAGCAAGTTCATAGAGGCCTTCGTCAATGCACTCGATGCGGCGATATGGATGAGGATGTGGATCCGCAGCAAGGACACGTTCGACATGTGCTCGCAAGTCGCTATCTCCACCATGAAGCGCGTCATTCTGCCATACAATCCTGTAGCTGGGAAGCGCTTCGACATCGTCGAGCCACGCCACCGTGCTCGTAGGGAAGGCATCAGCATAGGCGACGTACGGCTTGATGTCGAGCACCGGTGTACCATCGAGCAGGTCGGTCCCGCGGACGTAAACACTCAGTCCCTCGACCCGCACAAGCTCAACACATGTAAGCCCCAGATTATTGGGGCGGTGCGGTGAACGCGTTGCGAACACACCACGCTTGGTACGTCCACGTGGGACAAGGACACGAGGTTTCCAGCCTTGCGCGCGGTGGAAGTAGGTGATCAACCAGATGCGCTCACATCCGTCAAGGTCGTCAAGCGCTTGTTCGAAGTTGCGATGAGGTGTCAGCGTAATGACAGCTTCATCTACCCGATCATCAACGCGGGGCTGTCGTGGAGCATCGTAGGGGGCGGTATAGGGCGTATTGATGATGCCGATAGGCTCGAGCGAAATCGTCACCACGCACTCCCAACCGACAGTGTGAGGAACAACGCGCCAAAGTTCGTGATGGGCAGTCCCGCCATACTCTCGAGTCCGGGCTCGCCATAGGGAATCGTGTAATAGCGAACGTTCACGCCGATAACACTCCCCTTGCCTGGTTGTCCGAACACCGAGCCAACTCCGATAACTCCACCCATGCGCATATGCCATGTCCCGTGACCGAAGGACTCGAAGAACTCGTAGTAGTAGCCATCCTTCAAGTACGGCGTTTGCAGAATTGGTGCAGCGGTAACTCCGACCGACACATACGGACGGAATGTCTCCTGCAGGACATCTGCAAAAAGCCGGTATTGAAGTCCTGCCGAAACAGGAAACATGAAGAGTCGGTTAATCTTATTCGCAACAATTGGGATAAACCCCTGATACCAGACGTTCTCCACTTCGTCTGAATTACGACGCGGCGTGATCACCAGGTTTGCAAATCCGGTAAGATTCTCGGCCACGGCACGTGTGTAGAAGAATCCCGCTCCCCAACCGCTTCCTGAAAAGAGCAAATCGAATCCTGCGGACTGCGTTGCAACGGCATTCGACGCGATCTCCTCCATCAATGGACGAACCGGAGTGAAGATGATCGATGTATCGGTGGGAAGGGGCTCTTCGCCAGCGATTTGACCCTTAACTGGCGCAATACAAACCCCAATGGCCAGTAGGAGTGAAAGAAAACCGTAGTGTCGAATGATGGTCATAACGCCGTGAAGATTCCGAAGAAGCAACAAAGTTACTTACGAAGTCGGTGTGGATAACATTGCTAATCCGTTCAGGTTGCGTAGTTTAGCCCTCTATGCTCGTTCGTGAGTTCACACGCAGGCTGCAGGAGGTCCTTCCTCCTGAGACCGCCATGAGTGGAGATGCCATTGGTCTCCAGGTGGCACCGAAGCGCCCCGACATTGGTCGGGTGAGCGTATGCCTCGAGATCACGGACCAGGTTGTGGATGAAGCACGTTCCGCCGGACATGATGCAATCGTGACGTTCCACCCTCTGATTTATTCCCCGCTCCGCAGCATCGATCGCTCCGATCGCGTTGGACGTATTGTGGCTGATTGCATAGCCGCGGACATCGCGGTGTATAGCGTACATACGGCGTTCGATGCGTACCAGCATGGCACGAATCTCTTGTTGTGCGCAGCTCTGGGGTGCAACCCAGTCGGACCTCTTGTGCCGAATGGTGATGGACAGTCAGGTATGGGGCTAATCGCCAGCTGCGATGTGTCATACGAGACGTTCGTCCAAACGGTCGCCGATGTTTGCGGCGGTCCGGTACGACACTCTGCTCCACCTCGCACAAACGTGTCACGTATCGCTATTGTCGCTGGCAGCGGCATGTCGTTTTACAACGATGCCCTTGTGGCAGGCGTTGATGTCTTTGTCACTGCAGATGTGAAGTATCATGCATTTCACGCTGCTGCAGGACACATAGGCCTGGTCGACCCTGGTCATTTCGAAATGGAACAGTTTGTCCCTGCAGGACTTACCGAGCTTCTCCGACAACAGATTCCCTCCGTGGATTTCACTGTGTCGAATGTTCGGACAATGCCCGCAGCGTACGCTCTTCCCTCCTCATTCCGATCACAAACATTTTCAATTCAATCGTAGGATCTCCATGGAACAGCAGATCAACCTCTTGGCACAACTCGCAGCTGTTGACGCACAACTTGATGAGCTACACGACGAGCTCGGTGATCTTCCGCAGGATGTGAAGAAGCTTGAAGTGGCACTTCGCGAGAAGGTCACAGCACTCGAGGTAACTCAGAAGTCGATCGAGGAACTCAACCATCTTCGCGGCACAGCTCACGTGACGATCCAAGAGAGTCTTGACAAAGAGCAACGTCTTGCTCAGCAGCAATTCCAGGTAAAGAACAATCGCGAGTTCGATGCGATCACGCGTGAGATCGAACACCTCAAGACACAGCGTACAGAGATCGAAGAGCGTCTTCGCACATCAGGCGTTCGCGAAGAGAACCTCAAGACGACGCTTGCACAGCAAGAGCAGGAAGTCGCGACTGTTCGTGAGAAGCTCACGGAAAAAGCATCTGAACTTGAAGAGCGGTCAGGTGGCCAGAACGATGAACTCAAGAAGTATATCGATGTTCGCCTTCGCTTGAGTGGACAGATCGACGATGCACTCGAAGCCGAGTATGAGCGCATCCGTACGTTCCACAATAACGCCGCCGTGGCAATCAAGCGGAACTCGTGCAGTGGATGCTACTCTGCTATCCCTTCACAGCGCATCATGGAAATGAAGTATCAGCGGGACAAGGTCTACACATGTGAAGGTTGCGGACGTATCCTCTTCACTGAGGATGTGGAAGCAGACATCGACACGTTGATGGCCGGAGCGTAACGCAATCGGCCACTTGGGGACTCCGGGTGATCGCCGCGTCGCTTGCGACGGGGAGGAAAGTCCGAACTCCATAGAACAGCACGCTTCTTAACGAGAAGGTGTCGCAAGGCAACGGAAAGTGCAACAGAAAGATACCGCCGATGGCCTCGCAAGAGGATCAGGTAAGGGTGAAATGGTGGGGTAAGAGCCTACCAGCAGCCGGGCGACCGGCTGGCTCGGCAAACCCCGTGCGGAGCAAGATCAAGCAGATGCAGGGACACTTCGGTGTTCAGAGGTTGTTCGCCTTGTCTACGTTGTAGACTGCATCGGGTAGATCGCTGGAGGTTAGTGGCAACGCTAATCCTAGAGAAATGATCACCTCCTTCAGCTTCGGCTGGAGAAGACAGAATTCGGCTTACAGGAGTCTCCTAGTGACTGATTGCTCACCACACAGTCCGTCCAACATGGGTCCAGCAGATAGTGTCCTCCGCGAGTTACTTCCGGAGTTTTTTACCATCTGGGATCGCGATCTTTGCAACGCAACGTCCGAGATTCTTGACCGCAACGATAGCGACGCGTTGTATCGTTTCGGTCATACGATCAAGGGCTCTATGATGCAGTTCGGTTTTCGAGATCTCGCCCTCTTCGGAATTGAGATCATGCGCGACGCCGAACGGGCTGATTTCCCTGCTGCCGCTGAACGCATTGCGATGCTTCAACAGCAGCTTCATGTGATTCGACGTCAGTTTGTCTAACGATTCCGCACGTACAGCGGTAGGTACTACGATGACAATTCGATCGCTCCTTCTTGTTAGCGCAACAATGCTGCTTATGGCAGGCGCTAATGTCTACGCACAACAACGCGTTGCGGTGCTCCCGTTTCGCAACATGGATCGTGACATTCAATACAACGCCTGGAGTGTCCAACTGGCTGACTCAGTGTATAAGGCGTTGCGCCAACACGAGAACTTCGGCAAAGACTTCATTCTCATCGAGCCTGACTCAATCGAGATGTCAATCGCAGCGCTGAATCTGGATCCGACGAATCCGCAGTATGAGTCTGACATGTGGAAGGCCGTCCGGACCCTCGGCGCAACGAAGGCCGTACAGGGCAATTTCCAGCTTCGTGGTGATCGCGTTCTGATCAACTGCTACGTGTATGATATGTCGTCGATGCTGCCGGATGCAACGAACCAGGCAAAGGATTTGTACAAGTCCACAACAACGTTTCTTGAAACAGTTCGTCCCATCGTCAAGCGCATCGTCGCTGGTCTGAAGTAATTACGCACCAACCGTCTGACCGTATCCAACCATGGAACCAACGTTCGAACTTCCCGTCCTTCCCCCACCGGAACAATTGCAGGGTCGTCGCCCAGAGTGGCTTAAAGTACGCGCACCTGGTGGTGAGGATTATGCTCGCGTCAAATCAATGATGCGGTCAAAGGCGCTGCACACCGTGTGTGAAGAAGCCCGTTGTCCAAACATCACGGAGTGCTGGAATGCCGGCACTGCGACGTTTATGATTCATGGTGATACGTGCACACGCTCGTGCGGCTTCTGCGCTGTGAAAACCGGACGCCCCCTTGCCGTTGACACCGATGAACCACGCCGAGTTGCCGAGGCCGTAGCTTCCATGAGTTTGAAGCACTGCGTCATCACGTCAGTCAACCGTGACGAGATGAAGGACGGTGGATCAACAATCTGGGCCGAGACGATTCAGCGCACGCGCGAACTCTCGCCGTCGACGACGATCGAGGTATTGATTCCCGACTTCAAGGGGAACATGGAGAATCTTCAACGGATTATCGATGCTCGCCCTGACATTCTCAACCACAACACAGAAACCGTCCCGCGACTCTACCGTCCAGTTCGTCCGCAAGGAAAGTTCCATTGGACACTAGACGTACTGCGCGAATCGAAGCGTCAAGGTATGCGCACGAAGACAGGCGTCATGTTGGGCTTGGGAGAAACACCTGCCGAAGTAATCGATGTGATGAAGGAACTTCGAGCTGTCAATGTCGATATCCTCACGTTAGGACAGTACCTGCAGCCAACGAAGAATCACCTTCCGGTCGATCGGTTTGTCCATCCTGATGAGTTTGCACACTACCGCACTGTCGGACTTGACATGGGCTTTGCTATCGTAGAATCTGGGCCGCTCGTGCGCAGTTCCTACCATGCAGAACGCCACGTGTGATGCGCTGTACAATTCTTGGCAGCGGCACGTCTACGGGCGTGCCTTCCCTGGCATGTGAATGTCCGACCTGCACCAGTGACGACCCTCGTGATCGTCGCTTACGGACGTCGCTGTTGGTACAGGACGGCACAACAACGTTTGTCGTCGACACGTCATCTGATTTTCGCCAGCAGATGCTTCAGCACAATGTGCTCGATCTCGATGCCGTATTGTTTACGCATCATCACTTCGATCACATCGGCGGGTTCGATGATATCCGCCCGTATAACTTCCGCAGTGGTCGCCCCATGCCGATTTACGGTCTTGAGGAGACACTTACAGTTCTGCGAGCAACCTTCCCCTACGCATTCGGCGATGTCGTTTCTACGGGAGCGTCCGTTCCATCGATCACACCGTGCGCGATTGACGATGCGCCATTTTCGATCGGCACGATTCCCGTGCTCCCCATACCGATGCGCCACGGCGCGTCGATGCGCGTCAATGGATATCGATTCGGCGACATCGCCTACTGCACCGACACAAATCACATTCCGCCGGATGCGATGGAGCGCTTGCACGGACTCGATACGCTGATTCTTGACGGACTCCGGTGGGAACTACATCCTACACACTACACGATTGAGCAAGCGCTTGAGGTTATCACAGAACTTGCACCTCGACGCGCAATCCTCACACACATAGCACATCAGGTGCTTCATGCACGCGACATGCTCCGTCTTCCCGATGGCGTCGAGTTTGCCGTCGACGGACTGACGATCGAGTCGTAATCATCGCGATGTCACTGCGCGGAACGTAAGGTTGATACGAGGCGATTTGCAGCGTGCAGTCTTTGGCAGCGCATGCTTCCATAGTTGTTGCGTCGTGCCACGCATGATCAAGAGACTCATCGATGGAAGCACAATCTTTACCGTCGGAATATCAGGATCTACTCGCGAACGAAAGTGCAACGCTCGTTCGGCACCAATGCTCAAGGATGCAATCACCGGATCGCGACCAAGTTCTGGCTCGTCATCACTGTGGTACCCCATTGAGTCACGACCATCACGATACAGGTTGCAGAGTACGCTGTTAAACACAGCTCCTGCTCGATCCTCAACGACGTGCCGTAGATACTGTAATGTTGGTGTCCACGGTAGCGGACGGTGCTCGATGCCAGAGTAGGTATAGCACGCGTCTTCATCTCCATACCATGCAACGCGGCGAGGCTGGAGCATGGTCTTCCCAAACATCGTAATTGGCTCGTCTCGCCAGACAAGACCTTCAAAGAGTGTTACAAACAACGATGACTCGTCGATGTCCAGCTCCAGTCGATCAATGAGTTCAATGTTGGGGTAGTTGCTCATGATGCAAGAAACAAAAAACCCCACCAAGATTGGTGGGGCTCGTATCCATGCCGAGGAGGGGTTTTACGGCATGGAACATTTGCTGTGGCCTTTAACGCGATGCCCCTCTCTGGGTTGAGGGACGGTGCATGACTACCGAGCTGCATCACAGGTATCACAACACCATGATCAACAGAGAACGCAGGAAACCGTTACAGTGTTTCTGGTTTCCCGTCGATCCGCGGCGATGCGTAAACAAGAGTAAGCTGTTGATTTTTATTGTGTTGGCTCGTTATCCACAGCGCCTGCACCATCATCGTCACGCGTCGATTCGTCGTCCCAGGTGCCCGGTTCTGGGTCTTCTACGAGTCCGTGCTCTGCCTCATTCTCCATCGAGTGATGCCAGTATGCACCCGAGGTTGCCTCTGTTGTATCCGATGTTGACGCGTCGTCGATCGGCGCATCACCGTCGAGCAGCAAGGCAAGTTGCTTTCGTAGGGTACGGTGATCTGTCTTGATCGATATCGAGTCGTCAAGATCTATCATCGTTGTTGTCGTCTTAATGAGGTCGTCAATCTCTCGCAGCTTCGGCAAATCGGAGATATCGTTCAGACCAAAGACGCGGAGGAATTCCTCGGTCGTTCCATAGAGCAATGGCTTTCCGAGCGTTTCTGCGCGACCAATCATCGCAACGAGTTGCTTCTCGACAAGTGAGTTCACAACCTCGCCGCTATTGACTCCACGAATCGCATCAATTTCTGCCTTCGTGATAGGCTGACGGTACGCAATGATTGCAACCGTTTCAAGAGCTGCTTGCGTTAGGCGGCGGCGATTCTTCGCCTTAAGCAACCGCTGCACCAACTGTCCATGCGCCGGAGTCGTTGCGAACTGGAATCCACCTGCGATCTTAACAATGCGATACGGACGCTCCACCCGCTCGAGCTCATCATTGATTTCTTCAACGAGCTCGTCAAAGAACTCCTTCGGTACATCGAATGTTGGAACAACCGTCTCCGGCGCGGGCTGTGGCTGCTCGCCTTCAAGCGGCAATTGCTGCTGCCCGGGAGCCTGTTGTGAGGGATCCTCAAGCACCAACAACCGATGAAGCATGCGATTCGTCAGCGGCTCTTCGCTTGCGAAAATCAGCGCCTCAAGTGCATGGAGTTGCTCGCCACGATCGAGCGTAAAAAAGTACGGCAGCTCTCGCTGTTCGACTGCACGTTCGAGCTGTTCGTGTTCAAGTTCTGTCATTGTGCTTCATCCTGCGTTGACTGCTCGTGCGATGCATCTTGTTCGGACGCTTCTTCGTCGCGACGAGTGGCAATGATAATGTCGTCAAACCGCTCATCTTGTTGTACGATGATGCGGTGGAGCTTTGCAAGCTCGAGAAGTGCGAGGAATGTCACCACGATATGCATCTTGGTGAGCCCGCCAATAAGTTCAAAGAACCGAACAGATGGCCGCTGACGCAGCATGTGAACGATCTCTTCAGACTTCTCTTCAACCGTTATTGGGAAACGCGTAACAACGTGCGGATCTGGTTTATCTGGTGCACGTTCGATGGCGCGCTTGAGTGCCTTCAAGAGGTCAAATAGCGTCGCGTTGCGGTAGGCACCCGTCTCTGCTGCATGAATCTCTTCAGCCTCGAAGACGTTGCGATACAGAACATACCGTTGATTCTCTACCGAAAGTGCAAGAGAATCAGACGCCTCGCGGAATCGCTTGTATTCGATAAGTCTTCGCACGAGTTCAGCACGAGGGTCATCGTCGTCAATCTCGCCGAGAACCGACGATGATGATTCTTCCCGCGGCAACAGCATCTGCGCCTTGATTTGTACGAGCATCGAGGCCATGACAATGAACTCACCGGCGAGTTCTAAATCAAGGAGCTCAAGCACCTTCACATACTCGAGGAACTCTTGTGTGATCGACGCAATCGGAATATCATAGATGTCGAGCTCGTCCCTCTTGATGAAGAACAGCAGGAGATCTAGGGGTCCCTCAAAGTTTTGGAGGCGTACGCTATACATGCGGGATCATAGAGACGAAGATTGCGCGACTGACGCAAGTTCTCCGGTGAACAAACGTGGAACGCGAGCCGACACTGCTGTGGTGATCTCGTACGGAATCGTACCTGCCCACGTGGCAAGTTCTTCGAGGTCAATTGCTCCTGTCCTATCTGCTAGCGCCTGTGTGCCCAACAGCACCACCTCGTCGCCAAGCTCAACGGGATCAGAACCAACATTGACCATGATTTCATCCATACAGATCGTGCCAACAACGGGATATCGTTTCCCACGGATAAGGCATGATGCCGACCCTGTGAGAGCACGCATGTACCCATCACCATAGCCGATTGGCACGGTAGCAATCGTTGCTTCGTCGGCAAGTATGTACCTACGGCCGTAACTCACGGTATCCCCAGGCCACGCTCGACGAAGCGAAACGACGTTCGACGACACACGCATCACCGGACGCAGCGTAGCAACATGTGCTTCAGCTGACGAATACCCGTACAAGGCCAGTCCGGGACGTACCAATGAAAAGTGTGTTTCCGACGACTGCCACAGCGCGCCAGTATTGGCTGCGTGAACTGTCGCAAAGCTACAGCCTGCGGCGGCACATTGTTCGACGACACGTTCAAAAGTGGATAACTGTTCCTTCATGAAGGGGTTGTGCGGGTCGTCCGCCGTCGCAAAGTGGGTACAGATCCCCGTACAGCGAAGTCCTTCCGTTGATTGAAGCAGTTCCGCGGTCCTAACAGCGTCGTGGGGCCGAACCCCGTCGCGGCTCATACCAGTGTCGATATAGAGGTGGACCTCAGCCGTGGTGTTACGTGCCCGTGCTGCCTGGGCGAGTGCATTGGCTTGTGATACGTCCCCGACGACAGTGATCAGGTTCAGGGCAATAGCCTCGTCAGCCTCATGCGGTTCGACTTGCGTAAGGACAATGATCGGGATCGTAATGCCGGCGTCGCGCAATACACGTGCTTCAGAGACAAAGGCCGTGCCGAGCATGTCCACACCCAGATGCTGAAGAACACGCGATACACCCACCATACCGTGTCCGTAGGCATTAGCCTTCACCATGGCCAACATGCGAACACCTTGCGTACGGGCACGTAGGACGTGATAATTCCACGCGAGTGCATCGAGATCGATTGTAGCTACTGTGCTTCTCATTGCGTACCAGTCCCCACCGCATCCATCCATTCAAATGATCGACGAATCTCCGAGACAGTCCGTCCCGCTCCAATGGCACACATCAGTTTAATCCGCGCTTTCTGTCCATTAAGGTAATCTGCAAAGATCACACCTGCTTCGTGAAGATGCTTACCGGCCCCCTCGTAGGCATAGATATGCTCTATGCGCCCAACCGGGCAGCGTGATACGAGCACAACGGGGAGTCCACGCTCGACGGCATCACGCATAGCAGCATACACCTGAGGTGTCACATTGCCAGCACCGAATGCTTCGATTACAAGGCCCTGCGCTCCTCGTTCTTGCGCGCAGGAAATCAGCGTTCCATCCATTCCTGCATAGGATTTGAGAAGGGGCACGAAGGTCGGAAGCACCCCGACCATAAACGTTTCTCGATGCAGCGGTGTCCGATGAATCATCAGGACGCCGTTAGCTATGCGTCCGATCGGACCGAAATCGAAACTCGTGAACGTCGATAGATCCTGCGTGTCGGTTTTCGATGCCTCGGATGCAGCTGTCAGCACGCCGCCGAGGCAGATCAACACTCCCAATCCGCGCGCGCCAACATGCGAGGCTACTGCGACTGCATCCCGGAGATTACGTGGACCGTCCCAGTCGGGTTCGCTGCTGTTACGCATTGCTCCAACAACCACAATTGGCTTGTCGGTCGCGATTGTCGAATCCAGAAAGTACGCGGTTTCCTCAAGCGTATCAGTGCCGTGCGTGATCACGACACCGTCGATCGCTTCATCATCCACGTATGATTGCACGATCTGCCGCACTTCATGCATGCGCTCAAGGGTCATGTGCGGACCCGGGAATGTGCCGTATTCGTGCACCCGTAGGTCAGCATGGGCCCGAATCTCGGGGATACGTGCGAGAATCTCGCCACCGGTAAGGCTTGGCACAACGCCACCCCACTCTCGATCGAGCGTAGAGGCTATCGTTCCGCCAGTAAAGACGATGACAATTGTTGGTCGGGATGAAGTAGTCACGCGAGAATTCAATACTTGAAGACCCGCGAAGATAGAGACCCCGTTCGTAGTTTTGTGGCTCATGATTTCACCGAATGCACATCTACGTGATATCTCGGCCTACACGCCGGGTGCATCACCTGAGCAAATCAAGGTTCAGTACGGCCTTGATCATGTTGAGAAGTTAGCCTCGAACGAGAATCCTCTTGGAGCATCTCCTGTGGCGATAGCCGCTGCAGTTTCAGCGCTCTCGACAATGAGCCTCTACCAAGATGGTGGCATGGCACTGCGTACGCGCCTTGCTCACTTCCACCATGTTGATCCGTCCTGCATCAGTTTGAATAACGGAAGCGATGCCATCATTCACCAAGTGATGCGCGTGTTCCTTCATCCTGGTCGCACAGCTCTGAGTAGCGAGGGCAGCTTTGTAAGTTTTCGCATTGCTGTGAAGGGGGCTGATCGAGATTTCCGTCTCGTGCCGATGCTACCAGGATATCGGTTCGATGTTCGCGCACTCGCTGCTGCCGTTGACGCGACAACGCAGGTCGTGTACATCGCTAATCCGAACAACCCAACAGGCACCTTCATCACGCACGATGAACTCGTGTGGCTGATGGATCAGCTTTCAGATGATGTCCTCGTTGTTCTCGATGAGGCCTACATCGAGTATGCACAAGTACTCGCAGCCAGCTCCTACCCAGCAGAGTCGTTCACACGTCCGAATCTGCTACGACTACGAACGTTTTCGAAGGCGTATGGTCTTGCAGCACTTCGCATCGGATACGCGCTCGGCGATCCCGATGTGATTCAGTGGCTTCATCGCACGAAGTTGCCGTTCGATCCGAACGGTATTGGATGTGCAGCTGCTATCGCAGCACTCGACGATGCTGACTTCGTCAAGAGTACTGTGGATTTGAATGCGTCTACATCTGCGTTGCTTCACAGAACGCTCCATGAACTTGGCTTCACCACGTCCAACAGCGTGGCCAACTTCGTGATGATTGATCTTCACGACCGCGCTCGGGCTGAGGCGTTCCACATCGAACTTCTCCATCATGGCTTCATATCACGGCCATTAGTGGGATTTGGACTCCCAACCTGCGTGCGGATCAGCACCGGAACAACCGCGCAATCAGAACGCCTAACACACGTTCTGCGATCATGTGCCGCAGCGTTTTCCGGACCACTTCCATCGACATCTGAATTGTAGGAGCTTGTTTCCATGAGTACAGCAACAACCGACGACTTCCTGCCGCTTAACGGTACGGATTACCTCGAGATTTACTGCGGAAACGCAAAGCAGTCGTCATACTTCTACCGCACTGCATTCGGCTTCCAACTCGTCGCCTATGCTGGACCCGAGACGGGCGTTCGTGATCGTGCTTCGTATGTCCTGCAACAAGGCAAGATTCGCCTGATGCTCACAACGCCGCTCCATCCAGACAATGACATGACTGCGCATATCGCCAAGCACGGCGATGGTGTAAAGGTGCTGGCTCTCTGGGTTGATGATGCGCGTGCTGCATGGGAAGCAACAACATCGCGCGGCGCGAAAAGCGCACAAGAACCGACAACGCTCGTTGATGAGTTTGGCGAAGTTGTCGTGGCATCGATTCACACCTACGGCGACACAATCCACACCTTCGTCGAGCGAAAGAACTACACTGGCGCCTTCATGCCTGGCTACAAGGCGATGGACGACGGATATCGCACAGAGCCCATTGGACTGCTGTTCGTTGACCACTGTGTGGGCAACGTCGAGCTTGGTAAGATGAACGAGTGGGTGAAGTTCTATGAAGACGTGATGGGGTTCAAGTTGCTCATCACTTTCGACGACAGTGATATTTCTACTGAGTATTCGGCGCTGATGTCGAAGGTTGTGTCGAATGGTTCGGGCTACGTCAAGTTCCCGATCAACGAACCAGCCCAAGGCAAACGAAAGAGTCAGATCGAAGAGTACATCGAGTTCTATCGCGGCGCGGGTGTGCAACACATCGCCGTGGCAACGAACGACATTATTCATACGGTCGGTGAACTTCGTCGACGCGGTGTGCAGTTTCTCTATGTGCCAGAAACCTACTACGAGGACATTCCGACACGCGTTGGTGAAATCAAGGAAGATCTTGAAGAACTCAAGAAATTGAATATTCTGATCGACCGTGACGACGAAGGGTATTTGCTACAGATCTTTACGAAGCCTGTCGAGGATCGCCCTACCGTCTTTTTTGAGATTATTCAACGCGCAGGGGCAAAGTCTTTCGGAAAAGGAAACTTTAAGGCCCTGTTTGAGTCGATTGAGCGCGAACAGGAGCTTCGCGGTAACCTGTAATTCACGATTTTCACGTTTTGTTCCACCGTTCTAGCCTCCCTATGGCTTCCAAAGCAAAAACCGGCGCGGCATCGTCTCCGTTTGCTGGACACAACCCGTTCCTTGAGTCGGTAAATGCCTATTTCGATAAGGCAGCCGCGATCATGGATCATCCAAAGGGCCTGCTCGATCAGATCCGAGCATGCAATTCGGTGTACTACATGCAGTTCCCTGTCCGCATTAAGGGCGGCATTCAGGTGATTCAGGCATGGCGTGCTGAGCATAGCCACCACAAGCTTCCAACGAAGGGTGGTATTCGCTATGCAATGACAGTCGATCAAGAAGAAGTACAGGCACTTGCTGCACTGATGACATACAAGTGCGCTGTCGTTGATGTGCCGTTTGGTGGTGGTAAGGGTGGCATTCGCATCGATCCGAAGCAGTACACAACGGAAGAACTCGAGCGCATTACCCGTCGCTACACTGTTGAGTTGATCAAGAAGAATTTCATCGGACCAGCAGTTGACGTGCCAGCACCAGACTACGGTACTGGACCTCGCGAAATGTCATGGATCGCCGACACGTACCAGTCAATGGTCAAGGACGACATTAACGCGCTTGGTTGCGTAACAGGTAAGCCGGTTGGCCAGGGCGGCGTGCGTGGTCGCACAGCAGCGACAGGACGCGGCTTGTTCTTCTCTGTGCGCGAAGCTGTGAACGATCCAAAGCTGATGAAGAAGCTCAAGATGACCACAGGCTTGTCTGACAAGCGTGTGATCGTTCAAGGTTTCGGCAACGTGGGATATCACGCTGCGAAGTTCCTCCAAGAGGGTGGTGCCACGATCGTTGGTATCATCGAGTGGGACGGCGCTGTTGTGAACCCGAAGGGCATCGACGTTGAGTCCCTCAAGGCACACCATGCGAAGAAGGGCTCAATCACGGGATTCGCCGGAGCAAAGACAATCAAGGAAGGCAATAGCGTTCTCGAACACGATTGCGAAATTCTTGTACCAGCTGCTCTTGAATCACAGATCCACAAGGGCAACGCTCCAAAGATCAAGGCGAAGATCATCGCTGAAGGTGCGAATGGTCCAATCACATCCGAAGCAGAGCCAATCCTTCTCAAGAAGGGTATCCTTGTGATGCCGGACATGTTCGTGAATGCTGGTGGTGTGGTGGTATCGTACTTCGAGTGGTTGAAGAACCTCTCGCACGTGCGCTTTGGCCGCATGGACAAGCGCTTCGACGAAGGATCAAGCCTGCGCATCATCGAAACAGTTGAGCGTCTGACCGGTAAGAGCCTCACGCTTGCTGAACGTGCTGTGATTGCCCGTGGTGCTGACGAAGAGGATCTTGTGAACTCGGGTCTCGAGGATACAATGATCATGTCGTACCACGCGATCATGGAGCACTTTAACGGCAATCCACGCGTGAAGGACATGCGCACAGCGGCCTTCGTGAACTCAATCGATAAGATTGCACAGTCCTACGCAACATTGGGCATCTTCCCGTAAGCAGGAAGGACGCGTTCCCGCGTTCATCAGCATGCAATACACAACGGCCTGACATCTTGAAGAGATGTCAGGCCGTTTTCGTTTAGACGATCTATGACGCTATGCCTTATCGGACCAAGATCTTCTCAAAGCGCTGTTGATTGTTGTGATCGATCACAACAACGTAAAGACCCGAAGGTACAAGAGCACCGCTACGATCACGGCGATCCCACACAACTTCAGATTGACCTCTGAGCGTGGTGATCGTTGTTCCCGTGACATCAACAATGCGAATGTTCATCGTTGATGGATTCGACGACGTGATCCGAAGCTCATCCGTCATCGGGTTTGGCACCACTCGAACCTTGACGAAACCTGTCACATGTTGCTCGTCATCTTCGAGACTGGTTACTGGGTTGCGTGTAACGACGTACTGCGTCGTTCCATGCTCAGTTTCAACCGACAGCAGCGCATCGGGTCCGTCAGGAGCATTCGATTCCACACACACGCGCACGATGGAATCAGACGATAGCACATATGGAAGCTGTACGTCGAGTGGACGCAGAGTGTAGGTTGTTGAACCAAGACCTGTAAGTCGAACACGGGTGATCTGCGTCTGTGGACACGCAAGCGGAAGAGTCACGTTGCACAGTTGCTCACCCGTCACGCCACGTGTATAGCGAACGGTGTCCAGGGCAAACTGCACAGCAGGAACAGCGTCGCCGCTAATCGTAAATGATGATGATCCGACGGATGTGAAGAAGGTCACGCTTGCCGTGAATGCACCTACGACGCGCGGCGTAATACTCATTGCCACACTGTATCGCGCATTTGGCTCGAGCGTCAGTGGCGCAACAAAACCCTTGAGAACAACCGTAGAGGCAGGATCAGCAGACACCGAGGTGATAGTTATCGGTGAGCCACCCTCATTGACAAGCAGCTCTGTAATCACGGTGTCGATCATTGCGCATGCAGGCACCTGTGGAAGCGATAGACCGGCCGATGTCAGGGTGAGTTTGCCTGGTCCGCTGTTCGACGTAACGGTAACATTCACCGTACGCGTTTCAATTGTGTCGCAGCGATTCATCACCTTGCATACCCACGTACCAGAGTCAGCCTTGCTTACCGGAAGTTTGCGGAAGAGTCGCTCTGTGGCGCCGGGAACAGCCGTTCCGCTGCGGAACCACTGATACGTCAACTCTTCGCCAAACACTTCAAACGTCAGAAGCAATGTGTCGCCCGCACGGTAGGATCGGTCAACCGGCTGCGTGCGAATCTGTGGTCGCTCGACAATGTTCAATTTTACACCATTGGTGGTAGCCGTTGGGGTGCATGCACCCTCCACGAGACAGCTATATGTTGATTCATCGAAGAGCGTAATCTTCGAGAGCACCAACTGCTTGCCTGTTGCGCTTGGGATAGGTTCTCCGTTCTTCAGCCACTGGAACGTAATGTTCGTGCCAGTAGCATCCATGGTGAACGTCACCGTTTCGCCTTCACACGCGCTCAAAGCAGCTGGCTGCGAGGTAACAACGGGCGGTGCCCCAACTGTGACAAGAACGCTTTTCGATGTGGTGTTTCCTCCACATCCGTAGATAATACAGTCGTACACGCCACCATCCTGTGCTGTCAGCTTTTTGATCTCCAACACAGACTTGGTTCCTCCAGGGATTTCAACGCCATCACGACGCCAGCGATACTGGAGGTCTGTTCCATCGGCACCTACAGTTAGGGTCAGGGCCTTGCCTTCACACACGAGCGTAGGCTCTGGTTGAAGCACAATGACTGGTCCTGCAACGATCGTAATCGGCATCATCGTACGAGTAATCTCACCACCCGTGGCAGGATCAACCATGCGCACGACGTAGTTGCCGGCAGCCTGAGTAGGAGGAACAGTATACGCCAACGCACCAGCATCGGCCGCGATGCTTGTCGCGATCACGTCGGTCGTTGCGAAGTTATTGCTCGACCACTCAAGGCGCACCTGCCCTAAGCCTGTTTGCTCCCATGCAAGGTTCAGCGATTGACCACGACAGATCGAGACGCCACTCGTCGGTGCCGTGAAATTTGCTCCCGATACGGTGATGTTGATGTTACCAGTGACATTCCAATAGTCAGCGCCCGTTGCAATACCATCGAGGTTTACAGCGTTGCCCGCTCCATTAAACTGATACACACCATGTTGCGCCGGAGCCGTCCATTTGAAATCGAACCGGGCGGTGTTGTTCACCATTGCTTTGGGACCGGTGTGCGTGAGCTCTGCGTTGAGAACCTGTGATCCATTCCCCGCAGCAAGCACGCCCGCAGTCTGTCCTCCATCTCGAAACGAGAGATTGAAGCCAGCATCTTGATTTGCAGGATTGGCATGTCCAACCACGAATGTGTAGTTCCCCTGCTGCCCAGCCCGGATCGTCCGAGGTCCTTCAAGCGCCGCAGAGGCCCCCTGATTGAGTCCGCCGTGACATGTTCCACAGCCGGCTGCGAAGGATCCAATCTTGCCATTACTGTCTGCTCGTGCTGTAATTGCACCCACCACAAACACAAGTGGCACAAGAATTCGGAGAATGATACGCGTCATAGAGATCCTCGGAGGTAATGCCCTAAAATACAACGGGGTTGGTGGCAAGCCACCAACCCCGGAATAAACATCGAGATGGGCGTTAAGAGTTCGCGAACAGCTTAGCTGTGATTGCGATGACTTCGCCAACGCTCTTGCCAACGACGCCAGCCTTGCCAGTAACCTTGTGGTCTGCCAGAGCTACGTTGAACTTCGCATCGACCATGACCAGATTGCCGGAGGCACGCTTCTTTGTTTCAGCTGATTCTGGGATGTAGGTAAGCGTGATAGCTGCCGTTGACGCCTTCGTTACGCCGTGGCACGAAAATGTACCGACTGCGTTTGCCGAAACAACAAACTTGCCGCCATCCTTCGTCACCTTGACATCCTTGAGGCCAGTTACATCGAATGAGATTGATGGATACTTTGTTGCATCAAGCCACATCGCATCATACATGTGCTCATCGCGCTTCGAGTTTGCTGTCTTCATTGAAAGAACCGCAACTTCGATCTTCCCGGTCGTTGCCTCGAGATTTGCCGCGTTCAACATGAACATCCCTGTGACACCCTCAGATGTACCATTGATGTCTTCCATCGGAGCCTTCGAGAGAAACTCGAGGCCGTTCTTTCCGACCGCATTGTTGAGCGAATACTTCTTAACTCCTGCAGGTGCACCTGGGATTGCTGTGCCTGCCGACAACATCATTGATGCTGCCGTGAATGCGAGAATCGATGCTACGAGTGTGCGCATGATTGTTCCTTCCAATGTGATAATGTGTGTTGCAACACGCAACTTACAGATTTAGATCTACCCTCGCAAGTCTCGCATGATCGTAGCGAGCGCGTCAACCGCCGTGTCGATATCGGTGCGTGTGGTTGTCCAAGATGCCGAAAGGCGCACTGCTGCGCGTGATTCTGCTGCTGAACGACCCATCGCCGACAACACATGCGACGGTTGAAGACTACCCGAAACGCATGCGCTGCCATTCGACACCGCTATTCCACGGATATCCATGAGCTGGAGAATCGACTCACCATCCAGCTGCGCAGCATCGGGGAAGGAGATATTCAGAATGTGTGGCAGGGAATGAGCTTCGGGTGTGTTCACGCGAACGTTCGGAATTGTCGTCGAAATGCTCTGTCGAGCATGCTCAATCAGCTGGCGCATATGAGCCGCACGTTCTTGCATGCACTCTACACTGCGGCGGGCTGCGGCTGCAAACCCAACAATCAACGCAACCGGCTCTGTGCCTGCACGACGGTTTCGCTCCTGTCCGCCCCCTACCTGATGTGCTTTGTAGTCGATTCCCTTGCGGATAAACATCGCACCAATCCCCTTTGGTCCGTGGATCTTGTGTGCGGAGATTGTCGCGAAGTCGATTCCCAGTTGCTGTGCATCGACTGAGATCTTTCCGAAGGTCTGCACTGCGTCAGTGTGGAGGAGTGCAGAGGGCGCAGCAGCACGAATCTCTTCAATTGCCTGAATCACCCCGGTCTCATTGTTTGCATGCATCACGGAGAGAAGCGTACGGGGGTCGTCGTACCTCCGTGCCTCTTCTGGACTGTACCGACCGTGAGCATCGACAGGAAGAATGGCGTGCGCAAATCCCTGCCGAGCGAGCTCCTCGGCCGGAGCAAGCACAGCATGATGCTCGATACTCCCAACGACGACTCGATCGACGAGACCCGATTCACGACACGCACTGGTGAGGATCGAGTTATTCGATTCCGTACCACCACTCGTGAACGTAATCTCGGCAGGATGTGCATTCATGAGCGCAGCGATCTCAGACCGAGCTCGCTCCACCGCCACGCGAGCTGTACGCCCCATAGCATAGATGCTCGATGCATTTCCATACTCGGAACGGAGCCAGGGAAGCATCTCTTCCAGAACAGCTTCATCAAGTGCGGTTGTCGCACTGTTATCCAGATAGATCACGTTGCCCGCCCGTAGCCTTTGTACAAGTCGAACTTTGCACTGTACAGTACAATGTTCAGCTCCGTATCACGGAGGGTGCCGCCCGATGGCGACAGGTAAAACGTGGCGGTCGCCGATGTAGGCAGTTTCGCCAGCAGACCTTGCTCATCCACGTAGAACTCAACGAGCTTGTAGCCCAGGTGTTCGGGTGCCTGTGCCGCCTGCTCAAGCAAATGCTCTGGTGTGTAGACTCGAAGATCAGATGATTGTTCGCTCATAGGGGGCTCGGAAATCGGAATATCTCGTTGGGGTGCCACGAAGTTACAGAGTATTTTTGCAGGCTTAGACGATTCGGGCGGCACCAAACCGCTACGACATCCGTCACCGACCGCTGATGTTCACTTCTAGTAATGACCATGCTCAAGTTTCTCCAGTCTGTTCTTGGTGGCTCCAAGCACGATAAAGACGTTAAAGCGCTTCGTCCAATTGTTGATGAGATCAACGGACACTTTGCATCGTATGCATCACTGAGCGACGACGAGCTTCGTGCGAAGACCGTGGAGTTTCGCGAACGAATCACGGAATCTGTACAGCACCTCGTGAATGAGGTTGAGGAGATTCGCGAACGCCTTCGCAGCGATGCGACGATGGAGCATGCAGAGCGTTCAGATCTCTACGCACGCATCACTGCAAATGAGCGCGAGCAGTTCGAGACGATCCAATCAACGCTGAACGAGATCCTCCCTGAAGCATTCGCTGTGGTGAAGGATGCGTGTCGCCGTTTGGTTGGTCATCGCTACATGGTTGTTGGCACCGAACACACGTGGGATATGGTTCCGTACGATGTGCAGCTCATCGGTGGTATGGTGCTTCATCAAGGCAAGATTGCCGAAATGAGCACGGGTGAAGGTAAGACGCTCGTCTCGACGCTACCGATGTATCTGAATGCGCTCGCCGGACGTGGCGTACATCTGGTTACGGTGAACGACTACCTGGCTCGACGTGACCGCGAGTGGATGCGTCCAATCTTCGACTTCCTTGGCGTACAAACCGGTTGCATTCAGTCGGAAATGCGCCCTGAGCAACGCCACGAGCAGTATGCTGCCGACATCACATGGGGCACGAATAACGAGTTCGGTTTTGACTACCTGCGCGACAACATGGTGACGGATGCTGCAGACATGGTGCAGCGTGGTCACTGGTTTGCAATCGTTGACGAAGTCGACTCGGTTCTGATCGACGAAGCGCGTACACCGCTCATCATCTCGGGTCCGGTTACTGCTGGCTCCACTGAGCAGGCGTTTGTCGAAATGAAACCTCGCGTGCAACGCTTGATTGATGCGCAAGCTCGTCTCGCAAACAGCATTGTTGCGGAAGCAGAGAAACTCCTGACTACGGGATTCAAAGAAGATCGTATCGCTGCGGGTGTGAACATCCTCCGAGCACATCGCGGTATGCCGAAGCAGAGCAAGCTGCTGAAGATGATGCAGGATCCGGACATTCTCAAGCTGATGCGCGACACCGAGCTCGAGTACCTCAAGGATCAGGGTCAGCGCATGTCAATCATCGACCAGGAGTTGTTCTTCACGGTTGATGAGAAGAACCACCAGATCGATATCTCAGAGAAGGGCCGTGAACTTCTGAGCAGCTCGCAAGAGGATCCAGAGATGTTCGTGATTCCCGACATCGCCTCGCAAATGAGCGCGCTCGAGGGCGATGCATCCCTTTCCGCAGATGAGAAGACACTTCGCCGTGACGAATTCATGCGCGTGTTTTCAGACCGTTCAGATCGTATCCACATCATCAACCAACTCCTTCGCGCCTACACGCTGTATGTCCGCGACGACGAGTACGTTGTTGCCGATGGAAAGATCAAGATCGTTGATGAGTTTACGGGTCGTATCCTTGAGGGACGTCGGTATTCTGACGGACTTCACCAGGCGATCGAAGCCAAGGAAGGTGTGTTCGTTGAACAAGACACGCAGACATTTGCGACCGTCACGCTTCAGAACTACTTCCGTCTCTACCACAAGCTCGCCGGCATGACAGGAACAGCCGAGACAGAAGCTGGTGAGTTCTGGCAGATCTATGAACTCGATGTCGTTGTGATTCCTACGAACCGCGGTATTCAGCGCAAGGACATGGATGACAAGATCTTCCGTACCAAGCGCGAGAAGTACAATGCACTGGTGATTGCAGTTCAAGAGGAACTGACAAAGGGACGTGCTGTTCTGGTTGGAACAACAAGCGTTGAAGTTTCTGAGCTTCTCTCAAAGATGCTCAAGCGTGCCAATGTGAATCACAACGTGCTCAATGCCAAGCAACACCAGCGTGAGGCGGAAATCGTCGCAAATGCGGGTCGTCGTGGTGCGGTGATGATTGCGACAAATATGGCTGGTCGTGGAACTGACATTAAGCTCGACCCAGATGTGCGCGAGGCTGGCGGCCTTGCTATTCTTGGTACCGAGCGCCACGAAGCGCGCCGTATCGACCGTCAGCTTCGCGGTCGTGCCGGACGTCAGGGCGACCCTGGATCATCCCAATTCTTCATTTCATTGGAAGATGATCTGATGCGCCTCTTCGGCGGTGAGCGTATCGCGGCCGTCATGCAACGTCTCAAGGTGCCAGATGGCGAACCAATTGAGAGTGGCTTGGTCACAAAGAGCGTCGAGAACGCGCAAAAGAAAGTGGAGTCGAACAACTTCGGTGTTCGTAAGCGCCTTCTTGAGTACGACAACGTCATGAACCAGCAGCGCGAAGTTATCTATGATCGTCGTCGCCATGCTCTCATGGGCGAGCGCCTCCGCAGTGAAATCGTTGAGTACGTGCGTGAGTTGGCCGAGGGATGGTATGACGAATATCTCCCATCTGCTGATCTTGAGGCTCTTCGCAATGAAGTTCGCGTAACGATGCTGTGTGATGTGGTGCTTACGCAGAACGAGTTTGGATCACTCAAGCGTGAAGATGTTGTTCAACGTATCGTTGATGCAGCAGAAGAATACTACGACCGCAAAGAGACGATGTTGGGTCCGGACTTCATGGGCGCACTTGAGCGCGTTGCTGCGCTGCGTGCCATTGATGACGAATGGCGCGATCACCTACGTAGCATGGACGACCTCAAGGAAGGTATCTACCTCCGAGCCTACGGACAAAAGGATCCGATCCTCGAGTACAAGCAAGAGGCGTATAAGGTCTTCATTGAGCTTATCGCGTTGATCAACAAGGCCACGGTTGCGTTCGCCTTCAAGTACTACCCGCAAGTCACAGAACAACAGCGCCAGCAACAGCAACAGCAGCAACAGCGCGCTGAACAGGCAGCACAGCAACGTGAGACGACTACAACTGCGTCACTGCCGCCGTTGCGCTCTACCGTTAGCGCGTCACGTCCGCTGCAGTTCTCGCACCCAAGCGCGAGCACAACACTCGGTGCCGATCCCAATGCTGCACCTTCCGAGCATCAACATCCGCACACCGTGCACAAGATGGGACGCGAGGTTGGACGCAACGAGGTGTGTCCGTGCGGTTCAGGGAAGAAGTTCAAGGCTTGCCACGGTCTGAGCGGCGCGACAACGTACGAGGGATAACACGCCCCGACGATTACGGGCAGGAGTGAATCGCTATCGTACCGTCATGGTCGATGACGATGTATGTTGATGGCTTGTCGGTCCACGACCCTGAGTTGAGATACCGCACACCGTCGAGCATGACGTCCATAGGATGGTGCGTATGCCCGCATGTGACCACCTGCGCGCCGTATGTGCTCTTACCGTGGGCTGATGCTTCCTTCGCGACTTTATCGCTTCGTCGCATCCACCGTTTGGATTGACGACTGGCATTCTTCACGAGACGTGAAGCACGATGTTTTGGGTCGAGCTTCTGCACTATGGAGTACGCCCATATCGCTGCATCGACGAATCGTGAGTGCTCTGATACAAATGCATCGAACTGATGACCATGCACCGCCAACAAAGTGCGTCCGGCATGATTCCAGACGTATTCCTCGTGGATGTGAATGCCTAGCAGATGCGAGAGGATTTCGGGAGCCCCACCGTCGTGATTACCGATCACCCAGACGAGTTCATGCTCAAGTCGCTCATTTGTCGACGCACGGATAAACGACAGGAATTCCCAGTCGTCGCGTGAGAGTCGTTTAAAATTGAGATCATCGAACACGTCACCATTAAGAATGAGACGCTTGTAGGTTAGCTGTCGGAGCAACTCGGTGAGTTGTTTCGAACGTGACATCGTCGAGCCGAGGTGTAAGTCGGACACGATCACGGTATCGACATCCGCGGCATGCGCGAGATTGACCGTGGCAACGTTCTCGTCGTCTATGGTTGTATCCATGCTGGGTTTGTGAGCACCGATGAATCTGTGAGCGCACGCATAAACGCAACCAGCGCAAGCTTCTCACGATCAGTGAGGTTCAGGGGCGCTACGCGTTTGTCCTTATTCGGAAACGCAGTGCCACCTTCGTTATAGTGTTCCACCACATCCTCGAGTGTCGACATCAAGCCTTTTTGGCTATCCCCTGTTGCCATGTACGGAGCTGTAAGAGCAACGTTCCGTAGGGTTGGCGTTTTGAACAGACCCTCATCACGCGGCTCGCGTGTCACGTTAAAGCGACCACGATCAAAGTAATGATGGAAGAGACCAATATTGTGAAACTGATCATTCGTGAAATCGGGTCCGTTATGACATGAACTGCACATGCTCCGAGAGCTAAAGAAGAGATCCATCCCTTCACGCTCAATGTGCGTGAGTGCCGACCGATCTCCACGCACGAATTTGTCGTACCTGCTATTTGCGCTAACGATCGTACGCTCGAACGTTGCGATAGCCTGCATCGTGCGTCGCATCGTAACGGCTGTATCACCAAACGCAGCGATCCACTGACCCCGGTAATCGGCCGAGCGGAGCAACGCTGCTACGGCAACCGTATCTGCATCCATTTCTGCTGAGTGCATAAACGCGCTCTTCGCCTGATCTTCCAGCGTTGAGGCACGTCCGTCCCAGAACAACGTTGTGCGGTACGCAACATTGATAAGCGTTGGAGCATTGCGCTGTCCGAGAGCACCGCCCACGCCACGACTCACCTGATTCGGCGCGTCGGAGAACGAACGACTCGGGAGATGGCACGACGCGCAGGCAGTTGTTCCATCACTGCTGAGTCGACGTTCAAAAAAGAGCGTCTTGCCAAGCGCTGCCTTAGCGGGAGTAATCGGATTGTCCGGAGGAACTGGTAACGGCGGAAAGTTTGACGGTACGCTTGGGTAGATGTCAGGTAATGGCTGGATCTGCTGCTCTGCGCAGCCGACACAGAGGACGATGATCGTAGCCAATACCCACTGCATCATAACTCCGCTAACTCATCAAGCTTGGCGAGAAACTCTTGTGCCTCGCGCCCCTTTAATCCCGCCGCCTCAAGAACTGCTGGGTCAACGCTTGTTGATGGGAGAAGCGCCTTCAGCGCAGCACGCTCTCTGCGAGAGAAGCGACGTGCGTGAAGGATGTAATCTTCAAATGCTTCATAGGCCACAGGGACAGCTGCTTTCACGAGCTGCGCCATTGCCTCGCCGTAAACGCGAATCTCATACTGCGCATGTGGGTCGATACGAAGCTTGAGGAAGTGGAAGAGGTTGTGAAGATCAACCTTCCAATACCACTCCGTGTAGTTCGACACCGGCAGATTGATACGCGCAATCTCCCGTGCAAGATCAGCATTGAGGAGATCTTGATACTCGCCATACAAACGCGACTGTGTCTCGAACATGCCTGTGCGAATACGATCGGCGACGGCTGGATCAAATGCTTCCTCGGCACGACCCTGCTTGTTTGTAGCACTCTGTGCGCGCACCTGATCGATTGCAGGCACGTAGAACTCGTCCTTCATCTCCGAGTATCGCCCGGAGTATTCATTGACATTCGCTGTGCGGTGTCGTATCCACTGACGTGCAACGAAGATGGGAAGCTTCACGTGAAACTTGAACTCCACCATTTCAAACGGCGTCGTGTGAAGATGGCGCAAGAGGTAGCGAATGAGACCAACGTCTTCGTTGATCTTCTTCGTGCCTGCACCATAGGAAACACGCGCAGCCTGAACGATTGCGGCGTCATCGCCCATCACGTCGATGAGACGAACAAAGCCTTTGTCAAGGCACGGGAATTCTTTCCCGATCAGTTCTTGTACCTGTTCTGTCATGCGACAAAGATACTACGGGCGTGGATGCTGTGTAACGCTATGATCCTGATTGCGGCAGGAATGGGATTAATGACTGGGCAAAGCCCCGGACGTTCCGTGTCTGCATCCAGATGGTGCCGGGTCCGGAGAACATGCACACCAGACCCTCGCCGCTTGCCAGCGTGCTGAAGAGTCCGCGAGCAGCCTTCTTGATCGAGTACTGAATGCCGTCGGTAAATGCCACAACGTGCCCAGAATCCACCACATAGGGTTCACCCGGACCGAGCGTCTTGGTGTAGATAGCCCCAAATCCGTTCAGGAACACCGGTCCCGTTCCAGTGATCGTTGTCAGGAACAAGTCCGAACCTCCAATCATCGACTTCAACGAACCGCGTGCACTGAGTTGTAGCGCTGTGTCCCCTGCCAGATATGCTCCGCCATATGCGAGAATCGTTTGATTCTGAAGATCAATGCGAATGATATCACCGGGTGCCGAGGGGGCGAGGTAGAGCTCTCCTGGACCATGGAGTGCGGTGAAGATCGACGCGAAGATCGACTCACCACCAACGGCTGCCTTCAGCGTGCCAAAGAGCCCCTTACCAGCAGTCGTTGTCTCAAGCTCGATACTTGGCGTCATCGACAGCATTGCGCCTGGCTCTGCGCGAAATGTTTCACCCTGCTCCATATCGATGCGGAGGGATGCATAAACCGGTGCGTGTTCGATGGTGAATTTCATCTGTCTCTCCCTATGCGTTGTACAACAAACCACCTCGCGTGGCATACTCCCGAAGAACGGCAATGGACTCCTCGCGGAGCACATCTCTGCGGACGCTTATTCCGCGGCGCTGATATACGCTGATCCAGTCTGAAGGTTTCGCCCCTTCGTCAAATCCAATCACACGAACATCCTCATCTCGAGCAGCAATCACCACACGGTGCACGCCCGACCAAGGAATTGCGCCCATACACATGGCGCATGGTTCTGCTGACGTGTACAGCGTGGCACCGTGCTCAGCGCTTAGGTCCCATGATTGCATGTGTTCGCTGGCATTGATGATTGCAACGACCTCAGCATGAAACACACAGCAGCGTTCCTGTTCGACGAGATTTACGCCGACACCAAGAATCTCACCTGCATCACTTACGATCGCGCATGCAAAGGGTCCGCCTGTGCCATGTTCGACGTTTGCGCGTGCGAGATCGATCACATACCGCATAACATCATCATCACCATGCGAGGTCGGTAGAGCAATATCTGCTACCCACGATGGCAGCGCAACGGTCACTTCTTCGGCGCGAGTACGCCCGTAGCTTCAAAACCCAGTTCGCGCTGATCACCCTTGATCTTCGCGATCTCAGCCTTCGACTTGCCTGCATCTTCAGCGTAGTGGCGGGCATCCTTCTCGCTGAGTACTTCCTCTGAGAGCACACCTTCGACCACGACCTTGGCTCCGGCAAGATCCTTCGGCATGAAGAATCCGTAGTCCTTAAACGTCACGCGAACCTTGGTGTCGCCATCAAGCAGGATCATCCAACAGCCCTTCACCTGACATACTTCGGCGACTGTTGCGGTGAGCGCAATGCTTGTGTTGAACTTCTTTTCTGCTACGGCTTGCGCAAGGGGCATGCGCGCCTTCGACTTCACGCCGGCGCCATACGACGTCATCTTCTCCGTGCGTGTGTCTGCCGTTGCAGCTGTCGCAGTCTTTGATGATCCGGCTTGAGCAAATGATGGTGTCGCCAATGATGCAGCGAGAAGTCCTATGAGGATGATGTTCATGGTAGTAGCACGCATAGTGAAGAATCGTCCACGAAACTACATATTGTTTGTCGGAAAGGACAGTCATGAAACTCGTCATACAGCGCGTCACCGAGGCCCGCGTCGATATAGCTGGAAGCACTGTGGGGTCTATCTCCTACGGCCTTTGTGCACTTGTTGGAATCACCCACACGGATACGCTCGCACAGTGTGAGTGGATGGCAGAGAAACTTCTGGCGCTGCGCGTCTTTGCAGACGAGGAAGGCAAGATGAATCGCTCCTTGCGCGACACCGGAGGAGGGATTCTCTTGGTGTCGCAGTTCACACTGTACGGAGACCTCTCGAAAGGGACACGTCCGTCGTACATCGATGCTGCACGACCAGAGCATGCCGAGCCGCTGTTCCAGGCCTTCGTCGATATGGTGCGCACACGCGCTTCAAGCTGTCAGCCGCCGATCGATGTTGCCACAGGCGTCTTCGGTGCGATGATGCAGGTCCACCTCATCAACGACGGACCCGTGACGATTATTCTGGAGAGGTAAAGTGCCATTGCAGACACGCCCAAACGAAGAACGGGAGGCCGTGCATTGCACGACCTCCCGTATCAGATGATTTACTAGAACGAGACCTTACAGTGTCACTGTATTCTCGTTAACCGATTCCAGCGCGCGGGTCATTGCAGCGAGTGCTTGCGTTGCGAGCGCACCGTCGATAACGCGGTGATCGTACGTGATCGACAAGTACACCATGCTGCGTACGACGATCACATCTTCACCATCGAGTTCGCGAACAACTGGACGCTTTTGGATTGCGCCGATACCCACGATGCATGTCTGCGGCTGGTTGATGACCGGTGTGCCGAACAGTGAGCCGAATGAACCAACATTCGTCACCGTGATTGTTCCACCAGCGATGTCATCTGGCGACAGCTTCTTCGAGCGTGCACGATCGGCAAGATCCTGCATCGCACGTCCCACACCAGTGATGTTGAGTGTATCTGCACCCTTGATCACCGGCACGATGAGATTGCCGTCTGGCAACGCTGTTGCCATACCAAGATTGACGCGCTTGTGCTGGATGATGTTCGTACCATCCACGCTCACATTGATGCGAGGGAATGCCTTCACGCCTTCACATACAGCCCATCCGAAGAACGGATTGTACGTGAGCTTCATGCCTTCACGCTTTTGGAATGCATCCTTCACCTTCTCACGAAGCTTCACGATACCTGTCACGTCGACTTCAGCGACGCTTGTGACGTGTGGCGATGTGTGCTTCGAGCGAACCATGTGCTCAGCAATAAGCTGACGCATACGATCCATCGGGATGACTTCTGACTGACCGCCTGTAAGTACCGTCGGTGCTGGTGCCGCTGCGACCGGTGCTGGCGCTGATGCCATTGGCGCAGGTGCTGCTGCAACTGGTGCTCCCGTGCCGCGACGTGCGAGGTAGCCCATGACGTCGTTCTTCGTCACGCGACCTTCGATGCCGGTGCCCGGAATGCTATCGAGTTCCGCAACCGAGATGTTCTCTGCTGCAGCGATGCTGCGTACAAGGGGCGAGTAGAAGCGCGAGCCCGACTGGCGTGGCACGCTCGATGTTGCTGCGTGTGCAACGTTGACTGCTGCAACCGCTGCTGGAGCAGGAGCCGCTGCAACCGGAGCCGGAGCAGGTGCCGCAGGTGCTGGTGCAGGAGCCGCCGCTGGTGCTGCTGCGCCCGATGAGAGACGCGCAACAACCTTACCGACCTCAACAACATCTCCCTCGTTTGCGAGAATCGCAACGAGTGTTCCAGCTGCAGGAGACGGAACTTCAGTGTCAACCTTATCTGTCGAGATCTCGAGCAGAACTTCATCACGCTCGATCTTGTCGCCAACCTTCTTTACCCAGCGAAGGACCGTGCCCTCTTGGATCGACTCGCCCATCTTTGGCATCACGACCTCGATCTCGCCACCGCCCGCTGCAGGAGCAGCAGCTGGTACAGGAGCAGCAGCTGGTACAGGAGCCGGAGCTGGTGCAGGAGCAGGCGTTGGTGCAGGAGCAGGCGTTGGTGCCGGTGCAGGTGCCGATACGGCAGCGCCGTCACCACCAAGCACGCAAATCACCTTGCCAACTTCAACGGTGTCTCCCTCTTGGAACATGATCTGTGTGATCACGCCCGCTGCTGGCGATGGGACTTCGGTGTCCACCTTATCGGTCGAGATCTCGAGGATAACCTCATCGCGCTCAACCTTGTCGCCAACCTTCTTCACCCAACGAAGGATCGTACCTTCTTGGATCGATTCGCCCATTTTGGGCATGACAACTTCGATGCTCATGCAACTCTTCCTGGCTGGATATTTTCGTTATTCAAGATGCGCAAGTTAACCAAAAATCTTCACGGGGACTTAGCCGAGCAAGTCGGTTAAGGCCTCGTTAAGTTCAGGGTGTGCGAATCGAAATGGTGTGCCGAGCAGACGACTCGGGATCACATACTGTCCGTGGAGGACGACGTCTGCCTGCTTGCCCAATAATAGTCGAAGTGCGGGACTTGGCACCGGCAACCACGACGGTCTATGCAGAACACGTCCGAGAACTGAGGCGAACTCTCGCATGGTCACGGTTTGTGGTGCGACAACGTTGTATGGACCGAATGCGTTGCTATCGTCGGCGGCCCATAGGAAGGCTGACACGACGTCGTCACGGTGCACCCACGGCAAGTGCTGACGTCCCGAACCCAATGGCCCACCGATTCCGAGCTTCATTGGCAACGCCATTTTTGGGAGAGCCCCCTCACGTGGGTCGAGCACCATACCGATTCGCATCGTACAAACACGTGTGTAGGCACGAGCGCGCTCCGCTTCACGTTCCCAGGCAGCTGTGACCTCCGCGAGAAAGGTCTGTCCAGCCGGCAACGCCTCGTTGCTCGGAATCATCGTATTGCCGTAATACCCCACCGCTGACGCGCTAATGAGCGCTGGCGGAGTGCTCGCCGCTGCGATTGCATCAACAACCTTCCGTGTCGATTCCGTGCGACTCGTCAGAATCTCGTGTCGCACGCGAGCCGACCACCGCGGACCTCCCACGCTCGAACCAGCGAGATTAATCACGGCCTGCGCGCCTTCGACAAGCGTCGGCAGCTCATCCCACCCACGGAGGTCAGCGCCGTTGCCTCTACCCCGTGTTATGGTCACAACCGAATCGCCGCGCTGCTGCAATGCAGCGGTAATAGCGCGCCCAAGAAAACCGGTTCCACCGGTAATGATGTATCGTTTCATGGTGGCCCTAACACAAAAGCCCGTACGATGGTTCGTACGGGCTCTGTAGGAATGTCAAATTTGACGGTCGGCGCAGGGGTAATTACTCTTGGCCGATCACCCATACCTTGAGTGGCGCGATCACATCGCTGTGAAGCTTGACCTTCACATCAAAAATGCCGAGCGTCTTGATCTGCTCGTCAATGATGATGTTACGACGGTCGATGTTAAATCCGCGCAGTTCAAGTTCTTGTGCAATCATTGGTGCAGTAACTGAACCAAAGATGCGGCCTTCTTCACCAACCTGCATAGAAACCGTGATTTGGAGCTCAGCAAGCTGTGCTGCAACCACTTCTGCCTGTTGACGAGCCTTGGCCATCTTTTGCTCGTATTGCTTCTTTTCTGATTCGAGCGCGCGCATTGCACCTGCCGACGCGAGATAGGCAAGCTGATTTGGGATCAGAAAATTGCGAGCGTAACCTGGCTTCACCGTGACGATCTCACCGATGGCGCCCAGGTTTTCAACGTCTTGACGAAGAATGATTTTCATGGTCGTACCTGGATTCGAAGGTGATTAATGAATTGGCGAACCAGTCTTGGCTGCTTCTGCCATTTGAGCGGCACGAATTGCCTGAGCTTCGGCGCGAACCTTGCGGAACTCGCGGAGCTTTGGATCAAGCTGGAGCGACAGGTGACGGATCACCGCATCCTCGAGGAAGAAGAACTTCTCGAGCATCGGCAGTGTCGCCGCTGGAGCTTCGAACGCCGTGTAGACGTAGAAGCCGTTGTACTTCTTCTTGATCGGGTACGCAAGACGGCGACGGCCCATCTTGTTTACTTCGACGAGGGTTGAGCCATTCTCTTCGAGAAAGGCGTTGACGCGTGCTGCCACGGCGTCGATCTCTGCGTCCTCAAGGGCCGCATTGATGATGTAGGTTGTTTCGTACAGGCGACGAACACTCATGTGGACCTCCTATGGTTGCCTTGCGGAGCCGTCGGCGTCCAGACCAACGGCAGGGTTACAGGGATTGTAGCCGACAAACATACGGCAGGGATTCATGAATCCCAAACACTGGGTGTAGTAACCTTGGATGCGGTATGGATGGAATTCCTGTATCTTAGCAGCCCTATCACAGGCAGTGGTAGGATCACGATCACCCGAAGGGTGAGCAGTACACTTTCTCCACTTGTTCTTCGACCAGGTTTATGTCCGAACAGACCAACGACGCCGCAGAGATGCCAGAAGTTCCTCACACCAACGAGGAACCCACCCCGCAACCACCGTCCACGGAGCCTCAGCACCAGGACGCACCAGTAGCTGCTGCACCAGAAGCTGCTCCTGCGGAGGCTGCACCAGCAGCTGAAGCGGAACCGCAATTGAGTGAAGAGGAAAAGGCTGAGCAGGCTGCGAAGCGTGAAGAAGAACGCAAGCGGAAAGAAGAAGAGCGTAAGCAGCGCGATGAAGCATATGCGATGCTCGAAGGATACAAGACTGCGGGCACATCATTCGATGTTACCATCGCAGAACGTGTGAAGGGTGGATTGCGTGGCGAGTTCAACGGACTCCGCATCTTCCTGCCGGCGTCGCACTTTGGCATCCGTAAGAACGTGTCAGAAGAAGATCTTAACGGCTTGCTCGGGCAGACGATCAGCGTCAAGGTCCATGAACTCCAATCGGACGACACTGGCTACAAGTCGGCGGTTGTGACGCGTCGCGAAATCCTCCTTGATGACTTCTGGAACGGAATCCAACAGGGCGGCGTCTACGACGGCGTCGTATCATCGGTCACACAGTTTGGTGCATTCGTAAACATCGGCGGCGTCGAAGGCTTGGTCCACGTATCACGCCTGTCGCGCTCACGCGTCGAGAATCCAGCTGATGTGGTCAAGAAGGGTGACAAGCTCAAGGTGACGGTTTCGGAAATCGACCGCGAGAAGCGCAAGCTTTCGCTGTCGCACAAGGAACACGAGGAAGACCCATGGAAGGGTGCCACCGAGAAGTTCACTGTCGGCACGAAGCTCAAGGGCACGGTTCGCCGTATCACAGACTTTGGCGCATATGTTCAAGTAGCACCGAAGATCGAAGGTCTCCTTCGTATCAGCGAGCTGAGCTGGACTCGCCGCATCAAGCACCCATCAGAGATCATTAACGTCGGTCAAGAGATCGATGTGGTCATCCTCTCGACAAATGAAGAAAAGCATCAGCTTGCGCTTGGATACAAGCAGACGCTTGAAAATCCATGGCTAACACTCCCTACGACGCTCCCTATCGGCTCTGAGACGCAGGGCGTTGTGCAGAACGTTAGCACACAGGGCGCTGTTGTGCGTGTTGCAGATGCATTCGATGGCTTCATGCCACGCTCGAAGATTCTCAATGCTGGTCGCGGACAGAAGGTTCAGCTGAATGCTGGCGACGCAATTACGTGCGTGATCGTGGACTGTACACCGGAGAATGCGTCGTTGATCTTGGCCATGAAGGGCGAGGACGGCAGCATCGGCGGTCAGCAGCAGGACGACACACGTCACGAACACTCAGATCGCGGCGATCGTGGCGAACGCCGTGAGCGTGGTGATCGTGGTGATCGCGGTCCATCGGTCAACATCCCATCCTCCCCTGCAGTCACCCTCGGCGACATGCTCAAGGATGCGTCGATTTTGAAGCAGTAACTTCTCCCGTACACGTGAATCATTCCGAAGCCGTCGTGACCAGTCATGACGGCTTCTGTATTTTTCGGTCACCCATGATACGTTGCTTCCCCTCTGCTTCGCTGGCTCTCACTGCGCTCTTCATCTGCATCGCAGGCGCACACATGTGTGCGCAACCTGTGACGAAGAATGGGGCGATGATGCCGCGTGTGTTATCGCCTTCGGAATTCCTGATGGCCGACTCAACCTTCGATGACTCGCGGATTGCGATCCCAGGTGAGATCCGAACTCGATCAACTGCCGAGCAAGACTCTGCCTATTCGGCAGCGATGTCACTCAAGGTGCCAGCCGCACGGCGCTTTGCCGCGTCCCTTCAAGAAACCTCGTCCTACTTGCGCTATCGCGCCGAACTCGATCGACGGCCATCAATCTGGGAACAGATCCGCACAACGATGGACATTCCGGCTGCGATTCTCCAGCCAACACCGCAAGAACGTACGCAGTACCAGCTCACGATCGCCAATGCGATGTATGTGCCAGGCGTACTTCTCTACCCAATGGGCACAGGTAATGCAATGGTGAGCTTCGGTGATATTGCGAAGCTCTTCGGTATTGCCGAAGACGTAAGCCCAGTGATTCGCTATGTGGTTGATGAGACTATTGAAGTTGAGATCGTCATTTACTCAACACAGGCGATTGCTATCAGTCAGCCGTTTCGCGGAATCCAAGCACCAGGGGCATACACACTTACATGGGATGGTCGTGATGCCAATGGCAAGACGTCCGTCGAGGGTGAGTACATCGCAGAGGTGCGCCTTGGCGATCAACGCATTATGCGAAAACGTATCTCCTGGAAGGGCCGATAATGCGACAGATCTGGGGTATGGCATTGGTTCTGTTGAGCGCAGTGCTCGTGCAGACCAGCTCGGCAGAAGTTGAATCGCATACGGTGATTGTCACGTGGAAGGCCACATCGCCGTCACTTGATAACTGGCTCCAGAACGGTCGTAGCGGCGAGATTGCATCGTTCATTCCGATTATCGGTCCGCACACATCGCACGGATTCGTTTCGAATGCAACAATCACATCAGTCGAAGCGGCGTATGAGCGACGCAATCAGCTGCGAATCAATCGCACGACGCTACCTGTGGCACGTATTGCGGTGCTTCGATTCGCGCGATCTATCGATCCTACCCTCGTGGCACGTAAGCTCGCGACGCATCCAGACGTGGAGTATGCAGAGCCCCTTCCCGTCCACCGCATTGTCGACACTCCTAACGACCCCGACATCAGCCGACAGTATCATCACGCGTTGATACAGAGTTTTGAAGCGTGGTCATTGCTTCCGCCCGATTCAATCATCGTTGTTGGCGTCATCGATACTGGCATCGACACAACACATGTTGATCTCGGTGCAAATACGTGGCGCAACCTCGGCGAAATGGGTCTTGACGGCAATGGCGTTGATCGTCGCACGAACGGCATCGACGACGATGGCAATGGATTTGTCGACGATTTCTTTGGGTGGGACTTTGTTGGGACGGATGGACAAGGGCCAGACAACTCACCCATTCCGGGCAACAGCCACGGCACACACGTCGGCGGCATTATCGCTGAGATTGCCAACAATGGCATTGGCGGCGCGGGTGTGGCAACGAACGTTCGTGTGATGCCGATCAAGATTGGGCGTGACGACCCACAATCAACAACGGTGGCGAACTCAGCCGACGGCATCCTCTATGCTGCATCGATGGGTGCTTCCGTCATCAACTGTTCGTTCGGCAGCGGATCTTCCTCGAATGCTGATCGAGCAATCATCAAACAAGCGCTTGACCTCGGAGCACTTGTGGTTGCTGCAGCCGGTAACGAGGGCTCATCAATGGCCTTCTTCCCGGCAGCCTATCCTGAGGTACTGTCGGTTGCTGCCACGGGTGAACGCGACAAGCTTGCGTACTTCTCAAACACACATAGCTCGGTGGATGTCTGCGCACCAGGAGTCGCTATCTATTCGACGATTCCCGGCGACATGTACGACTTCTTCGACGGCACGTCGATGGCCTCGCCTGTCGCAGCAGCGGTAGCAGCAATGGTTCGCCTGCGCTATCCTTCGCTAACACCTACACAGGTGCATGCGGCTATGAAGGTTGGATGCGACAATATCGATAGTGCCAATGTTGTGTTCGTCGGACAGTTTGGCGTCGGACGTGTCAATGCGTTGCGTTCACTTCAGCAATCCAATCCACGTTGGGCCACGATTTCTTCCTGGGAAGTTGTCGACCGTGATGGCAATGGCTTCATTCAACCGCGCGATGAATGCAAGATTTCTGTGACCATCACCAACGAACTCTCGTCACTGACGAACTGCGCTGTCAAGCTGATCCCGGCTCCAGCAACCTTCGCTCCCATCCTGGTGGTCGACTCGGTGTTTGTCGGAACGGTTGAAGAGGGACAGGAACTCACACTCGTCGATGCATTCGTCACAATCATACCCGACGACGTCACATACGATGGCGAGTTGCGCTTGCTGGCATTGATCTACGACGGCGACACGATCGTGAGTCGTCAATTGATCACATCAACGGTAAATCCGTCATATCGCACGATCGCGGCGAACAACATATCAACGACGATCAACTCGATCGGCAACATCGGCTTCAACGACTATCCGTCGAACACACAAGGCGTCGGCTTCAAGCACAACAGCAGTGAGAACACGCTGTTTGAAGGGGCGCTCATGATCGGCACACAGCCTCGCGATCTGCCGAATGTCGCTCGCGGAGCAACGACGGAAACAAAGGACATGCTGTTTGGCATTCGGAGCGTCGCAGACATTCGCAGCGACAGTATGCCAGCAGGACAACGGGTTCGGACAGCGTTTTCGGATAGCGTTGATCCCTTCCCGGTTGGTGTCGACGTAACGAAAAACGTCTACGCTCTCACAGCTGATTCAGTGCGCGATGCAATCATCATCGCACTCGATGTGCGCAATCGTGTTGATACGGCGATCAACGATGTTTACGTAAGCTACTTTTTCGATTTCGACATTGGACCGATGGGTGCAAACAATGGATGCGCCTACGATACGCGCACCGGCATAGGCCTGCTCCAGAACGTCAATGAATCATCGCTCCCCTCGATCGGCGTGTCGATGATCTCGCCGCTTCCAGTGAACTTTTACGCGGTCGACAATGAGGGAGATGCCGCGTCACCGAGCATCTACGATAACTTCCTTCGCGCTGAAAAGTGGCTCATGATGTCGGGTGGCGTTCGCCGTGCGAACTCTCGCATCACAGACGTCTCGGCAGTCATCGGGGCTGGTCCATTTAGTCTTGCACCTGGTCAGACACAGCAAGTGTGCTTCGTGTTGAGTGCCGGCTCGAACTACGACGACGTCTCGGCCTCCACACTGTCAGCCCGTCGGGCTGCGCGCGATATGGGCCTTCATGCGACGGAGCACATTATTGCGCCATCGCAGGACCGTATTCTACATGTCGACAAGTTGCCTGTTGTGAGTCCGGGCGCAACGACTGTCGTCTTCTCCATTGCCGCACCATCACCAGTCCAGATCGATATCGTCGATCTTATGGGGCGATCACTAGCAACCGTCGTTGACGAATTGAATGTTGCTGCTGGTTCACACACGCGAAGCATTCAGATTCCATCGGTAGCCTCTGGCACCTACTTCTTCCGCATGACGACATATCGCGGAAGCAATGCGCTCGTCTTTGGCATTGGCCGTTAACGCCTGCGGAGAACTCCGACCGCCTCGACGTGATAGGTCTGCGGGAACATATCCACCGGCGTCACTTCCACTACATCGTAGAGCTCAGCAAGAATTGCACAGTCACGAGCCATTGTTGCCGGATTGCAGCTTACGTAGATGAGACGTTCGGGAGCGACCGCAAGAATGTGGCGCACAACCTGCTCGTGCATGCCGTTTCGAGGTGGATCAATCAAGATCACATCAGGCTGCGGGAGCGATCGCAATACATCCATAGCCGACGGGACGTGAAGATCGACCGTATGGAATGCGACGTTGTTAATGGAATTTCGTTCCGCATTCGCACGTGCATCAGCGATTGAGCTTTCAGAGAGTTCAGCGCCAATGACATGCTTGGCACGCTGGGCTGCAGGGAGCGTGAGTGTGCCCGTGCCGCAGTAGAGATCCCACACCACATCTGTTGGACGTAGGTCTGCACGGTCAAGAGCACGAGTAATCAGGTTCGGCAGGTGGAGCGTATTGGTCTGGAAAAACGAGAACGGTGAAATTCGGTACGTGATACCAAGCGAGGTTTCATCGAGATAGCCCGGGCCAACCACCTTCGTGATCTGTCCGACAGCCACAGGTGACCACGTATCGTTGATCGCATGGATCATCGATGATCCATGCGGCAGCGTCGGCGCCAATGCGAACCATTGTTGAAGGAAGTCCTCCTCGTGCTCCTGCGTGGGAGTGGTAGTTATCAGCACCGTCATCACCGATCCGGTTGCAACACTTGTTCGAACCACAAGATGACGGGCAAAGCCGTCGTGATGCCGCTGATGATAGGCCTGAATCCCTGTCTGCTCCGAACATGCATGTGTATGAGCAAGCACACGGTTTGCAACGTCCTGTTGCAGCATGCACGTGGAGATATGACGCACTTTATCGAATCGTCCCGGCACATGGAGTCCGAGCGCGAAGGACGTACCAAACTCGACACCCGAATCGATCTCTTCACGTGTGAGCCATGCAGAGCCCCCGAACGAGAACTCCATTTTGTTGCGATACGCATAGATCTCCGGCGAGGAGAGCGTAGGATGCACAACTCCAACAGGTATCTGTCCAAGGCGCTCAAAGGAGTCAACAACGTGTTGGCGTTTCCATCGCGCTTGTTCTTCATACGCGAGGTGCTGCCATTTACATCCTCCACACACACCAAAGTGCGGGCATGGCGGTGTGCGACGGTCAGGAGATGCAGTTAGCACCTCGATCACCTCAGCCTGCTTGAAACGCTTCTTCGTTCCCGTGATACGCGCGCGGACGCGCTCGCCTGGCAACGCACCCGCGACGAAGTGAACGAGTCCGTCGAGACGTCCAATGGCAATGCCTTCGAACCCGATGGCATCAATGTCTATCTCAATTTCTTGTTGTGGGCGCTGACTACGCATGCATGTTTACGTGGTATGTTTGAGCTGCAAAGCTAACCCCGACTTTCCACTTCGCGGCACGCATGATCGATATTCGGCACTTCCACGACGGCGCTATGCATCAATGTTCGCTTGATGAGTTGCGCCAGCTCCCTGTTGGAAGCATTCCCGACGGTGGGATGGTGTGGATTAATATGTCCGCGCCGACAGCCGACGAAGAACGCCAGATTCTCAGTGAGTGGTTTCCTGTGCACGAGTTGGTGATGTCCGATGCGCATCGTGCGCTCGGCACCCACGAAGACGATGATGCACAGCTTCACCATCCCAAAGTCGATGATTTTGGCACATACCTGTTCGTCATCATGCATGCGCTGGTGCATCGGCGGAGTAGCGAGGGCGACTCAGCGGTTGTCACGCTCCGTAACCTCGGCGAGTCACAGCTGAACATTATCCTTGGTGAACGGATTCTGGTCACCCATCATGCGGGAGATATCAAGGCTGTTCCTGCATTGATGCTAGCTTGTGACCGAAACCCGTTGCTTCTCTCGCATGGACCCGACTTCCTGCTCCATCTGCTGCTTGACGATTTGATTGACGCCTACATCCCGCTCGTGGAGCTCTTTGAGGATCGCGTCGAAGAACTCGAACACGCGATCTTCCGACGTCCAAGCAACACCACACTAATCCACATCCTGGAACTGAAGAAGCTGCTCCAACGTATCCGAAAGGATGTTGTGTACCAGCGCGAAATCGTCAACCGGCTGGCGCGTGGCGAGTTCGCAATCATCTCACAACACGAGACGATGTACTACCGCAATGTCTATGACCATCTGGTTCGCATCGCCGATCAGATTGAAAGCAGCCGCGAACTCACGCTGTCGATCATGGAAGCATATTTCTCTGTCAGCTCTGTTCGACTGAATGAAGTGATGAAGGTCCTGACTGTGATCAGCACGATCTTTCTGCCAATTACCTTCATCACGAGCTTCTATGGCATGAACTTCCATCACATGCCAGAACTCAACTGGTGGTGGTCATATCCTACAGTGATTGGCATCATCATCGTGATCTCCGCTTCAATGTACTTCATGTTTCGTCGACGAGGTTGGCTTGACTAGTCGTCGACCCATGGTTGTGCGGTGGCTGCTGGCGCTCTGCACGATAACCATCACAATAGGGATGCAACAACCGCCTACGTCGATCACCATGATTCGAGCGGCGGTTTCACCCGACAGCACCGTGCTTCGCATCCGAGCTGCTTCGACGCTTACCGGCTTTCAACGTCCGGAACGCGTACCAGGAGGATTTGTACTCCGACTACCTGGCGCTACACTCGAGAACGATGCAATCGACTCGTCTGCCTCGGCAGCTCCGCTGCGCGTGGATGCCAAGCGTATACGTGATATCCTCGTCCTCACGGTGCGTTGTGCTCCAACAGACTCAGTTGTGCTCCGGCGCGATGGTCAACGCGACCTGCTATGCGTGATCCAGCCGAAGAAGACCGAGAAGGCAGAAAAGATCGAAGAGCCAGAGGATGTCATACCGCGTCACCACACAGGCAGTCGTGGAAAGTGGTCGCTCGACGTGATCGTTATTGATGCTGGCCACGGCGGCAAGGATGTTGGCGCAGAGGGTGTGAATGGTGCGTTCGAGAAGGACGTTACGCTCGCGATTGCGAAACTCGTTCGCGCACGGCTTGCAGAGATCATGCCATCGACGAAGGTGGTAATGACGCGCGACAACGATGTCTTTATCGAACTTTTCCGCCGCACTCAGATCGCGAATGATGCCGGCGGCAAGCTCTTTCTGAGCATTCACTGCAACAGCATGCCCACGAAGCCACATCCAGCGCATGGCTGCGAAACCTACATTCTACGTCCAGGTCGTAACGACGATGCCGCACGTGTTGCATCACGAGAGAACGCCTCAGTGAAGTTCGAGCAGTCCCAGCGCAGATACGAGGGCATGACGGAAGATCAGATCATCGTTGCCACCATGGCTCAGCGCAGTTTTGTGCGATTGAGCGAGTCGTTTGCCGCGTCAATTCAACGCGAAGTCGTCGATGACACGCCATTAGAAGACCGCGGCGTGAGCCAAGCAGGCTTCTTTGTGCTCGTGGGCGCTGCGATGCCCAATGTGCTCATCGAGACAGGTTTTCTTTCAAACCGCAGCGACGCCGAGTATCTTGCTTCGCAAAAGGGGCAAGCAGCAATTGCTGGGTCGATCGCATCTGCCATTCGCTCCTACGCTGCTTCCTATCAACGATCCTTATCACACTGACATACGTCAGCATACGTCACCGCTACCCCTGTGCGCCAACCGCATCACTATACCGTCCGTGAACTCGCTGGGAAAATGCTTCCTTTCGTTCGTCCGTTTTGGAAACTCATTGTGTTTTCAACGCTCGCGAACCTTCTGTTCTCGGCCGCTAACGCCCTGACGCTCGCCATTGTGGAGCCCGTGTTTCGCACGCTGTTTGGCTCTGCCGGTCCAGCCTCTGTTGCATCCCCTGCAGCGGGAGTGACCTCTGGTTTGAAAGCGCAGTTCGACGAGATCGTTGCCTCGCTTCTGATCGCGTCAGACTACTCGACATCGATTCGCAACATCAGCCTTGTGATCTTCACGCTCTTTCTTGTACGCGGACTGATGAAGTACCTCGGAAACGTCATCTCCATCCGCCTCGAAGAAGGCATCATGAAGCGTATTCGCGATACGCTCTTCTTGCATGTCACGCGACACTCGATCGACTTCTTTACGCGACGTAAGACTGGCGACATCATCTCGTTGCTGACAAACGACGTTGGCGTCCTGAACCACGCGACGATCAACTCCGTAACCACGCTCTGGCGTGAAGCTTCGACACTGATCATCTACATCGTGTTGTTGATGGTCATTAGCGCAAAGCTTACCGTCATCTCGGTTGGAGTTTCACTCATTGGCTTATTCCTTATCCGATCGGTAACATCAGTACTCCGACGCTACGGTTCACGCATGCAAGCAGCCCAAGCCGACTATACGTCGACACTGCAGGAATCAGTACTTGGCATTCGTGTGATCAAAGGTATGGGAGTTGAACCGAGCGTTGTCGAGCGCTTCATGCAGCAAACTGCATCGTACGTTCGGCGTGCCGTTCGCAATACACGAGTCATGAGTCTGATCCCTGTATTCAACGATACATTCGGGATCCTTGCGCTCGTGACAGTGTTTTACATCGGTGGTATGGAGCGTGCATCTGGCGCAATCACTCCGTCAAATCTTGTGACATTCCTCTTCCTGCTCTTTGGACTGATGCAGCCGATCAGTGTAATCGTGAATACGATTGCACAGATGCAACGGGGCATCGCTGCGGGCGCTAACGTTGCAGCTGTGCTCGATGAAGCACCATCAATCACGTCGGGAACAATCCTCGCTACAGATAAGCAGCCGTCACTGGCAATCGAGGGCGTATCGTTCTCGTATGGCGAGAATGAAGTCCTGCGCGATATCTCGCTTACGATTCAGCGCGGAGAGACCGTCGCGTTCGTGGGGGCATCAGGTAGTGGTAAATCGACGATGCTGGATCTGCTTCTGCGGTTCTACGATCCACAGTCTGGCACAATTCGCCTTGACAGCACAGACATCCGCGACCTCGACTTGGCGTCGTATCGCCACATCTTTGGCGTTGTTTCACAGGAGACAATGCTGTTCAACGATACGATTGCAAACAACATCAGCCTAGGTGATACACAGGCAGATGGCATTCGCGTTCGTGCCGCTGCTACGATTGCGCACGCTGATGGATTTATCTCGTCGATGCCAGATGGATACGACACCATGATTGGCGACCGCGGCATGCGCCTGAGCGGTGGTCAGCGTCAGCGGATTGCGATTGCCCGTGCATTGTATCGGGAACCTCGCATCCTATTGTTCGACGAAGCCACATCTGCGCTTGATACCGAGTCGGAGCGTTTAGTGCAAGAGGCTATCGACGACGTACTGAAGAATCGCACCGCAATCATTGTAGCGCACCGCCTGTCGACGATCGTTAATGCGCATCGAATCGTTGTGTTCGATCAGGGACGCATTGCGGAAATCGGCACGCATACTGAACTGCTTGCTGCCAATGGCGTCTATGCGAAGCTCCATGCGCTGCAGTTCAGCCCAACAGCTTAGCGGATCTTGAACAACGTGTAGTGATCTGATGTGAACGCCACATTGTGCGTTGTTTGCAGCGATTGCTCCACATCTGCCGTTACACGCTGATGTCCGCGCGGATGATAGTACACAACCCAGGGCAACAGACGAGCGATAGCAAGCGTGGCTTTGTCGCTCTCATTCGCTGGAAGTGCAATCGCCATATGGGTAAGGCCAGGCCTGGTGCCCGACATCCATCCCTTTGTGTACCACTCAAGTTGTGCGTTCACGGCATCGGTCTCGGATGTGTTGTGAAACACGTAGGCGAAGGACCGATGAAAGAGCGTGTCGTCCAGCATCAGACGCGATACGCTACGTCCACCCATAATGCTCTGAGGTCCAGGACGCACAACGCGCACCAATGCAACAACCGACGCGAGTGCAACCGCTCCATATACGATAGGCTGATACAATCGTACCGTCATCGACTGACGAGCTGTACGCGAACGGAACTGCTGTAGTAGCAGGACAACGGCAACCATACTGATGGCAACTCCGAGCATGATTGTCTGCAGACTCATCGCTTCGCGCAGCAGATGCTCAATTGTGAACCACACGGCTGCAAGGACGACACACACGAAGGTTACCACTAGTGACGTAGCGCGTGTCTGACGACGAATATGCTCAAGAGCAATCATGGAGAGAATGCTAGCCGGAGGCACCAGAACAACCGCCTGCGCAAGGAAACGATCCTGCGATATCGCCATGCTCAGCATGCCAACCGCGAACAGCAGCCCAAGGATGGTCACCTCTGGATGCTCTGCCGACATCAACAGTGTGCGATCGCGAAGCGCTGCAACTACCCAGATAAGTGCGACAACAAGGAGCGGACTTGATACGATGAGAAAATGGAGCGGACTCAACACGCCACCAGATGTAACCGCAAGAGTAGGCGTCGGCAAACTCAACGCGAACAACACCTGCTCGCCATATCTGGACGCCATAACGATCCACCATGGAAGTCCGGCAAGCAATCCCCCACCTATACCTAACGCGACTGCCAAACGCTGAGAGGACGATCGGATAAACACAACGCATGCGATGCAGACCACAAGCGTTGCAATGGGCGCGCTCAGCACGCCCGCAGCTACAGCGATAGCCAGCACTCCAACACGGAGCACACGGCCAGCCGCTGAAACTGCATCACCAAGTGTAACGGACGACCAAATAATCGCTAGCGCAGCCATAACCAAGGGCACAAGAGCATCCGCTTGACGTCCAACGACGATGTACGGAATGCTTGTTCCTACAATCACCATAGCCATGACCGAACTTTCGAACGTAACGGCACGGCGCGCAAGCGCGTACGTAAGCAGCAGCGTCACCATCACACAAAGCACCGAGAACCAGCGCACCGCAAGCGGCGTCGGCCCCACAACGTCGATTCCAACGGCTACCATCCACGCAGGGAGGGGCGGCATCATCGCGGAGTACATTCCACCCGGTGCGATTGCAGCTTGATCAAGCCACTGCATCGTCTGTTGAATGCTCAAACCGCGCAGAGCATACAGACCTTCCGGGTATGGCTGAATCTCAACATTTGTCAGGCGCATCACAAACAAACCGCCAAGGACAAGCAGCGTGGCTAGAACTGTGTGATGGCGTGCGGTCATGGTACGATGTAGATTGCTCGTGGAGAAAGACACAGCACCAGGATCACGATGGAGACCCATCCGACCACCGTGCGCCCCCTATCAAGTGGTTGAGGGTCTGTTAACTCTGGATGGTCGGTCTTTATGAAGACACGAACCATAATCAGCCAAAACACCCAGACTTCACCCAGCTCGAAGAGCAGCGGAGCTCGATTGATGGCTTCGGAAAGGAACGGATCGATGCGCATCTGAAGCCAAATCACCCACGCATCAGGTGATGGCTCGAGAAGGAGTTGATGGATGATATTCAACATCCACAAGATGGCGAAGACAAACAACGTCCACCACAGCAGTCGAGCCACACGCCATTGCCGACGACCAATGAGGGCATACAACACATGTCCGCCGTCAAGCTGTCCGAAGGGGAGCATGTTCAGCGCTGTTACGAAGAGACCGAACCAGCCAGCACATAGGAATGGGTAGTGGTAGATCTCGTTCATTGGTGGAAGCCACAGGCTCGAACCGATTGCCGCGCGACCGATCATGAAGAGAAGATTATCGCCAAATGTCATGCCCGATGTCGGCACCACACCCGTGCGTTGAAACTCCGGATGTATGGCGTAGAGCGACTCAACACCAGGCAGTGTGATTACGCCTACGACGAGGATCACCAGACACACGGCAAAGCCAGCCAATGGACCAGCCACACCGATATCGAAGAGAACCTTGCGCGAAGTGATGCGCGAACGCGTTTTGATGAGTGCACCAAATGTGCCGAATGGCATCAAGCTCGACGGCACAGGAATAAAGAACGGCAGCGTTGCGTCCACGCCGTGAATACGTGCGGCGATGTAATGTCCGAACTCGTGCGCTGAGAGAAACGTCATCAGCAGGATTGCATACGTAAGGCCAGCCGACCAGTGCTCAATCTGGAACGGATCGAGCATTGCCCATTGCGCACCTGCCATCATACAGGTAAGGAATGTTGCGGCAAAGAGCACAATGTGCAACACAATGCGCTGTTGAGGCCGAGGGGCAGTTTCGGTGACACCCTCGATGCGAGTATATCCCACCGTTACTCCTCAGTGACGTGATCCGACGCTGGCGCTGTGCGCTCCGGGCGCATTTGCGGGAAGAACAGCACATCCCGAATTGAATCATTGTCGGTCAACAGCATCACCAGACGATCAATGCCAACGCCGAGTCCAGCCGTTGGCGGCAAGCCAACTTCGATCGCATGCAGGAAGTCGTCATCAACGACCATTGCTTCATCGTCTCCTGCAGCTCGAATCGTTGCCTGATCTTCAAGACGAGCACGCTGATCGAGTGGATCATTCAACTCGCTGAAGGCATTTGCGATTTCCTTGCCCATGACGAACAGTTCGAATCGTTCGACGAGGCCTTCCTCTGTGCGGTGCTTCTTTGCAAGGGGCGACATTTCAACGGGATAGTCCATCACGAAGGTCGGCTGCACCAAGTGTGGCTGCACAAGCACGCTGAAGATCTCATCAAGAATCTTCATTGCACTTGCTGCTGGATCGACATCCACCTCGAGCGAACGCGCCGCAGCGAGCAATCCTGCACGATCCAGGCCACGCAGATTCATTCCCGTGTGCTGATCAAACAAATCGTACATCGCAGCGCGTCGGAACGGCAATGCATACGACAGCTCCGTACCCTGATACGAGACAACGTCGGAACTACATGTTTCGGTCACGATCGCATTGACAAGCTGCTCTGTCATCTCCATCATCCATTCGTAGTCCTTGTAGGCTACGTAGATCTCCATTGCGGTGTACTCCGGATTGTGGGTCTTATCCATACCCTCGTTCCGGAAATTCTTCGAGATCTCATACACACCTTCGAAGCCCCCTACAATCAGACGCTTCAGGTACAATTCATCTGCAATACGCAGATAGAGCTCAACATCGAGTGCGTTGTGATGCGTAACGAAGGGGCGCGCAGTTGCACCACCATAGATGGGCTGTAGGATGGGCGTTTCGACTTCGAGCCATCCGCGTTCATCGAAGAAGCGGCGCATAGTGGTGATGATCTTTGCACGCTTGACGAACGTCGCCTTGATATCTGGATTCGCTATCAGGTCGAGATAGCGCTTGCGATAGCGTTGCTCCTTGTCGGCAATTGCATCGTATCGCGTGACAGTTCCATCCTCGGCTACTTCTTCCTTCCCAACCGGAATTGGTGTGACACTCTTGGTGAGCATCGTTACCGTACGAGCGTGCACACTGATCTCGCCCATTCGCGTCCGAAACACGAATCCTTCGATACCGAGGATGTCGCCGATATCATACAGACGCAGATGATCGTAGGCATCGCCGAGATCATCACGCTTGAGATAGATCTGGATGCGACCCGTCATGTCCTGAATGTGACAGAACGAGGCCTTCCCCATTTTCCGAATCGCCATGATCCGACCCGCAACGCGCACAGATGCGAGCGCATCTGGTTGTTCGTCGGAAAACGTCGCAAGAATCTCCGATGCGTGATGCGTCAGGTCGAACGATGGAGGGAATGGATTCACGCCAAGCGCGCGAAGCTCGTGGAGCTTCTCAATGCGCTGGAGTTCTTGGTCGTTGCGTTGCACGTGCGACATACGATCGGATCAACAATTGGGTAAAAACAGGCACAAAGATAGCCACCCCAGCGCCATAGCATGCTGGCTGTGTTTGAGATTACGAGTTTTCCTGCATCTTCGTCCACGATGGATCAACACACCCCAGCAGATGAACGGCCTGAGAGTCTCCGCGACCTGATCATTCGACGTGCGCTCGAAGCGTTCGTCCATGGAGGGTATTCGCGGACATCAACAGACACGATCTCTCGAATGCTGGGGATCTCGAAGAAAACGCTCTACAAGGTCTTTCCATCGAAAGAAGACATTCTTCGCAGCGTTGTTCGCCTCGCTACGCGTTCAATCGAAGAGCGCACAGAAGCGGTGTACAACGATCACACGCGATCAGTTGCCGATCGTCTAGCGGCACTGGTAGTGCAGATCTCACCGATCTATGCACGCATTCGATCACCGCAGTTGTTGCTCGATTTTCAGCGAGCTGCGCCGTCTGTGTGGAACGAGCTGCGCGAATGGCGCATCGGACGCTACGTAGCACTGCGCGGCTTGATCGCGGAGGGAGTTCAGCGTGGTGAGATCCGAGACGACATTGCGATTGACGACGTCATCAACGTCTACGCTGTTTTAGTCGACAAGTGCATGGACTACGCGACACTCGAAGAGTCGTCGATTTCATCACTGCAGCTCTATCGTGGCTTAATGGAGCTTCTCCTGCACGGCCTGTTCGAAGGCGATCAATCTCTACCGTTGCCAACGGAACCAGCTCCTCTCGATCGCACCACGACACTCCAACATGCGCTCGACAGATTCAATCAATTCGGATACACAAAGACAAGTGCCGACGACATTGCGCGGACGTGTGGAATCTCGAAACGCACACTCTATGAGCAATACGCAAAGAAGTCTCACATCGCTACGACGATTCTCTTGGATACTGCGCGAGATATCGATCGTCGATGCGACGTGCTGGCGTTTGACACAGCAGCGACGTATCACGCCAACGTGCACGTGCTGATCACGACCTATGCTTGCCTTCTGGGCAACCTTTCACCAACGTTCCTAGATGATCTCGAGATTGCTCTTCCACGCCAGCATGCTGCGTTTATGTCGTGGCGACGAGGGTCGTTCGAGTACCACCTTTCGAGGGCAATCACAGCTGGAAAAATGTTGGGTCTGATCGCAGAGGCGCGAGAGACTCCAGTGCTCATCGCACTTGTGCGCATCACACTTGAGAACATCCTGCTCATCAACTCTACGACAACGACGCCGGACACCGCACGAAGCGATCCGTCATTTGTCATGACGATGCTGTACGACGGGATTTTGCAGCAAAGAGAACAATCCCAGCCGCGACCGACGCGTTAAGCGACTGTACATGACCGGCCATTGGGATTTCAACAAGGACGTCGCAGACAGCCTGGACGCTCGGATGCAGGCCTTCGCCTTCGTTTCCGATGACAATCACCAACGGGCCTCCATACACATCATCTGTGTAGAGCGCCGACGCTGGGACGGCAGTTCCAACGATTCGCCAACCCTGGGATTTACAGACCTTCAGTGCCTCCGAGACTCGCGGCACCTTTGCAATCGGAAGATGCTCGAGCGCTCCTGCCGATGCTTTCACAGCAACGGGAGTAACGGGCGCGCTATACTTCGTGGGCAGAATCAAGCCGGCGGCTCCGACGCCTTCGGCACTACGCGCAATCGCACCGAGATTATGCGGATCGGTAATGCCATCAAGTACAACCAGAATTGGCTCGGCACAACTGGCCTTGGCCTGTGCAAGCAGCACTTCCAATGACAGCGCTTCGCGCACTGGTCTGATTGCAATTACACCCTGCGCATCGTTAATCGCACATCCGAGCTGACGCTCAAGGATGTTGAACTTGCGGCGGTCCATGGTACTGCACTGAACACCAAGACTACGCGCTGCAACACGCAACTGCGACAACGCGCTGCTCTCTTCAACTGTGTAGGCAACGAATATCTTTTCGAGCGGCGTTCCGCTCTCGAGCGCTTCGGCTACTGCACGACGACCAACAACATACCGTTCTGGTTCGATCTCCGAAATGCTCACGAAAACTCCTGAAGAATAGCATTAAGTGCTTCACCCACCCGAACAACGTCGGCAAACCGCACATAGAGTGGCGCGGGTGAAATTCGTATAACGTCTGGTGTACGCCAATCGACAATGATACCACGAGCGATAAGGGCCTCGAACACCGCTCGCCCATCATGCTCAAACTGTACGCTTAGCTGCGCACCCCGTTGCGATGGGTCTGCCGGCGTAATGACCTTTGCCCATGGGTGTGCCTCAAACACATCCATGAGGATCTCATGCAGTAGCCCGGTTAGGGCGTTACGCTTATCGCACAGCGCAGGAAACCCTGCCGCGTCGAACAGTTCAAGCGATGCGCGCAGACCCACCATGTTCATGACAGGAGCATTTGACAGCTGCCATCCATCAACGCCGTAGGACGGCGTAAAGTCATGCTGCATCAGGAATCGGGTAGACTCTTCATTCCCCCACCATCCCGCAAAGCGCGGTAGGTCAGGCCGCTCGGCATACTTCTCGTGCACAAACATCCCCCCAACGGCACCCGGACCCGAATTGAGGTATTTGTAGGAGCACCACACAGCAAAGTCGATACCCCAGTCGTGCAGCTTAAGCTCAACATTCCCAATTGCGTGCGCGAGATCGAGTCCGATATGAGCACCTACAGACGTTGCGCATGATGCAATGGTCTGCATCTCGAAGCGCTGTCCAGTGTAGAAATGCACACCGCTCAGCATCACGAGCGCAACCGAATCACCGTGTTCGGCAATGGCTGCACAGATCTGTTCAGTTGTGAGCGTCGACTGACCAGGAAGCGGCTGAACCTCGATCAGTGTGTCGGCAGGTTCAAAACCATGAACCCGGATCTGGCTCTCCACAGCGTATCGGTCGGACGGAAACTCATGTCCTGCAATGATGATCTTCGAGCGAACCGACGTTGGACGGTAAAACGAGACCATTGCCAGGTGAAGATTCACCGTAAGGGAGTTCATCGCAACAACTTCATGGGGCTTGGCGCCAACGAGGCGTGCTAGCGGCTCAGCGAACCACCGATGGTACGAATACCACGGATTACGAGCCTTGAAATGTCCGTCGACGGCGAGTCCACGCCAATCCTTCAGTTCCTGCTCGAAATACTCCTGCGTGCGTGCTGGTTGCAACCCAAGCGAGTTCCCGCACATATACACCACATCAGCGCCGTCGTGTTGCGGTAACGAAAACTGCTGTCGGAAGGTTGATAGCGTGTCAGCCGCATCAAGCTCAGTCGCGCGCTGATTCCATCGAGCTGAATTAGGGTGTTGCGTCTTCATCGTGCTAATTTGCGCTTTCTTTTTACAACGGAGGTCGTCATGCAGCGAACATCAGGATGGATCATCGTCATTGGAATGGCGTGGAGCCTCGTCCTCAGTAGCTGCAGTGTATTCAACTACATGGATCGGAAACGTACCATGTCGATGCCATGCACAGGCGACACTACCGCGTGGATGAATGCCGTAGCCGGAATCTTTGATCAGAATGGCTACTCGGTAGTTGAGCGTGATCCAGCTGAGCGTGTGATTGTGGCGCAAGACTCGATCAACCAGGTTGAGTATCGCTACACGCTCCTCGTGCGCACATGGCGCGTCCAGCATACCGGCGACTCTGTCCACGTCGACGTCTTCTCTGTATCGACTCGCATGGACGGAAGCGACGTCACACAGACTTGGGACAAACGTTGGTCTGGCGAGCAGGTTAAGTCATGGATGCGGCCAATCCTCACGTCCCTCGAAACGACATGCGGCGTTGGAAGTCCGCTCATGCCGGGCGGCGGAGGCAAGTAACGTCAACGCGGGCGTATGTCAGTGATCGAGTGAACCCAGGAGTTCTGGATCAACATCAATCTCCATCATCAGCATCGCCGAGGCGATCGTCTTACCCTGCGCGTCAAGCTTGAGTGATACCGTACCGCCACCGCCAAGGGTGTTGTTGAGGACGAAGTTCACCGCCCAGAGGTTGGGGATCTCGTAGCGCTCAACAGTCCCGAGGCACACGCCCTTGAAATAGGCGGCTACGCGCTCAGTGGTCAGGGCATCACGGATAATCGGATACCATTCTTCTTTGAATGCGATAACGCCGCAGTTAGCAGCGTCGCCCTTGTCGCCACTGCGAGCATGAGCGATTTGACCCAGGGTGATTTTCATAGAGCGAAAATACGAACCACCCGGGTAGTACGTCTGTCCAGCCGAAAACGGTAACTTTGTAGCCTTATTCACGTTTGAACGCCATCACGGGAGCGCTTCCATGAATCGCGTCATGTTCAAGTCCAAAATTCACCGTGCTCGGATCACGCAAGCCGACCTTTATTACGAAGGCAGTCTGACGATCGATGAGGAGCTCATGGAGGCTGCCGACCTGATCGCGTACGAGAAGGTATCTGTTGTGAACATCAACAACGGAGAGCGCTTCGAAACGTATGTGATCCCTGGCACGCGCGGTTCGCGCGACATTTGCCTCAACGGTGCTGCTGCTCGTAAGGGGCATGTAGACGACGAAGTCATCATCATCAGCTATACGACAATGCCGGATGCTGAAGCACGCGCCTATAAGCCGACAGTCGTCCTGGTTGATGCCAAGAATGATCCAGTTTCGATTTCTTCGAGCGTCGAAGCGTACACTCAACTTCCCCGTCATAACTAAGCGATGCAGCAACACCGAGAACTCGCCGTAGCAATTCTTGCTGCGGGACAAGGCAAGCGCATGGGCAATCCGAACCTCGCTAAGGTTCTTGCCTCACTCGACGGCAAACCTCTCCTCGGCTATGTCCTCGAACAGTCAGCTCAGCTCGTACCGGATGCCGTCGTTGTTATCGTTGGCCATCAGCGCGAAGCGGTAGCCGCATTTGTGGCAGAGGCTATGCCTGCAGCTACATGTGTCGTGCAAGATCAGCAACTCGGCACCGGTCACGCGGTGCAGCAGACAGCGCCAGTCCTTGCGCAACGGCATGCCGATGTCATCATTCTGAGCGGAGATGTTCCGTTGCTCACGGGCAACACACTCCAGGAACTGCTGCATCGACATCGGTCGGGCAATGCTGTAGCAACTGTTCTCACTGCGCGTGTGCCAGATCCAACTGGATACGGGCGCATTGTGCGGGATGCCAGCGGAACATTGCTTCGCATTGTGGAGCACAAGGACGCAACGGAAGAAGAGCGGATGATTGCCGAGATCAATTCAGGCATCTACGTTGTACGCTCAGAGGCACTTTACGCATCGCTCGACCGTGTATCGAATGCAAACGCTCAAGGCGAATACTATCTCACGGACATCATTGGCATCCTTCAAGCGGATGGCGAACTCGTGGATGCATGGTGCGCACCGTCGTGGGAAGAGCTTCACGGCATCAATACCGTTGCCGACCTTGAACACGCAAGCGTATTGCTTCAACAGCGGGGACAGTAATGATTCAAGCAATTGACCACATCGGTATCGCCGTACGCGATCTTGAAGCGAGCATCACGTTGTACAAGACGTTGTTTCAGATTGACACAATGCATCGCGAACAAGTCGTCGAGTTTGGTGTCGATATCGCTTCGTTTTCGCTTAATGGTGTTCGCATCGAACTTACGGCACCTCTCCATGCAGACACGCCGATTGGAAAGTTCCTCGACAAACGCGGAGAAGGCATCCATCACGTTGCCTTTCGCACCGACACCATCGGCGAAGATCTACAGCGCCTTGCCAACAACGACATTCGCTTGATTAACACCGAACCTCAGAACGGTGCCCACGATATGCTCGTCGCATTCCTCCACCCGTCATCAACCGGTGGTGTGTTGATGGAACTCTGCTCGGAGAAACCCTGATGCCACGCCTTACGCTTATTCGTCACGGTGAATCACAATGGAATCTCGAGAATCGCTTCACGGGATGGGTCGATGTCGACCTTACACCGAAAGGCGAGCGTGAAGCAGCAGCGGCCGGACACGTCCTACGCGGCGTGCCTGTCGACGTACTGTTTACGTCCGTGCTCAAACGTGCGATGCGCACAGCAGAGATCGCATGCGGGGAAGCCGGCATTCACGACATTCCCGTTCACCGGGATGCCGCACTGAACGAGCGTCACTACGGCGATCTCCAGGGTTTGAACAAAGCGGAAACAGCAGCTTCCTACGGCGATGAGCAGGTACACGTATGGCGCAGATCGTACGATGTGCCACCTCCGAACGGTGAATCGCTTAAAGACACGCAGGCTCGCGTTGCACCGTACTACCAGTCACAGATCGTGCCGCTTCTTCGGGCGGATCAGAATGTGCTGGTCGTTGCACACGGCAATTCACTTCGTTCCCTCGTCATGTTCGTTGAACATCTCTCTCCAGAAGAAATTCTCAAGATCGAGATCGCCACTGGCGTTCCGATCACCTATGAACTCGACAAGGACCTTAACGTTGTTTCAAAGACCATTCTTACGCCTACTGCTTCGTAGCGCTGCTGTTGCAGCAGTAGTGCTCGCAGGCTGGACGCACACCTCAGCCCAGACACAGTCACCGGTACTGCGTGCCATGCGCGCTGAAGTAGACCGCACGATGACAACGCTTGCGAAGACAACGCCAGCTCCGTACTTCCTCTCCTATGCGGTAACGGAAGTGTCGTCAACAGTGATCACCGCATCCATGGGTGCGATTGATATCGATGTTACGTCATCACGAAGAGTTCTTGATGTTGATCTTCGTGTTGGATCCTACGAACTCGACAATACGCGAAGCATTCGCGGCGTAGCGTTTGAGATGGGACGTGGCACGCGTGGAGTTGAGATGCCCGCAGGGGATGATGAACGTGCTCTGCGCAGCGTGATTTGGTCGGCCACAGATAAGGCGTACTCGGCAGCAGCCGAACGTTTCGGCAAGGTCCTGACGAATCTGCAGGTTAAGGTGCGCGAGGAAGACTCCTCGGCGGATCTCTCTCGTGAGCAAGCCTACGTATCGATCACACCCCCACGGGCATTTGAGTACGACACTGCGATGTGGCGCGACCGTGTGCGCTCATTGAGTGCAATGTGTGCGCAGCAAGAGCATATTCTGAGCGGACGCGTGTCGTTCCAGACAGATCGTCTGGTAAAGTACATTGTGAACTCAGAGGGCACTACAATTCAGCTCTCCGAGCCAATCGTAAAGATGTTTGTCATCATCAAGGCGAAAGCTGACGATGGCATGAGTCTGCCGCTGTATGAGAGCTATTCGGCCTACGCAGCTGATCGGCTGCCGTCGAAGGCATCGATGGAGCAGGACGTGCGGAGGCTCATTGATCTTGCGCGACGGCTTCGTACCGCGCCATTGCTTGAGACCTATACCGGACCCGCCATTTTGTCGGGTCGTAGCGCCGGCGTGTTCTTCCACGAGATCTTTGGTCACCGCGTCGAAGGACATCGCCAGAAAGACGTCAACTCGAGTCAGACGTTTAAGCCGTTCCTCAACAAGCGCATTTTGCCTCCATTCATCAACGTGGTCTTCGATCCAACGATCACGTCCCTGCGCGGCAACGACATCGTCGGTGCGTTTTCATTCGACGATGAAGGCATGCCGGGCAAACGCGTTGTCGCAGTCGACAGTGGCATCTTCAAGAGCTTCCTGATGTCACGATCACCAATCGACAGCTTCCCTGTCTCGAATGGACACGGCCGACGTCAACCTGGATTCAAGGCAGTGTCGCGTCAGTCGAACCTCATCGTTGAAGCCACAACAACAGTCCCATACGACACGCTTCGTGCAATGCTTCGTCGCGAGTGCATCGTGCAGAAGAAAGAGTTCGGCTTGCTGTTCGAAGACATACAAGGCGGCTTCACATTCACCGGACGCACTGTCCCGAATGCGTTTAACGTTCAGCCCCTTGTTGTCTACAAAGTATTCGCAGATGGACGTCCCGACGAACTCATTCGCGGCGTCGACCTCATCGGGACACCATTGACAACGTTTAACAACATCGTCGCAGCAGCAGATGATCTTGGCGTCTTCAATGGCGTGTGTGGCGCTGAATCAGGTGGTGTACCTGTAAGCGCATGTTCTCCAAGTTTGCTTGTATCGACAATTGAAGTGCAGAAGAAGCAGAAATCACAAGCAAAACCACCAATTCTGCCTGATCCAACAGTACCATCAGCAGGGAGCCGACCATGAACCGACTTCTTGCGCTTGGCGTTGCACTTGTAACGCTCACGGTTTCATCGTTGGCACAGCAGCTACAGCGCGACGACATTCTCGCTGCCATGGAGGCAGAACTTCAGCGATCAATGCAGCAGCTATCGCTGGGCGATCTCGCACGACCTTACTACATCGAGTACATCCTCAACACGCGGAGAGCGACGACAGCACATGCTGTGCTTGGCACGATTGAAGATGTGGACTCTGGTACACGCGCAACAATTACAGTGCGCGTTCGCGTTGGCGGTCAGAAATTCGACAACACGAATTTCTTCGACGTCAGCCTCGGTTTTTTTGGGTCGAGTGACGACGAAGAGAGCTTCAAGAATCGTCTCATTCCGTTTGAGCTCTCTGCAGATGTGCTCCGACGTGAGCTATGGCTTGCGACTGATGCATGTTACAAGCAGGCTGTTGAGATCTACGCCAAGAAGGAGTCGACACTTAAGAATCGCCTTCGTCGCGACACCACGTGGGACTTCTTCCTGATGCCTACTGGTGGAGAGCGTGTCGATGTGTCGCCATCACCGCAAATCCGTATCGACGATCTGCGTCAGCGCGTAGAGCGCCTCAGTGGCATCTTCCGCAGTTATCCAGCTATCTATCAATCGCGTGTTGGCATGGAGGTGATCCCGAAGGAGACCTACTACGTGAACTCCGAAGGTCGCCGCATGCATAAAACCGAGAGCACGGTTGGCATCGAGGTGGTTGCAACCACGCAAGCGGATGATGGGATGCCCCTTGCACAGACCTATGCGGTGTACGGCACACAGATGAGCGACCTCCCAACGATCGACTCACTCGAGCGTGCAGTGCGCGCAGTTGCAGCGCGACTAGCAGCGCAGCGAACTGCACCAATCATCGAACCATATTCAGGACCGGTCCTGTTTGAAGGACGAGCTGCAGGCGGCATAATCGGACAGTTCTTTGCGCCCAATCTTGTAGCGCAGCGCCCGCCCCTTTCCGAAGGAGGCTTCTCAACGAATGATCGTTCAATGGCGTTTCAGAACAAGATCGGCGCTCGCGTATTGCCGGAGTTCCTTACAGTTCGTGATCGGCCTAGCATGACTCGTCATGGATCACACTCGGTGTGTGGAGGCTACAGCATCGACGACGAAGCAACGCCTGCACAGGACGTGCTCCTGGTCGAGAACGGATATCTCCGAACACTTCTCTCGTCGAGGACCCCAACAAAGCGCATCAATGCTAGCAACGGACATCTACGGGGCGGCGGAACGATGTTTAGCGTCTTGGATCTTTCGTCGCGCGAACCGAAGCATACATTGAGTGCGCCAGATCTCAAGAAGCGTCTTCTGAAGCTCGTCAAGGATCGCGATCTTCCCTACGGAATTATCGTCCGTGCGACGATAGATCAGAACCTCCTCTTTACGGGCATCATCCGACAGCTTGGAAGCGATCTTCCTGTGTCGCAAGGCGAGGGCAAGATTGGTCTGCTTGAAGCCTATCGCATCTATCCGGATGGTCGCGAAGAACTCATTCGCGGCGTCGAAGCCGCTGGAGTTTCTGCCGCATCATTCAAAGACATCATTGCAGTGTCGAAGACGCAGACGGCGCATGCATTCCTTGCACCGAGTGTTGTGCCATCATTCATTAGCGGTGGCGCATCGTATCTGCTGTCGACGGTAATCACGCCAGACCTTCTGTTTGAGGATCTCGAAGTACGTCCGCTTGAAGGTGATATGCCGAAGCCGCCGGTCTTGACTAACCCCATCGCTGGTGAGTGATCACTCGAGGGTGTATCGCACGCCGATGTACAGCATGCGTGAATCGAGCTGACCCCACGCAAGTGAGGCGTCGAAGCGATACGTGTAGGGATCATCTGCACCGATGATTGGATCGCGCTGGATCATGTTTAGCGCATTCTCGATGCCGAGGTAAACGTCGAATCCTTCAAAGCGCCGAGTGAGCTGCGCATTTAGTCGCCACATTCCCGGGAACGTTGTAGCACGCGTGTCAACGGCCATGTTTCCAGCCGTTGTTGGAAATCGTCCCGGCCCGTTCCAGGCCAACGTGACGTCGCCCTGCCACTGCATACCAGGTGTCGTATACGACACCGTCGTCAAGACGCGTGATCGACTTACGAGCGGACGTTGTTGCAACTGCCCACCGTAGGGCGCTTGAACATCAACCCATCGATAGGCCATCAGGACGTCAAGGCGGGGCATCGGAGAGAACAGTACCTGCGCCATGACATTTGTCGAGAAGCTCTCGCCACGCAGATTCGTCACCCAGAGTTCGCGCACAGAGCGGTCGTAATCGACGTAGACCTGATTGGTGAAACGCGTGGTATAGACTTCCGCATCAAACGTGAATGGACGTCCGCCGAGCTCAAACGATGTTGTCATCGATGCTCCTACGTTCCATGCATCCTCCGGCAGAAACGTTGGATCCATGATCACTTGTCGCGAATTGACATATGATCCAAGATTCTCCATGACCACATTCGCAACCCGCCATCCGCGTCCAGCCGACACGCGAAGCGATGTCATGTCGGTGATCGACCACTTCGCATGAGCTCGCGGCACAAGACGTGTGCCATAGAGATTATGAGCGTCAGCTCGGAGTCCAGCAAGAACCGTCAGTGACGATGTTGGCTGCAACGTGAGCTCTGCATATGCACCAGGAACATGCTCCACACGAGCCATCGATCGCGCATCGAGGCGCTCTTGTACATCGTCAAACATGTAGGAGAATCCTGCTACCAACTTCACTTCAGAAGTGAACGGTGCAGCGACGACGCCACGCACGTTGAGCGTGCGCTGCAAGCCCCGTGCAGAGCGTGTGCCGAATGCCGACGAGGCATCATGATACACACCAGCGACGACCAGCGAGATTCCACTACCCTCTTCCATTGACTCGAAGGGGTCAAGCAGACCGAACTTGAGGAATCCATCAACACGACCAATCTCGGTTACCACATCGTAGGGACGCGCCCACGTTGAATCGTGTTGCTCAAACATCGCGTTATGCACAATGCTCTGACCAGACACGTAGCGGTCCTGCAGGCCCCGTATGAAGAACTGCCACTCAACCTCATCATCGTTATACATCCACCGGTGGACGAGGTTGACTTGACGAAACGTTGGATTGTCGGCGAAGCCGTCATCGTTCTGATCCATCGCTTCGTCCATCACGCGTGCGTGCAGCATCGTCATGGTTGAGAGTTCATCCGTGAGTGTCTGCGCGCCATAGATGTTTGCCTCAAATCGCTGCATTGTGTTCGCGTAGGCATTCACATACAACGTCGGACTCGACATTGGGTTATGCATGCAGAGATTGATCTGGCCCGTGATCGACTCATAGCCATTCGTAACCGTAGAGCTTCCTTTTGCGATGCTGATCGATTCCAAGAACGGACCAGGCACATGATCGAGTCCGAATGGGACTTCGAGCGCACGCGGCAGCGGCACGGCCTCGATCAGCATCTGTGTGTAGGTTCCCCGCAGACCCAACAGCTGCACTTGCTTTGCCCCTGTCACTGCATCGGCAAACGATACTTCAACCGACGGGTTCTTCTCGAAGGACTCCGCCAGTGAGCAGCACGCAGCCTTTGCTAGGTCCTTCTTCGAGATCACTTCCGTCTTGATTGGTGCTCGCGTAATCGACGACTCTTCGGCCTCGACGACAACCTCCGACGACGACGACGGATCGAGCTCGATCGTCACGGAATCTGCACGCAGATCGACAACGACATACCGCGTTCGATACGACACAAAGCGGATCTCCAACGTGTCGGTTTCATTACTTCTCGTAATCGTGAAACCTCCACTAGCGTCCTTTACAACAGCACCCAGTTGGGTGCTCTTCCAACGCACGGTTGCGCCGCGAAGCGGTTGGAGAGATCCATCAGGTTGGCGTCCGAGGACTCTGCCCTTGAGATCATCAAGGGCGAAAAGATTTGTGGGCAGCATCACCACGACAGCCATGAGTGCCATCAGCACCCGAAGGGAGGTTTGCATACAAGTAGTGCCTCGACGTGAAGAAACAATCAGCATTCACGATGAGCACTCTTATAGTCGTCGAACTCCTAGCTGCGCCCGCTCAGGGGGCGAGTGGGTTATGCCTTCGGCAATGAGCCCGGCTCGCGCCTGCGAGACCTGCACTGCTTCAAACAGCCGAACGACGTCGATATCAGCAAAGGGCTCTGCACATTCGGGAGCATGGGAGGATGCGATCGCATCATCCAGTGCCCCAACATATGCGAACTCCACTGTCAGATCAACGTCATCAGCAGAACATGGCTCTTCTTCACAACATGGGTCGGTATCCGGACAGCACGATATCGGCTCGCATTCTGTCTGCAGGGATACACGCTGTCCGCAGCAATATTGAGCCACAACGGGACCGCCCGCAACCATCAGAAGCTGCAGGACCAGGAGAATTGGGGCAAGAATGTAGCGGTGCGCTGCCATGAGCACGAAAAATAATGATAATTCTCGGTCGAACCGCATATTTCCTGCTTGTCTATGCCCCAGCATTTTCCTACGTTCGTCCATACGTGTTCTCGCTATCGCAACGGAGGGGCTTATGTCCGACGTGAAGCACTACAGCAACGGAGAGATAACGATCGTCTGGAAATCAGAGAAGTGTGCGCATTCGGCCAATTGTTTTCGAAATCTGCCGGTCGTCTTCAATCCGCGCGTTAAGCCCTGGATTCAGCCGCATAATGCCGTTACAGGGGAGATCGTGCAGGTCGTGCAAGGCTGCCCGAGTGGGGCGTTAACGATCCTCGACGGGGATGTACCGCAGCCTGAATAGCGTAACTTTTTCACAGTTACGGATTCATAGTTCCTCGCAACCGATCAGTCACCTATCTTTGCCCCATGATTCGCCGCCTAGCCATCCTCGCTGTCCTTGTGTGCACCACGGTCGTCGCCTACGGCGTCCAGGTGACCTTGCAGTACTTTAATGCGAAGTCGAATGGCACCTCAATCTCGCTTGAATGGAAGTCGACAGCAGAGTCAAACCTGGTGCAATACGAGATTGAACGTGCAGGCGAAGACAATCAGTTCCGGTACGTCGCAACACTCCAAGCTCGCGGTAGCAATACGGTGTACTCCTATCGTGACGACGAAGCATTCGGCAAGGGCGATGGCAACGACGGTTCAGTTGCACGCAACTACTTCACCTACCGCCTGAAGATGGTCACACCTGACCGCTCGGCTTCGTACTCGAACTCCATTGGCGTTACCCATAACGTTAGCGGCATCAAGCGTACGTGGGGCATGATCAAGGAAATGTTCCGATAAGGAACGTCCTGTGACCGACTACGACCTCAGACAAATCTGTTCGCGAAGCGGAGCAATCCTCTTCGCGATTCTTGTTTTTCACCAGGCATGTGTTGGTCAGGACATCGACCACCGCTGTGGCTATTCAGATCGCTCAAGCACCGAACTACGCTCGAAGATCTCCGAGGGTGTGCAGCAGTTGCGGCCATCACTCCCCCGCTATGCCGACGATGAGCAGGGTCGGTTCCGCGTACATTACACGATTGATGGCCCCGATGCCGTCCCAGTGCTCGATAACAACCTCGACGGCGTGCCAGACTACGTTGAGGCGTGCCTGGCGGCACTTGATCACGCGTGGCGCGTCGAAGTGGACACGCTCGGGTATCTACCCCCACCGAGCGACATGGGTGTCGGTGGAAGCAACGCACTGGATGTCTATGTCCGCGATCTCTCGAAGGCTGGCCCTGGCGGCTCGAGTTACTACGGCCTAACCTCTCTGGATGTACGGCTACAGTCGACCCCCATCGAGACGTACACCACATGGCTTGAAGTAGATAACGACTTTTCTATGTCGGATCGGGACGCGAGTGGCAATGCATCATTTGCCACCTTTGGTGAAGACGCACTTCGCGTGACATGTGCGCACGAGTTCCACCACACGATTCAGAGTGGTCGCTACGGCGTGGCTGGTATGAACCGCAGCCTCTATGAGTTAACGTCCACATGGATGGAGATTCGATGCTGGCCTAACATTCGCGACTGGGCGGCCTACACGACACGACTGCTTCTGACTCCAGAAGCGTGGCCATTTTCGAGCGAGTCTGCAAACACAGGCTATGTCTGGGGTTGGTTTGGCAACGCTCTCTCGGCGGCCCATCCCAACATCCTTCGTACGATGTGGGAGCTGATTGCAACGGACATGCGTACGACGGCAGCCCTGGTGGAAGCATGCAAGAGGCACAACGCAACATTGAGTGGCATCTTCTGTTCTTCGCTGCAGTGGCTCTATCGCACGGGATCGCGTGGAGCAGGCAACCCGTTGTTGCCTGCTGCAGAACTCCTGCCGGAGATTCGGTTCTTCTCGGATCAACCCGTCGTGGCTCCGACCGCAACGGAGATCGGACGACTTCTCGGATTCGAGGTACGGGCATTCCGCTTCTCTGTGCCGTCGTCCTCGTCACGTCCGCCTGTGAGCGTCGGCGTGGTCGTTTGCGATGCTGACGAAGTTGGATATGCCAATCAAGGGTCTGGACCTGATGGACGATATCGCATCGAACTCACGAATGCTCCGAGTGGCTCCGATATGCGCATCGACGGAACGCAATGGGGACTCCGTGTGGAGTCAGCGTACTGCTCGCATGTCGAGGGGGCACAGACGATTTCGCTGAGCGGACCCTATCCACAGCCGCTTTCATTGCAGCGCACGCGACGCGTGTACATACCAGTAACGAACGAGCCGATTGGTACGCGCATCACACTTTCGCTGCTAACGCTCAGTGGCGCAGCGCTGCGTTCGTCGAACACGACAGTGATACTCGATGATGATCGCATCGTTGCAACCTTTGACCTCGAGGGCGAACTCCCTCCCGGCACGTATCTTGTCCGCAGTGAGTCGTCCACTTCGACCACGCTTCACAAGGTGATTCTTCAACGATGATGACGCTTGAACTCTCGTCTATCGCGAAAACCTACAACGGACGTCGTGTGCTGCACGACGTAAGCTTCTCGGCATCACCGGGTGATGTCGTAGGCATACTCGGTGCAAACGGAAGTGGAAAGTCCACACTCGTCAAGGTGATCGCAGGTGTTATCCGAGCCGACAGCGGAACAGTTACATGCATACACGATGGCCGGGAACTTGACGCTCAAGCGCGACGCGCATCGTGTGGCTTTGTAGCGCCCTACTTGGCACTCTATGAAGAGTTCACTCCGCATGAGCACCTGCAACTCCATGCGAACCTCCACGGCGCACCATGCACACCGGAGCACATTGCAGCCACATTGGCGTTGGTGCAGATCGACCATCGTGCACATGATCGCATCCATACCTTCTCCAGTGGCATGAAACAACGCGTTGCGTTGGCCTGCGCTGTGTTCCTTACACCACCTCTCTTACTCCTTGACGAACCTGGCTCGACACTCGATGCCGCTGGTCGCGATGTTTGCGAAGCAATCGTGCGTGACCAAACACGTCGCGGTGGAATCACAATCTTGGCTACAAACGACGATCGCGAGGCTCATCTATGTTCACGCACCTATCGCATTACCTCCTAGCGGCAACAACCGCACTCGTACTTATTGGCGGCACAGGTTGCACCGATAGCGCACGCGGAGATTCTACGAAAACATCAACACCCGAACCGCTGCCGATCAGCACGTGGAAACTTCCATCGACGCTAACCTTCTGCGGTGAGGCAGTTCCGCTAGACATCCCTGAAGTCCGAGAACGCGCGGAGCGCGAATTCTATCTCAACCTCCAGACACCTGGCCAACTCATTCTCTACATCAAGCGCTCGGCGCGGTACTTTCCCGTCTTCGAGCGCGAGCTCACGTCTGCGGGCGCTCCCGAGGATCTGAAGTATCTCAGCGTTGCCGAAAGCGCGTTGTTCATGGCTCGATCCGCCAAAGATGCTGTTGGCCTATGGCAGTTCATACCATCGACAGGTAGAGCACACGGCTTGGTGATCAACGACGATGTTGATGAGCGCCGCAATGTTGTGAAAAGCACGCGAGCCGCTATTGCCTATCTCACGGCTGGCCGCACCGCAAACGGTTCCTGGGCCAACGCTGCAGCTGGATACAACATGGGGCACGAAAGTTTCCGCGGGTCAAGGGACTATCAGAAGGCCAAGGACTTCTATGAGCTCTACCTCAATGAGGAGACATCGCGATATCTATTGCGCATTGCAGTGATCAAACACATCATGGAACATGCAACCGAGTACGGCATCGTGATCCCCGAGCGTGATCGATATCAGGCGAGTGCGACACGCTCCATAACCGTACGCGAGGCGATCAGCGACATAGCAACATGGGCTCGGCAAAACAACAGCACCTATAAGGATGTCAAGTTGTTGAATCCATGGATTCTCGGGCGTAGCCTTCCAAACCCAACTGGTAGCAGCGGCTGGTCGATCGAGCTCCCTGCATAAAACGAGCACGGGCCGAGTGCGTCTGCACTCGGCCCGTGGTAAAATTCGGTGTTAATCCGTAGGCTTCTTACTTCGCCTTCGGCTGTGTGCCTTGGAAGACTGGGCTTTGCGATTCCATCACGAAACCATAGGCCTTGAGGTCGAGCTCTGGATTCTCAGGATGCGTTGTCTTGACCTTCACACCACCTGAGTAGTTGCCCTTCGCTGCTGGAACGACCTTGACGACGACAGCAAGCTTTTCGCCTGGCTTCAGCGCAACACGTGATGCTTGATTACATACGAGTCCGCCATCAGTTGTCCAGTCAGAGAAGATGATCTCTTGATCCGAGTTGTTCGTGAGCTCCATCTTCGATGTTGCTTCTTGACCAAGCTTCAAATCAGAGAATGAGAAGTACATCGATGGCGAGTACATGATCGCACGCTGCACATCGCACTTGAGCCAGATGTAACCAGCGCGGACAGCTGTATCTGCTCCAGTTGGCAATGGTGTGTTACTCGTCTTGTAGGCCTTGTAGGCATCGTTGCCCTCAAGATCTGCCCATGAGATGTTGATGTTCTTTGTCATCGGGCCAACATTCGACGGGCTGATATTCAGCTTGACCTTCATCGTGCTGACCTCGCCTGGCTTGAGATCTGTCTTGTCTGGATCTGTCTTTGTGCAGCCACAGCCCGGACGGACTTCAGTGATGCGAAGCGGACGATCACCGACGTTCTTCATCTTGATCTCTGCTTCGAGGTGGCCTTCCTTCGGTGGCTTGACCTTACCCCAATCGTAGGTTTCCCCGCCAACAACTTCGAGTTTCGCTTGTGCCGACACAGCAACAGCGCTGAGCGCAAGTGCAGCAATTGCACAAAGTAGGTGCTTGAACATCGGTTCGTACTCCTTTGAAAAAATAACTGGTCGTAAAGTGCCTACGACGCAGGTGCAAATATACTATTGCGCGGCTTAGAGCCCCTTGAGAAGACGCATTCGAAGTCCAATCGCCCGCATGAACCAGTCGTCATTGGTCAACAGGCTACCAAGGGGCATTCCGAAACCAATCGACGGCTGGATGACCATGCCATAGGCTAGGGCGATATCATACCCTATCTGCACAAATGGCTCGACGACAATGGGTGTCGTGTGGTCGAGGAAGGTCTGAGCAATCACGACTTCTCTCCCAGGGTTCTGTCCGCTGAACTCAGCACCTGTGGGTTCAACGATGCGTTCGCGTTGCGTGAGGGCGCCCCCTATCGATGCGTGGACTCGAGCTCCGATTGTCGCTAGGAGGTTCGTTGGTCCGAGCCGCATACTTACGGATCCGAAGCCTGTTGCATATGTCAGCGATCCGTCGAGGACGTACTCAGTCTGCAGGATCTGTCCATTACTGAGGGGCACTGGCTGTGTTGGGGCAACGAACGATGCGTGAAACACGGAAACTCCGAGGCCAGCTGAGAGGTTGATCCTTGAGCTTAGCCACTGCGTGCCGACCAGCGAGAGGGACATCGGAAGTCCCGAACCGTTGTCGAAGGTGCAGCACGTAATGCCAATCGACTCCTCGATATAGTCAAAGCTCGCAGGATAGACGGCATACGACAGTCCAGCTTCGAGACCGAGATACGTGCGTGGAATCTCATGGGGGGCTCGTGGTGATGCCTCCCACGTATATCCTTGCGCAGCGGCGTCACACACAATCGCAAGAAGCGCTACTACGATGAACACACAGTGCTTCATCTGCCCACCACAAAGGGTACGACAATGTAGCGTTGCGACGACCACACAATAACAGAATAGGCTGCAGGTGGCAGGCTTTCCACGCCGATATCTACGGCATACGATCCCGGAGCTAGATTATCATCAACAATCACCATGCGCTCGCGACCAAACGCATCAACACATACGGCTCGCACACGTTCGTGGCGAGGCACAAGCACGGTAAGCGTCCCACGATCAACAACGGGATTCGGGAACACACCGGCCATTGCCTGATTCCGCATGATCGCTGTTTTATACGTGAGGCCACACAGCGAGTCAATACGGAACACACCCGACGCGGAGCGCACCGGAACAAGATCCGGACAATCGACGGTGCCAAAGGTTGTGGACAGCGAGGAAATCCCCAACGGCGAGTCAAGGCTTGCACCAAGCATCGCGCTAAAGACAAGTCGCGTAAACACTGGTCGTGCCTCGAATTGATCAGGCGCAGTCCATGCCAAGCGCAAGCTATGTCCGTCTGAAGAGAGTCGTTCTGGCGCTCCGGCAATCTCCGTTGCTGTGCCAAGTGAGATCGCGCGTTCAAATCGAAGGACGGTTGTATCAACATCGATCGCAAGCGTACAGCGCTCGAAGGAACCAACAAGGGCGGGAGACACCGCGACATCAACCACAACATTGTCAAAGCCAGGTCGCGCCGCAATTGTGTCAGGCATACGCACGAGCATGGTGTCGCGCATGCGAAGCGCAGTTGCCTGAAATGGGACTCCGACGATGTTCTGTTGAAGCGCATTCGATACGATGTCGAGCGTGTCGAAGATGCTACCCTCCGATGTCGGACGATAGTCGAGCGTAACGAACGCTGACTGCTGCGGAGCTATCGTCAGAGCTTGCGGCGAGGCCGTCACAGCAAGCGATCCAGATCGCGAACGAATTGCCGTGATACGCAAATCGAGATCGCCTGTATTCGTGACACGCATACTGTCGCGCGTTGTCGACGTACATACCGGAGAGTAGGCAATTGTATCGAAGATGATTTCGGCCGGTTCAACAGTGATGCGGGCTCGACGTTGACGTCCGATCATCACGAACGACATTACCTCTGCGCCAAACGGCACAGCTTTAATTGTCCCTCGCGAGAGAATATCGGTCGTGATGGCATAGCGCATTGCCGACTCCCCTGCTGCTGTCGGCGCATAGGTTACGACAATCGTATCACGAGCGCCTCGACGAAGTATCTGAGAGCCTTCTGCTACTGCGCGTCGAATCTGGAATGACGCTGTATCAGAGGCGACCCCGCCGGGAAGTATCCGCTTCTGCTCGAGGAGAACGACGGGATCAAGATTGCCGACGTTCTCAACAATGATCATTGCCCGCACGGTGTCCTGCGCCGAGCCAACGGTTCCAAAATCAACAGTGTCGCCTGACCATCGCAAGCCAGAGGTCGCTTGCTCCGATTGTACATCAACGATGCGTAACCGCTGCTCTACACCGACACCGGAGATCTTGGTGTCGAGCGTAACCGGACCCGACGTTGTATCGAGTCGGTACTGCAGCGTGAACACCGCACTATCGTACCCAAGATTGCGCGGCTGATAGTAGACGTCCCAAAACGCAGAGTCGAGACCACCAACAATGACGCTCGGCTTCACATCAACAGTAATCTCTGGGTCGCCAACAACTGTCGTCTTGATCTCGAGCGTTTGCTTCTCGATCGCAACACTTTCTGTTTGAAGGTTGCGCACACGGAATGTCTCTTGCAACCGCCTGTTAAGGTTCACATAGACGGAATCGAATCGTATGATGGGCGTACCAGTAACCAAGTACTGGGTCGTACGCCGACCTCGCAGCCGAAACTGACGCTCTGCGAACGGCCCTGTTGGCTCGAATGATCGCACCACACGAATCCGCATCTGCGCTTCAACGGCACTGTCTAGTGTAATGGAAGGCTCAGCTCGTGCGAGATAGCGTAGGTCGACTCGTGCGACCTGCCCAGGAGCGACGACGATCGGGAATGTATTATCGACAACGAAGTTCTGATACCGTGGATCGTCACTCGGGATCCATGGAAGATTCGAGAACTCAACAAACGGAATATCATTTGTCAGGACGACAGCGGTATCTGTACCAAGATTGCGAATCGCGAGCGCGCGGCGCGTGTGATTCCCAACGAAGGTCACACCAAAATCAACAACAGAATCGGCGGCAGGACGCTCAGCAATGGTGATTTCCACTACTGGCTGTGCAAGCACTGGCATGCAAGCACATGCGACAAGAAGGACCAGCGTGGTGAAGCGGAACTTCATGGTAAGGACGCTCGCCTTACCACCACGAACGGAACGTGGAGAGGAACGGCGATGCTACCAATCCGAGAATGATGCTTACAGCAGTTGTCACGACAAGCGTGATTCCTGCCAGACCAGACGTGGCTGGCTCGCGCTCACCTGATGGCTCGGTGAAGTACATCTTGACGATCAGCCCGAGGTAGAAGTATGCACTAATGACCGACGACGCGACAGCGACAAACGTAAGCCATGTGTATCCTGTTTCAACTGCCGATACAAACAGGAGATACTTCCCAAAGAAACCAGCGAACGGCGGAATACCAGCGAGCGAAAGCATGAAAACAGCCATCGAGAATGCCAGCATTGGCTCACGCTTTGCGAGTCCGGCGTAGTCGTTGATCTCCAACAGGGAGTCATTGCCGCGCTCAAGAATACCTACGATAACGAAGGCTCCGAGCTGCATAAACACGTACGACGTTACGTAGAATACGATGCCGCTATATCCATCGGCAGTATTCGATACGATGCCCATGAGCAAGTAACCTGCGTGCGCGATCGACGAGTATGCAAGCATGCGCTTGATGTTCGTCTGTACAACGGCCGTGATATTGCCCACCAACATCGTGATTGCCGACACAACGGCAAGCATGAGTTGAAGCTTCGGTGTCAACGTGGACGTTCCAGGCATGAGCATGATAAACAACGCGATGAACGCGCTGAAGGCAGCTGCCTTACCTGCCGTGCTCATAAAGGCCGTCACGACCGTCGGCGAACCTTCGTAGACGTCAGGTGCCCATTGATGGAATGGGAACGCTGCAACCTTAAATGACATCGCAACTGCCATCAACACAGCGCCAATAGCGAAGAGCGTTGGGAAGTTTGTTGCGTTCTGCGCTACCACACCACGAATGACATCGTACTGCAGCGAACCCGTCGCACCGTAGATCAGGGACATACCGTAGACGAGGAATCCCGATGCAAATGCACCGAGGAGGAAGTACTTCAAGGATGCTTCAACACTGCGAATATTCGAGCGCAGGAAGCCGGCCATCACATAGAATGTGATCGACATCAATTCGATACCAACAAACAGCACGAGGAGGTTGTTGGCATGTGCCATAAGCATCATTCCCGCCGTGGCGGAGACCAACAACGTATAGAACTCATCGAGCTCTGCACCCTCACGCTGGAGGTACGGGCGTGCAGCAAGCATCGTGAGGATCCCAGATGCGCAGAACAGAACGTCGAAGTAGTTCGCGACTCCTCCGAGCGTAATCATGTCCTGGAACGTCGTGCCCTTGTGGCCAGATGTTAGAACGGCCAGGGCTGCCGTGAGCAACAGTGTGCCCAGGTAGTACCCGAAGACCAGTCGCGTGTTGTTGCGTACGAAGGCCTGGATCGTGATACCAATCGCACCGAGTCCGAGCCAGATTGCGATGAGAGGGAGCGAGCCAAAGTAGTCGATGTGCATGTCGTGTTTCCTACCGAACCGCGCTTAGCGTTGTTGCTGTGGAAGAGGCAGTACCGAAGAGACCTTGCCAGTATACGTGCCGACGCGTTCAACAACGGCCTTCACGCTTGATTCTGAGAAGTGCATGAAGTGGCGAGGAGCCACACCAATCCAGATGATGAACACAGCAAGTGGCACAAGCTGCCAATACTCGCTCGCTGTGAGGTCACGGAGATGCTTATTCTCTGGGTTGTCGTTTGTTCCGAACATTACGCGCTGGAACATCCACAGCAGATACACCGCTGCGAAGATCACACCGCTTGCGCTCACAATGGCATACATCGGGTTATTGAGCACTGGGCTCGTATATGCGCCGAGCAGCGTGAGGAATTCACCGACGAATCCGTTGAGACCTGGAAGGCCTACCGATGCGAACATGGCAAGTGCGAAGAGCACGGCGAAGCGTGGCATAACGCTTGTGATTCCACCATAATCGGCGATTTCACGTGTGTGGCGGCGCTCATACAATGCACCAACGCACAAGAACAGCATGCCGGTCGAAAGGCCGTGATTAACCATCTGAATAACGGCACCTTGGATACCTTCGGTTGTCATCGAGAAGATGCCCAAAACAACGAAGCCCAAGTGGCTCACCGATGAATACGCAACGAGCTTCTTGATGTCGGTCTGGACCATGGCGACAAGCGCGCCATAAATGATACCGACTACGGCCAGTACCGAAATCGGCGTTGCGAATTCAACCGATGCCACTGGGAAGAGGTCGAGATTGAAACGAATCAGACCGTACGTTCCGAGCTTGAGGAGTACGCCCGCAAGGATAACGGATCCCGCTGTAGGCGCCTGCACGTGTGCATCGGGCAGCCATGTGTGCAATGGGAACAGTGGCACCTTGATCAGGAAGGACAGCGCGAAGGCCAGGAACAGCCATGTCTGCACCTGAGGAGCAATCATTGGTGCGTGCTGACGGAGAACCGCGAGGTTGGCTGTAAAGCCATTGCCAGTCATCGCGCCTACCTCAAGGCCGAGCCAAATGATGGCAATCAGCATGAGCAGCGAGCCGACGAGCGTATACAGGAAGAACTTAATGGCTGCGTAGATACGATCCTTGCCGCCCCATATACCGATGATGAAGTACATCGGGATGAGGATGAGTTCCCAGAACACGTAGAACAGGAATGTGTCCGTTGCCATGAAGACGCCGGTCATACCAAACTGCAGAAGCAGCATAAGTACGTTGTATTCCTTGACGCTCTTCGTGACCGAGTTCCAGGATGTCAGGAACGCGATCGGCATGATCAGTGTCGTGAGCAGAACCAGGAGCAATGACGTACCGTCGATACCCAGACGAAGTCCGGCATCGATAGACGTCAACCACGGCATATCAACGGTGAACTGCATTGCCGACGAACTAGCGTCGAATCCCGGGACGAGGAGTGTCGACCCAAGGAATGTCAGCACCGAGAAGACCAAGGCGGTTGTCTTGATCGCCTTTCCTTGATCCCGATGGATAAAGAGCAGTGCCAACGACCCCGCAAGGGGTGCAAATAATGTAGCGAGCAACGCGGCTGTGCCCATAGGCGTCCAGTTCCGTTCTTCGATGTTGACGATGCGAATAAAAAGCCCCGCAATATAGCAAATTGGGCTCCCACGGACGGGTGAATCAGAGTCCGGCCCGCCACATTACACCGACACGAAGTGCTACGGCGTTCCAATCGGTTGGATCTCTGGTAATCGGGGTAGCCGCATGAACCATCACATACGGGGTAACGAGCTGTCCGGTATATCCAAACAAACCAGCCATGATATTGACCGCGCATCCGAGTTGGAAGCCGATGCGGGTGTCCGTCGTAATCGTCGGACTGAACTGGATGCTGGTTTGTGGAAACCCTGGTTCATCGCTGACAGTCATTGTGTCGGCCAATTCTTCCTGTTGCCATACACTGGCACTCACGGAAACCGGAACGTCCAGTGTTGGTCCTGCCATAATCACTACGCCCTGGGTTCCGACGTACCACGTGGCCATGGCTGACGCGATAACGGAGAATCTGCTCACAGTTGTCGTGAATGTGGCGTTGTACGAATAGGGTTGTTGGCTAACAGGTTGCGTTGAGGTGCTCTGCAATCTCTGAACGTCGACGCCGACCATACAGATTGCACCAAAGGAAGATCGATACGGACGATACTCAATCGTCGGAGCGATCATCATGCTGGCTCCCCAACCACCTTCCGTGCGTGCGTGTGCCGAAGGGAGTTCTGGCACCGGCGACGTGATATACGTAAGGTCCAGCGTCCCGAATGCCTGATGCAGTCCGCCAGCAAGAGAGCCCCCTACCCACCACTGCTCGCGCATGAGCAGGCCTTCACGGGGCGTCTCGAGATCTTCGGCCGCCGACCCAGGAATGAGCTGCGCATAAACATGGCCTCCGAGAAGGAGTGCAAGCGCAACGAGGATGATGCGAGCGTTGGTCATCGCAGAATCTGCCCCTTGAGAATAACCCGAGATTGTTCAAGACCACTCTTCTCATCAACTGGGACACCAACAAGGACGATGTTGACCAACCCTTGCGCTGCAATGGAGGATGCATCAAGTCGCGCTCGGTATCGCTGACCGCGCTCGTAGACGACGTTACGGATTGGATTACCATCGGGATCAACCAGAGTCGCGATCCTACGTCCACCAACATCGTATGCTTCAGCCGTCAGCACAAGACGATCATCAATATTGAACTGGACTGTTGTTGTCGATGCGAAGGGATTCTCGAGCAGCACTGCATTGGAAATGATCGGCGTACCGATTCGAATGACAACTGTGTCGATAGCTATGGTGTCACCACCGTACTCCGGACGGCGCAGACCCATGAGTCGGTAGGCATATTGCTCACGGCGGTACTCAACGGGGTCGAGATATCCATCGCGCGTCTGTGGCGCAAGACACTGACACGACAGCAATGATGCATCTTGCGCATAGGAGAGTAAGGGGCGCGCAGCGAACGCATAGACAGTTGGATCGCGACGGTCGACGAGTGCCCGCTCGAACCAGTAACCATAATAACAATGCTCGTCGGTGACGTCGAAACCGAGCCGCACTTGAAGGTTGCCAGCATATTCTCCACGAAGCGTGAATTGCGCAGTACAGGAATCGCGAGGTGGATCGGATGTCGTGAACACCACGTACGATCCCATAGGCACGTTGTCGTGACGCAGATACCATACGTGCGATCCAATCGCTGTTGTCGTAACGCTATCCGACGAACGCTTGTACGAGAGTGCGAGCAGCCGCGTGTCGGTCGCGTAAGCGAGCGTATCAGATATCTGTGAGCCATCGCGCGTCGCAAGTCGAAACCTTCCGATACACAACGAGTCTCCTATGGACATCAAACGGATGCATTGATCTACGGAATCTGGGCATATCATCATCACCGACGCATAGCCATCAATGATGTCTGTTTGTATGTGATACGCGGTGCGACCGCTTTGTTGGTACGGACCCAACGGAGCGAGCTGCGATGTTCCCGGCTCGTAGGTAAATGTGTGTCGGCTTGAATCGAGCCCGTTTGCATTCTGCATTGTAGGCACGCCGATACGAAGAGTGGCTGTCGCAACATGCTGCCACGCAGACGATCGCTTCATTATCCAGAACTCTACGAGTGCGGATTCCGGACGCGGATCAAGGACAGTTCGCAGAACAACACTGGCAAGCGTGTCTTGCTGTGCATGTGCCGACGACAGCACAGCCATCACAAGCGCAATGATGCAAACGACATGCTTCGCAAAGTGTTTACCGAGGTATCGCACTGTTGTCACGCCCCCGGTTGTTCCATGATGTATCCCAGTCGAGCGTTGTCACTACTCCATCAAGATTTGTATCGAAGATGGAGTAACGCTGCACGACCCCACGACTTGTCCAAATACCAAGCATGTCATCGTTGGTGATCACTTCGGCGCGTCCGAGAACTGCAAGCCCTCCGTCCGTATTACCCGCCGTCATTCCGAAGTAACGACGATTACCATACGCCGATATCAACCGCTGCGTTGATGCTCCTCCGAAGAGTCCGCTACCATTCGTGAAGTCGATGTACGCTTGTGCGTTTGAGCGATCAACGAGCACAGGATCGGCTGTCGCAATCGAGAGGTGATTGCGGTGACGCACCACCAAATGATAGAGACCCGGCTGGATACTATCGATTGTCTTTTCCCGCAAGGTGCGCGGATCAAGCAGTGCACCCTGAGCGCTGAGGATCAATGTCTCGATATGCTCTGGCACTCCCGACGAGGTGAGATCTCGACGGAACTCAAGTGTCACCCAGTCGACGAGTGAATCGGCAAGCACAGCTACCGTATCACCTTTCGGCTCGAGATCAGCGAGGTATGGATAGATCCGCGGTGGAGTTTGCGGTAGCAAGCCACGCTGCACAAGTTCTGTTGACATCAAGGGCACTGCTGCATCCCCGATCGAACGCACTGCCCCCTCCAAGATGACACGTCCACGTAGCGCCCATACCGGACTCGCAGACATCCCAAACGCATATGATCCACCAGCACGAATGAACTGCGTCGAGCTGTATCTCCAGAGTGGCGATGACTCTATGCTGGAAAGCGTCGGCAGTTGAGAGAACCCATACTGTTGATACAACGATCCGTCATACCGCAACAGCACGAGTTGTGATTCCTTTCCAATCAACTGCTGCGTGGTCTCAGGAGCCTTGGCACCCTCGATTGTCGGATCGTAGTTAATGCGCCATCCCCACCCCATCGTCATATCGAACGAGCTATCAGGGACGTTGCGACTGGCACTATCGAGGAACGACAACTCTAGCGATCGATCAACTTTATAGAGGATGTCGCTGATCGGCAGCGGACGTGTTAATGGTTTACTGCGAATGCGAATCTGCTGCACGGCACCTTGTTGTTGCGGCGACGAAAACTGCACCCATGCATAGGCGTGATTCATGAGCATGCGCGGACCGTTGAGGAGTGCGGTGCGTTGCATCGTACCATCAACCTCTGCCCACGTGTTGACGAACGTGGGATCCCGTGGAGTATTCAGATAGACAGCATGTCTCAGAGTATCAAGCTCTTCGGTATAGAGCGTACCAGCCAGTGAGAGATGTCCGTTCACCCATGCATCTCGCGACAGCGTTACACCTGCAAGAACATCCTGACGCACCGAGTCTAGCGTCGCGCGCGCCAAGGGCACCTCTGGTCCGGCAAGAATGGCTGAATCGCCATACCACCGAAGATTTATCAATCCGCGAGCCCGGACGTCTGCCTGCAACGAGGCCTCTGCTCTGCGCCAGAGCCATGCAGCCGAATCAAGATTGATGTTGTCGGTTGCGGTGTTCTCCACACGTCCGCGCTGGAGATCCAGTCGATGTGTAACGCGCAACGCACTCAAATCGTACAGACGCACCGCATCCGCATTGGCGATTTCGAGCACAGGCGTGCTTCCATTACCCGTTGCGGGCTGACGGACAACACCTGCAAGACGAAGTGTTCCCTGCCAGCTCAACGGATTGATATGCCCCCGGTGATTGACACTGTCAAGCGCTTCGATGAACGTCGCAGGTGTAAGATCAACCGTCACGAGTGAATCCGTTGTCAGGAACATCTGCGTCGTTCGAACGGGCCGCAGTCCATCAATGAGCATCTTTCGTGATTGTCCGCTCAGCAAGAGATGCTGATACGTGGTGTGCGCCACGAACTGACTATCAGCACGGTCCCTTCGATACTCAACCTGTCCGCCGATGGCTGCTTGATCGATACGAGCATTACCATGGACGGTGATAACACCTTCATTGGTGATCGTTCCCTCGCTTCGCAGATGCTGAACTGGCTGCGCGTGCATCTTTGCAACCGCGCACATCATGAGCAGCAGGAGGATGACGTTACTCCTCATGGCAACCCCACGACAAGTCTGCCACCATTAAATGCTGTGGCTTGCGGTGCGATCGTCAACAATGGTGTCATAAACGATGCTCCTCGATACACGAGCAGTCCAACATCAAGATTCAGTGCCGAAGTGTCTTGGATTGCCAGTGAAGATGGCGCTGTGCCGGATCGCAGCACAGTGACATACGACGAACGTTCTGGCACGAGAGCGAATTGCGCGAACGAACCCGTGCTCCCAATGAGTAAGCTCGTTTGTGGACGTGGACCGAGTAGAAGCAACAGTGCGAGACTATCAGGGTATGCTTCGTTCACAGCATACCGATCGTTGTCGCGCACGAATCCAGTGTGCACTGTGAATCCATCGATGATAACACGATCTACAGGTTCCGGCTCGCGTGCCTCATCCCACGTAAACGGGTTACTCCACCGTCCACTTGCAATCGCACGCAGAGTGTCGCGCGTAGCACGTAGCAGAAGATCATTGCCATTGTCTAATCGCTGATTATCCGGTCCAGTATCCGCGACGCCGGACACTTGCACGAAACCGAAGAGTGAGCCACCCCCTGCGGGACGTCGTATATAGGTGGGAGGAGCTGACGGTGCGAGTTTGAATGCGCGAGGAAGTGGTGGACCATAGGCGTTGTAAAGCTTCATTAATCGCTCAGACGCATCAGGACCCCACGTGGCTGGAATATCGCTCGACTTATACCCCGCACTCACCGTTGCGCGCAACACACCCTGGTATGACACGGTGATTTTTCGCTCAACGTCAGTGAGCGGGTTGTAGGCGTTCGGCGGCGTTCTTGGTCGCACATCCATCGTTAGTTCCGCTGGACGCTGCTCGAACTTCATAGAGGTGTTCGTGTTGTTATACACGTATGTCGTAGACGTATCACCGCCCGCAAGCACACGCCGGAGCGCTCCGATTACTTCCGCATCATTCCGATATGTCGCGGCACCAAGTGTCATAGATAGCGTATGTGGCACCATCACCACATCCGAGTCATGCACTGTGAGCGATCGCTCCATCCAGATGTCCCCGCGTGCAGTCTTGCGCGACGCGCTCGTCTTCATGTTCCCATATGCCGAGGCTGCCACCGTTGCTTGCAACTGTTGTGGTCGTACTGCATCGAATGCAATGAGTGACGAGGGATGAAACTGCATGTTCGTGAGTGGCGCGTGGGTGTTGACGAAATCACCGCGCACAATCACCTGCGCCTGTTCACCCACGGTGAGTCGTGCCAAGGGTGACGACTGAATGCGTAGGGTCGCCGGCTGCTCAAGGATGAGGCTGTCGCTGCGATCACTCACAGTGAGTAGACCGTTCCGCACATCGATGTCTGCGCCGATACGCGATACACCGCTCCCGCTTACCAACAGTCCTGCAGAGTCGATGCGAAGCACTGCTGACGTCTGAGCGCGTGTTCCCCAATACATCGAGCCATTGATATCGACACTACTGGACGCATCATTGATGAAGGCACTATCCATACGCACTTCATCGAGGTTGCTCACGTGCTTGGTCGAGAAGAGCAGTGTGAGATTGTTATAGCGATTCCCAACCGACGTGAGTCCGTTCTCCTGCGTAATGCGTTGTGGCGCAACACCATCGTAGAAGAACGTACCGACATAGCGTCGTGGACCTGAACTGCCGAGCTCATAGGTATTGCCCACGAGCACCGAATCAGGAATGCGCTTTACCGACGAGCTGTCAAGTGCAAGATCGGCATAGTATCGTGCTTGCAGACGCTGATCCACATTGCCATTACGAGCATACCGTACAAGACCCGGCACACGCCACGCGCGCGTTGCACCAAACGCCGTAGCACCGCGTGGATTACCGGTGAGGTCTGTAAACACATTCGTCGTGCCGAGGAACTCGATCGTTCCGTTTGTGAGCGCTGCGTATGGCGCAGCATTACGCAGTGCGCCTGTGTCACTCAAGAACCGAATCACACCAGTGTTGCGCACCACACCATTGACGTTGTTCTCCAGATGCTGTGCATGGACCGCTGACATCGCAGCCAGAAGCACAACTATACGCGTCATATGGTGCAGTGTCGAGATCACGGACGTCCAATAATGATCTCGCCTTCGTTATTCAACTCACCGTCGTTGCGTATCACCCCATACACGTGCAGCACGCCTGGAGCATATCGCCAACAGATGCCGAAGCGATCAATAACAAGATTGCGCTCGATAACTACTTCGGACAGACGCTCCATGTACAGACCACCAAGCAAGACGCGCATCGTACCTGTGCAACGTAGCGTCGCTGTATCATACAACCGGATGTCGCCATCACTGCTTACGACGTCGCCGTCGATAACCATCGAAGCGCCTTCCTTGACATGAATCATTGCACCTGAGTTCGTAACAAGCTGAGCACTGGACGTCGAGGAGCCGAGGAGGGAACACAGCACCACAAAGAGTATCGATATGAGTATGCGGTAGCGCATCACCCACCCTTTGAAGCAGCACCCTGCCATTGCGTGCCGTCCCAGACGAGGATGATTGCTTGACCTGCTTGTAGCGTAGCGTCTGTGGCAAGCACATTGACGTTAGCTCCAGTAAGCGTGATATTCTTTGCTGAGGCAGGGATGTTCTGCACAATCACTACTTGACCAGGCGTCACACCATCTTCCAGTGCGACGTTCTGATTGTTTGCAGAGCTATTGTTAATCCGCAGATATGCAGATGTTGACGACGCGAGTGTAGCACCTGCACCTGTCACTGTTTGATCAGTTGGAGGGAAGCTCACAACGTTTGAAGGCGATATGGAAGACACGTACCAACGTGAGTCAACGCCGGAATACGTGAACTGTGCTGACGATCTAAATGCTATCGCTACCTTATCGTTGTCTGGCGTAATGATGCGATTGGCAGCAACGCTTGCTGTTGACTGTGGTTCGACAACAATCGGGTATCCAGATGCATTGATGATGGTAAATGTCTTACCAGCAACACCACCTTCAAAGCCTGTAATTGTTCTTGTTGCCGTTTGTGTTCCCACACGAACAAGCGCGAATCGATTGTCATTGCCATCGAAATCAACATCGTTGTTGTTACCGGCAACAAGCGTTCCAGTGTAGCTGTACTCGGTGTACGCGAGGTCACCGTCCAGATCAAGCGTAGCATCAGGCGTATCGTCACCAACCCCTACGCGTCCACCTGTGAAGATGGCGGCGTAGTTACTAGTTCCACCAGATACCGCGACAGAAAGTCCAATGTTTGTGCCCGTCCACGAACCTGTTGAAGAGATAAGCAACCCACGCTTCGTCAGCGTCGACGTCGACGTCGATGTGTTAATCAGCGACATCGTAGTGTCGTTGGCCGTCTGTGCTCCCGACTCAGACAAGGCAAGGAGTTCACTTGAACGGGATGTCGTGACAAGATTCAATGTGCGAAGTGTGGTGTCCCACGCTACGTCAGCTGACGACGTGAGCTCGGTTGAAGACTTGAAGAATGCAACTTGCGTAGGTGTACCACTAAACGTTGCAGACACGGTAAGCCAATCAAGCGTTGCTTCCGATCCCGAGATCGAGGCGATACGCGGCACCTGCCCAACGGCTCCGAGTGTAGATGGCAACACATACGACGTGTTTGTCGTCATCGCCCCCGCGCGGAGGGATACTGTGTTGTCGGCAGGGTACGATGTTGATGCACTCGGTTCCATAAAGGTCAGCCGAGACGAACTATTCGTTGAGTTCGTAAGCACCAGGTCTGCATTGTGGACAACGGCAGCGTTCGCATCGTCCACCTGATAGAGCGAATTCGTACCACTCCAAACCAGTGAGTTCGAACTTCGCACAGTTACACCACCGCCGCCGAGTATGATACTGTTTGACGAGGGGAACCCCGCCAGTCCGATTCGATTGTCATTGCCCGATAGGATCGTACTCGATACGCTCGCAACGATTGCATTAGAACTACCGTTAATGATCACCGACGTATCGCTGGATCCATCGATACTGTTACTATCACCGGTCACAATCGCCGAAAGCACTCCATCGGCGAGATTGTAGTTCCCGCTCACAACCAATGAATAATCATTTGTCGCACGATTTCGGTATCCCGAGACGACAAGCGAGTACACGTCAGACGTGAGATTGTTGCGTCCTCCAAGAATTGTTGCGTGTCGTGCCGTCGCACGATTCGAGTCTCCACCGATAGCGAGCGACAACTGGCCGGAAGATGTATTGCTCCGTCCAGAGAGGATTGCCGCGTATTGACCGGAGGCCGTTTGTGATGCAAGTTCACGACTCGCTTGCCCGTCGAACGCGCCAAGACCTGGCGATCCCTGTGGACCTGACATAAACGCCGTTCGACGACGAATGTTAAACGATCCTTGTTGCTGTTCTTCGAAGATGATAGGAACATCTATCGACGGAGCAACAGTCCACTTGAGATACGCCGTCGTGCCGAGCAAGCTCTCGACTTGAAGCACTGCATTAATCGCTGGCGCTGGTGCCGAAGGAAGTAAGAGCGTGTAATCCTGCGTCTGCGACGTAGAGTCCTGCGGTGCAATCAGGATCGTATTCTTTCGCGTGCCCGCGGCTGAACCACCATCGTTCAGGATGAGCGTACGTCCACGGAGATCCCCACTCTGCTGTGCGAATACAGGTTGATGTATTGCAATCACAAGCAGCAGAACGAGTATGCGCATCGTATTGTTCATCAGTTCGTCATCCTTGATGCTTTGACATACGATCCTTGGAGTATCCGTATGGTGCCGCTTGACGTGACACCACCCCGCAGTTGAAGTGTCGACGTCGACGCACTCACAACGACGATTCCCTTGACGAGCAGCGCATTATCACGCGTTGCATCTGACGATTGCACTGGAAGGTCGATCACCGTGCCCGTGGTTGTCGTTACCCAATTCGGCGATAGACCTATTCCATCTGCGCCAACAACCGTCCACCGCAAGAGTGTTGGTGCTGGAGTAACGGCCACGGAGAGCTTAAGACTCGCATCAGTCGATGTACCATCGTACGCGATAAGTGCTTCGAACTCATACACCTTTGCTGCAACGAGTCCCGCGGCGCCCAAAAGTGTGAGATCAGTCATCGTGGTTGATGTAAGTGACTGATCGGCTGTCGTATAGGAGAACAGTGCTGCCGCAGCTGCCGCCTCTGGAGTCCACTCGAGCGTAGCCGATGTAGCTGTCGGCGCAGGCGAAGTGGCAATGCGCAACACCGCACCTGGAATGATAGGGATCGTCGACGGGAGTGTATAGGTGCGTGTCGCTGCGAGTCCAAGCGGTGCGAGGAATTCGACCGCATTTGCATTGTCGCTCATCAGGCGCAACAACCTTGTACGCACAGGGAGCTGCCCACGCATGTCAGTAGCACCGACAAGCGCAAGGCACAGCACGGCCACGCATGCACTCAGCACGCGGCCTAGCGATCGAATATGGGAGGCACAACGTCGCACGGTATTACGCGCTGCCGTGTGAACACATGCAGCGGTAAGCCTCTAGCAACTGAGATGTAAATCCGTTACGGTACAGGGATAAACATGTAAGAGATTCGCTCGCTGGTCAGGAACGGACCAGTGGATGTCACCGTGTACGTTGTACCAGTGAAACCAGTAATCGAGAGAATATTCCCACTTGGTGATCCGCTGATGTCATACGATGTAATCACGATCACATCATTTGCATCTGGAGTAGCCGTGAGTGTGATTGTAGCTGTGAAACCAGCATCGGTAGGATCGACGACACCACGCTCAAATCCAGCGAGTGGATTCGTTGTCCACGTTGCCGCACCTGCAGCTGTCGACACCAGCAGTTGTCCGGCAGCACTCGGCTCATTGGTAGCAGCTGGGAAGTAGAACGTACCACCCCCGGCGATGGCCGAGATGTTGTATGTGTGATTGGCAGCAATCGTCTCAGGAGCGATTGCGAGTGTCTGTGTCCCATTGGTGAAGATCATTTCCGCTGTCTCACCAGTCTGTCCCATCGTAAGCGTATTCGTTGCATCATCCCATTGGAAGCCAATCTCACCTGTCAGTGTGTTGGCGTCGTTCCAGTATGCAATGTAGTTGTCGGCTGGTGTGGTGCCGCCGTTGTCGACCAGTTCACCATTGACTGCATACCATGAGAGGTCGGAGTTTCCTGCTGTTCCAGCATTGGTGCGCAGGAAATACTGTGTCGTGCCAGCTGGTGCTGGCCACGTGGCGTTTGCGGCAGGCCACGTTACCGAGAATGACGTCGTCGTAGCCGTTGCCAGTTGCGTCATGGTTCCGCTCGTTGAACCAAGCAGTTGCAACTGTCGCGTACGAACAGGAAGCTGAGCTTGCACATCAACAGCACAAGCAAGGATGACTACGAGTGTAGTCAGCGAAATAAGGAGACGAGTGTTCATTATACCACTCCAAGTGAAATGAGGGAAAGAGAGATTGTTCATCATGGATTCTTCACAAGCCAATTCAACGATTCATTAGGATTCAGTCCGCCAGGGAAACTGACGGTGAAGGATGTCGCTGTGCGCGATCCTGACACAACAACTGGCGTGATCGATACGCTGATTGACGCTTCGGGTGTGATCGTGATCGAGGCATCCTGCGCCAGCGCAAAACCCGCTGGCAGGGACACGACTACAGTGAACTGGGGATCAGACGTTGCGTTGGTGTACCGACCCGACGCAATACCAAGTTTGGCTAAGAGGTCCGAGGCATCTCGTTTTGACAACGCACCGGTAGCATCAGCCATTACGATGCCGTCGTTCGTAGCAAGTGCTGGACGTTGTGAAACGCCAGAGAGTGATTGCATTGCGATTGCGCCGGTGGTGGGTGCAATCGTCATGCGCACAACGCCATTAGTCCCGAAACGCACCGTTGAAGTATCACGCGAACCCATGTAGGACGTCGCCTGGAGCGAGTCATTCCCACTGAGCGACCAATACAGCTTGTCGGCATTGCCACCCGGCGCTTGCGTCCACATCAGGGTTACCCACACGGGTGCCACTGGCGTGCCGATATTGTACTGATACGCACTCACGGTTGTGTTGTAGATCAACAGCGATGTGGCTGGTAACGCAATCGCATCTCGCTGCGCGGTGCTCATGCGTGGAGCAAGCATACCCTTTTGTGTGCTCGACAGTTCAAGAAGGGCCGATGGATCTGGTGTTGCTATCCCGATACCAACATTCCGCGATTGAGCAGACAACTCCCCCACTCCCAGATGTAATAGGAATGCAACAACACAGCAGCGAAGCAGCAGGCCGATTGAGATGTCAGCGCGTATCACGGTTTCCCAGAATTCTTGTCGTATAGCACAACATTTTTGTCAGTTTATGTCACAAAAATGTAGAATTCGCCAAGGGCTAAAATACGTCGCACATCGCCATATTCGGATTCGTAGTTCGGTCTTTCTCGTTGCAATTCAATGAGTTGCGGTTGCGTACTTTTGTCGCAACACAACAGCGCAGGGGTGAATTACGTGGCACGTGCGGGGTACATCGTCGTTGGTCTTGGCAACCCGGGCTCGGAGTATGCAGCAACGCGACACAACATCGGGTTCATGGTCATTGATGCCTTCGTCGCTGCACATAAGGGCGTATGGAAGCATGGAAAGCTTGCCGACACATGCGAGATTACGCTCTCAGCCACCCGGGTGCTTGCTGTTAAGCCCCTTACATACATGAACTTATCTGGCAAAGCCGCTGCACACGTTGCACATGAACTCTCAGTGCCCGCCTCGCGCGTCATTGCGATCACGGATGAGTATAACTTCCCTACGGGTCGCATTCACCTCAAGCGTGGAGGGAGCGACGGCGGACATAACGGTATCTCCTCGATGATCGAAGAACTGCGTACACCTGAGTTCTGGAGGATGCGGTGCGGCATTGATCGCAAGTTCGGGCCAGGTCAACTCGTCGAGTATGTGCTGGCCCCCTTCCCTGAGGAAGAGCGTGAAGCGGTAGAGCTCATGATTCGATCTGCGGTAGTTGGACTCGACGAATGTATTCGGAGCGGACCCGAGATCGCGATGAATCGGATCAATCGCGCTTGATAACTATCAGTGTCTTGTCATCGGAATAATGTGCGCCTGCAGAGTACTTCTGCACATCGTCGATGATCGCAAGAGCAATATCCTGCGACGTCAATGAAGCGTTGAGGCGAACAACATCGCACAACCGCTCTTCACCGTAGAGCGTGCCGGATCGATCCTGCGCTTCGGTGATACCATCGGTAAACATCACAAGGATGTCCCCGTGCGCCATGTTGATATTCTCAACACGGAACTGCTGTTCTGCGATAATCCCAAGAATGCCCCCGGTTGGATGCAGCTCTTCAAAGGTTCCTAGGGCAGCGCGAAAATGGAGCGGCGGACAGTGGCCTGCATTCGCATAGAGAACGAGTCCGTTTTCCGAGTGTGTGAATTCGCAATAGAACAAGGACACAAATCGCTCGTGCGGGAACGTGTCGTACATCAGCGTATTCAACCGCGAAATCAGTGACGACATCTTCGTTTCAAAGCTCACCGCCATGCGCATTGCACCGCTCACGAACAGTGCTTGAACGGCAGCGGGGAGCCCCTTACTCGCCGCATCGCTAATCACCACACCAAGTCGGTCGTGATCAGACGTCGTGAGGTAATCAAAGTAATCACCACCGACGACACTCTCCGGCAACGAGAGTCCGTAAAGATCGAAGTCGCGGAAGCGGCGCGAGTGATCGGGCACAAGGCCTTGCTGGATCTGCCAGGCTTGATCGAGATCCTTCTGCATGCGGCGCTCGCGTAGAGCCGACTGCATATTGCGAAGAGACGTTGTCGCGGCTGCACCAGCGACCATCAACGTTTCGCGAAGCTCATCGGTGATCGTGTGCGCAGTAAAGGCAATCGCATAGCGATACACACGAATACCATCAACGGTGAGCACATCGCCAACACCCGTCAACGCATATTCTCGCGCACTATCCGGGAGTGTTTCCGTGGTCTCCACTTCCGTGTACGTATGCAGCGTCGAGAGTTGTGCGAATGGTGATTGTGCTTCATGGATATTCCGCACAGTGCCGATCGTCAGCGAACTTCCTTCACCGTACTTGTATTGCAGCACATAGGACGACGTTTGCTCGTCAAACTCCCATACGCGTCCACCCGTCATCACGAATCGATCATTATCGACGATGTCACGCACGAGCGCCGAAAGGAGATCAAGCTGACTCTCATATGTGAGCGACAGAATGCGATCGATGATCTTGTAGGTTGTGCGTTGTGTGCGTCCGGTGCTCATGATAGCGCCTTGATGTATCCGTCACTCTGGACTATGCGCTGAATGGATTCAGCACGCTTCATCATTGGTACAAGCTCTTGCAGATGCTTGTGGAGAAGTTCAAGTCGCACTTGCTCGGAAGGAGCTTCGAGAAGCTCCTGCTTTTGCTCAAGTGAGAGTCCACTCTTTGTTGCCATTTCAAATGATGGACGCGGCCCGAGTTCTTCATGCACAAGCGTAGGTCCGGTAGGACCGTAGACAAGCGAGACGATTGTGTTATAGCAGGCAAGACACGCTGCCGTAAGTGCTTCGTCAACCGGCACATCGTCGTCAAGCAACACCTCTACCTCACCAACGGCAAATGGGTGCTCATTACTCTTCAACTCGAGGAGCCGAAAGCGCTCCTTGCCTTCTACCACAAGATCCATGCGACCATCAGGATAGCGCTGCGTAACATCAACAATACTGGCAGTGCATCCAATTGGATGCATGTGTCCATCTTCAACAAGATTGATCCCAAACTCCAAGCCCCGCTCAAGGCACTCTTGGATGAGTGCCTTATAGCGAGGCTCGAAAATATGCAGCGGAATTCTCGTGTGTGGAAACACAACGAGATTCAATGGGAACAATCCAATGGTCACTTGGCGAACTTCAGGTAGCGTTCGTTGATGCGACCCCAATGGAGGTTATTCAAGAACGCGTCAATGTACTTTACGCGACCAGGACCATCCTTGTGATAGTATGCGTGCTCAAACACATCGCATGACACAAGTGGAATGCCGCCCCAGATAGCGCCGTAGTGGTGCTCGTCGACGAGCACATTCAACAGTCGTCCGGAGTACAGTGTGTCGAGACACAACACACCCCAACCTGAAAGCTTTGCTGCCGTGGCAGTTGCTTTGAAATCTGCCTTCCATGCATCGAACGAACCGAATTCTTGTTCGATAGCAGCAACGACTTCCGGACCCTTAGCTGGATCTCCGTCGCCGCCGAGGACGTCCCAATACACATCGTGCAGCACAGTACCGCCGTGGTTCCACGTTTGACGACGCTTCAGCTCACCGAAATCGCTCCAGTTTCCATTTGCCGCACCCTTGTCGGCGTTTGGAAGCGCAGCTTCGATCTTGTTGAGGAATGTCACGTACCCCTTGTGATGGGTATTGTAGTGCCAATCTGTCGTCTCAGGTGAGATCACATCCTTCAGAAGATCTTTTGCTTCTTCATCACTGTAGGGACGCGGATTGAATTTCCATTCGTAGGCCATGATTGTCTCGCTCGTAAAAGTGAAGAATCGTCCTTGTTATACGCCGAAGCTGCTGCCGCAGCCGCACGTCTTTGTTGCGTTGGGATTGTTAAACGTGAACCCCTTCCCCATCAGACCGTCGCTAAAATCAAGCGTCATGCCCATGAGGTAAAACATACTCTTCGCGTCGATGAACACACGAACACCATCAGCATCGAGCACGAGGTCGTTCTCTTTCGCTGCTGCGTCGAAACCCAGTGTATACGACATACCCGAGCATCCGCCACCCTTTACTCCGAGGCGAAGTCCGTAGTCATCGGCGATATTGTTCGTCGCCTTGATCTTCTTCACCTCAGCGACCGCCTTGGTCGTGATGAGGATGTTATCGCTCTCGTCTGTACCGATAACACTTGTCGGAATCGATACGACATCATTTCCCAAAATTGCGACACTCATGAAACCTCCAATTGAACGTATTGACGCGGTGATGCGAGTTCGGCAAGAGACATCGACCGGAATGTTGCGTTGATGCGCTCTTGCAGAATTGCAAGTGGTGCTTTAATCGTGCAGTGTTCGTGCGCGGAGCACGAATGGTCGTCGGCATCCTGACAATCAACAAGAGCTCCCGACGCTCCTTCGATTGCATTGATGACTTGCTCGATAGACATACTCGATGGATCATGAGCTAATGCGTAGCCACCATGAACTCCGGCGTATGATCGCACGACCCCTGCACGAACGAGTTGTTGTAGGACTTTCGCAAGGAGTGCCTGCGATATCGCATAGCGATCTGCAACGTCCTTCGCAGACACGACAGTATCCGGCCGCCGTGCCATGTCTTGCACAGCAAGGAGTCCGTACTCAACGCGTTTCGAAAGTCGTAACATCAGCCTACTCGCTCGCGGAAAAATGCGTGTTATTGATCGTAGTCAGCCAGAACACCATCCGATGTTGGATGCGCCTGACACGTGAGTACATAACCATCTGCAATCTCATCGTCCGACAACGCTTCGCGCTCGTCCATGATTGCTGTACCGGTGACAAGCTTTGCTCGGCATGTACAACATGCACCGATTTGGCAGGCATACGGCGGATCGATGTTCGCTCGCTGAGCAGCAGAGAGAATCGTCTCATCCGGCTCAACGTCAAACTCATGCTCTTGTCCGTACAACCGTATGCGTACGCGACGTGTAACCAACTCGTTCGATGATTCGGTCGTTGCTTGTTCAGAACTCATAGATGTCGTTGACAACGTGAAATATTCGCGATGAATGCGATTGTCCGCAAGCCCCATTGCACGGAGCTCTGCGATCGCCGTATCCATCATTGGTTCGGGACCGCACACGAACGCGTCGACCGCGTCGAATGATGGAACCCAGGCTGGAATTAACTCCGAAAATACAGAAGAGCTCAACTGTCCGTGCACAAAGCTTCGGTCGCTGGATGGCAACTCCTCAAGGACATGCACAACACGGCACCGCTCCGGATTTCCGTCGACCAGCTCCTGGATGGCTTTGTCGAAAATGATGGCCGCTTCGTTGCGATTTGCGTACATGAGTGTGATCACACTCTTCGGTTCGACGCGGAGCACGCTCTTCATGATTGAGAGTATTGGCGTTATACCGCTACCTCCAGCAATCATCAAATAGTGGCGCGCGTGATCTGGTTGGAGGTCCTTGGTGAAGTTCCCCATTGGAGGGTACACTTCGAGTTTCTGACCCGGCTGGACATGATCTTTGAGCCATGCAGATACAACTCCGGTACTCACCTTCTTGACGGCAATAGTAAGGGGCTCATCAAGATCGGGACTCGAGCATAGGGAATAGTTGCGACGATGACTCACCCCATCGATGTCGATCTTGATCGTCACGTACTGTCCGGCCTTATACCGAAAGATCGGCGCAAGCTGTTCAGGAACAGCAAGCGAGATCGCGACGGTGTCCGACGTATCGTGCACGACGTTGTCAATTGTGAGCGTATGGAATTGAACGGACATAGGAGTTAGAACATGCCAATGGAAAAGAGTGCAGCTTCTGTCATCATTGATCGGTCCCACGGCGGATCGAAGGTTATACGAACCTCAGCGTTCGTCACACCGTCCACGGCCGCTACGGTTTGTTTGACTTCGTTTGGCAACGACTGTGCCGACGGACAATTCGGCGTTGTGAGCGTCATGACGACCTCCACAGAATTGCCCTCATGCACAATCACTTCGTAGATCAGTCCGAGCTCGTAAATGTCGATCGGGATCTCTGGATCGTAAATCGTATGTATCGCTTCGATCACACGATCGCGGAGCGGTGGGAGCGTTTCACTCATGTTGTTGCCTTCCTCATGCTATAGGCCAGCGCGTAAAGACGAAGCTGCTTGACCATGCTTGCAAGTCCATTCGAACGATTCTGCGAAAGGTGCTGATCAAGGCCGAGCTCCGTGCGGAGGTCATCACTTGATGCAACGATTTCCTGTGGCGTACGGTCATTGTAGACCGATAGGACGAGTGCCACCAGACCTTTGACAATCACAGCATCACTATCGGCCTCGAAATGCACAATCCCGTTGTCGAACGTTGGATACAGCCACACCCGCGATTGGCACCCCTTGACCAAAAAGGTCTCGTTGCGCTGTTCCTCTGGATACGCCACCAGCTTCTTCCCCATCGCAATAATGTGACCATACCGATCCTCCCAATCAGGGAAGGCCTCGAGTTGCTGTCGCAGTGCCGCTATGGTTTCTGTAATTGTCATTTAGGTCGTTAGGATTCGTAGGGCTTTGGCAAGTGCGGTCTCAAACACCTGCAGATCAGACTCCGATGTATAGGCTGCAACAGAGACGCGTGCAGCTGAGTTCACCCCAAGACGTCGGAGCAATGGCATTGTGCAGTGATGTCCGGTGCGGATTGCCACACCTTGCTCGTCGAGCAATACGCCGAGATCCTGCGCATGGACACCGTCAACAACGAACGATACAATCCCTGTGCGTCGAGCATGCTCTCCACCAAGAAGACGCGCAGCTGGATGGCTCACGATGGCAGCTTCAATACGGCGCGTGCACGCAAGTTCATGTGCAAGCACAGACACCCGATCGTACTGCTGCACCCACGCAATGGCGGCTGCTAATCCAATCGCACCCTCCATATTCGGTGTTCCCGCCTCGAAACGAAGAGGTGCGTCTTGATAGGTGCTTCCTTCCCAACGCACGTCCTCGATCATCGCACCGCCTCCCTGATACGGGGGGAGATCGGCCAAGACTTCAGCACGACCAGCAACAACACCAATCCCCGTCGGACCGTACAGCTTGTGTCCGGACCAGACGAAGAAGTCACAGCCGAGGTCGCGCATATCGATGGCATGGTGCACCACCGACTGCGCACCGTCAACAAGTGAGAGTGCTCCAACCGCACGCGCCATTGCACAGAGCTCCTTCACGGGCTGCTCTGTGCCAAGCGTATTCGATACGTGAACGACCGAAACGATGACCGTCGAATCATCAATCAATGACTGTGCATGCTCGAGCGATATCACACCTGCTTCATCAACGGGAATCACACGGAGTGATGCGCCTGATTGCTCGCATAGCATCTGCCATGGAACAATGTTCGCATGGTGCTCAAGCTCAGATATGACAATCGACTTGCCACGTAACGTAGATCCGAGCTTCTTACCAAGCGACGCTGCAATGAGATTGATACCATCGGTTGTTCCACGCGTGAAGATCACCTCGGAGACGTCGCACCCCATGAACCCCGCGACCCGTGCGCGCGCATGTTCATATTGCTCCGTTGCCTCAGTCCCAAGCACGTGTCCACCACGGTGCACGTTTGCGTTGGATGTGCGATAGTAGTCCGTTATCGTCGTCAGTACCGCCTCTGGCTTTTGCGCAGTTGCAGCACTATCGAGGTAAACAAGTGGTCGACCACCATGCACCGTACGGTCAAGAATCCGAAACTGCGAACGTAGTTCGTGATGATTCTCAGCGTTCAAGATGGTCGCAGCGTCGATCACTCAGCAAATGGCTCCGCACCCAGCTTCTCAGCAATGCGTTCTTCGAGATGTTGACGAAGCGATGGAAGTTCGATACGCTCGATAACTTCGGCTACGAAAGCGTACGTCATGAGTGCACGTGCCTTTGCTGCATCTATTCCGCGTGACTGGAGATAGAACACGGCGTCCTCATCGAGCTGACCTGTTGTGGCACCGTGTGAACACTTCACATCGTCTGCCCAGATTTCAAGCTGCGGCTTCGAGTTCATCTGCGCGCGTTCGCTCAAAAGGATTGCATGACTTGATTGATAGGCCGTTGTCTTCTGCGCCTGTGGGCGCACATAGATCTTTCCGTTGAACACACCTACCGATGAACCATCGTAGATCCCCTTGTAGAGCTCTTCGCTATGGCAATGGGGCACGCAGTGATCAACAGTGGTATGATTGTCAGCATACTCGTGCCCTTGCAACACGGATGTGCCGAACAAGAAGCCCTGACTTGATGGTTCGCATAAGCGCACGGCCGCGTCATTACGGACGAATGCTCCGCCGAGAGAGGCCGTGTGAGCCGTAAAGGATCCGTCACGTGCGACATCAGCACTCGTGCTTCCAATGTGCCTCATCGACTCACCGTCATCAATCACTTTGTGGTAGCGAACGTGAGCATTGGCAGCAACCGACACCTCAGCAACGGTGACGTCCAGCGCCGTCATGTCACCAATCGTATGGTGCGATTCAACCACATCGAAGCTCGACCCCTGCTCTGCAACAACGACGATGCGCGGCGTTGAAAGTCGATGGGATGTACGCGTATCAGCAATACAGGCAATATGAATTGGTCGCTCGAGGCGAACGTTCGCATCGACATGGATCACAACACCCTGATCCGCCAACGCCAGATTCATGGCGACAAACGGATGGGACTGTGCTGGCGCGTTTGAACCAACGACGCCTGCAATGCGAGCATCAGCTGCTATGGTAGCATCGGTAAGCGGCAGAATGCGAAGTCCAGGCACATGCTCTGGTATTGAAGAATGCGCTCGATCGATACGCCCGTTAATCAGGACAATACGCCAGCCACTTTCAAGTGCATCTGCGATTGGACCAATCGTGCGTGCACATTCTGCGTCAGTGATGAAGCACGTTGTGCACAGCGTCATCGCATACTCGATGCCGATGAAGGGAAGCACATTGGTGTACTTCCACTCTTCGTGTCGCGTCGTTGGCACCCCTTGTTCGAGGAATGCATCGAGAGCAGCGGTACGCTGCTGATGAAGCGGATGGTCGGCATGACCATTGATACTACGCGCGAGTTCTTGATGTGCTGTTCGCACATTCTCGCGCAGGATCTCAATTGGCATTTATGCCTCCACCGATGCTTCGTTCTTGATCCAGTCGTATCCGCGCTTCTCGAGTTCAAGAGCGAGCGACGCATCACCGGAGCGAACGATTCGTCCGTTCCAGAGAACGTGTACAACATCAGGTACGATGTAATCCAGCAGACGCTGATAGTGTGTGATCACAACAGTCGCGTTGTTGGATGAACGCAATGCATTGACACCACCGGCAACGATGCGCAGAGCATCGATATCGAGTCCGGAGTCTGTCTCATCGAGCACCGACAATGTTGGCTCTAGCATCGCCATCTGGAAGATCTCGTTACGCTTCTTCTCACCACCAGAGAATCCCTGGTTGAGCGATCGATTGAGAAACGATGAATCCATTTCGACGAGCTTCATCTTCTCGCGCATCAGCGCAAGGAACTGTGCTGGTTCAAGCGGATCGAGACCGCGATGCTTGCGCAGTTCACTTACAGCTGTCTTCAAGAAGTTCGCTGTTGATACACCTGGGATCTCGATCGGATACTGGAATGCGAGGAACATGCCTTCACGCGCACGTTCTTCCGGTGACATGTCCAGTAGATCCTTTCCCATGAAGGTGACCGACCCACCTGAAACGGCATAGTCCTCACGTCCAGCAAGAACTGATGCAAGTGTCGACTTGCCAGATCCGTTTGGACCCATGATGGCGTGTACTTCGCCGGGGTTGACGACAAGGTCGATCCCCTTGAGGATCTCGCGGTCTTCGATACCGGCCGTGAGTTGTTGAATGCTGAGGATTGGTGTCATCCGACGCTACCTTCGAGAGAAATTGCAAGGAGTTTTTGCGCTTCCACGGCGAATTCCATGGGAAGCTGATTGAGGACTTCACGAGCGTAGCCGTTCACGATCAGCGCCACCGCTGCCTCGGTATCAATGCCACGTTGATTGCAGTAGAAGAGGATGTCCTCGCCGATCTTCGATGTTGTGGCTTCATGCTCTACCGTCGCCGAAGCATTGGCGATCTCGAGATACGGGAACGTATGCGCTCCACACGCATCACCGATCAAGAGTGAATCGCACTGTGAAAAGTTGCGAGCCCCTTCAGAGACTTTCAACACTTTCACGAGACCACGATAACTGTTCTGTGACGTACCCGCTGAGATGCCCTTCGAAACGATACGACTCCGCGTGTGTTTACCGACGTGCAGCATCTTGGTGCCGGTATCGGCCTGCTGCATGTTGTTTGTGACCGCGACCGAGTAAAACTCACCGATGGAATAATCACCCTTGAGAACAACGCTCGGATACTTCCATGTGATCGCCGATCCCGTCTCGACTTGTGTCCACGAGATCTTGCTGTGTGCACCTTCGCAGATACCGCGCTTGGTAACAAAGTTGTAGATGCCACCATTCCCTTGCTTGTCGCCCGGGAACCAGTTCTGCACGGTAGAGTACTTGATTTCAGCACGTGTGTGCGCAACCAGTTCGACAACTGCCGCGTGCAGCTGATTCTCATCGCGCTGCGGTGCGGTACATCCTTCGAGGTAGCTCACATAGCTACCTTCATCGGCGATGATCAACGTACGCTCAAACTGTCCGGTATTACGCGCGTTAATGCGGAAATACGTGCTGAGCTCGATCGGACAGCGGACACCCTTGGGGATGTAGACGAACGAGCCGTCACTGAACACGGCAGAGTTCAATGCAGAATAGAAGTTGTCGCTCGGAGGAACCACAGTTCCGATGTACTGGCGCACGAGCTCTGGATGATCGCGCAGGGCTTCGCTGATCGGACAGAAGATGATGCCAAGCTCCTTGAGCTTGTCTTGAAATGTGGTCTTTACACTCACACTATCAAGCACAACATCAACAGCAACACCCGCAAGCATCTTCTGCTCTTCAAGCGGGATACCAAGCTTTGCGAACGTTGCGAGCAACTCAGGGTCGACTTCATCGAGCGAAGCTAGACCTTCCTTTTTCTTCGGAGCTGCCCAGTAAATGATGTCCTGAAAGTCGATCTTCGGATAGGAGACATTCGGCCACGTCGGTTCCTTCATCGATTGCCAATGACGGAACGCTTTGAGACGCCACTCAAGCATCCACTCCGGTTCTTCCTTCTTCGCAGAAATAAACCTCACGACGTCCTCACTGAGGCCCTTCGGGAGTAACTCCTGCTCGATATCAGTCGTGAAGCCGTACTTGTACTCGCTTCCTACGACGTCGTCAAGAATTGATTGTTCTGAATTCATGGCGCAAATATACGACTGATTTAGTCCTGATTTGTCGAGACTCTTCGTTTACTAGCGCCCACGCAACGACAAACGCCGTTGCCGGGTTCCCGTGGGAACTCGACAACGGCGCTCATTGGATAGGTGTTCCTATCGTAATTGCATTAGGGGGCTATCAGCGTCCAACCGTAAATCGTACGTGGCCGAGGCGCTCGCCAGCGCGAACGCGTGCGATGTACACACCATTCGACAGCAGGTCTGTCGGGATGCGCACGCGACGAACTCCATCGATCGCGCCCAGTTGCACAGTAGACACGAGTTGACCTTGCATGTCGACAACTGTGACGTCATACGAAGCGGCATCGCCGATTAGCTCAAGACTCACATGCTCAGATGCCGGTGTCGGTCCGATAAGGCGCATCCATGCGACATCCGAAGCATTATCGTTTTCGACGCTCGTTGTTGGAGTAACAACCACCGTTACTGATTCTGATGTAACGGATCCACAACCGCCTTCAACGCTGCAGCTGTATGAACCTCCATCAGCGAGTGCTGCAGCTTGCACAGCGTACTCCGCTTGTGTAGCGCCAGTGATTGGTGTTCCATCCTTCTTCCATTGATACTTCAAGTCTGATCCAGATGCAGCTACGCGCAGTGTGAACGACTTCGACTGCTCAACGGTAAGTCCACTCGGTTGTGTTGTAATTGCTGTGGCCGTTCCGATGCCTACAGTGATCGCTTGCGATACGACGCTCGGCGTACATGCGCCACTCACCGTACATGCGTACTGTCCGACCGACGACTGATCTACCGCCGGAATCGTAAACGAAGCAGATGTTGCACCAGGGATATCAACCGACCCCTTGCGCCACTGATACTTGAGGGTAGCCCCTTCTGCTTCAACGCTCAACGTGACAGGCTTGCCAACACACGCACTAGCACTTGTTGGCTGCTTTGTGATCGCTGGTGGATTGGAGATTGTAAGGGGCGTGAGAAGCTTGCTGACGTGACCGCGGTAGGAGCTCACACGCACAACATAACGTCCTGTTGGCAACGCTGTGACCTTCCACTGAAGATTCCGTCCGACGACACGCTGCTTGAGGTCTGTCCAGTTCTCTGTGCCTTCTGGCGCAATCTGAACATAGAAGTTTGTCGAATCTGCGAAGCCAAGTGATGACCACGAAATTGTGCGGTTTGAACCGACGCACCATGTATCACCACCAGAAGGCGATGTGAGCTCGAGCACGCCGAAGGCATGCTTTGCAACGTACATGTCTGATCCTGTTCCACGCTGTGCTGCCGCAGAGTCATGCGCGCGGAGCGATGTCGACGTTGTTGCTACTGCATAGTAGAGATCGCCGACATGGTCAACAGCAACGCTGCGAACGGTATCATCGCCATCTCCGTTGATGAGCGTTGCGAACTTGTTTGTCGAAGTATTGATCAGCGCGATGAATCCATCAACCCCGCCACCACGCTCGGTAACAGCACCGTCACCCGTTACTGGGAAATCCATCGACGTTGTGCTGCCGTAGATCACCGCCGTGCCCGTTCCTTGGAACTGTGTGGCACCCATGATTTCCTCACGCGCGCTTCCACCGTAATACGTTGCGCTATTGAGTTCACGTCCATCGTCGCTCAAGACTGCCATGAAGATATCTTGATCACCGATGCGCTGCGTGAAGAGCGTTCCTACGGTTGGCAGATTCTTGGATGTTGTAACACCAACAACTGTAGCACGACCGAGTTCGTCAACAAAGATTCCACGACCAGCGTCTTCGGTGTCTCCGCCAAAGAATGTCGAATACGTGCCGTCGTCAGACTTTGCAAGCGCAAGTTCATTGTTGAGCTTGACAACGAATGCGTCTGTGTTACCACCGTTGAAGGTGCGATCGTATGGTACACGACCAGAAGAGAAGCGGTCCGACGTTGGAGCAGTTTCAAAGTTCGCAGAGGTTGTCACACCTGTGAGGTAGACCGAGCTCGACTTATCAACTGCCATGTCCTTGAAGTACTCGATACCTTCTCGGCCAAAGAAGCGCGATTGTTGGATCGATCCGTTAGCAGAGTACGACGCGATGAAGCCGTCGATCTGGCCCATGTTCGCACCACCACCTGGCTCATCACGTGATGATGGTGGACGTCCCCAACCGCCTGGGATGTTGATGCGAATCGTGACAGGGAACGTCACAGGGAAGTTCGTTGTCGAGTTTGTTCCGCCGGCGAGATAGATCAAGCCATTGCCATCTACAGCGACAGCATAGCCCATATCATCCTTGTTACCGCCATGATAGAAGCATACGCCAAGCTTGGTCAATGTAGAATCCAGCTTTGCAACGAATGCCTCTTGTCCAGCCTTATAGATCTTACCCGATACACCAGATGTTGTCGGGAGATCCTGTGAGTTGGTTTCGCCACAGACGTAGACATTGTTCTGCTTGTCGATTGCAACGTCATGAATACGATCGTCGCTACCACCACCAATAAAGGTATACGACAACACCTTTTGCAGCTTCCAGTCGTAACGCACAACAAAGCCGTCAGACGTGCCCTTCAGTGTTGTCGAATAGCCGCCCGTCGTACCCTGCGGAAACTCCAGCTGCTGCGTTGTTCCTGCAACGATGATGTTCGAATTCGACATACGTGTTACAGAGACAATCTCATCCTTCTGTGGTCCGCCGAGATATGTTCCGAATACAGTCGAGGTCACAACCGTCACATCCATGAGTTCTGTCGAAGCACCAATACGCTCAATTGTCAAGCGCGACAGATCTGCACCTGGCTTGGCAATCACGTTACGAACAACGCGACCATCGTGATTGCGAACGAAGGCAAGGTTAACTCCTGGTACGACGTCGCTCAGGAGCACGTTTGCGTACACGGGAGCCGACAGCGCAGCACCTTGGCCACGGAAGAAGCTCACATGTGCAATAGGCTCGCTCGTCGACACACGCGCCGGTGTTGTCTGGCCAACCATCACTTGCCGTTCTACGTCACCAACGCGACGTCCGCCAAGCTTATCGACAGCATAGGCATCAACAACGACGCCAGTGCGCGTAATCCATACGTCTGCACCATTTTGACGAGCACAGAAGAGCACCTCGACTGGCCACTGGCCAACGTTGGCAATAAATCCATCGATCGTCGCGGCTGGCGCGGCATTATTTGCGAACGTGACAGTTGATGCGAATGCCAGCAGAAATCCTGCTAGACAAACCTGCCGGAGAAATGCGTTCATGGCGTTCTCGAAGGTAGATAGTTGTTGGGTTGACCATTACATAACATAAAACTGACGAAACCGTTACAGTTTACTACCCCCCTAATGACAATAGCGCCTTGGAAGTATTACCCTCCAAGACGCCATTGGACTCCATGAGATCGCTAAGCTGTTCTTTATCAGCGAGTTACAACGATTTGCGTGCGCAGCGCAGTCTGTCCACCGCGGAGCTCAAGCGCGTAAGCACCTGCCGCAAGTGATCCCAGACGGAGATCCACATCCACGACACCCGCTGGGAGATACCCTAGTGCCTGCTCAGAAACCATGCCCCCGCGCTGGTCGCGCAGGACTGCCGTCCACGCTTGTGGCTCAGTTGTTGCGATACGCAGACCGATGTGATCTGTCGCTGGCATCGGGCCAAGCACCACGACGCCGTTTCGTGTGAGCTCATCTTCGACGGATGTCGATGGGACCACCGTAACCGTTACTGGTGTGGTTGTTGCCACACCGCAACCGCCGCGAACCACGCATGTGTACGTACCCTCGTCTGCTTTCGACGCCGACGTCACGCTATACTCTGCCGAGGTCGCACCCGCGACATCTTGTCCGCTACGCTGCCATTGATACGTAAGCGTCGACCCCGTGGCCACCACCTTGAGCGTAAAGCTCTTGTTTTCATCAACCGTCACAGCAGAGGGCTGCGTCGTGATCGCTGTTGGCGTTCCGACAGACACCGTCGCCTGGCGTGATGTTGCCGACGGGTTGCACGATCCTGTGACAACCACGTCGTACTTCCCTGCGCTAGCAGCATTGACCTCTGCAATTCGGAATGTCGGAGTGGTTGCACCAGGAACAGCCGCACCATTCTTGCGCCATTGATACTTTAGCCCGTTACCAGACGCAGCAACTACGAGCTCAACCGAGCCAGTACAGGCAGAAGCATCCTTTGGTTGCTCCGTAATGGCTGGTCCAGCATTGAGCGTGAACACACCGCTCGCAGCAACGTGGCCACGATAGGTCTGGACGCGAATACGATAGCCCGTACCCGGCGCAAGTTTCGCATCTGGCTTCCAAATGAATGAACGCACAGCAAGATCTTTCGCGAGGATTGACCAGGTAGTACCACCGTCTGTCGAAAGTTCGACATAATACTTCTCTGTGGTCTGCATTTCTTCACCCGACCACGTAATCGTGTTGTTCGAGCCTATGCACCAATCTTCACCGCCACTCGGCGAGCGCAGCGTCAGGAGTCCCGTCGCGTACTTACCAATGTATCCCTCTGCCCCACCGCTCACCGACGCGCCCGGCACCGAGTCTGAAACAACAAGATCCGTTGAAGTCGTTGCAAGACTGAAGTATGTATCACCTTGGGTGTCCTGTGCAACAGCTATAACTGAATCACCTGCAGCACCACCAACAAGCGTTGAGTTCACAATCGACGCCGTGTTGATCACGGAGATGAATCCATCTGATGGCCCCATGCGATCCGTCATGGCACCAAGACCACTCGTTGGGAAATCGTTCGATGTAGTTGTACCGAACAATACGCCTGTTGCTGTGGCATTCAGATTTGCTACACCAAGAACGTCGTCGTTACCCGTACCTCCAAAGTATGTGCACGACACGAGGGCGCGACCATCATCCGACAGGACGGCCATGAAGATGTCGCGCTGTCCCGCGATCTGCGTTTGGAAGCCGCCAATCGTTGGAAGATTTGTCGATGTCGTTGTACCAACGACGATTGCGCGTCCGGTTTGATCAACAAAGATGCCCGTTCCAGCATCGTCACCATTGCCACCGAAATACGTCGAATACGTTCCGTCGTCGCGCTTGGAAAGCGTTCCGTCTGAGAAGAACTTGATCACAAACGCATCGGTATTTCCACCATTAAATGTTCGGTCGTACGGCAGACGATTTGATGAGAAACGGCCTGGAGTCGGCGCTGTTTCAAAGTTCGACGATGACGTTGTTCCAGTGACAAACGGTTCGCCCCCTGAATTCACGGTAACGGCAGTGAAGGACTCAATCCCTTCTTTTCCGAAGTAGGTACTGAACACGAACGCCCCACCGTTTGGCGTCAGACGGCAAAGGAATCCATCCCGCTGTCCTCCCGGTGTGCGCTGATGCGCAAGTGTTGTTGGGAACTCCGCTGTCGACGTCGTACCACCGGCGACAAAGATGTTGCCGCCGTTATCGATAGCAACACCTGTTGGCTGATCATCACGGTTTCCACCGATGTAAACGCCTACTTCCAGACGGGACATTGCCTTATCGAGCTTCGCGACGAATCCGTCAATCTGTGCGCGATAAATCTGACCTGCGGCTCCAGACGACAACGGCAGATTTGGCGACGTCGTTTCACCGACAAAGAGCACAGAACCCGCTGCATCAGTTGTCATGGCCGTCATTTTATCGTTGCCACTTCCACCGTAGAATGAGTACTGAAGCACCTGTTCCAAATCATTCGACATCAATGCGACGAACGCATCAATCTCACCGGCAATCGCCTTCTGATACTTTCCGACTGTTTCTGGGAAGGTCAACGCATCGGTTGATCCACCAACAATTACACCATCAGCCGTTACACGCACACCGACTGTTCGGTCGTAGGAAGGTCCGCCCACATACGTGCCATAAACGATTGGATCAATGCGCAGATGCTTTGTACCGTCATGCCCCTGCACATCAACACCGAAACCACCCGTTCGCTCAACGAAGCGCGCTGTTACTGCAGAAGTTGCACCACCAATGAAGTAGGCAAACAGGTCAGACATTGCAATGTTGCCAAGGCTGGTCTTGAGCGTCACCGATGTAGGAGCCAGGTCGACACCGTCAGCGCCATGAACAGCCACACTGAGAGCCGTCACATCTGCGCCTGGGCGGAGATCAAGATCGTACCGCACATGACCGTTCTCGATATAATACAGTGCATCGATGCCACGGTAGATGTTGCGAACGCGCACACGATCGTAGACCGGGATACTGGTGCGCCATGATGAGGGATTACTTCCGAGGAACATGCTTACACGCGTTGGGAGTGCGTGCTCTGCATGCGCAATACCGCCTTGTGATCCGCTCCATGCAATCTCGACGGCATGCCCCTGTCGTGTCTGAGCGTCGAGATCGACCTTATGATGGTCCATCACAATGCCCTTCGATGTAATCCAGACATTCAGGTTGTGCTCGCGATGGAGAAACAACACATGCGAAGGCCACTGTCCGACATTCGGAATAAATCCATTCAACACAGGACGCGTTGCAGTGCCCTGCGCTGCACTGCCATATACAGCAACACAACAGATGGCTAGGACAATCGAAAGAACACGTATACAACGAACAATCGACATAACGAACTCCATGGTGATGTTCAGGACGACAGCAGAACCGTACTGCTTACAACAGACGTGAAAGACATTGAGAGAACAGTTCTGTTACGGTAATTTAGCGGTTGGCATTCAAGATGCAGCTACGTTACTTCGACCGACGTAGTCTCAACACATTTTTTTCGTCTGAGGTTCGCATGCGCTTAGCCGTCAACATCGATCATGTCGCAACATTGCGCGAAGCACGCGGCGGTATTGAGCCAGATCCGGTGCATGCTGCGGTGCTCGCCGAACTCGCCGGAGCTTCCGGGATTGTGTGCCACTTGCGCGAAGATCGCCGGCATGTCAACGACCGAGATGTACGTGTTTTACGCGACGTCGTCACAACAAAGCTCGACCTCGAAATGGCTGCGACGCCAGAGATTATCGGTATCGCCCTAGACATCGTTCCGGACCTCGTCACACTCGTGCCAGAGCGCCGAGAAGAACTGACGACTGAAGGGGGCCTAGCGGTAATCGGCAACGAAGACTATCTCTCTGATGTCGTCAAGGCATTTCATGACAAGGGCATTCTCGTCAGTCTCTTCATTGAACCCGACGCTCAGCATATCGACGCTGTTGTCGCCTGCGGCGCAGACATTATCGAGCTCCATACTGGCACGTATGCCAATGCACGCAATGCAGCGGCACTCACCATTCAGTTCGAGCGTATCTCTGCCGCGGCGCAGTATGCCGAGAGTGCAGGCTTGATTGTTACGGCAGGTCATGGACTCGACCTACGGAACATCGGACCCATCACAACGATCAGCCAGATCGAAGAAGTGTCAATCGGACATGCTCTGGTGCGACACGCCCTGTTCGTTGGTTTCGAACAGGCCGTGCGCGAATACGTTGCCGCTGTTTCCTAACGAGCGTTAATCTCTTCCACCAAACGCACTCGCAACGAAGTCCTTGTTCATCTGCGCGATAAACTCTGCGCTGATGCCCTTAGGACATGCTGCTTCACATTCGTAGTGATTCGTGCATGCTCCAAATCCCTCTGCGTCCATCTGCAGCACCATGTTCATGGCACGTGTTGAACGCTCGGTTTGGCCTTGCGGGAGCGAGCCCAGGTGGCCGATCTTCGCTGATGTGAACAACATTGCAGATGAGTTAGGACAGGCCGCGACGCACGCACCGCATCCGATACAGGCTGCTGCGTCCATGGCACGGTCTGCGTCCTTCTTCGAGATCGGAATCGCATTGCCATCCTGAGCGTTGCCAGTGTTCACACTGACAAATCCACCCTTCTGAATGATGCGATCGAACGATCCACGGTCGACGATGAGGTCGCGCATCACAGGGAATGCACGTGCGCGCCATGGCTCGATGTAGATCTCGTCGCCATCCTTGAACGTGCGCATATGCAATTGGCACGCAGTTGTTCGTGTAAGAGGTCCGTGCGGACGACCGTTGATGACCATGCCGCATGTACCACAGATTCCCTCACGGCAATCGTGATCAAACGCGACTGGAACTTCGCCCTTCGTAAGAAGGTCTTCGTTCAACACGTCGAGCATTTCGAGGAAGCTCATGTGCTCGCTGACGTTCTGCACGTCGTAGGTCTTGAGCATTCCCTGTGCATCGGGTCCTGACTGACGCCAGATATGAAGTCGCAGGTTCATTACTTGTAGCTCCGTGTTGCCAGTTTGACATTCTCGAACGAGAGTTCTTCTTTATGCAGCGTTGGCGTTGCACCAACACCGTTGTATTCCCATGCTGCTGCGTAGCAGTAATCATCGTCATTCCGTTGTGCCTCGCCGTCCTCCGTTTGATACTCTTCACGGAAGTGGCCGCCGCATGACTCATTGCGCTGAAGCGCATCGTAGCACATCAGTTCTGCAAACTCGAGGAAGTCAGCAACGCGCAATCCAAGCTCGAGTGATTGATTGAGTTCCGCGCCGGAACCTGGAATCTTGACATTCTGCCAGAACTCCTCACGGAGCTCAGGGATACGCGTAAGCGCTTCCTTAAGACCCTGCTCGTTGCGCGCCATACCGCACTTATCCCACATGATCTTTCCAAGTTCACGGTGGAATGATGTTGGCGAGCGCTTGCCGTTGAGGGCTAAGAGTGCTGCAATCTTTTGTTCGGCTTCCTGTACGGCTGTGCGAGCTTCTTGCGAGTCATTACCAACCGCTTGCAGACCACCGTTGGCGAAGTATCCACCGATCGTATACGGGATAACAAAGTAGCCGTCCGCCAGACCCTGCATCAGGGCCGACGCACCAAGACGATTCGCTCCGTGATCGGAGAAATTCGCTTCACCAAGCACGAACAACCCTGGCACGTTCGACATCAGATTGTAGTCGACCCACAAGCCACCCATCGTGTAGTGCACCGCAGGATAGATGCGCATCGGCACCTTGTATGGGTTCTCACCAGTGATGCGCTCGTACATTTCGAACAGGTTGCCGTAGCGATCAGCGATCGTCTTCTCACCGAGTCGACGAATCGCATCCGAGAAGTCCAAGTACACGCCAAGACCGCCCGGTCCAACACCACGACCTTCATCGCAGACTTCCTTTGCCGCACGCGACGCGATGTCACGTGGGGACAGGTTGCCGAAGGATGGATACTTACGCTCGAGATAGTAATCGCGCTCTGCTTCCGGGATTTGATCCGGCGAACGCGTGTCACCCTTCTGCTTCGGCACCCAAATACGACCGTCGTTGCGGAGCGACTCCGACATGAGCGTGAGCTTCGATTGATAGTCACCGCTCTGTGGGATACACGTTGGGTGAATCTGCGTGTAGCATGGGTTTGCAAAGAATGCGCCACGCTTGTGCGCGCGGTATGTGGCCGTCACGTTACATGCCATTGCGTTTGTGCTGAGGTAGAACACGTTGCCGTATCCGCCCGTAGCGAGCACTACTGCATCAGCCATGTGCGACTGCACCTTACCTGTAACCATATCGCGTGTGACGATGCCGCGTGCGCGACCGTCGACCACGATGAGGTCCATCATCTCTTGCTTGTTATGGAGCTTTACCTTGCCGAGTCCAACCTGGCGCTGAAGAGCTTGGTATGCTCCAATGAGGAGCTGCTGACCCGTTTGCCCACGCGCATAGAATGTGCGTGACACTTGCGCGCCACCGAACGAACGGTTACTGAGGTATCCGCCGTACTCACGTGCAAAGGGCACACCTTGCGCCACACATTGATCGATGATGCTCGTTGATACTTGTGCAAGACGGTATACGTTCGACTCGCGCGCACGGAAGTCGCCGCCCTTGACCGTGTCGTAGAACAACCGCCATACCGAGTCGCCGTCGTTCTGATAATTCTTCGCAGCGTTAATACCACCCTGCGCTGCGATCGAGTGCGCACGGCGAGCAGAATCGTGGTAGGTGAATGCAGATACATTGTAGCCAAGCTCAGCCATTGTAGCTGCAGCGGATGCGCCGGCCAGCCCTGTGCCTACAACGATCACGCTGTACTTGCGCTTATTGGCTGGGTTGACGAGTTTCAATTCAGCACGATGCTTGTCCCACCGCTGCTGAATCGGTCCGTCTGGGATGTTACTGTTGAGTGCCATGTGTGACGTGTCCTTGTTCGATGTTACTTCACCACGCCTGCAAGAATTGCAAGCGGTACTGCGGAAAACCCAGCGGCAATGATGAACGAGAGCAGTGGACCGATACTACGAATCGCGGGAACGATGCGTTTGTTGGTCACACCCATTGTCTGAAATGCACTGGCAATTGCGTGGTTCAAGTGCAGACCCACCATAACCATCGCGAGCACGTACAGCACTGCGACGAGCGGGATCTGGAAGCTTGCCACAACCATGCGGTAGACATCTGCAACCACGGTGCCGTCTGCTAACGTGTACTGCCAGCCTGGCTGTCCGACGTAGTTTTCCGCATGAACCACGCCCCATGTGAAGTGCGCGAGGTGGTACAGCACGTAGGTCAGTAGGAGCAGACCAGAGTAGAGCATTGATCGCGAGGCGATCGTTGAGCGGCGCGGAGTGACCTTCGCATAGGAAGTCGGCCGAGCTGCACGATTACGCCGTGAAAGCGTGATGGCTGCCACAACGTGGAGCACAAACATCGACAGCAACCCAAGGCGCACGATCCAGATCACCATTCCATGACCCATCGTGTGCAGCCCGTGGGCATACGAATTGATGTCTTCTTTGCCCAGGAACACCAACAGGTTACCCGAAAGGTGACCTAACAGGAATCCCACGAGGAGGAGTCCCGTGAGCGCCATCAGCCACTTCTGGAATATGTTCGACCGCCAAATTTCGCCGAACGCCTTCATGTACATCCCCATTGTAGTGGTTCAATGCCCGGTTAAACATCACCCGGCACGGAAAAAGTGCCCGAATTTACGAAGTACGGTCGAACCACAGGCTGCAACTGTTTCCCACATCTAAACGTACATTCGCCCCATGCTCACCATAACTGACATTCGTAAGCGTTTCGGCACACACCTTGCCAACGATGGAATCTCCCTCTCCATCGAATCTGGACGCATTTTTGGGTTACTTGGACCGAATGGTGCGGGTAAAACGACGCTCATTCGCATGATCACCAACATCATCATGCCAGACGAGGGGCAAATCCTCCTCGACGGTCAGCCGATGGCGTCACTACAACAACACCGCATTGGGTATCTGCCCGAAGAGCGCGGGCTCTACAAGAAACTTACAGTAGCTGAGCAGCTCACCTATTTCGGTCAGCTCAAGGGCCTGGATGCACGCGAGGCCCTGATGCGCGGCACGGCATGGCTGCACAAAATGGACGCCGCAGGGTGGGAGTCACGAAAAGTCCAGGAACTCTCGAAGGGCATGCAGCAGAAGGTGCAGTTCATCGCAACGATTTTGCATGAGCCGTCCTTGCTTATTCTCGACGAGCCGTTCAGCGGTCTCGACCCTGTAAATGCTGATCTGCTGATTTCCGTGATCAAGGAACTCAAAGATCGCGGCACGTCGATTATCCTCTCGACACACCAGATGGATCAGGTTGAACGGCTTTGCGACGACATTGCCTTGATTCACAAAGGAAAGGTCGTTCTGCAAGGAAATGTTTCCGATGTGCGGTCGCGTTATCGGTCTAACCGCATCTACATTGAATACACCGGTGATCCATCGCTGCTCGCCGATATCCCTGGTACGTCCCGTGTCCATGCAACGAACGGACGTCTTGAACTCACGCTTGACGGCGACACAACGCCTCGCCAGGTGTTGACCTATGCGCACAACCTCGTCGATATTGTCAAGTTCGACGTAAGCTCGCCAACGCTGCACGATATCTTCGTGCGCACGGTAAAGGACGACGCGCCAACTACCACGACGTTGATGCAATAAACACTACCGAGTTGTAGCCGACGGCACCTCGGTTGCTCGATGTGATGTTGGCAATCGAGGTTTGGTATCGTATGGTGAGCGCGCCGCGGCGGAACACCCCGAACGTCAGCTCGACCATCGCACTGGGCTGGAATACAGCGCCGTCGTGCAGCTGACCCATAGTGGCCGTCACACCGAGGCCTATTGCGCCCCCTAACCCGAAGCCTCGACGATCACGGGGCAATTCGAGGAGCGATAGCGCGAGCGTCAAGGGCACGTGAACCTGCGTGATGGTAAAGGTCTTGTCGAGGTCGACACCAAACACAGGCATCGCTGCCAGGCGCACTTCGACGGGTCCAAGCGATGTCGGCGCAATCTGCAACACACCTCCCCCACCAACACCAACTCCCGCATACGTGGTGCCGTTGATTGACGTAAACGCCGGACCAATGTAGAGCTCAGGCGTGACGTCAACAGCAACAGCCCTGATATGACAAATACCGATGATTGCCACAATCAGGGGTATTTTTCGGATACATCGTATGATAACTCGACCGTTACGCATCGTTCTCATTGGTTGTGCGGCTCTCATGAGTGCCGCAGTGATCGCCATTCTCACACTTGCATTGCCGGCCAATCTGGACGTGCCGACAACTGTGTTTATTGCCCGGGGCACGTCCCTCGCTGCCGCGGTAGACAGTGTGCACCGACATGTCCCTCTCCCCACTCCCATCATCGCAAAGATCGCTCTTCGTGTGATGGCACGCATCACACAGCGCTCAGTTCAGGCTGGATGGTACGTGCTGCAACCGGGCGACTCACAGTGGGACGTCATCGTCGGCGTCCTGAGCGGTCAACGCAGGCCGCATGTGCGCGTGACGATACCCGAGGGGCTAACGTATCGTGAGATCGCTCGCATTCTCTATCGCAAAGCAGAAATCGACACTGCTGCATTTGTTGCGTGGTGCGAAGAAGATTCCGTGATTCAGCGCTATGCTCAGGGGGCTCCTAGCATGGAGGGGTATCTGATGCCGGAGACCTACGATATTCTCTGGCGCGACGAGGCATCCCACGTTGCCATGTTGATGGCGCGACAGGCACAACGAGTGTGGGGATCACTCAATGCCCCGGACGATCGCCACCGCACGTTGACACTGGCATCGATTGTCCAAGCTGAGGCAGCGTCAATCCCGGAGATGCCACGCATTGCTGGTGTCTACACCAATCGGCTTGACCGCGGGATGCGGCTGGAAGCAGACCCTACGGTTCAGTACGGACTAGGGATGAAACGACGTGTGCGGTATCGCGATTTGAACGAAGCTCATTCCTACAACACCTACGTCCACACAGGCCTGCCACCTGGTCCGATCTCGAACCCCGGCAAGGCAGCTATGCAGGCAGCTCTGGCACCAGAACAGCATCGATTCCTGTTCTTCGTCGCTCGGGGCGACGGCACTGGCAAACATCGATTCAGTATCACGGGTGCGGAACATATTGCCAACGTTGCGATCTACCGGCGAGAGCGCGATAGAAAGCCCTAGTTGTCCTCTATCCACTGCGCACTCTGAATGCCGCGGTCGTCGAATGCCTGAAGACGGAATGTAAACGGACGTGCTGGGTCGCGCTGCGTAACCTCAAAGGTCTCGAGCCACGACACGGTTGGACGTTCCGACGAAGACGCGCGCAAGTTTCCTGCAAGCCGCTTCACATCTGTGGCGTTCCCATCGAGAATGCGAAGGCGCGGTCGGTTTACACTCCGGTCACCGGAATAGAACTGCACAACAACAACCTTCGTCCGTGAATCAGAACCACGATTCACACTACGGATGGTCGGCGCAGGGAAGTTCCGGACTTGGATCGCCTCGGGTGCTCCATCACGCACGCCATCAACTGTCCGTTCGAACGTGAGCGTCCTTCCCGTGTCGCGCGGCGCAACACGGAGGCGGAGCACCGACTCGGTTACGCTTACAATCTCGCGTTCACCGTCGCGGATAACAGCTCGCACGTTCTCGATCGACGGCAGTCGCGGATCGATCACGTAGTCCACACCTGGGTAGATTACGTCGGGCACCTTGGCGGGTAGCATTGCGTGTGCAGTAACAACAAAGCTTGCAGTTTTGGTCTGTCCATCACGACGCACAACCCGCACCTCCACCGTTACACTACCGGTGCGAGGGGCACGCCCTGAGAGAAGAATCGTACGCTGATCGGTTGTTCGCTGAACATCACCAATCTGTTCCCCAATCACCCGAACAGTTGGTAGGCCTACAAGATCCCGCGCGGGATCTGCACCACCGATACTCAACCGGTTTGTCCATTGTCGCTGAGAGACAGTTGCAATGACGTCGCGCGCTGGCTCGATCCAGAACTCTCCCAAACTTTGCGCCGTTGCCGTCCGCGATGTTGTGTCGCGGAGAACCAGCGTATCACGTCCACCGGCAATCGTAATTACCGTTGGTGCTGATGCATCGTCAACTTCGGTGGTGAGAACAAACTGTGTTGATCCCGTCATCCGCAGACCTGTAGGGATCTCGTCATAATCGCCGCTGTTTGCGCCACGCGTCCTCACAGGGACACCGCTACCAGAAATCGTCACGCGATAGGTGCGCACCGATGCTTGGTCCAACGAAGGATTCCAGCGAAAAACAACTGCGTTACGTTGTGGCTGGTGCTCGAGAGCGAACAGGGGTGTCGGCGAGTTACCTGGTTGCACGGTGAGCACCTGACCCGTTTCGACCTCTTCAATACGCGCCGACAATTCAAGATCAGATACCGTCCCGGTATACCGAATGACATTCAGCGAGTCAAGCGACACAACACGCATGCCCGATGCGCTATCGCGTTGAAGCTTGCAGGTAAGTCGCATACGGTCGGGACTAAACTCCAAACGAGCGTTAACGATTGCCTGCGTGTCGACAGCATCCTGCATCGGATCGATGCGATCTGGCATAAGCAGAACAAGCGCTACCAAGTACAGTACGAAGTAGATCTCGACGCGGCGTCGTTTGCGCTGTGGAGCGATCATTTCGAGCCGGCATCCAATATTGAGCGCGAGAGAATGCGCTCGAGTTCCATGCGAACCATCCGCTCCACCTCTTGACGCTCAAGTGTTTGCAGATGCGATCCGAGTGCATCGACGCGATCGCTGAACTTCTCCAAAGCAGCCGTTGTGGACTGCATGGCATTCATCAGATTGGGATTCGGAACAACGGCATTCACAGCCGCTTCAACGCTGTCGCGCATACTCACGATCATCCCATCCTGCCGCTCAACGAGATCATTCAATGTGCCAGCTATCGTTTCGAGTTGCACGGCCATGGCCGCGTAGTCGCGTCCGATCTCCCCGAGTTCACGCAACAAATCGTCCGTAGCGCCTGAATTCGATGGTTCGACAGTCAGTTCAGCAACATCCTCGGGAGGCGTGAAGAACATCACGAGGAACAACACCATCAGCAGGATCGCCTCAAGCACAATCCCAGCAACCACCAATGACGGCGTATCGATCACACGTGTGCGATTTAACCCCACAGCCACGAGCAGCAACGCAGCACCGAAGTACACGAATGCATTGATTGGCGAATAGAAGTAGCGACTGACGATTTCCTGCATCCAAAGGGCTGTTCCAGAGAAGAGGCCCAGAGGATGAAGTACGACGACATCACGCTTGGTGGTGCGAATGAGCTCCCGTTCCGTGGTGCAGATAGACCACATCGAACGCAGCGCGCCCAATGCTCCAAGCTGCCGCTCAAAGCGGAGTTCCTGGTAGATATCCCGAAGGAGTGCGCGTCCGTTGACGCTCGACAGCGTTTCAATCGTTGTCATGCGCAGGTGAATTCTCAATGGCAAAGGGGCTGAGAGACCTCCAATGATACGGAAAGTCCAAACCCGTTGGACTTTGCCGAATCATCGATAGGCCGTATTCTCGCTGTTCATCCCGTGTTTTGAATCCGGAGTTAGTATGCAGTCCGTCCTCACCACCCTTGCATTCGTCCTTGCGCTTGCCGCCTCGACGATCACCATGCAGGCAGGAGTTTCCCCATCGCGTAGAGCTCAATCAACTACGCCGCCTGCGTTTGTCGAGAATGTCGGCCAAGCCCGCTTCTCCGATGGACGTGTGGCATCGTATGTCGATGCTACGGTTTCTCTGCCGGGTGCAGTGGCATACGTTCATGCTACCGGACTGCATATCGCACTTTCACGTGTGCACACTGATACATCGGTTCGCTCCTTCGAACGGACCTACGATGTTGACGAGTTTCGCGTCGATATGCGCCTAATCGGAAGCAACCCTTCCCCGCGCCTTGAGCGCCTGCAGCAGGTACCGGGCAACGTTCGCTACATCCTCCCTGGCATGAGCGAAAAAGGCTCACGGGCCAATCTTCACTCGACTCTCGTGTATCACGATGTATGGCCTGGCATCGACCTCCGCATGTATCTCACGCTGCAAGGTGTGAAGTACGACTTTGTGGTACATCCGGGGGCAGACCCTCGTCGTATCGCCTTCGCCTATGATGGTGGCGCGCAGCCGACACTGCAACAGAACGGTGATTTCTCGATCGCGACACCACTCGGCACCATCGGTGAACGCGCACCCTACGTTATCACGGCAACACCCGACGGTAATGCGGGAAATGTCATCCCATCATCATTTGACATTTCTGGACAATCCGTGCGATTCGCCATTGGCGAGTACGATCGTTCGGCAACCTTGATCGTGGATCCACAACGTGTGTGGGCCACATACTACGGCTTCAATCAAAGCATCGATGAGTTCCGCTCTGCTGTGGACCCGCAAGGAAACGTAATCGTAGCAGGTTCAACAACGGCGACCAACATGCCGAGCGTACCGGGCGTGCTCCAGCGTCGCCTCAAGGCAAACGTTGATGGCTTCGTTGCCAAGTTCAACGAATTCGGGACGTTCCTTTGGCACACCTACTACGGTGGATCGCTGAACGACAAGTTGTTCGATGTAACAACCGATACGAAGGGTGTGATTTGGGTCTGCGGTCAGTCGAACTCGAAGGACCTCCCCAATATCGAACTCGGCTCAAATGCGTATCCCGTTGATAGCGTTCAGGGCACAGACGGAGTGGTACTTTCGCTCGACGCAAACGGTGCGTGGTCGGACAGCTGGCAGTATTCCGGACGTGAAGCGGACGTGCTCACAGGTATTGCCGTCAATGCAAACCGCATCGCCGTTGTTGGCTACACGCGGAGTCCGTCATTCGGTGGCAACACAGGAAATGCCCCTTGGAAAAAGACACTCGGCACATTCAACAACACAGACATCTTCGTAAGCGTGGTGAAGCCGAAGCCCACGCCAGCAAATCGCTGGCAGAATGACTATCTCGTGTTTTACGGCAGCGATGAACTCGAAGTAAGTGGCCGCATCGCGTTTGACCCTCAGGGCAACGTTGTGTTCACCGGTCATACGCAGAATGGAGCATTCCCAGTTACAGACGGAACGACGTTCAAGGGAATCGAAGACGCCGTTGTTGTCAAGTTCAATCCAACAGCTGGTCGTGTCTGGGCCTCCATGTTTGGAACGTCCAATCTTGACGAAGTCAACGACATCGCAATCGACAGCACGAGCGCTGTGGTTGTGGTCGGACAGACTCTTGGCAATGACTTCCCAACGGTTACACCGTACAAAGCGACCCGCACGGGATTCACTGATGGCTACATCCGTAAGTACACCGCCGCAGGTGCCGTGCAATGGTCCACCTATTATGGCGGTGATTCACTCGACGGACTCTATGGCGTGGCCATTGATAAGAGTAACAACATCTGGGTGGCCGGTTACACACGGTCGACAAATCCTCCGATCTCAAACGACGCAATTCAGAAGACACTCAATGTTGTCGGCGGTGGTTTCGACGGTTTGATTGGTCAGATGAATCCCGGTGGAACGGCCGTGATCTATGGTTCGTATTACGGAGCACCTTCGCAGGACAATCCGCCTGTACCGCCCGTTGGCGGACCGGCCCCACCACCGAATACCGACTACGGTAGCGATCTTCTTGTTGATGTCTCGTGCGAGAAGAATGCCTACGTGGTGTTCCTTGGACGCGTGAGTTCGTATCGCATGGCCACAACTCCTGGAGCATACCAGGACTCCTCGAAGCTCGACAAAGACACGCTGCGCTTTAACGGCTTTGTGTCGTACTTCAGCAATTGCCGCGACTCTGTCGTGACGATTCAACCGAATGGTCCATCAACGCTTTGCGACGTTGACTCACGTCAGCTCGTTGGCCCTGCTGGCTTTGCATCGTACCTCTGGTCGACCGGCGTTACAACCCGTAACATCAATGTCACCCAAGCCGGCACGTATTGGGTTGTTTGCACCACCACCGATGGTTGCCGCTATCGAGATACCATCGTCATTGGGTCGAATCCAAAACCATCCGTGCGCGCGGGGAACGACACAACGGCGTGCCTCAACACGCTCGTTCAGATCACAGCAAATGGCAGCGGTGGAACGCCTCCCTACAAGTACAAATGGCGTCGTGTCGGCGCAGGCTTGCCAGCGATCGACAACGATACGCTTCGCACACCGAGCGTCAACCCAGCTGGCAACACAGACTACGAAGTCACACTGACTGATTCAGCTGGCTGTTCTGCAAAGGACACGATCAAGGTGACGATCGTCAATCCGAAGCCCGTGATTGCGCCGGCTCTTGTTGACTTTGGAAGCTTGGACGCATGCACGAGCTCGAGCGAAGCTGACATCACCATCGAGAATCCTGGTCCACAGGAGATTCGCATCACAACGTTTACGCCTGACGATCCTCGCATCAGCCTCGTCACATCACTGGCTGCGCCGATCGTGATCCCACCTCTCGACGGCAAGACGCTCCGCGTGCGCGTGTCACCGGCAACGTCGGGAACCATCAACGGTTCCTTCACGCTCGGCGGATTACCATGCAATTGGGTCGCGAAGTACAACTATCGCGTCACCAAGGCTGCTGTGAAGGCAACAGTAATCCCGGGTACCGTGAGCTTTGGCGCTGATGTTAAGTGCAACCAAACTGCGAAGCGCGACTCAACTGTCATTCGCAACAATGGCAATGACGCAATCACGCTTCTACCTGGAACAGCGATTGCTCCATTCACGGTTGTTTCTCCGACATCAACCGTAACACTGCAGCCGAACGAGCAGCTGGTAGTGGTATTCCAGTACGACCCAACAACGACTGGCACCTTCACTGATGTCGCGAAGTTCCCGTATACAGCAGGAACGTGCTCCGACACACTACGGGTCAATCTCAACGCAATCTCGTCTGATGTAACCGTCAATCTCTCATGGACGGATCTCGAAATTGGCACGCTTACAGGGTGTGAGGTTGAACGTGATACGACACTCACGATTGAGAACACCTCACCTGTTGAAGTGACATTCACCTTCCCTCCATCGGGTGCATCGATCATCTTCACTCCTGGTGGCACCATACGCATCCCTGCAAGGTCCAGTGTGACCGTAGCATGTACCGTTCGCCCTCCTTCCCCGGGCAACTTCGATGTGTCAGGCACTGCCGTTGTGCAGCCATGCAACGTGAACATTCCGATGCGCGTTCGCGCTGTGAAGAACGGCCTGGCCTTCAGCACATCACCGCAGATTGAGTTCGGCGAGCTTTCAGGTTGCACACCGGCAACATCGGTCACTCGCAAGGGCTTTGTCACCTTCGAAGGAACAGGCACCGCAGCTGTCGTGTCAGTAGCGACATCATCATCGATCACGACAACACTCTCCAACAACCAGGCGCTTGCGCCCGGTCAGCGTGTTGAGTTCGATGTAACATGGACACCAGCAGCCGATGGTGTGTTGAGCGATAGCATCGTGGTTGTGTTCCAACCATGCGACGTTCGTCAGGTTATCCGGTTGAGTGGCGTAAAGACAACTCCTTCACTCCTCGCGGAGAACGTGAGTATTGCTCTTGGCGCAGTCCCTGGCAATGCCACGGGCACTACGCGCTTCACAAACAACGGCACTGACACACTCATTGTAACAGTGCTTTCTCGTACTCCGAACGCATTTATCATGGCATCCCGTCCATCGGGACTCATCGAGTTGCTTCCAGGCGCTGTGATTGAAGTAGACTACCGTGTAAACTGCGGTGGTCGTGCAACAATCGCAGATACCATTGAAGCTAGTGTGATTAGGCCTTGCACGCTCAGTGCTGTGACCTCGTTCACTGGCACATGCGAGACAACGCGACCAGCTGCGAGCACAATCGCGATCGATTCGGTCGCCGTCAAGACCGGCGACATCTTCAAGGTGCCGGTTCGCATTACATCTTCTGATGGCCTCAATGCGAACAACCTGTATGCCTGGACTGCGAAGGTCACATACAACCCATTGGTTGTTGTTGGCTCAGGCACAGGCACGCCCGACTGTTATCAGGCAGGACAGTTAGCCCCTTGCACCATTGACATCGCAGGTACGCGCGGCGCTGACTCGCTCGGCGTCCTGTACGAGCTGAACTTTACGGCTATCCTCGGAACAGCCGACATGACCATGCTGACGTTGACCGACTTCGCATGGACGAATGGAGCTGCTGCGACAGTGACCGCACGAGATGGCAAAGTGATGATCACCGATATCTGCGCTGCAGGCGGTGATCGCTTCCTCCGACCAGAACGTGAAGGCTTCGGTATTCGCGTCTTCCCTGTTCCTGCATCATCAGAATTCACAGTCGCCGTTCGCGGTGCTGGCACAGCTCCGCTTACATGGACACTTTCAAACTACGTGGGTGTTGAGGTAGCATCTGGCTCGATCACACCGGATGCATCCGGTGTTGGACAAGCTGTTGTTGATGTTCGTACGCTCGGATCAGGATTGTATTTGCTCACCACGCAAGCGCTGGGTTCGACCTTCAAGAACTCCATCGTTGTTCAACGCTGATAAGGAACACCTCGCATGAAGATCTCACTCGTCGCACTTACGCTCGCACTGATGTGTGGTTCCGTTAGCGTCTCTGTTGCACAGGAAACTATGTCGCAGCCGCGCCCTGAGCCAACAAAGATTGTTGAGCCAGCTCCAGTGACCGTTGATCAGCGTCAGTTTTCTGTAGGCCTCACTGGCGCATATGCTATCACCGTGAACGGAACCCCAGGCTTTACGCTGCCTACTGTTCCGACGTGCTGTGCATCGTACAGCTCAACATCGGGCACTGGCGTTATCCTTGGAGGTGTCATCGAGCTACCGCTCGCATCGAAGCTCGAACTCTCGGCGCGCGTGTTGTTTCAGTCAGCCTCTGTGACGTTCGCAACCAACGAAGAAACCACCATTCGCGTTGCGAACACGGTGGAGTCTACAACCCTCCGTCATACCCTCGAATCGTCCCAAGGCTATGTCTTTGTCGAACCAGTGCTGGCATATCGCATCGCGGGCGGACTCGACGTTATGGCTGGGCTGCGTATCGGAACGGTGCTATCGGCCACGTACTCGCAGGATGAGCGGCTCGTCGACCCAACGCAACCTGTTCGGTTTGAAGATGGCACGACGGTTCGCAACGCCACCAGCGGCGACCTCCCGAACACAAGCACGATGCAGGCAGGTGCTCTCATTGGACTGCGCTACATGCTACCGATGAATGCAGCCGGAACGCTACAACTGGTTCCTGAAATCAGCTACGCCCCGATGTTCACCAATCTGGTGTCAGACGCGTCATGGTCGGTGTCCCCGCTTCGTATCGGCGCTTCGATTCTCTTCAGCATCTCGAAGAAGGTTGAGGAAAAGTCGCCACTGCGCCCCGGCAAGCCGTAACTTTGTCGGCTATGTCCGACCTCACTTCCGAAATCAACCGTCGGCGCACGGTGGCTATCATTAGCCACCCGGATGCCGGTAAGACAACCCTCACGGAGAAGCTTCTGCTGTATTCTGGTGCAATCCACCAGGCAGGAGCCGTAACCGGCGGTAAGCATCAATCGACGACATCCGACTGGATGGAGATTGAACAGCAGCGCGGTATCTCGGTATCGTCAAGTGCGATGCGGGTGGACTACAACGGTCTGCTCCTGAACATCCTTGATACGCCAGGTCACCAAGACTTCTCGGAAGACACCTATCGTACGCTTATGGCCGTCGACTCGGCCATCATGCTTCTTGATGCAGGCCGCGGTGTTCAGGAACAAACTCTGAAGCTGTTCAAGGTTTGTCGAGATCGTGGGATCCCTATCATCACCCTGATGAATAAAATGGATCGTCCGTCACGCGATCCGCTGGAGCTCCTCGACGAAGTTGAGCAAACACTCGGCATCACTGCGATTCCACGCACGTGGCCGATCGGCAACGGACCAGACTTCCGGGGAATTTTCGACCGCACCAACCAGACGCTCTATGCGTTCGAGCGTACAGTGGGCAACCGCTATAAGGCCCCTGTTTCGATCGGCGACATCCGTGGCGCTGAACTGCGTTCAGCTATCGGTGATCTTGCACACGACAAACTTCTTGAGGACCTCGAGTTCGTCGACCACGTGATTCCGACATTCGAACGCGATGCGTATCTCAACGAAGAGTGCACTCCCGTCTATTGGGGATCGGCAATCACAAACTTTGGTATCGAGCACTTCCTCCAAGCGATCCTCGATCTTGCTCCAACGCCGCAACCATTTACAATGTCGACGGGCACGATTGAACCCTCAAGTGACGAGTTCGTTGGCTTTGTCTACAAGGTGCAGGCCAATATGAACAAGGCGCATCGCGATCGCATTTCCTTCCTGCGCATCGTGAGCGGCACCTTCGAGCGCGGCATGTCGGCGCACCACCCACGGTCGGGTCGTGAAACGAAGCTTACCTATCCGTTTGAAATCTTCGGACGTGAACGGAAGATCATCGATGTTGCCTATCCTGGTGACGTGATCGGTCTAACAAACCCTGGGTTGTTCCAAGTCGGCGATACAATCACCGAGCGATCAAGCGCCACGATACCGTCATTCCCGCGGTTCGCACCCGAGATCTATGCGAAGGTCTGGCCCGCAACAGGATCGTTCTCGAAGTCCTTCCGCAAGGGCATTGAGCAGTTGCGCGAAGAAGGCGTAATCCAGATGTTCACCGAGGCTGACGGAAGTCCTGTGCCGTTGGTGGGCGTTGTTGGTGAGCTTCAGATGGAACTCTTCGCTTGGCGTATGGAGAACGAGTACAACGAACAGGTGCGCCTCGAGCGCTTGCCGTACACGCGGACGCGGTGGATTGTCGGCGATGGTCGTCCGTCAACGAATGCTCCCGTGGTGCATGATGATCAAGGACGAGCTGCCGTGCTGTTCAAGAGTGATTGGGAAATCGACTATGTTGTGCAGCGCTCCGAGGGGCTGCAACTCTCCGAAAAGCCCCCTGCTATTGCCTAGATTGCAGGGCATGTATTACCGACCCCGAGGGTAACGGGTATGGTGTGTGTACGCAGAACATTGCTGACGATGACGCTCATGTGCATCATGATTGTCCAGCTCTGCGCACAAACCCCTATCGGTGGCATCGTTAACTCGTACGCACGTGTCACAGCCGTTCAAACGGTTGATTGTCGCTCGTACATCACCATCGATACAGTTGACGGCTTTGGAGCGGGCGATCGCATCCTTCTTTTGCAAATGAAGGGGCCCGTCGTGAGCGGCTCGTATGCGACACAAACGGTTGGTCTGACCGAATACGCTGTGATCGATACCATCATTGGTACGACAATCACAACTGTCCACCCTCTGATTCATACCTACGACATTGCCGGTGCTGTGCAATGTGTGCGCGTGCCAGTGTACGACGAGGCAGTTGCCACAATGAACGTGACGGGCAAGCCCTGGGATGGTCGCACAGGAGGCGTGATTGCCTTCGATGTTCGAACAAAGCTCACGTTGCAAGCCGATGTTGTAGCTGATGGTATTGGTTTCCGCGGTGGTCGCATCTGGAATGGATCTGTCGGCTGCTCCACGAAGATTGCTGATGGAGTCGTCAATTCTCCCAGCGCAGGGATGAAGGGCGAAACCTACGTTGACGCACTGCCAACACAGATCTCTGGTCTTGCCCCACTCTTTACTGGCGGTGGTGGCGGTTGCGATCATAACGCAGGTGGCGGCGGTGGTGGCAACGGTGGTGTCGGTGGAATCGGCGGCGCACAATACGAAGGATGTGGACGGTACTTCGACAACGGCGGTCGGGGTGGATTGTCCGTGCAACCTATTATCAACGGATATCCGCGATTACTCCTCGGCGGAGCTGGCGGTGCTGGTCATACCAACAACAGCATCGGAACTGGTGGCGGTAACGGTGGCGGTATCGTCATCATTCGCTGTCCGTCAATCATTGGTATGGCTCGCAGGATATCGGCGTCCGGAACCACGGCACCAGATGCAGGCAATGACGGCGCCGGTGGTGGTGGTGCTGGTGGAACGATTTATCTCGCGACAACACAGATCCAGCGTGGCCTCACAGCAATTGCAGGTGGTGGAGCTGGTGGCAATGTGCGCACAGGTGCGATTCATGGCAATGGGGCTGGCGGAGCTGGCGGAGTGTTCCTTTATGAAGGTCCGGGTGTTGGAGGGGGGCTGTCGTATGCGTTGCCGGGCGGCGCGTGCGGACTCAATCTCCAGCGGACTGTGGAGGCTGAGCGGATCAACCTTGCCACGCGTGGCAATGATGGCCAAGTATCACTCAATGTGGTGATCCCTGAAAACGTTGGACAGATCCCGAACATTCAGATGACAGCACCTGCTGATACCATCGTCTGTCCGGGAACACCGCTATCACTTCGAGCCCGAGCGCAGGGCGCATACGCACGTGTTCAGTGGGTGCGCGATGATGGTCGTATCGTCAGTACAACACTCGAGTATGGATTCGTCGCATCAGAAACACGTCGGTACGTGATTCGGCTGATTGACGAACGCGGTTGTGTTTCCGACGATACGTGCACAGTTGTTGTCGATCGGCAGTGGGAACTTGCATTCCCAGCAGTCAATCGTACCGCACCCGGTTGTTCTGAAAAGATCGAGGATGCCTTGTGGTTAACCAACAACTCCAAGAAGCCAGCAACAGTCCGTGCCGTTCGGTCCCGCTCACAGAGTGTGACGATTACAGTAGCACTGCCCGTTGAAATTGGCCCCGGCGAGAAAATGCGGATCCCGGTTGCGATCAATCTTCCAACCACACTCACGACACTCACGTTCGATGTCGAGGCAGATATTACTCCATGCGACACGACAGTTGAGACATCGTTTACAATCACCCGCGGAGAATCATCATTCGGCGTGACTCCGACGAGTGTTACACTCGATCACGTGCTTGCTTGCGTGTCAGTCGAGTACGATACAGTCATAGACCTGCGTTTTCCGCCAGGCGGCCTCGTTATCACAGAGGTCATTGCTGAAGGTGACGTTCGCTCGTTGATGCCAGTTCCGTTTACACCGAGTGATTCAACATCAACACCAATCAGCATTCGCTGGCGTCCGACGTTTCCTCGTGGTGCAGGACGACTCGGGTTTGTTGGACGGATTGACGCATGTGTCGATACGATGTGGGTTGACCTCGACGGTCTGGTAACACATCCACGCGTCACACTCGTCGAACCACCACCACCTGCGACATTCGTGCTTTGCCGGGATACAACGTTCTCAGTTGAAGCTTCAATTCTCTCCTCCGACTCAACGGTATGGACTGTTGATAGCATAACGGTGTCCGGACCAGGGACATGTAATCTTGTCTCAGGCCAGCAACTTCAAAATCCGCAAACGCTTACGTGTTACGTTACTCCTACAAGCGTTGGTCCGTACGAAGTGATCGTACGCGCGCGGTTACTCCCCTGTGACACCGTACTCACATGGATTGTACGAGGAGTTGCCACCGACGTAGGGTTGAGCGGAACCGACACACTTGTGTTTACCGAAGCAGTCATCGGTCGTGAACAGGTGTTGCAGGCGACGTATCGCAACACGGGCGATGCTCCTCTTCGCGTTGTATCTATTGTTCAACCAGCACTACCCTACCGCATCATTTCTGTTGCCCCTAGCCTTCCGGCGACGGTACAGCCGGGCGAGGACGTGCGAGTATTGGTGGGGATTATACAACGCGTTGGGACGTTCACTGATAGTCTCACACTCATCGTTGACGATCCATGCCCACGGTCCTACACGACGATTCTTTCGAGTACAGCTACGACACAGACGCATGTAGTGATGCCCGATGTCCGCGGACAAGTCGACGTTGTGACAACGATGCCTGTGATCCTCAGCACACGGCCCTCGCTTGACTCTTCGATGGCAACAGACTTTACGCTTCAGCTTCGTTGTTCTGCTACCGAATGTGCCGTCGTTGATGGGTTGGATTCACTAACGCAATGGACAGTCTCACGCAGTGGGGATCAGCTCGTGATCGACATCAGTGGGCGTTGGGACCGAGGCGATACGCTAGCTCGTGTACCGATGCGCCCTCTGCTCTCGCGCGTCGACAGTGTTGCTGTCGTGTTTGATCGTACGCAGGGCCTTGTCTGGCAAGCCTTCGACGCACCTATCACCTATGATGACGGTTCAATCGTCATCGATGACGTCTGTGCCACACGTCGTATCAGAATGGTAACGCTCGACGCCCGACCACGTGTGTCGCTTCGACCACAACCTGCCCGCGATCACATCATCATTGCGCTGTCCGATGATACGCAGCATCACCTTGACGTGACAGCTGTAGACATCCTAGGTCATGCAGTGACAGTCTCGTCAGCACTCGTGCGTGGTACGCATCGTGTGTCGTTGTCGGATCTTGCGTCTGGATGGTATGCACTTACCATCAGCGTCGATGGTATCTCGTCGGTGCATGTTCTTGCGATCGTGCGTGATCGCTAACTCGTTAGTGCTCGAGTACGCCGAACTTCCCAATGGAATAATCGTGGAGCGCTTCGTGGAGCTGCTCTTCGGTGTTCATCACGAACGGACCGTACATCGCCACTGGCTCCCCGAGAGGCTGTCCGCCGAGAAGCAGAAGCGATCCCTCTGTTAACGCTTCGATCTCAATAGTATCGCCGGTGGATTCAAACACAGCCAACGAATGGCGCTCAACAACGTGATCTCCGTTGATGCGTAGCTGACCGTTCAGCACGTAGATCGCGAGGTTCGCATATGCTGGGGCAGCAAGTGTTGCCGTTGGCCCCGGGCGGAAATGTCCCATCGCCGTTAGCACTGGCGACTGTGTCGTGGCTGGTCCCACATGCCCCATGTACGATCCTGACACAAGGTCAAGATCGAGCGCACCGTTGAGCACATCAAGACGAATCATGTGATCACGATGCAGTTCTTGGTACGCCGGCGTCATCATTTTCTTTTCAGCCGGCAGATTCACCCAGAGCTGGATCATCTCTAACTCGCCCCCTGCCTCCTGCAATGCAGCAGTGGGGCCTTCACTGTGAATGATGCCGCTACCGCTGGTGATCCACTGCACTTCGCCTGCATTGATGGTTCCCTCGTTTCCGAGAGAATCGCGATGCAGCACGCTACCCTTGTAGACGAAGCTCACCGGTTCGAATCCGCGATGAGGATGCGGATCAATACGATGCACCGCCCCACCCGCTTCAAACGTCTGTGGTCCTGCATGGTGAAGCAGGATAAACGGATCCACATTGCGCAATGCATGAACGGGAAGGGGCTGAGCCACACGGAGTGGACCAACTCCCGTCATGAGCGAATGAGTGATGATGCGAATGGGGCGTTGCATACCGACCTCGTTTAGGCTGTCTTCTGAAGTTGAATGTTCAGGCTGAGCTTCACAGCGTCAGACACAACAATGCCGCCAGCTTCTGTGACTGCGCCCCATGTAAGACCAAACTCTTGACGATTGATCGTACCCGTGAGTTCAAAACCAGCCTTGGTATTGCCATAGAAGTCAACCATCTGACCACCATACTCAACATCAAGCGTTACTTGACGCGTGACATCGCGAACAGTAAGATCGCCCGTGATGGTGCGCTTGTCGCCATCTGTCGTAATGCCCTGACCAACGAACGACATTGTTGGGAACTTCTCTGCGCTAAAGAAATCATCACTCTTCAGGTGCTGATCACGCATGTCGTTCTTTGTGTTGATGCTGGCGATATCAGCGTCGAAGTGAACCTTCGCATCGCTGAAGTCGTCGGCAGCGCTCTCCACGTTCACACGATATGATCCGAACTCACCCGTTACGGTGTTGATCATAAGGTGCTTTACCTTGAATTGCACATCTGAGTGTGCTGGATCGACAGTCCATGTTGCCATCAGGGCCTCCATTGCATTGAGTGAATTGGAATTCAACGTCGTGTTCGTCACAAAGGTATGTGTTGCAACACGCTTTTCCAACTCAGGCCCGTTGTGGCTCGTGTTATCTCACGATGACAACGCCACTGCTTGTTCCGATACGGTCTGCACCGGCCTCAATCATCGCTACTGCTGTTGCGCGATCGCGGATACCGCCACTAGCCTTCACCCGTACGGAGGGTCCGACGAGCTCTCGTAGCATGCGGACATCTTCGATCGTTGCTCCCCCAGTCGAGAAACCTGTCGAGGTCTTGATGAAGTCTGCGCCTGCCTGCGTCACGATCGAGCACATACGACGCTTTTCATCAGCCGTAAGCAGGCATGTCTCGATGATCACCTTCACAATCGCACCCTGATCGTGACAAACCTGTGTGACGGTGCGAATATCTTCGAGCACTGCATCGTGCATCCCACTCTTGAGTGCTGTGATGGAGGCAACCATGTCGATCTCACGCGCACCATGTGCAATTGCATTTACCGATTCTGCAACCTTTGCAGCCGTCGTTGTTGCTCCGAGTGGAAATCCAACCACGGTGCACACAGCGACATCTGTGCCTTCCAGCAACGTTGTTGCGCGGGCTACATGCCAAGGAAGGATGCAGACGCTCGCAAAGGAATACTGCGCAGCTTCAGCACATAACACATCCACCTGTTGCGCTGTTGAGTCGGGCTTAAGAATCGTGTGATCGATTGTTGATGCGAGATCAAGCATAGGATGATATCCGAAGCGTTATTGAAGGTCGATATCGCGACCAAGGACATCAGGCGCGCGATACTTGTGAGAGCTGAATGCTGAGAATGCCTGCCGAATATTGAAGATCAGTCCGGCAATCTTCCCTGTATCCATGTTGTAGGCGAGATCAAATCGGAACACTGCATCCTCGCCAGCAGCCTTGAGATTATGAATGCGCAGTCCGAATCCGACCGCATGATGGAAGCGAGTGGATGCCAACGCATCGCCTTGCCCCCATACAGCCCCATTATCGTAGAATGCCACAGCACTCCATCCAAGGATCCATGTCTTCCATCCCGGGAACCAGCGGAGTTCTGAATTCGTGATGATGCGATTCTCGCCACTGATACCATTGGCGCCGTACCCGCGAAGACCGTTTTCAAAGTCCAACACGAGCTGACGGAATGCAGTCCAATTCCACGCAGTCTGTGTTCGAATGCGCGCCGTTGCAACGAAATGGTCCGAGAATTTGAGGTGGCCAAGTCCGTTGATCTCGAGATAGGTATATCGCGCACGTCGATCCCCAAACCCTGTACCAGCCTGGATACGTCCATGGAGGTACAGTGCAGGTGAAACATACCGAGACTGTTCCGCCTGACCGCCCAGGTACCACATCGTCTGTCCACCATTGCCAAGCGAGAATACACGTCCAATGATTGCGGACCCCCACGCTCCCTCTGGGACGTCTTCCGTCTCGTACCCATCGAGGAATCTGCTCCGATGATATGTCTGCGTGATTGACGAGAACGCCACAAGGAAGTGTCCCGTGTTATCAAACGCCTGACGCGAAGATGGGACAGTGCGCTTGACGTCGGAAAGACGGATACTCACACTCGTGAACAAACGATCACGTTCACCGGATGCCTGCGACAACCAACCAACGAATTCACGATCATGGAACGGAAGGAGCGTTCGCGACCCCGGGTCAGACTGATAATCGAAATCACTTCCGAATGCGTTCCACACACCAACACTAAAAGCCCACGGCGTCGACATCGTTCGATAAGGTTGTGTCACTTGCAGCATTTGATCTGTGCGAACAGCATTCGCACGCAAGGCAGCATTCAGGTTCAGTTCCGACCCAAACAACCGACGTTGTGTGAGCTGCGCCATACCCTCCCAGCCAATAGCATTCTCCGTGCGGTAGAGTCCGTACACCATTGCCTGCGTTCCATTACCGAACAGATTGATCTCTTCGAGTTTAGCTCCAATGTTGGCAATGCCTCCACCCGTGCCGAGCAATGCGGCAGGACGCAAGGAAAGTCGGTCCTGCGTCTGCACGATCACATCGACGCTGTCCCGACCAATATTCCGCGTCGTAATAGTCACAGCTGCAAACACACCGATGCGACGGAGATTCCGCTCGGTCTCCTGAAGAACGGTTGTATCAAGGTCATCGCCCTCGGCAAACAGCAACTCTTCTTCGATCACATCGAAACGCGTCGTTGTATGCAGCGTGTTGACAAGGTCGCCGGCGAAGAACCACTCTTGTGTCGTTGGATCGAAGATGTCACGTCGATCGATGTACACTCGACGAATAATGCGAGGTTCTTCACTGGTGGCAGGCGCGGCGTGAAGATGTGCGACCAGTGCGATAACGGCAATGATCACTCCGAGGAATCGTGTCACGTGATCATTCTCCCATGATCCCCTGCTTGGAGTGATTGCAGGACTGCATAGACCTCCGTCGTCGACGTGCAGGTGAGCACTGTTGCAACCGCATCGGCACAGGCAACACTTTCGGCCATACGAATGCGATGTTTAAGCTCAAGCGCGAGAGATGGGGCAACGCTTAGCTCTCGCAAGCCCAACCCAAGTAGAAGCTCCGTTGCCGCGGCATGACCAGCAAGCTCACCGCATACACTCACAGGTATGCCGACCTCGTTTGCTGCATCGACCGTTTGCGCGATAAGCCGAACAACAGCCGGATGCATGGCATCGAAAATGTCGGCAACGAGTTCATTCGTGCGATCGGTAGCGAGCGTGTATTGCGCAAGATCATTCGTGCCAATCGACAGGAACTGCACGCGCTCGGCAAAACTTCTGGCGAGCAATGCAGCCGCCGGTGTTTCGATCATCACACCGATTGGAATCGATGCATTGATCGCGACACCACGACTGTGGAGTGATGCAATGGTGTGATCCATGATCCGGCGAGCGGCGTCCAGCTCCTCGATTGACGAAATCATTGGGAGCATAAACTTCACGTCTCCATGCACTGATGCTCGGAGAATCGCCTCAATTTGTTGCTCAAATATGTCTGGCCGATAGAGCAGGAAACGAATACCACGCAGACCGAGCGCAGGGTTCTCCTCATGGTGTGGAATGCCTTCGCGGAACTTGTCGCTTCCAACATCGAATGCACGGAACGTCACAGACGAGGTTCCACACCGTTCAAGAATGGATCGATACCACTGGTACTGCTCATCCGCGTTTGGATACCTTCCGAACGCAACGAGCATCGTCTCCGTCCGCACGAGGCCTACTCCATCGCAGCCAACAGCAACTGCTGCGTCGGCATCGATGGCAGTATCGATGTTCGCTCGTAACACCACGGTCTGTCCGTCACGAGTCACGGACGGCAATGCTGCGAGCGAGGCTAGTTCAGAGCGCTCACGTGATTGCTCCGCCATTCTCTTGTGATAGGATTGCAGCGTGGCGTCATTAGGTCGAACAACGACCAGCCCCGTGAATCCATCCACAATGATCTCATCTCCATCACCAATCAGATCGGTCGCATTGCGAATACCGATGACCGCTGGGATGCCGTATTCACGGGCAAGAATGCAAGAATGGGATGTGACACCCCCCACTTCCGTAATGAAACCAATCGTCGACATCCGCTTGAAGAACAGCATATCGTGCGGAGTTATCGTTCCCGCCACAACAATGCTGTCGGAACGCAGTTCGTGCGAGAGGGTTCGATTACGCAACGCTGCAAGCATCCTCTCTACGACATGTTCAAAATCCTGAACACGCTCACGCAGCAACTGATCTCGGGCACTATACAGGAACGTCTTGTGCACATCGAATTCATCAACAACAGCAGCTTCTGCCGATGCACCAGATTCAATGCGCTTGATGATAGCCTGCGTGATAATCGGATCGCTCGCAATCATGAGGTATGATTCGAGAATCGAGACAACAGTTGTTGATTCAGATGTCGCCAGATCAATGGCGTGTCGAAGGTCCGCTATCGTAGCCTGATGAGCCGCGTGCAAACGGTCGACTTCATTCGTGACCTCAGATTCAGCGATCACGTCACGATCAATACTTGGACTCTCGGTCGCAATCGTGTAGGCTCGTCCGATCGCAATACCGGGAGAGGCAGGAATCCCTTTGAGAACTACCGTACTCAGAGTTGCTCCCCAAACCCACTGTGAAACAACTCGACAAGTGCTGCATGCGCTTCGGACTCATCTGATCCGTCGACAATGACGCCGAGTTCACAACCTTGCTCAGCAGCAAGTGTCATGACACCAATAATGCTCTTGGCGTTGATGTTAAATCCATCACGCACCAGATACACATCACTTGCAAACTGCGACGCAACTTTCACGACCATTGCTGCAGGGCGCGTATGAAGTCCGGCTCGATTGCGCACGGTAACCGTCGATTCGATCATTGTGATACCCCATGTGAGCCGGATCCAGCCGCCTTTGAAAGGCGATTCATGAGTGCCTCGCGGCGTTGAACGGCGGCGTCACAAAGTACGAGAATGGCAGCGAGTTGCAAATCATCCGCTCGACGCAATTCGGCGTAGATCGTCGATTCAGAAAGCGGAGAGGCAACTGCCGTATGAGGTAGATTTTGAAACGGATGCTCAGAGAGCACCATGATGGGATCACGATACGAGGATGCGAGACGCAGGAGCTGATCCTCGTGTTCGCACAAGACAACTGGACATGTCGGTGCGTAATGCCGATAGCGTGTGCCCGGCGATGCACGTAGGTCATCGTGCGAGGTAGCCTCGTCGACAGCATATCCGAGGGCTTGCGTGAGCTGTTCACGGGAAACTGCGCCTGGACGTAAGATCGTGCATGTATCCATACCGAGCTGAATGACGGTACTCTCGAGTCCGATAGTGCATGGACCACCATCAAGAACATCGATGGTCGGGCCAAGATCATGCACTACGTGTTGTGCCGTCGTCGGACTTGGACGACCCGAGCGATTCGCGCTTGGAGCAGCAACGGGGCATCCAAGTTCCTCGATGAGAGCCCGTGCAACGTTGTGCTGTGGCATGCGGACCGCTACCGTACTGAGACCAGCCGTAATGCGAGGCGAAACCGTCTTCGCTGAGGGCACCACACACGTCAGAGCTCCGGGCCAAAACAGTGCTGCAATCTTCCGCAGAACGCTGTGGTATTCATCAGCAGCAAGCTCACAGGCTTCGTCCACCGAGGCTACATGCACAATCAACGGATTGTCGGCTGGGCGCCCCTTGACCTCAAAAATGCGCTGCAGGCCCTCGTCGCTCTGGATCGACGCTGCTATCCCATACACCGTCTCGGTAGGCATCCCAATAACGCCACCAGCGCGTAGAACTACAGCGCAAGTCGTGATGTTATCCGTGGTTGGCGCAAGAATCATACGCCAAAATACTGGTACCGCAAGGTAAATGGGTCTGAAACTTTCAGGCCGCTTTTGTATTCTTACCAGTTCACAACACGACAATCTACGTCTGTATCACCGGAGTTCTCGATATGCGCATTCGCCTTGCTCTCATCATCGCAACATTTGTTGCCGCTTGGTCCACCTCATCGGCACAATTGTCGCTCTTTACGTTTTTGAACAACAGTCCCGACCCGACGTTCGCGACTGCAGATCTCTACGTAACGCAGGCTGGCATCGTCTCCAAGGTTGAAGACGTTCCGTTTCAGGGGGCCAACAACCTCAATTCCATTGCGGTGTTTGGCGACCTTGATGTGACGTTTGCCGTTGCGCCAGGCAACAGTATCGACGTGAATGAAGCGAAGGCCACATTCACATTCACGCCAGGTGCAGACAAGGGCTACATGGTAATGGTCCACGGTGTGTCAAACGCCACTGGATACGTCCCAAACCCCGACAGCAAGCCAATCACGCTGAAGATGACGAGCTTTGAGGTTGTACCGTACACAGCCGACCCAAACAAGACAGGCGTGTACTTCGTCCATGGCGTGTCCGACATGGAAACTGGTGATTTCTGGTTCCGTGGTGGCTCGAAGGTCGCTGTCGCAGGAATGGGCTACACAGACAATGCAGCTACAGTAGCCGCTACGGAGCGCAAGGCTGTGACGGTTGACTTCACAAAGGCCGGCGATAAGTCAAAGGCTCTGGCCTCATTCTCAGTGGACTTTGCATCGCTTGCCAGCTCAGTTGTTGTATGCGTAACGAGTGGCTTTAAGACACCGTCGGAGAATGGCAACGGCAAGGATACGATGGCACTGCTCTCTGTTCTCGAAGACGGCCGCGTTGTCCGCTCCCCACTCTTGGCAGGCTCGCAAACAAGTCGTGTACAGATCATTCACAATGCTGCTGATCCAACAGCTGCTGTTGTTGACTTGTGGGTCAATGGAACGAAGGCGTTTGACAACGTCAACTTCCGCAAGGCAACTCCATTCACGAACGTCCCTGCAAACTCGCCACTGGTAATCGGCATCGCTCCAGCTACGTCGTCGGCGTACAAGGACACCCTTGGTACCATTACGCTTGATCCGCTCCGCCCTGGCCGCACCTACTCACTCGTCGCCACAGGCGTTCTCGATTCAACGAAGTTCCGTCGCAATCCGAACGGCAAGGCAATCAACTTCGAGATCGCCGTTCTTGAAGGTGCGCTCGAAGCATCGCCAGAAGCAGGCAAGACGGCTGTGCGCGTTGCGCACTTCTCTACAGATGCACCACGTGTTTCGATTGCAAGCACAACAACGAACTACGCAACAAATGTTACCTACGGCGATGCAGCAGCCACCTACGCCCTCGTATCGCCTGCACAGGACACGCTTTGGGTGAGCGGTGAAGATGGCAAGCGTATCCGTGGATATGTCTGCGATCTTCGTGGACAGAACAAAGCGTTCCTTGCCCTTGCATCTGGTTTCTTTGTTCCCGATTCGAACCAAACTGGCCCGGCGTTCAAGCTCATTCTGGTTGAACCTAACGGCACCGTCAATGCCTCGCTCCAAGAGGTCGAACCAGGTCCTGTATCAGTTGAAGAACTCCTCGATGCATCGGCATCATGGGTTGTCGGGCCAGTCCCGGCACGCGAACGTGTGAGCGTTCTTGTCCCAACCGCAGCCGTCCGCTTCGAGGTTGTATCGGTCTCTGGCGCTGTTGTTGCTCAGGGCGAATTCACGACAGACGCAGCCGGCGCACGCGCTACCATCGACGTAAGTGCTTTGGCTACAGGCACCTACATGATTCGTGCGACGAATGTCGACGGTACGCCACTCGGCCTTCGTTCGATTGTAGTTCAGCGATGATTCGTATCTTTGTGGTTCTCCCCAAGAGCCATAATGTTTGAATCCCTAAGCGATAAACTCGAATACGCCCTTAAGGCTATCCGCGGTCAGAACAAACTGACCGAAGACAACGTCAATGAAGCATTGGCGGAGGTGCGTCGTGCACTTCTCGATGCTGACGTCAACTTTGGCGTCACGAAGAAGTTCATCGACGACGTCAAGGAAAAGTCTCTCGGTCTTGAGGTCAAGGGCAATGTCCTCCCTGGTCAGCTGATGATCAAGCTCATGCATGATGAGCTGGTCTCACTCATGGGATCGTCCAAGAGCGACCTTATCACCGCACCGCAAGCACCGACGATCATTATGGTCGCGGGCCTGCAAGGTTCGGGTAAGACGACGTTCTGCGGCAAGCTTGCCTTTAGTCTGAAAAAGAAGGGCAAGCAGCCCCTCTTGGTGGCGTGTGACATCTACCGTCCAGCGGCTGTTGATCAGCTCAAGACGCTCGGCGCTTCGATGTCGCTCCCTGTGTTCGCCAAGGAGGGTGCCAAGCCTGTTGAGATCGCTGCCGAAGCTCTGCAGTATGCCAAGAAGTATGGACGCGATATCGTCATCGTCGATACGGCCGGTCGCTTAACGATCGACGAAGAGATGATGCAAGAAGTCGCCGACCTCAAGGCGCTGCTGTCTCCTCATGAAGTCCTCTTCGTCTGCGATGCAATGACGGGCCAAGATGCGGTCAACACCGCACAGGCCTTCCATGATCGCCTCGAACTCACGGGTGTTGTCCTGACAAAGCTGGACGGCGATACACGTGGTGGTGCAGCCTTGTCACTTCGTGCAGTGGTCGGAAAGCCGATCAAGTACGTTGGTGTGGGCGAGAAGATCGATGCACTCGAGCCGTTCTACCCAGAACGTATTGCATCGCGCATCCTCGGCATGGGCGATATCGTAACACTCGTGGAGAAGGCTCAAGCCCAGATCGACGAGAAGGAAGCGGAGCGCCTCGAAGAAAAGCTCAAGAAGAATCAGTTCACGTTTGAGGATTTTCTTGACCAGATGAAACTGATCAAGAAGATGGGCAACCTCCGTGACTTGCTCGGAATGATTCCTGGTGTCGACCGTGCACTGCGCGACGTACAAATCGACGATCGTGCGTTTGGACGGGTCGAAGCCATCATCCTCTCGATGACCAAAGAAGAACGTGGCAATCCACGCCTTCTCAATGGTAACCGCCGCAAGCGCATTGCTTCTGGTAGCGGAACATCGATTCAGGATGTCAATCGCCTTATCAAGCAATTTGAAGACATGCAGAAGATGATGCGGAACATGACAAAGGGTAAGATGGCGCAAATGATGGGCAACCGTCAAGTGCCTCAGTCCCCATTTGGCACGCGCCGCTGATTCAATTTTATTTCACCCTTTGTTTCCTAAGGAGACATCATGGTAAAACTCCGCTTGCGTCGCCGCGGTCGTAAGAAGGCTCCATTCTACGACATCGTTGCGATCGACGGACGCGCTCGTCGTGACGGCGCTTCGATTGAACGCGTTGGGTATATCGACCCAATGACAACCCCTAAGAACGTCGTTCTCGACGTTTCACGTGCTCTGTATTGGCTTGGCGTTGGTGCTCAGCCGACAGACATCGTGCAGCAAATTCTCAGCCGCGAAGGCGTTCTTCTTCGTCGCCACCTTACCTTCAAGGGTAAGTCGGAGGCAGAAATCGACGCAGCAGTTGAGCAGCACAAGGCTACGGCACTTGCACGCTACGACCGCTTGAAGAAGCGCCGCGCAGAGCGCGACAAGGCACGTGCAGAAGCTGCGAAGGTTCCTGTCGTCGTCGACGAGCCGGCACCTGCCGTCGTCGAAGAAGCAGCAGCCCCTGCAGAAGAAGCAGCGCCAGAGGCAGCAGCCGACGCAGCTCCAGAAGCAGCAGCCGAGTAACGCTCCCGGACATACGCAGACATCCAAAGCGCGCGTTCGTTCATCGAACGCGCGCTTTTTCGTTCTAACGCAACATGCGAAGCTCCGTAACTTTGGAGATGCTACACCACACCATTGCCGACAGATATGTGCGCCAGCGCACGATGTATGGACGTTTGCTTCGCATGTGCTTTGCCTTCGCTGGTATGTTTTGGATAGTGATCTACCTTCAACCGCTCCAATCTCACGAAGCACTTCGGTCGGGCCAATCCGTTATCTACTTCATCTTGATGACGGTGTGGGGACTCGACTACATGCGTGAGCAGCGTCGACTTACGCTGATCATCAACGCAGCGAATGAGCGCGGGATTCCACCGAACGAACTCGAGTTCGCTGCTGTCGCCGACCGTGCGTCACTCTTCTCGATGCTTACTCCGTCCCGCGGCATAGCTGGAATTGTCTTCCCCATCATCTTCACTGCCGGCCTTATCTCTGCCTATGTTTTGGTCGTGATGCAATACATCATGGCGTTCCGCAGCGCTTAACACCACCCTTCGATGATCTCTCGAGCACAGCTTCTTCAGACACTGCGACAGCTCTTGCAGCGGGACACACCGCAGCATGCGTCGTTCCTGTCGCTGATCGCTTGTACGTTGCTCGCTCTCACGACAATCGGCATTGGCGTTCTCGAAGATTCGTTGATCGTAACAACGAACGGATACATCGCACTCATCGACATCAGCACGTCTCTATTGTTCCTGGCGGCGGTCCAGCAGTCAATGCGACGCCCCGATCTGACCTTTAACTACGGCTATGGCAAGTACGAGAGCCTCGCTATTCTTCTGAGCGCGAATCTTCTCATTGCCTTGAGCATCTACACGCTTTCGCAAGCTGTGCTCTTAGTGCAACAACCAGAAGCCCACGAAGCGTCGCTGATCCCGATCATCTGGAGCACTGCATCATTGTTCATCATGCGGTGGACAGGCAGAATGCTCCGTCGGTATGCGAATCGTTTTCACATGCCGATGCTCAAGTACGATGCTGAGCTGTGGCGCACGGATTCGTGGATGGAGCTCGGCGTTGTATGCTCGCTCGTCGCAAGCGCTGCCCTACAGATTGCTGGATACTATGCGATAGGAGCTACGCTCGATGCGCTGGTATCTGTGGCTCTGATTGTCGTAGCGCTAAAGGTGCCTCTCACGCACGGACGTGAGGCATTCCGACAATTGCTGGACCGAACGCTTCCCGATGAAATGCAGTATGAGATTCTCGGCGTTATCGCAGAGAACCACGACCGTATGTGTGAGTTTAAAAGCGTACACACACGTCAGTCGGGCAAAGACATCTTCATCGAGATCGATCTTGTGATGCCCTACGACTATCGTCTCGAGGAACTCTACAAACTTGAGTCCACGATCCTTGCGTCGCTTCATGGTTCGTTCCCGACAGCGATCCCACGCGTGTACGTAACACCGTGCGATCGGTCATGCGATCACGCTACCGGCACAACGTGTCCGGTAAAGCGCGCAGCTTTCAACGCTTAACGACCACGCTTCACTTCGATTTGGACCGTACGGCTGAGGAATCGCTCTTCAGGCGTTTCGTACGAATCAATACCCGGAGGGAATCGGTCAGTTCGGATTTCGTTGCACTGTAGATCAACACGCTTTTTCACATTCGCGCGAATAACGCCGCACACCGCATCGGCACGCTTCTGCGACAACTTCTTGTTGAAGTCTGCATTTCCGAGCATATCGGCAAAGCCACGAACGATGACCGTCGAACCCGCTGGAAGATTTTCAATGAATGAGGCAATCTGCTGCTGTGCGATTGGCGTGATCTGATCGCTGGCGATATCAAACAACGTCAGCGTGAGACGCTCCAACTCAGTGCTTACCGTGTCCTTCCGGACAGAGATCAACGTTGTCGCAGATGCAGAGGCGTTGCGAATACCTCCAACACGTAGCGTTACATCAATTGGTTGCGCATGCTGCATTGCATCAGCAACGGCGGTTGTAAGCGTCTGCGTAACAGCCTCAGGAACACCCTTGCCCGTCTGCGAGAAGAGCACCGTCGACCCAGACATTGCCTGAAGACTCCAGTCAGTGATGTAGTTCTGCGATGTGCCTGTAGGATCAAAGGCAATCTTAGGAGGATCGACTGTACGCGCCTCATTGAAGCGGCGCTTAGCGACAGACCCTAACAAGCGAACGTCGGAAGGGACAATCTCGACGCGCCGATTTTCAGAATACCCCGACTCGCTTTGCTGACGCGTTGGACGTTCCGGCGCGCAGGAACCTGTGCCCGTCTCGATAGTGATCCGCGATTCGTCAATCTTCCACACACGGACGAGGTAGTTCTTCACTGCCTGCGCACGATTGCGCGCTAGTTCACAGTCGCCACCTTCAGTGGTCGGATCTGCCGTTCCGCGCAGTCGAATCGATGTACTCGACATCGATGTCATGCGCTCTCCAAGGATATTCAGAATGTCACGGTGGACTGCTGTGGTGCGAGGTGCGACGCTTTCAAGATCGAATTCACGAGCAGAGGCCACCTGATGGTAACGGAACGACAACGAAATCGCCTGGGATTCAAAGAACACAACAGGTAGGATCGGCAACGCTTCGGTAATGAACTGCGTTGATACGTTGATCACGAACTCAGATTTCTGCGATCCATCCGGATACTGCGCACGTGCCGCGATAGCGGCTGTAATCTTCGGTGGCAACGGACGGAAGACCGTGTCTGTCCGATACATACGATCGGTAATCGTTACGAGATCTTCCCCAACGACTGTATCGACGACCACGCGCTGTACGCCCTCTGCACGTCGATCAATGGCATCCGGTGCAACGTCGACAATCAACGAGTCAATGAATGTCTCGCTCTTCCGCTCAACAGACATTGGAGGCACCGGCGCATTCAACGAGAATGCAAGGCTCGCACCTACACGAAGGGCGTTTGCCTTCCATGCGACCGTTGTGTGCAAATCGTTGAGACCAAAGGTATACAGCACCTCTGGCGTAAGAACCACAGAATGATTCTCCGTCATCGGAATATCAAGGCCAACACCGACCACAGCTCCAAGCAATGGCGACCGCATACCGTCAATCATTTCATTGCTGATTTCATTGCGCGTGCGACGGCCATTCTCAAACGTTCCCGTTCCTGGAATGATCAGTGTCTCGCGCTGCGAAAATGTTGCGGGCGACATAAATCCGGCAGATCCACCTAGCATCAAACGGACAGGTGATGCAATGCGCCAATCAACAAGAAACTCGCCCCCTAACCAGCCAAGTCGTGCGTCGAGTGTATGCCGCGTGATTCCCTCGGTGGCATTCGTTACAAAGATTGCTTGATCTACCTCGAACACACCGTCATAGGTGGCGTAGGTGCCGCGCAGCGTCAAGCGTACAGCCTTGCCAAGCTCTTGACGTACGAAGAGCGACAAGGCTGGTCCAATCCCTTGCGCCGAGGTATATCCGCCACAGCACGTAGGTGCCTGTGGAAGTATGATGTCGCCGCTGTGCATCACATAGCCAGCATTGATGCTCATTCCGACTTGGAACAGCGACACATCTTCTGGTGTGTCAATCTTCCACCACTGGGACGATGCCGTGAATGTGCAGCAGCACAACACAATCGCGATAAGTGCAGTCATACGATGCATCATTGTGCACCTCCGGCAACTACGACACTCGACCGCTGCGTTGGCGTTTCGACAACGATGAATCCAATTCCCGAGATACACTCCCATGGAATCGTGCGTTCAACAACACGAAGTTGTTGCTCTTGTGCTGTGGCCACATCACTCCACACATTGCGTCCTGCCACATCATACATCGTGAAGGTGGCCGAAGCCGTCTCTGCGAGGTCACATGTGACGCGGATACCTTCGCGTGTCGATCGCCAGCGAAGAATCAATGGCGTACCGAGAGACGTGTACAGGCGGGGATCTGCACCTTCTCGACAGATACCGCGAACAAGGACTGGCATATAGGATGTTTCTGTGCGCATACCCGGACCCGATCCGATCGACGTTACGCGGGTAATCTTGAGTGCTGTCACACTGTCCTGTCCGAGCGTCGCCGTAAACGTAAAGGTTCCAAGTTGCGTATCTGATGCTGGCAGAGGGAACTGTACTTCCATCAATTCGCGGCTCCGGCGAATGCCTGCTGTGTCGGTCACAACATCTTCGACAACCGTGATGTTGGAGAATGTCGACCCCGTGCGGAACAAGATCGATGGATCGTACTCAAAGCGAAGTCGCACGCTATCGATATCAGCGAGGTCCAGAAACTGCGCACCCTCGAGCGCAACCGACAAGGTAGTCGACTCTCGGATATTCAGCGTATCGCCGCTTGTGGTAAACCGTGCGAATGCAGGCGGTGGCGGCGCAATGGTAAAGGCTCCGCTCGTATCCGATTGCAACACAATCTCGAGTACTTGCCAGACGCGCGCTGTTCCGTCGCGTGATGTTGTCAGGAGACGTTCGCCCTTGCGATCCCAGCGAGCCACGAGTACGTCGTCGCCGTGCTGGAGCGCTGCGACGATACGGCCAGTTGCTATCTCGTGAACGCGAGCGAAGTTATCATCAGACGCACCTGCGATGTATGCACCATCAGGTGTGAAGTTCACCATGCGAACGGCGCCTCTGTATCCACGAAGCGTTGTGACGAGCGCACCCGTTGCTGCATTCCAAATGGTCACAGTTGAGTCGGCCATACCTACGGCAATACGCGAGCCGTCAGACGAGAAGGCCACACTGCGTACACCTTCACGAGGCGACGATGCGCTCCACAAACGAATCGCGGAATCAGCCTTCCACAGATGGATCGATGCATCACCACCGATTGTGCAGATCGTGGTGCCGTCTGGGGAATAAGCCCCAGAAATCACGCCAGTTGTCTGTTGATTATACGTCAGCGGAAGACCAACGCTCCGTCCATACACACGAGCTTCGAATGCACAGAGCAGCACGCGCGTCGCCTGGGGGTTCACGACCATGTCGTCGAGTGTTGAACCGGCATTATGTGTTGCGCGCGGCGTTGTCGACGGAAGGTTGAACACACGAACGCGATTGTCGTCACACCGCGTGAACAGCCACGATCCCGTTGAGTCAATCTCGACCTTGGTTACGATGTCAGGATGGCGCAGCGACGCACGTTGTGCCAGCGTACGAGCATCGAACACGACTGCTGCGTTATCATCGGATCCTGTGACGATTGTCGAACTGTCGGAACTCCACCGCACACTGTAATACGAGGCGCGGGCTCCCGGCAGACTCTGCAAGGGAGAAGATGCCGACACTCGTGAATCCCAAATGTGGGGATCGGCGGCGACACTCACGATACGCTCAGCCGAAGGTGACCACCACGCGTCGGTCACGGGGTTGCCGTGTCCGCTGTAGACGATATTGTCTTCAGCCCGGGGTGGTCGAAGTTGTGTAACACGCACACGGAAGAAGGACGACAATCCCGCAGAACGGATATCCCAGACGTAGGATCCGCCACGTGCACTGTCAGCAAGCTTGACCCACGAAAGTCCGTTATTGGACGAGTAGTCGAGGCGCACAGCTACTGTGTCGTCGACGCCAGACCAACGGATCGTGATCTCCGTTACGCGCGACGTATAGTACACCTCTCCGCCAAGGGGCTCAATGAGACGTAGAACGCCTGTTGTGTCAGGCTGCGCAACGAGCGCAGGACTGATCAACAGTGCGAGTATAAGTGCAATACCCAGACGTAGCAATGTCATTCCTGACCTCCCCCATGAACAGAACTAGGGAATCTACGACAGCTCGATGGTTGCACCAATGGTAAAAATGCCGGGGAATGCCATTAGAATGGCGCTTCGGATTCGGGCAGAAGCCCGACATCCGGGGCAACGTCGAATGCGTCGCGGTTAAACGTAAGATCGTGGAAGGCTGCCAGCTCTTTTTGGTAGAAGAGTCGGATATCCCCGGTCGGACCATTCCGCTGCTTTCCAACAATGATCTCAGCGATGTTTTCCGTCGAGCGACCGTCCTCAAAGGCAGTGATCTTGTAATACTCCGGACGGTGAATAAACATCACCACGTCGGCATCCTGCTCGATCGAGCCGGATTCGCGCAAGTCGGAAAGCATCGGGCGCTTATCTGCACGAGCCTCCAACGTTCGATTCAGCTGCGACAATGCGATTACCGGGATGTTCAATTCCTTCGCAACGGCCTTGAGCGTGTGCGAGATCACCGAGATTTCCCGTTCACGGCTTTCTGCCTTAGGAGCGTGCATAAGCTGCAAGTAGTCGACCATGACGAGGTCAATCTTATGCTCCATCTTCATGCGTCGGCACTTGGCGCGAAACTCTACAGGCGACAAACCGGCTGAGTCGTCAATGTAGATCTGGGCATTCATCAGACTATCGACGCGCGTCACGATTTCATGCATTTCGGCGCTCGACAAGCGTCCGCTCCTCAATGCCTGCAAACCAACCTGTGCATCGGCAGAGATTAAACGCAGCACCAGCTGCTGTGCGGACATTTCCAGCGAGAAGATGCCAACGGCTTTCCCGCGCCGCGATGCCTCACGAGCAACAGACAGCGCGAAGGCCGTCTTCCCCATCGACGGACGCGCAGCAACAATCACCAAGTCAGACGGCTGGAGACCACTCAGGAGTTGGTCCAGCTGGGTAAAGCCCGTAGGCACACCTGTGATGCCGTCGCCGTCGCCCGCAGACATCGAGAAGATGCGCTCGATGGCATCCTTCGTGAGCTTCTTCATACCCGAATACGAACGGCGCAACCGCTTCTCTGCAACTTCGAAGATGCGCTGCTCAGCGCGATCCACCTCGTCCAGTGCGTCGGTTGTTTCATCGTAGCATTGCTGCGCAATATCGCCGGCGACCTTGATCAATTGACGCTTGAGAAAGCGCTCGAGCACGATCCGTGCATGGTACTCAACGTTAGCCGACGAAACAGTGCGGACACTGATTTCGGTGAGCGCAAACATCCCGCCGACGCGCTCAAGTGTTCCGTCGCGTTGAAGCTGATCACTCAGCGAAACAAGATCGATCGTAACGCCACGCTCAAACATCGCCATCATGGCTTTGAAGATCAGGACGTGCTTATCGTGATAGAAACATTCTGCATCGACAACTTCGACCACCTTTGAAACGGCGTCTTTGTCAATAAGCATAGCACCCAACACCGCCACTTCGGCGTCTGTTGAGTGCGGCGGAATATTACCATGACGGAGTTCGTCCGTGTCGCTTTGGGTTCGTGTTCGGCTTGCCATGGGTGCAAACTATGGAAACGTCCGGGGTGGTTATCCACCGTTTTCCCCACGAGTTTCCCGCATCGCCTATGGGATCACGATTTCTCGCTTCAGCTCGGCACTCGCATAGAGGGCTTCAACAATCTTCATCCGCGCACATGCCTCATCGATGGTCGAAATCATCGGCACAACGCCCTTGACGGCATTCACGAAGTGCTTTATCTCCGACTCATAACTCTTGCGGTAGATCTCAAGCTGGGTCTTTTTCGGCGGTGTGGATGTCGACTGAATTGTCGTGCCCTGCTTCCGTACCAGTCGGTAGGGGTTAATGTAGGCGCTTCCCTTTTTGCCAAAGACATTGCAGTAGTAGAGATCCTCGGCACGCACGAGCGACCAGCTAGTCTCGATCGTTGCAATGCCGCCATTCTCAAACTGCAACATCGCAATCACAACATCCTCAACGGACTTTGTCTCGTGATGGAATGTCGATGCCATGACACTTCGCACTCGACCGAAATCAAACACATGCAGGATCATGTCGAGCACGGTGATACCAAGGTCGACAAGCACGCCACCACCCGACATGTCCGCATTGGCCAACCATCGCGCATCGGTAGAGCGCTGCTTCACCCAACCCGCCTTGACGTAGTATGGGGCACCGATCTCTCCGCGGTCGACAGCATTCTTCATGTTCACAACATCAGGACGGAATCGGTGATTCATGCCGATCATCACCTGCACACCCTGCTCCTGCGCCAGAGCACGCATGTCAAGCGTCTCCTGGAGGGTCCGTCCAGCGGGACGTTCAACGAAGACGTGCTTTCCAGCAGCCATCGCCTGCATGGCTAGGCTTGCATGCGCATCTGTTGACGTCGCAACCACAACGGCGTCGACACCAGGAAGATCCAGTGCGTCGTCGAGTGAGCGGAACACATGGGGTACGCCGTACTTCTCAGCGAGAATTCTCGCCTTCGAGATTTGACGGTCGCACAGTGCTACGATGCGCACACCGGGCATCGCTGAAAACAATGGCAGGTGAATGCTCTGCGCAATATTCCCTGCACCGACAAGGACGATTCCAATCATACCCCTGAGCGAAGCAAGAATCGTGCCGTCACATCAACTCACTGACGGCGCGAAGCACATCGCTCACTGCGATGCCCTCCATACACCGGAAATGATGCTTCGGGCACGTGGCACGTCCGATGTGGGAGCACGGACGACAGGCGACATCGTGCTCTACGATACGGTGCGGTGTTCCATAAGGCGCAAACCCCAATTCACGCACTGTCGAACCGAAGATTGCGACGACGGGGACACGCCGTGCAGCAGCAAGATGCATCACGCCGGTATCGTTGGTAACAACGCACGAACAGGTATCAAGCATGCGCACAGTGGCTTCAATCGACGTTGCACCATCGGCGCGTAACACAGGCACACCTGACGCAGCAGCGACGGCGGAACACAGCTCAACATCTGATGGACCACCGAGGAGCACAACCTCACGTCCGGACCGCACCAAGCTTGCTGCTAGCTCTGCATAGCGCACGGCGGGCCAGCGCTTGGTAGCATGATGTGCACCGGGAACGAGAGCAACGCGCATACGTTCGAGCGCGGGCCGTACCGACGGATACGCATGTTCCTCAGGGAGCCACACCTCACAACCATCTGTGTCGGGAGCAAGACCTAGATGACCGACCGTTGAGCGATAGCGTTCGACAATCGACGTCGTCACGGCCGGCCGTCGCTTCAGATACACCATGGCGAGCTTCTCCATGCGGTACTTTGGCGCGCGCACCACCGTGCTTCCAAGACCGCGACGAAGTGTTGCCGAGCGAAGCGAATGTTGCAGATCAACGATGAGGTCGTATGCACCACCCCATTCGCCACTGAGCGATTCGAGCATCTCAAGTTTTAGTTCATCGACACCTGACTCTGACGCGTGTACCGATGGCACTGGCCAAACAATCGTTACGTGCGGGTTGTTGGCCCACACGTCAGCAAATCGGTCGGCTACCGCCACATCAATGCGCGCATCGGGATACGTTCGACGCAGTTGCCGCAGGAGCGGCGTTGCGAGAACAACGTCGCCCATTGATGTGAGGCGGATAACGAGAATGGAGCGCATGACTGCAAAGTTGCGATCAATTACGATCTTTGCACCATCACCATTTTCTGGGAACACACGAATGCGCTTCTCCGTAGAACAAGACGACGAGCTGGTGGTCTTTACCATCAAGGAACCGATGCTCGATTCAACGAACGCTCCTGACGTCAAGAGCGAGCTGTTGATTCTGTGTCAGCCGTCTGTCAAGGCACTCGTGATCGATCTCACGATGGTACTCTTCTGTGATTCGCAGGGCCTGTCGTCCATCCTGCTGGCGCACCGCCAGATGAAGGAGCACGAAGGCTTCGTGGTGTTGGTTGGGGTACAGGAGCCAGTGCGAAATCTCTTCCGCATCTCGCAAATCGAGTACCTGTTCGAGTTCCAGCCGACAATCGTCGACGCAATCGCTTGGCTGCAGTCCTAAACCAAACGTGCTGCCCGAGGGCAGCACGTGGTAATTAGTTCTTTTCTGGCAGAGGCAGCGAGCCTGGGATTCCCATCAGCGGGAAATCCTTTCGCAGCGGATATAGCTGCGTTCCCTGATCGTCCATGAAATCTTCCGGCATATAGAACCGGCGAAGATCAGGATGTCCATCGAACATAATGCCGTACATGTCATACGTTTCGCGCTCGTACCAGTTGGCCGCTTCATACACGTCCACCACGGTTGGTACATGCGGAGCATCTTCGCGAACAGCGACCTTGATGCGTACACGCGTCTTGTGCTCAAGCGAGTACAAGAAGTACACAACCTCGAAACGATCCGGCGTCTTCGCCCAGTCGATCGCTGTGACGTCGATCAGCTGTGAGAACGACATCTGAGGATTATCCTTCAACTCGTGAAGGACATCGAGGAGCTGGCTCTTCGGCACGGTGATCGTCAAGTCGCCATGATGCTCAACTGGCGTGATGTCAGATGCAACAGCTTTGACGACGTTGATGATATCGGAGAATGTTTGCGCCATTGGAGACCTCAGGAAGTAGGAGCGGACGGTTTCGAAGACGAGCGCTTACGCGCCCATTCAGGGACAGTGCGGAACACGATATCCCACAACGGAGAGCTCACACCATACGCTGTGTGATCATCCACGAAGTGGTGTTTCATGTGATACTCTTTCAAGAACCGACCAATGCGTGACGTCATCGGGAAGTGATGCGTTGCGTAATGGATCGAATCGTATGCAACATAGCCAAAAATAAAACCGCTAAAGAGTGCGTTGTTAAATGGAGCCCAAACTGCCGCAAAGGCGCCATAGAACGCCAAGGCCAGAGGAACACTCACAAGGAGTGGCATCACCAGACGTGTCGAATCCCTTGGGTAATCATGATGAATGCCGTGCACGAGGAAATGCACGCGCTTCCCCAGCTCCGTTGTGGGATCGATGTGGAAGGCCCAGCGATGAATCGCGTATTCGACCAGCGTCCAGACAAGAACACCCACTGCAAACACGCTGATGCTCGACCACGTGCCGATGGATTGAGCCCATCCACCACCCGCCACACTCACGTACAACGTCATCATAACCACCGGAAGGAATACAACCACGGGCGTCGCTGGGTGGATATGAGAGAAGTATTCGAGAACCGGATTCTTGAAGAGCCGAACGGTCTCGTCCTTATTCGATACGAACAGTGAACCCATAACACAAAAATAGAGAGATCAGTTATTCCAACCCTAGCGCACGGTGCATATCATCTCCGTAATCCGTGTAAATCTCATCGCCAGGCTTAATTGTACGAGTAGCAACGATATATATCCGACTTCCGAACACTACATATTCAGCGTTTGGCTTCTTTCCTGATCCGTGGTAGTCACATGCATACCGCGCAACCCCACTGGTGGTCTTGGCCGCGTCAATCACGAATCGCTCCGAGAGCTGAATTCCATAGGATCCAAGGGCATCCGAGGCATAGCGGCGATCATACTGGTCCGTGGTCAGCTTCTCGCCCGTGTACTCCACAATACGCTCATCAGCGGCGAACTTCCGCTCTGCGAACAGACCCATTCCAGCCCCCTTGATGAGGCTTTTCTTGACCGAAACACTGAAGTGCTCCTTGGTGTGCTGGGCACAATAAGGATGCGTAATACTGGTCATGCGCTTGCATTGACCGTTATCGCCACGATGTGCACACTGGCGCGTGACCTTGACTGAGTGTCGCTTCATAGTCCGCGAATATAGCCTAAACGTCGGTGCTCAAGCGCAGTGACTCAGAACCGCAGGTCAAGCATCACCATGAAATTGCGCCCAGCCTGTACGAAGTACGTAGGCACGGTCGACGTACCATCGAACGTAGAGCCTCCGTTTGTAACGATCATGCGATCGAGCAGGTTGTTGGCCATCACGCCAATGCGATGTTCGCCTAGAATGTTCCACCAGACGCGCGCATTCACGTCGATAACTTCCGGAAGTACAAGTCCATCAGCGTTGGTCAGATCTGTGAACGACGACGAGATATACCGCACGCCGGCTTCGATGGAGAGTTGGTCAAGGGGCTGATAGCGCAGCGTCGCCAGCACTTGCGCTGATGGTGTGAGAATTGGCGTGACGTTGTTGAACACGGTATCGATGCCGATGTTCTCGGGTGCAAATCGTGCTACGTTCGACGTCATGAGCGTCGCTGCAATCTCGGCCTGCAACGTGCGATGGAGGCGAACGGTCGACATCACTTCGAGTCCGAGGCGGCGACTAGATTCGACGTTCTTGCGGAGCTGGACGAACAACTGATCGATGTACGGTCCGATTGGCGCGATCTCGTCGGTAAAGAACATGGCAAAGGCGGTGACGTCAAGCGAGACATCATCACTCGCCGCACGGAAGCCGAGTTCAAGGTCATTCACATGCTCCGGACGTACCGTGTTGGGCGTGCGAAGAACAGGAAGATTTCCATCTGTGATTTGCGTGCCCCCTAACAAGTCGAACCTGGTTGGCTCGCGACTTGTGCGACCGAACGATGCGTAGACATCAGACGCAGATGAGAGCGCATATCGTGCGCCAACGCGTGGATTGACAAATGTCCATCGGTGCTCAGGTAGCGCTTCGGTAACCATGATCATGCCTGGTGCTGAGAACGACATCGATACGCTGCGGACCTGTACATCAGCAAGGAAGCTCAATGCACCAAGTGCGTACTCAGCACGAGCAAATGCGGAGAGTTCATTCTTCGTTGTGCGATCATCGTAGTATGGACGGTCGAGATCGGGTGCAACGGTCTCCCAGTTCCGACGACGGAACGTGTAGGCATGCAATCCCGCACGGAGCGTGAGATCACTCATCCGAACATCGATACTTGCCATCGCACCGTAGTGGCGATTCTCGAGCGGATAGTTGAGAAGCGTCAGGCCAGTGGTATCGCGGAACCCGGTGAAGAAGTCGCCCCCTGCCCCACCCATGTATGCCGTAGCAGAGAGCACAGCGTTTTCATTGAGTACATGCTGATATGCAAGCGACACAAGATGCTGTCCGAAGTCGTCGACATCCGCACTGTCATTCAGGTTCGTGCGCGGGTCTGCCTCTGCCAGCGCCTTCGGCACCGGATAGTATCCGAGTTCATTCTGTGTGCGACCCCACAGACCAGTGAGCTGAAGCGAGTTTGTATTCGTAGCATCCTGCCAGCGGGCCGCAACGTGAGCAGAGTTCGCAGTTGTTCCCGTATGACGTCGGTATCCGTCGGTCGAGAGCGTTGTGAAACGTGCATACATGTTCACCGAGCTATCGATCGATCCTGTGCGTACGGCGGCACTACCGCGAAGCATATTGAACGAGCCACCTGACAGCTGCACGTTAGCCATCGGATTGCGTGTGTCACCATAGAGCGAAAGCGATGGTGACGTCAACCCAACTGCACCGGCGAATGATGCAGTGCCGTTCGTGCTCAGACCCGTCCCGCGCTGCACCTGCAGCGCCGACATCCCATTGGTGAGATCGCCAATATTCGAGAAGAACACGCCTTGGTCAATCATGTCATTGAGCGGCACGCCATCAAGCGTCACGTTGACGCGCGTTTGGTCGATACCCCGGAGCCGGAAGGTTCCGTAGTTCGAGACCGCGGTGCCGGATTCGGAATACGAGATCACCGATGGTACGGTCCGTTCAAGCACGTACTGGACGTCCTGTCCGATGTAGAGCCGCTCGACGGTTGCCTTGGTTACAGTGGTCTGCGTCACGGGGTCGGCCGCCTGTGCATAGGGCGACGTCTCTACGCGGATTTCGCGCATGCGATACGTAACCGTATCACGAGTAGCCGACGATTGAGCAAAACCTGGTGAAAGTGTGGCACATCCAAGTACCACCAATGCTGCGAGCTTGCGCATGGTTGACCTCGTTTTCCTTCGCCGGCATTATCCGGATCAGGTTCAAAGAGTTTGTTCTCAGCCACCGACCTTCGGTAGCACCTCTAACGGGAGCGCGAATATAGCGAGTATCTTTGCGCATGGACAAATTCATTGTTGATGGTGGGGTTCGCCTCACGGGGACCGTTGACATCTCTGGTGCAAAGAATGCATCGCTTGCTCTGATGCCTGCCTGCTTGCTTGCGCCTGGGACATTTACCTTCCGCAACACGCCGAACAATCGCGACTTATGGACGATGAGTCGTCTGCTTGGCAGCATGGGCGTCGAGATGCATCTCGATGGAGATGTGCTCACCCTTGATGGATCTCATCTCACGAGTCACGAGGCTCCGTACGACTACGTCAAGCAGATGCGTGCGTCGATCTACGTGCTGGGTCCGCTCGTTGCACGCTACGGCGAAGCACGCGTGTCCCTTCCCGGTGGCTGCAACTTCGGTCCACGTCCGGTCGACCTTCATCTCAAGGGGCTCGAAAAGCTCGGCGCATCGATCGAGGTTGAAGGCGGATACATCATCGCAAAAGCGGATCGCCTGAAGGGCAATCACTTCCACTTCGACATCTCAAGTGTTGGCGCATCGGTCAACATCATCATGGCTGCAGTGCTTGCCAAGGGACACACAACGCTCACAAATGTTGCGCTCGAGCCAGAGGTAACGTCTGTGATCGATATGCTTGTGTCAATGGGCGCGAAGATCTCCGGAGTTGGCACAACAACACTCGAAATCGAAGGCGTTGACGAGCTCCGCAATACCGACGTATCAACCATTCCCGATCGTATTGAAGCTGCAACATTCCTGATCGCTGCCGCGATGACCAAGGGGGATGTCAACGTGCGCAAGGTTGCACCTCAGCACCTCACCGCTGTGACACAAGCACTTGAGGATGCCGGTTGCACGCTGGACATCGGCACTGACAACATTCGAATCAGCATGGATCGCAATCCAGATCCTGTTGACATAACAGCAACGATCTACCCAGGCTATCCAACCGACTCGCAAGCGCAGTGGGCAGCATTTATGCTCACGTCAACAGGCGCAGCGCGGATCAAGGACACGATCTATCCAACACGATTCGGATACGTACCGGAACTGCAACGCCTCGGCGCCGACATCGAAACGGGCGAAGGATACTGCGTTGTGAAGGGTGGAGCAAAACTCACAGGCGCAACTGTGATGTCGAGCGATCTGCGTGCAAGCGCAAGCTTGGTGATGGCAGCAATGATTGCCGAGGGGCAAACGGAGATTCTTCGCGTGTATCACCTCGACCGTGGCTACGAAGCACTCGAGCATAAGCTAGGCGCATTGGGAGCAGTAATTCGTCGAGAAAAGACCGAGGAATTCTGAGCCGCCTTGTCACGATCCTCGTCGTCCTTCTTGCCTTCACGTCGGTAGCCTTCGGGCAGTCTAGCATTTCCGATACGAAGCGCGAGCTGAGTCGATTGCGCCAGTCCATCGAAGAGACGCGCGCCCGAATTTCAGCGCTCTCTCGGCGTGAGTCGACTGCGATGCGTTCGCTCACATCGTTTCAACGACAGCGCCATCAGCTGACAATCTTTATCGCGCGCCTCGAAGATGATGTGCAGCGGCTACAGGATACCGCGAAGGTACTTGAGGGCAGAATCCAATCAACACAGTCTGCTCTCGAGCGTGCTGAGACGTCATGGCGAGAGACAGCCGAACGTATGCGCGTGTATCAACGCGAGCATGCCGGTGTGCCGCGATCATCGTTGAGTAACGATGTGGTGTTTCGCGCGCTCACGTCATCTCTCACCACGTATCGCAATTCGATGCGTTCGTTGCGAGATTCACTTGCCGAACAGAAGGATCTGCTCGACGACGTCACAACAACACAGCAGCAGATCATTACAGCGAAAGAGCGCGAGCGATCTACACTCGCATCGACAATCACCAAGAGTCAGCAAGAGTTGCAACGTCTGCGCTCGAACAAGGAGACCCTCCTTGCCGAGCTCCAGAAGAAGCAGCAAAGCGCACAGCGCGTTCGGTCGATGATCTCCAATCTTGTTGCACGTGAACGCCAGCGCGAGGAACAGCGCAAGCGAGATCAAGCTCGCACGAAGTCTGGACGTCCGTCACGGGAGTCTGCTCGCGAGCCGGCACGCGTCGAGCGCACACCAAGTGCGCCAGGATTTGCACGGCGCTCGCTTCCTTGGCCGACACCTTCGACGACGCTGCTTCAGGGGTATGGAACGTATCGCAATCCGAAGACTGGCACAACGCTGGAGAATCCCGGTATCGATATCCGCGCAGCTGTTGGCACGCGTGTTTCATGCATCAGCAAGGGAGAAGTATCCAGCGTTACATGGCTCCCCGGATTTGGATCGCTCGTCATCGTGGATCACCAGAATGGGTTTCGCTCGGTCTATGCGAATCTCGCAACGGTGAGCGTACGCCAGGGATCATCCGTGCAACAGGGCAGCGTAGTGGGCACGAGCGGCGAGAACATCGATGGCGCACTCGTGCACTTCGAACTGTGGTACGGACGTGATCGACTGAACCCTGCTACCTACCTGCGTTAGCGCGATCTTCGATCGCGATGTAGTCTTCGATTCTCTTTGCTGCATCAGGGTTCTTCACCCTGCGGTATGATGCAACAAGCATCCCACAAATCCGATTACGATACATCTTGCGCTTCGAAAGGTCCTTGATCTGCAACCATGCGCGCTGCTCGTATGGACGTCGCAACAACCGGATCACACTGCCTGCCGAGCGAGCGCTATCAGCTGCCGCTTTCTGCACCAGATTGTAGAGTCTGCGCTCATAGGTCTGCCCATTCACAGGGACACTGTCGAGTCCGAGACGTGAGATCTTCTGCGATATCTGCTTATCGATCGCATTCACATTCGCTGAATCGAACGAATACACCTTGAGCTTGGTGATGAGCGACGGCTTGAGGCGAACCCAAATACGTGACGGGTCTGTATCGGTGAATCCACGGCCACGCAGCGCATCGAGCATCTGATCGCAGACGTCGTAGGTAAGGTTGGTCTCGACGAGCGCCAGCGACGCACGCAGGGCAAGTTCACCCAAGAAATTATCTGTTTGGTCAAACGCCCGAAGAATGATCTGACGGATGAACTGACCTTGATTATACACGCGTTGGTAATCTCCCGCTGCATATGCCTGACGTGACCGCAGCACACGAAGCGTCGAAGATGCGTTCTCCTTATACCCCATCAGCTCCAACAGTCCGATCGCCTGTGAGAAGCCGAACTCCACCCAGTAATCGATACGAGATACGCCGGCGATCTCCGCAGCAGCAACATGATATGAATTACGACCTCGGTTGGCTCGCACGTTTGTCAGCTTGTTGAGTCCGGTCGTATCCTCAAACCCTGCGTCATGCGGGGTGTCACGTGGGATGGAAATGATCTCGATACAGCCCGAATCAAGGAAGAACCGCACGAGGTGATTTGCATCGGCATGTCCCATGGGATCGCCAAGACGCGAGTCCAAGCCGGTTACCATCACATTAACAACGCGCCCCGACGGAGTTGGAAACCCATCATTGCGCAGGCTGACAGTGGTATCTGTGACGATGAACGTCGACGTATCAATACCGTCCTTGTTCACGCCAGCCGTCGCTTGTTGCGAAGCGGCCGCCGAGTCGGCCGACTTCTCGATGACAGTTGAATCAGAAGGACCGCACGCTACGGCAATCCCGATAAGTGCGACGACAAGCGCACGGCTCAAAACCTTCACAATCCCTGCCCTTTCGCTTCATCCCAGTACGCATCCATTTCTTCGAGCGACATGCTCTTCAAGGCGCGTCCGTGCTCTTGTGCACGACGCTCAATATGCTGGAAACGTCGCATGAATGCACCAATCGTTCCATGGAGTGAGTCTTCGGCGATTACGCCCTCATGGCGCGCGGCATTGACGAGGGCGAAGAAGACGTCGCCAAATTCACGCGCGGTGCCTTCCTTGTTGCCTTCGTTGATTTCGTGCTTTAGTTCGTCGAGCTCTTCATCAACCTTTGCCCAGACATCTCTGCGATCATGCCAGTCGAATCCAACATTTGCTGCCTTTTCCTGTACACGCTGCGCACGAAGCGCTGCGGGCAACGCACGAGGCACACCATCGAGAATTGACGTGCGACCTTCCTTCATTTTGAGTGCTTCCCAGTTCTGGAGCACGACGTCTTCTGTTGCCGCAACGGTATCTGCGAAGATGTGCGGATGACGATTGACAAGCTTGTCGAATTCCGACGCAATCACTGCCCGCAAGTCGAAGGCATTCCGTTGCTCCGCCATCACGCTATGCATCACGACGTGAAGCAACAAATCGCCCAGCTCCTTGCGCAGCTCAACATCATCGCCTGCCTGAATCGCATCGACCGTCTCGTAGGCCTCTTCGATCAGCAGGTGGGAAATTGACACATGCGTCTGCTTCATGTCCCACGGACATTGTTCACGAAGAATGCGCACCAACGTCACGAATGCGTCGAGATACTCTAGCGTGTTGTTCGGGTTCGATGGATGTGGAATCGGAGTTGGCATGTTAGTTCCCGAATGTCACGCCGGCATTGATGCTCCAAAACGAGATCGTGTGCGTCGACGCATCATACAATGGCGTTCCTGATGGGAACCCGTAGCTCATACGCGCCGACAGATCAACCATCGTTTGCCACGATACAGGGATGAGGACTCCCACCGATGGCGCAACACCAAGGTGCCAGTTCGTTTCGTTGAATTCAACAAAGCCGACATCAAGCACTTGGTTGGATGTGATGGCGCCAGCGGCAACACCCACAAACGGGCGCACGTCACGAGAGCGTCCAAACACATATCGCGAACTCGCCATAATCGTCACCGAGTTCACGGTGTGAATCTGCGTGCCATTGATCGCCGCATCATACTCGCCGCTTTGGAAGTTATGCGTGCTGTTGCGGTATACATCCGACCACATGTTGTACCCCACCGTCACACCAGCAGAGATGTGATCCTTGACCCACCATTGAAGATCAAGTCCGATACCACTTGCGGAGGTCTCAGTGACGAATGATCGGTAGGATCCAGCTGGTGTGGCGACAGACCACATAAGACTTGCGAAATAGCGTTGTGCAGACGTTGTTGATGCCGCAGCGCAGAGGCATAGAACGACGATCATCCATTTCATTGACCACCTCATTGGGCACCTCCACTCAGAAGGTAGGGAGACTGCTCAAAGATCTGATTGAGCTTCGTCGTGAAATATGCACGAGAGATAGTTCCAGTAAGCAACCCACTGAGAGAGCCGCTCCATACGATAGGATTCTTGCCGCTCCGCTGTGTTATGTCACGATCGACCATATCGATGTTCAAACGACCGATGTTGTATGTGACCGCGCCATAGGACGGACCCCAGTATGGCGGATAGTACGATCCCCAGCCACCCCAGTACCCACCCCAATAGTCATCCCACGATCCGTAGTACGACGTGAAGCTCGACGCCGTGGCGGCGACATATACCATTACATCAGGCGCTTCTTGCAGCGTATCGACTACGCGGCGAAACCCACGTGCTTCAAGGTTGCGAACGATTGTCGACAAGATCATCGCATCATAGCTGCGGCCAAGCAGCTTGTCGGTGTCATCACCCACGTGGATGATGGTGTCTGGCATGGCAAACGTGCGATACGATGCAAACGGAGTTTCTGGAATGTACCCAGTGAGAACGGTATCGTAATCTTCCACCGACAGCCCATGCGATGGGAAACACGATGGAATGATGCCGAACGCAAGGGCGCTGATCAGGAATGCGATCAGGCTTCGAAGTGACATGAACAACCTCAAGGAGACGTGGAGGGCGAAAATACGTCAGATAGCTGCTTGAGCCGCGCCAGCTAGAGTAATTGCTACAACCGCTGCGATGATCATCAGGAGGAAGGAGGTCAACATGCGGAGGGCAAAGGCCATAGAACCCGAAGTGGCTGCGAGGACGAGCTTGACAAGCATGTTCATGCCGATGGCTGTTACCACCACGACCACACCCTCCATCTCCGCGAGTCCGCCAAACGTCACCCGATCGGCGACCGTGAACACAATCGCGTCCACGTCGACAAGTGCACCAACGGCACCGGTCACGAGCAGACCCTGCTGACCAATGAGTGCGGTTGCAGCATTGCCAATAAACGAGATACATGCCATGAAGACTGCGAACTGGAGCGCCGGCATCACGCGCAGCGGATTTGTCACATATGTCACGTCAGGCACCGTCGTCCCCGAATCTCTACCCAGCAGCATGCTAAAGAGGATGCCCGCAGCTGCGGCAGCAAGCAGAGCAGGCAGCGTCCCAGGCAACAAACCTGGCGCGGCGATAGCGATCAGCGCGCCGACACGCAAGAACTGAATACTGTTCGCCAGCGTGGCGTACTTCCATGATGCGCCGAGTGACGCAGGGTCCGCTGCGACGCGCCGTGCATAGGTCTGCGTCATCACGGTTGTCGACACCAAGCTGCCCAGAATCGCAAGGATGGTAGCCCCTTTACGATGTCCCACGAACTTTGTGAGGAAGTACCCCACGAAGGACACGCCACTCACAGATATCACAGCGATCCAGAGTGAACGCGGAGCTAAGAACTCGTACGGACCATATCGTCCATCCGGCAGAAGCGGAAGGATGATGAAGATGAGTGCAAGAAATCGCACCGCATCGGCGAGCTCACGATCGGTTATGGTCTCACGAAAGAACTTCTTGACATAGGGCTTTGCATCCAGGAACAACACCACCACGATGGCGAGAGCAATCCCAATCCCGTCGTACTGATCATTTCCAGGGAGAGACACAAGGTACGACAGCACGAAGGTGACGATCATCGCCATCTCCGTTGTAATCCCAGCTTCGTAGGGCTCACGAAGATGATGCGCGATCATCACGCCGGAGAGCGCCAGTACAATGATCGCCGTGAGCCACCATACGTTGACCAGAGCACACACGAAGGCTATTGCAGAGAGCACGAGAAAGTCGCGTAACCCTACGTGCACATTTACCCGCGCACTCTCTCGCTCAGCACCAATCAGGAGTCCGATTAGCAGAGCAATCGCGAGTGAAATCCACGTTGATGTATCAGCGGCGGTAAGGAGTTGTTCGATCATACATGTTCTATCAAACGACAAACGGCACATGGAGATGCTCCATGTGCCGTCGGCAACAATTGCATACTGTGTTGGTTATGCCAGCGGCACAACATAGGTCTCAGTTGGCTTTGCGAGTGCTTGGCGTACCCAGCGCCCCTGCTCTTCGGCCATCTTGCGCACGGCAAGACGTTCCTTATTGCATGGTCCATCGCCGTTGATAACGCGCTTAAATTCATTCCAATCTGGGTCTCCAAACGACCACTTCCCTGTAACGGGATCCTTCTTCAACTCAGGATCTGGGATCGTCAAACCGAGCTCCCAGATCTTCGGCACATACTGGTTGAAGAACTGCTGACGCATGTCGTCGTTCGACGCCATCTTGACCTTCCACTTCATGAGCTTCTCGCTGTGCACCGACGCTACATCCGGTGGTCCGAAGAAGTGCATGATTGGACGCCACCAGCGGTTGAATGCTTCTTGCAGCATTTCACGCTGCTTCGGCGTTCCCGTAGCAAGTGCAACCACATTGTCGTAGCCGTACTTGAGGTGGAATGATTCTTCCTGACAGATGCGTTCGAGTGCGCGGCAATATGGCGCATACGAACCCTTAGAATTCGCTACTTGATTGATAATCGCAGATGCATCAATGAGCCACGCGATTACAGCCGTATCTGCCCATGTCAACGCTGGGTAGTTGAATACGTTCGAGTACTTCGACTTCCCACTCAGGAGGTCGTCGATCATCTTTTCGCGCGGCTTGCCGAGTGTTTCCGCAGCACTATAGAGCAGCTGTGCGTGACCAACTTCGTCCTGCACCTTGGCCATAAGAGCAATCTTGCGCTTGAAGCCAGGAGCGCGTGTGATCCACGTGCCTTCCGGAAGCGCACCGATGATCTCGCTGTGCGCATGCTGTTCGATCATGCGAATCAGCTGACGGCGATACTCCGTTGGCATCCAATCGTGCGGTTCGATTTTCTCGCCGCGTGCGATCTTCTCTTCAAACTCGGCCAATTTGATTGGATCGTCGGCTGTTTGATCCGCACTTGGTCCGTCGATGATGGTGATGTTACCGTACATAGTTGAATCTCCTTAGCGCAAATTAGCATACCGGAAGTGATAAAACCCGATCGGTGAGTTTTGTGTCGGCGTCACCGGTGCACCCTCGTAGATGCTGGTGAACTGGAACTTCACGCGACGACCCTTATCCGTCTCGATGGCAATACACCGATCTGGGCTCGGCGAAAGCGTGTGATTTGGGGCACCGGCATAGATCCAGACCCCATTGGCTCCGACAAATGAAATCACTGGGTTGAGCGTATCGTCAGAACGCAGCGCCACACCCGCTGGCATACTGGTCACCTGCTCGAAGCGGCTCTTGATTAACGCACCTACAGTCGCTCCAGGTCCGGCACTACCCGAATTCAGTTGGACGGTGATCGTGCGCGTATTGCCGCAGCAGCGCAGGTAGGCCATGCGGATGTCCCATTCGGAGGTGCCCGCAAAAAGGGGCGACACCACGGAGTCACCGTCGATTGAGTAGTACAGCCATCCAATGGAACTATCGGCCCGAAGGTCCGCGCGTGTCACGACGGTGGTGTCAGCAGGAGGCGTCGGGGCCGCTGGATCTTGCGTGCAACCAGGCCCGAGCACAAGTGCGATGAGGACGAGAACAAGCGTGATGCGAATCATCATTGGGTGATGGCGTTGTGCGTTACTTCGTTCGTACGTGAACCCTACGAACAACTGCATCCCCAATCATAGTTCCATGCTCGTTACCCGCATCGCATCCCCGACGGTAGTGGATTCCTCCGTAGAGGCGGCTAACCGAAGCTTCCTGTGCCGCTTGCTTGAAGTTCTTGAATGAACGTGGCTTCCATCCGAACGGCACCTCGGTGCTATCCGTGAATGCAACATCTCCAAAGTGTGCTGTGAGCACGACTGCCGCCGCTGCAGTGATCGTGGAGTGACCGCTAGCATGCTCTGGGAAGGGTGGAGTCTGGAGCATGGGCTCCCACGTCTTGTCGATGTGCTGATTGATGTAGGTAACGGGGCGAATCAGGTTGCCGCGGAACTTCTCTGCCCAACAGGCGGTGAAACCATCGAACAGCGCGAAAGCAACCGTCGAGTATACCTCGAAGCAGCGGACCATTGACGCTTGGTGATCTGCAAGAACACGGTTCGTGATATTCATCCAGTGTCCGCCCGGCGAGATCTGCCGCGAATTGAACACAAAGTGCCCGTGATAATTCGTAAGGACAGGATTATCGTTCCAGAAGTTTGCGATCTCCTTCTGCTCGTCTGTCAAGTTCTTGCTGACCTCGATTACTTCCATCGCGGCCTTGTAGAACGGAGCGTTCTTCGCCGTGCTGAACGGAATGCTTGGCGGCACAGTGAATTCGCTGGCGCTCTTGAGCACGATTGTTCTTACCTGCCCGCAGTATGGTGAAAGGGGCTTTGCAAAGTTCGGCGGTGTTGGAATCCAGCACGAGTCGCAGCGGGGCCATTCGTAGTCGGGCAGACCCTGCGTGCGAGGATAGCCGTCGGCTTTTGCGTACGCGTTAATCGTCTTACCAACATCAACACCGAAGGCCTTTGAACGATCGAACACATCCGCTGGGACTTCCGCCTTAAGCACAGCAAACTGCACAGCGGCCAGGCTATCCGAGATGCTGATGCGATAGAGCAACTTGCTGCATGCAACTTGCATCGCAGCAACTGTCGCCACTCGGTAGTCATAGGTTGTGCCTGGTTGAGGCTGCGGACAAGCAGTGAACCCATTGAGCTTACCCACCATCGTGGTATATCCGGGTTCCGACATGTACGAGGCCTGATAGCCGGCAAGATTCGCGTAGGCATGGATGCGTGCAGCAACGGGCGGACCGAATCCGTCCTCCATGATCACTTCGATGACACATCTATTCCACTGATGCGCAATGTCCGCGCCAGTCAGTTTCTGCGCTGTTGACGAACCAACCAGCACAAGAAACGCGAGAATGATTGAGAGTGTCTTCATAGCCACAAAGGTAGAAAAAGCGGATGTATCTGTCTGAATTTATCGGGTGCCCTTCATGCTCATCGGAAACTCCTGTAGATCAAAGAGTCGCGGTGACCGTCCGTTGACGGTTACGATGAGCAAGTCCTTTAATCCAGGCACAGGTATAACGGCCATTCTGCGCGAATCGTGTGGGGCGGAAAAACCCGACTGCCACGGTTCGATTGGCGTCAGCAGTCCCCGCTTATCGTTGCGAAGAACCAAACCCATTCCGGCGTCATATCCGATAACATCGCCATCCTGCGTTTTGGCATTCCCCACGATGATCACGTCCTGATCGCCATCCCCATCAAGATCACGAGGCACGACTGCCATTACCGGAGAGATCTGTGCCATTTCAGGAAGTGGCTGCGCCACGAAACGTCCATCGATGTTCATGTAGATCGTTGATGCAAACGTTCTGGCAATCAATGTGCGGGCGGTATCCTTTACGGCTGGCGCGATGAGGTCGTCGATGTCGGCATTCGCGAACTGCGCAAACGTGTTGTACTTGCGCGTCAACGTGGGCATGTGCTGGAGGATCGTCGACCGTCCACGTGTCGGCATACGCCGCCCTTGCACGTCATGTGTCATGATGTGATCGAGTGATCCATTTTCGTCGAAGTCGCTTACGTAGCAAACAATCGGCTTGCCCGCCTCGGGCACGAACTTGGCGTTGAGTCCGATGTTCCCGGCGACAAGATCATTGTCTCCATCGTTGTCAATATCGACAGCGGCAACCGAGTACCACCATCCTTCTTGTCCATCGAAGCCAAGCGACGACGACACATCGGTGAACTGACCTTTCGTGTTCCGCCATACGCGAGGAGTCATCCATTGTCCAACCACGACAAGATCCAGATCCTTATCACCGTCAACATCCGTCCATGTTGCTTGCGACGTAAGTCCACAACGTGCGAGGCCAGGCGCTACCTTATCGGTGACATCAGTTAGCACGCCATTGTCGTTGCGATACAGCACGGAGCGTGCAGCCTGCGGGAACTGTCCCGGCACACACCGTCCGCCAATAAACACATCGAGATCGCCATCACGGTCGTAATCCGCCGATACGACGCATGAACCACTGTGATAGCCGCCCGGAAGCCCCTTAGCAACACGTGTAAACGTGCCTTTGCCGTCGTTTCGATAGAGTCGGTCCTCAAGTTCCGGATCATTAGATGAGAACTCGTTGCCCCCTGTCACAACAATGAGGTCGAGATCCTTGTCGCCATCGACATCCAGCAGCAGGGCATCGACATCTTCTGCATCGACGACGTCATCAATTCCGCACGACCATGGCACAAACGTTTCGTCACGCTGTTGCAGGAATGCCGCAGTAGCCTGATACTTCGCGCCTGTCAGCACGACATCTGCGTATCCATCCCCGTTGATGTCCCCAACGGCAACGCCTGGACCATCCTTTGAGAAACGATACGGCAGTAATCGTTCACGCTTGAAATCGTCGTAGGCGTTCTCCTTGTGAAAGAACGGGATACTTGCTCGACGCCGTTTCGACATGTATTCGGGTGGATGCGCATCTGGCTTCCATGCTGCCGCGGTAGTCGGCACAGCAATCATTGAATAGGCATTGTGTGGCAATACTGTGTGTACAGATCGCACGCCCGTTGGCCAGCGCACGACGCAGGAATCGACCGTCGCGCTACTGCCGAGACCAAAGACGAGTCGCGCATCAGAGGTAGAGTGGAACCCGCGTGATGCCGACACCTCACGCGTAAACGTGCGAGTTCCCGCGTGCAGCGTCACCTGCGCGCCGATGCCATGGGCGTTGCCGGCAGTTCCACGTAGTGCGATTCCAACCCAGCGTGCAGCTGCACCACGCGTCTCGATTGTGCGGTTGATGTAAATCGAGGGCACGGTATCGGTGTTACTCACAACCAGGTCAAGATCGCCGTCATTGTCCAAGTCAACCATGGCGGCGCCATTTGACACCTGCGGATCTACCAAACCCGACTGCATTGTAACGTCGGCAAACTTGAGTCCGGTGGTGTTCCGGAAGAGGAAGTTCGAGAGGGTACTTCGCGGCATTGTCGTGTACGCATCAGAGCGCATCGGCTCGGCACCGGCGAAGAGATTGTAGGAATAATCCTGGTCGCCGATATCGCGTTTTGTACCATTGGTAACAAACACATCAAGTCGTCCATCGAGATCCATGTCCCCCATCAGGACGCACCACGACCAGTCTGTTGCGGCTACACCAGCTTGATAACAGATGTTCGAAAATCGTCCATTGCCTCGGTTGAGGTGGAGCGCATTATGCACGCGCTGAAGTGAGTCGAAGAACGGACCGTAGATCGACATTCCACCAAGCTGCGTTTGACGACGGTAATCATCGCGTGGAAGCATGTCGAGCGTCATGATGTCCATCAGCCCGTCATCATTGACATCCCCGATGTCACTACCCATCGATGCCCACGACATATTAGCCATCGCTCGTTGGGCTGAATCGGAAAACGTACCGTTTCGATTGTTGAGGTAGATCGCGTCGCGCTCTTCAAAGTCGTTGGTGACAACGATGTCGAGCCATCCATCATTGTTGAGGTCGCCAATGCTCGCACTCAGGCCATAGCCCTTGTCGTTAATGCCTGACGCTGCAGTGACATCCGTAAATGCACCACCGCCGTCATTGCGGAAGAGCTTATCGCAAAGTCCAGAATTGAGATATCCCTTCCTGCGCGGCTCACCACTATTGACGACGTAGACGTCGAGATCGCCATCCCGATCATAGTCGAGCACCGCAGCCTGGGAAGAAAACCCACGGATTGACAGCGCCGACGTGGAGGAAACATCGGTGAAGTTCCCCTTGCCATCGTTGGCGAAGAGACGATTAGCGAGATATCGTCGACATACATACACGTCGAGATGTCCATCACCCGTGAGATCGGCAACAAGGACACCCGTGTTGACGCTCTCATCGTTGATGCGAATTCCACAGGTTGCGGAAACGTCGCGAAACGTGAGATCCCCATTGCTGAGATATGTTCCCACTCCACGTTGTGTGGACGTAAAGACAAGATCTTGGTAGCCATCACCGTTTAGGTCGCCGACTCCCACGCCGCCACCGTTATAGGCATAGAAATCGGCTAGGACGTTAAAACTGTCCGACTCGATGATATCGTTACGAAACGTTATCCCAGCGCGCTGCGCGGATAACTGCTGAAAGATCTGTGCCGGAGCCCGAACCGACAGACAGATCATAACTATAAAGGCCAGAGCAACGATGCTCATAGTCCGTCTCCGTGGTCATGCACTCAGAAACGCATGCGCAGCGTCACGACGATTCCCACCAGAGCGAAGATGACATTGGCACCCCAGCCAACTACATCTACAGGAATATCGACAACAGCTCCAACAGCTTGACTAATCTTTGTGAACGCAATGTAGGTAATTGCCAGAATCATCGCGGCAGCAATATTAACGGCCATTCCACCCCTGCGCCGCACGGCTGCAAATGGGATAGCTATCATCACAACCACAAAATTCACAAAGGGGAACGCCCACTGTCCGGAGAGATCGATCTCCTGTCGACGCGTATCCTTCCCACCCTTCCGTAGGGTTTCAATATTCTCCGCCAGCTCGGGGAATGTCATCTCATCGGTATTGAGCTGGAGGCGCACAATCTGGTCGTGCCGTACCGAGAACTCAACCGACTGGTTGTGAATCGGCTCGACGAGGACGCGATCAGGAAGGCGAGTTCGGCGCAGCCCGTTGGGTATAATCCACTGCGAACGTGCATCATCCCAGCGCATGGTATCTGCATCGATCCGCCATTGAATCCGTGGTTGCGCTGGCGATCCGTACTCTTCAATCGACACGGCGAATGCGATGCGTGCTTCGGCATCGTATCGACGCATCGACAGATTTCTTGACGGCGACTCACGGAAATGGAGGTCGTTGAGCGAGGTGCGACCCTCGCTACTTCCGAGGTACTCACGTTCGATATCGAGACGCAGCGTTGCCGCCCGAGGCGCAACCCATCCGTTGAAGTACGTCTGTGCGAAGCTCATCATGAGAGCTACCACCAGAAATGGCATCAGAAAACGCACCGGATGCTGTCCGCTCGAGCGCATCGCCGTCACCTCGCTGCTAGCACTCAAGCGACCAACAGCGAAAAGTCCGCCCAACATCAGCGCAACTGGGTCGAGCACCTCGCATAAGTACGGGAGCATCGCCAGATAGTACATCCCAAGGGTTTGTATGGGGATCTGATGATCAAGGAACTGGCCAAGGTGCTCGAGTAGGTCGATCACAATGAAGATCGCGCAGAGCGCCAATAGTGCGAACACCATCGAGCTTACGAATTGCTTCAGGACATATCGGTCGAGAATACTCATCGACGTCGCATCGCCTCGCGCACTGCTAGGAGTGACTGCGTCCAGCTATTGGCAATGCCTACGATGGCAAGTGCCGCAGCCGCGAGCAGAATCTCTGATTGCGTGGCACGTCCTACCCAAGGGGCGAGATGGCGCGCTGATGATTGAAGTGCTAGCACGACAAGCGTACTTGCTACGAGTCCGCATGCACCAGCGAGCAATCCTACAATCGTGTGCGGTGCTGCAATCCAGCGCATCGGAGCTCCCAGGAGTTCGGCTACACGCAGGTCTGCTCCCGCCCTATGGACTTCGGCGTTGAACGCATATGTGATCGCTACGATGAAGAGCACGAGACTCAGGATTCCAGCCGCCCCACCGAACACGATAAGCGTTCGGCGGTGTTCTTCGACCATCGCAACGTAGGTGCGCGGCCATGTGATCGATGCGATGTTTCGACGCGACGCAGAGCGAAGGTCGTGCGCAAATCGTTCGACAAACTCCTGTGTGACATACTGCGGTGCGAGTCGCACGCGGATCATCGCAGGCAACTCCGCAATAGCACGAAGGTCTGTATCGGAGATATTCATGTCGGCCGCAAACTCTTTCCACACGGCATCGCTACTGCGGACGGTAGCTTCAACAACACCCGGCATCCGAGCAATTGACTGGGACATCGTGCGCGTGCGGACTCCAGTTGAATCGTTGGAGCAGACGACGTCGACAACCATCGCCGAGGCACGCTCATCGGCATCTCGCCATGTACCAATGGCCCAGACAGCACCGGTGATACACCACGTTGATGCCACGAGGGCTACGATCGCCATACGAAGGACGGGGCCCTTCCGACGGGTGATCAGCCGACTCGCCGCTTGCAGATGAAACCACATCGCTACCCCCTCGTTCGCTGTAAGACATGTCGGACGTCATCAATCACTCGACCCATTGCACGAATCGGGAAATGGATCTCACGTCGCACATGGGCAAGGCTCAGCCCACCCATCACAAGCGTATTCGCTACCAAGGCAGATCCCACCATCAGAGGCTGATCAATCAGCACGACAACAAAGAATGTTGCCGCTCCGGCAATGAGACCGAGTGCAGAATACTTCACGATCGCCATGCTCTGTCCCATCGCAGCGATTATTGAGTTCATCAGCAGGAATGGCATACCAACACCTGCAAGGATGAGCACGTTAAAATGCGCAATGGCATCTGCGTACGTCGGACCCAACACAACCGTAATGAGATTGCTAAGTCCGAGCTCAAGCGCAACAATAGCGATCACCGTGGGGATGAGCGTGACGCTGATAGCCTTGGTGATCAGTACCTGCATGTCTTCCATGCGCCGCTGCGCATACATGCGCACAGCTGCTGGATACAGCAGCGTACTCACCGCATCAAATGCTTGCTCGAACACGCGATACAGGTTCTTGGCCGGCGTAAACGCACCGGCAACTCCTGTACCGAAGAATACCCCAATGGCGAGATTGTCGAGCTGGCGCGGCGCGGAGTTGAGGGCCGTTGCCATCGCAAGTGGAACGCCATAGCGCAGATATGTGCCGAGGGAGATTCCACCGCTCCAACCGAAGACAAGCTCTTTGCGCGTGAGCACAATCGTGGCAATCGAGGTAGCAGCCATCCCAACGATGTCAATTGTTACCAAGCTATCAAACGTCGTGAGCGTACCGGATCGAATGAACCACCAGGTAAGCATGGTGCGCACGCCGAACCAGATCGCGTCAGCGACAAACAAGTCGCGCATGCGCATGTCGCGGTAGATGATCTTAAGACAAAACATGCGCGGCAACGTCACCAACGCATACAGCGGGAGTATATCTGCGACACGCCCCAGTCGATAGTCACCAACCATATCAGCCAGCGGATGACCAGCGAGGTAGACACCGAATGTTGCTACGCCAACGATAACCGTGTGAATCAGCAAGGCCATCGTGTTCACACGTCGGCGCTCGGAGGGTTCAACACCGAATTGGATTACTCCAGCTAGGGCTGAGCCGTCGGACACGATCATGATCCATGTGTTGACGGCAACGAGAATCGAGAACGCGCCAAGATCCATAAGCGCAAAGCTGGCGGAACTCGCATCTGGCTGGAGTGCAACC